>CAZWAP010000017.1:0-46991 GCA_964632005.1 uncultured Pirellulales bacterium | reverse complement strand
GGGGAATCTGGAATCGTCGTTGACAATCAGGCGCGGATTGTTCATAATTCGCGGGATCGGGCCCGGGTGGCGGAATTTGGCAGACGCGCTAGCTTGAGGGGCTAGTGACCTTAGGGTCGTGCTGGTTCGAATCCAGTCCCGGGCAGTGATTGGAGAGGGTATCCTGCGAAGCACGGAGGCGGGGTAAGCACGCACCGGGTGAAGGGAGGTGGGCCTAAGTGTGTCCTGGGTGCAGGTGAAGCGAGCACGGTGGCATCGGGTGCGTGGTTTGTCGTCCCGGCAGGGTTGCACTTGCAGCGGTCTGCGGGCCCGGGCGGCAGAGCCTATCTTGAAACGTAAAGCCGTGCTGAATTCCGTCCGATATAGCTATAATATGCCTGTCCAACGAGAAATCGATCGGGCGAGGGCTTGTGCCGTCGGCAAGGCTTGATGGAAGGGACGTTGCGATGCGTGATGAACCGGGCCATCTTCGGCGTGCAGATAGGCGAGCAGAGGCTTCGGCTGCGTTTCATCGCGGCCGGGGCGGCGCCCTAAGATCTGTCCTGCCGCGCATAGAATCGACCCTTTTGATCCTTGGCTTAGTTTGTACGGTTTACGGCAAAGCCGTGGCGCTCCGGCCGTACGGGGCCGCCGGCCTGGTCGGCCTGACGGCGTCTGTCGCAGTGCCGGATCTGGTGTTCTTCGCTGGGGTGGCGTTGTTGATACGCTGCCTGTACACGGTCAGACCGTCGCCTTTTTGTGCTCGCTGCGCCCTGGTCATTGCCGCCTGCGTCGCAGTGTGGTCTGCGCTGAATACGTGCTGGCTGATGACCGCCGGCGTGCAGTTACAACCGGGGATTCTCGCGCTATTTGTGAACGATTTCAACGATATTTGGCCCCTCGCAAGGGCGCACCTTTTGCAAGGGCTTGTGCGGATTATCTCGCTGGCGGCCGGGGCGCTGGTCATAGGTGGCTTGTTTGTCTGGGCTTTTCTTCGGCCTGCCAAAGTTCATAACTCGCGGCGGCATCATCTTCGCGTCGCCGTGGTCTTGGGGATCGTTGTCGTGGGATTGTTACTGGCACGAGGCCCGTTGCGTCCGAGCGTGCCTCCGAGTTTCACGGCTGAAGTCCTGGATTTTAGCAGCCACTGGTATGCGCTGGAGTGCGTACTCGGGGGGTTCGGCCGGCAGTCCTATCCGCTTTGCCACAGCCCGAACATATACCTTGCCGGAGCGCGGGAGATCACGGCTCCGAGCGGACCGGCCGAGGAGCTGCCCAACGTCGTGCTGATATTGCTGGAGGGGGTCTCGCATTCGGTTACGTCTTTGTCTGGCCGGTTCGGTCAAACGACGCCTACCCTGGCGAGGCTTGCCGCAGAGGGCGTGGAGTTCCGCACCACGAGGGTGCCGGTGCCCTATACAAACAAGGCGTATTGGGCTACGCTGACGGCCACTGTGCCCGTGATAGCGACCGATGAGGTCGAAGCCGTGCCCGTCGCCAAGCCTTACGAGGGCCTGCCCACGATCCTCAAGCGGGTCGGCTACAGGGCGGGCTTTTTCGAGATGTCGAAGGGCAACTTTGAGTGCGCGCCCGGCTTCTTCAGTAACCTCGGATTCGACTGGGCCTGGTTCAGAGAAAACCTGGAGGACCCGTCGGCGTACGTTGGGTATCTCGGCGGTGATGATTGCCGGTTGATTGAACCTGCCATTGAGTGGGCCAAGCAGGAGGATGGGCCGTTTTTGTTGATGATGATCACGTCGGTGGCGCACGACCCGTTCGATGTCCCCGAATGGTTTGAGGAACCAGCAGAAGGTATATACGAGAAATACATCCAGACAATCCGCTTCACTGACTATTTTCTCGGGCAGTTTTGCGGCAGGCTCCGGGAGGAGAAGCTCGACGGCAATACCATCCTGTGTGTGATCGGCGACCACGGTACCAGCTTTCGGACCAGGCGGCAAAAGGGGCGCTGGATTCCCTACGAGGAGGTGATCCGCGTGCCGTGGGTTATCAGCTGGCCTGGACGTCTTGAGCACGGGCAGGTTATAGAGTGGCCGTGCTCGCAGCTGGATGTAACGCCAACTATCCTGAGCCTGGTCGGCTTCGGCATCGAGCGGGCGGACTTCGATGGCCGTGATGCCCTGCAAAGGCCGGATGGCGTGCGCCGGTTTTATTTTTCGTCGTTACTTGCGAACAGTCCGGCCGGTTTTGTGGAGCAGGACACAAAGATTGTGTACTGGCCGTACATTGAGAAGGTCTTCCGTTACGACCTCGTGGCCGACCCGAACGAAGAAAATCCGACGTTAATTCCGTCCCCGCGGAAAGAGGCCATCATAGAGGACATCCGCCGCTGGGAGAGCAAGTCGCAGATTGCCGTTGACGTCAAGAGGCACACGAAAAGGTTCCTGTTTTCTCACTGGCAGGTTTTCAGCATTGGACGGTCTGCCTGGGCATACTACGTACCCTAACGCTCGCCGGGACGGACGGGCCGGCGCTGACCGGAGACAATGGCTTAAATGGAAGAATGTCAACAACCAAGTCCAGCGGAGGTTCCGCTGCGGGTTGCAAAGCTCGGTTTGCTCGTGGCATTTTCAGCGTGGACGTTCTGGCCGGAGCTGTCGGGCATGTTCGTGGCGGCGCCGTCCTCGCCCGAGAGGGTGCACGCTCTTGCAGTGCCAATTCTGATAGCGTTGTTGATATGGCTTCGCCGCGTCGAGCTGGCGGAGGCGTTGTCATCCGGCTCTCTCTGGGGGGTTGCTCTTTTGCTTGTGGGGCTTGGTTTGTACGCGCTTGCGAGCTGGCCTTTTAATTACGGGTACATCCGTGATATTGCGATTTTGCCGGTTCTTGGTGGGGCGGTGGTGGTTACGTGTGGCTGGCGGAGCCTGAAGGTATCATTGCCTATGCTGCTGCTGGTCGGCCTGGCCATCCCACTGGGGTATCGTATTTACGCGCGCCTTATCATCCGTCCGGAAACGTACACAATAAACGCCGTTGCGCAGGCACTGGGGCTGTTGCCCGGGTTCGAGACGGACGTGCGAGGGGTTGACATCTTCTTTGAGTCCGGCCGGGGCTCCGGGGTCGTCGCTCTGGGTGAATCGAACCGCGGCGCGAAGCTGCTGATCGCCTTTGCGGTTGTGGGTGTGTTTGTTACCTTTTCCCGGATAAGGTCGGTGCCGCGCCTTGTTTTCGTGGCGTGCACTGCCATACCTGTGATACTCTTTTGTAACTTTTTCCGGCTGTTCCTGCAGGCGGTTATCCAGGTTTACATTGCGCCTGACCCGGCGGCCTGCCCGGCGAGGTACCTTGCGGCGGTTGCTTCGCTGGTGGTTGCGTACCTGCTGTTTGCGTGCACCAGCTCGGTGAGATTCGAGGTCTTTAGCGAAATAGACGAAGATGTTAGGCTACCGGAGGCCGACGATGCATAGAAGCGAAACCACCAGTTCCGTCGTTCGCTCCTTTTGTTCAGCGGGGTTCCTGCTGCCGCTTGCCATTCTTGCCGCGGCCGCCCTCGGACTTCGCCCCGGCCTCGAGGCGTTGGCCCGGCACTACCAAAAGGAGCCTATTGCTATTCGCAAGAGCCTCAAGGAGTTCGACATTTCGCGTTTGCCTTCCTTCAGGACAGGCTGGGTTCGGTCCGACATTCCACCCGACGAGATCGAGACGGACGAATATCTTATTGTCCGTCTTTCCAGGGCGGTCCCCGCTGGGGAACGGGCGGCGGTCGTTCTGTTCGTGACGTACTACAGCGATCCACGAAGCAAGGTTCCCCACACGCCGGACGTCTGCTATCGCCAGGGTGGTGCGATTATCGAACAGATGAAGAATATCATCATAGATGTGCCAGAGTTGGCGCAGAGCCCGAGGGTAAAGGCGCGCTTGCTGCTATTGAGAGAAAAGACGGAGCGAAAGGTTGTGGTGTTTTGTTTCTGCGCTGACGGTCGATTCAAGCACAGCCGCGAACAGGTACGATGGATCATCGGGAAGCCCGGGAATCGGCACGTTTATTTCAGCAAGATCGAGACGGTCGCAGGCTATCCGATGGATGGCAGCCCGGAGGCTGCGATCGAGCTGTGCACAAGGCTCTTCCGCGAGGCGGTGCCCATCCTTGTGACGGAGCACTTCCCTACGCCCGAACAGCTCAAGCGCTGAGGCGGGATTTTGCCTTTTGTCGTTGCCTGATGCCTATTAGGATTGCGTGTGTCACTGCGAGCAGGCAGATGATCGCAGGAATGAGCCAGATATAGCTGCGTCGCTCGTGCACGGGCACCCATACGCGGGGGATGACCGTCGTCTGGCCTCCTTGTAGGCTCAATCGCGCCGGTGCGCGTCCTAAAACCGCCCCCTTGCTGCTGACGCGCATTGAGAATTTCTTCTTCTCGCCGGGAGCGATGGCATCCTCGGCCCTGGTGCACCACGTCCGGAATACGGTTTGGTCGGCTTCTATCTTCCACCCCTGCGGCGCCTGAAAGTTGTAGGCAGCGTGATGCGGCAGCTCGAACCCGACAATCGGCACGAGTCCGGAGTTGCTCAGCTCGTACGTATATACATTTGACGTGACGTTCACTGTAAGGCTTACTTGCCGGCTTGTAAACTCTGCCTCGTTGGCCGGTGCACCTGTTGTTCGGCCTTGCCAGCCACAGGTGATACCCAACACGGCTACCAGATATACAACCCTGATTGTTATTTGCCTGTGCATCTTAGTCGTTCCTGCGACTGACGATTCGTGTGCCCTTGGTCGTTACAATTTCAGGCTCGGCCCGTCTTATACCATCCGGGTAAACCGATGTCTAAAGAGAGCAGTTGAGGATCAGCGACCGCACGACCCGGCGCAACAAGGATAATATGCTTGCGAGGATTCTGCAAGCACGTCGTCAGAGGCCGAAGGCTTTTCCGTTGTTTGCTGCGGCGGTGCCAGCAGCTACGGCCGCAGGCTGGCCTGGCACTGCGTCGTGGCGTTGCTAAGTCGATTCTTCGGGCGCGTCCTTTTTGGGGGCATCAGATAAACTTTGTTCCCCTGGCCAAGGTATTTCGCGATTGTAAATTTCTTGCCTTACGGGTTGTGCTTTGAGATAATAGTGTTGTCAGGTTAGGGTTGCGAGCGAGATGGATTTGGGATTCTGTTGAGGTGCAAGATGCGGTGGTTCCGGCTGGCCAGGATCAGGTGCGGTTTACCGTGACGGCTCCTGAGAATTCCGCCGTCGGGGTCGTCAGGCCATCGATAGTAGGCAAGGCGGTGCTCGGTGGTCGAGAGGTTGTTCGGCGGGCGGGAGCGGACGGGGCGATAATCTTGAAGGCGGATGAGCCGCCGAAGGGCGTTGCCGTGCGGCGGGCGGTTATTGCAAAGGGCAAGAACGAGGCTACCGTTACGGTTACACTGCAGAAGCAAGTCCGGCCGGGGACCAGGCACAACATCATTCTCACGGGCACAACGAAGCTCGGCAAGGAAAGCTTCACAGCCGTTGTGCCGGCCATACCTTTCAAGGTGGTTGGCGTTGAGCCGACCAAGCAGAAGTGATAGCCGGAGAGGAGGTAAGGTGTTTATGAATCGTCGGTGTTTTTTAAAGCGGTGTGCAGGGACAGCAGGCGGCGTGGTTCTTTCAAAATGCAGGTCGGCGGCCGCAGTTGTGCTGTCGAACAGGGCTGTGCGGATAGAGATGGCCTCGAACCGGCCGAACGTTGTCCTGTGTATGGCCGATGATCTCGGATGGGGCGATGTCGGCTACAATGGGCATCCTGTTATCAAGACGCCGAATCTCGATGATATGGCGTCCAAGGGTATTCGGTTCGACCGGTGGTATTCTGGTGCGCCGGTGTGTTCACCGACGCGGGGCAGTTGCATTACGGGCCGACATCCGTACCGGTATGGCGTTTTCTTTGCCAACACTGGCCATATGAGAAGCGAGGAGGTAACATTAGCTGAGGCTCTCAAGGCACGGGGCTACCTGACGGGACATTTCGGCAAGTGGCACCTGGGAACTCTGACGACCGAGATCAGGGACAGCAACCGCGGCCGTCCCGGCGCGACAAAGCATTACTCTCCACCGTGGGAAAATGGGTTCGACGTGTGCTTTTCCACGGAGGCGAAGGTCCCGACGTGGGACCCGATGAAGAGCCCTGGTAGCGAGGGTTTCTACGGGACTTATTACTGGCGGCAGGATGGCAATTACGTTCCCATCGACAGTCCGGAGCTGGCCGGCGACGATTCCAGGGTAATCGCGGACCAGGCGATACGTTTTTTTCGTAAAGCGGTCGCTGCTAAGAGGCCGTTTCTTGCGGTTATCTGGTTCCACGCGCCCCATAAACCTTTCATAGCAGGTCCAGAGTACAGGGCGATGTACCCGGATTGCAGCAGCAGTGAGCAGGATTACTACGGGTGCATAACGGCTATGGATGAACAGGTAGGGCGTCTGCGCAGGGAGCTGGAGAAGCTGGGCGTCTCGGGAAACACGATGTTTTGGTTCAGCAGTGACAACGGGCCCGAGAATGGCACGCCGGGGCTGACCGGTGGGTTCCGGGAGCGCAAGCGCAGCCTGTATGAGGGGGGAGTGAGGGTGCCCGGGTTGCTCGAATGGCCTGGCCGAATCAAGAGGCCCACAGTGGTGAAGATGCCTTGTTGTACGTCGGACTATTTCCCGACGGTGATGGACGTTCTTGGTTTCGAGATGGAAGGGCAGCCGAAGCCTATCGACGGGGTGAGTTTGTTGCCGGTAATCGAGGGGAAGATGAGCGAGCGCCCTATGCCCATAGGTTTTGAGTCAGGAAAGAGGAAGTCTCTCACAGATAACCGGTACAAGTTGATAAGCACCGACGGCGGCTCGACCTTTGAGCTTTACGACCTTGTCGTTGACCCATATGAGCGCACTGATATCGCCAGTAGTCACGCGGAGATCGTTGCTTCCATGAAGGCTACCCTGGCTGCGTGGGAAGCCTCGTGCGACAATAGTCTTGCGGGGGCTGATTATTAGGGGATACACAGGGAGCTTAGCCAGCCGGCCGAGCCGACGTTGCGGTGGCGGTCGGGCGGTGGTCCGGGGGAATCGAGGAGAACAGGCGAGGGTCGGTGCGGCTGCTGTCGGCCCGGAGGACTACGGTGTATTGCCGCTGGATCTGGCCGAACAGCCCTATGCTGATGCGCATCAGCTTGATTCTGACGAGATCGCCCTGGTTGACCTTTTCCATCACGAGGGAGAGCTCTTTGCTATTGCTAACGGTCGCTCCGTTTATTTCAAGGATCAGGTCTCCTGGTGCCAGGCCGGCGTCGGCTGCTGCGCCTCGGGCGTGCACGGCGGTTATAATGAGGATCGGATAGGCGCTTTCGAAGCCGAATTTTCGGGCGACGCTGGCGGTAAGCTCGGATACCTCCATCTGGAAGAATTTTGCCACGCGCTTGCGTCCGTCGGGCAATGGGCGGGCTTCCAAGGTGAGTTTTGCGGTCTTGCTTTGCGGGGCGAGCCGGTGCGGCTTGACATATTGTATTGTGATGGGCTCTCCGATCTGCTTGCCGATCAGGCTGACGTAGAAATCGATCACGTTGGCCAGTTTTTTGCCGTCGATGGAGAGGATAATATCACCGGGGGCTATTCCGGCTTTTTCTGCCGGACTTGCCGTGGTCACCGAGTCAACCACCAGGCCGGTGAACCTTCCGATGCTTTTGTTGCGTCCAACGACCAGGCCGAGCCTGACTCGGCGGAGCTCCTCGGGCATCAGCATATGGCGGAGGTTGTCGACGAGGGTATCAACGGGAATGGCGAAGCCTATGTTCTGGGCCTCGGCCCTTATGGCAGTATTGATGCCGATGAGCTCGGCGTTGATATTGAGCAGGGGTCCGCCGCTATTGCCGGGGTTGATGGGTGCGTCTGTCTGTATCAGACCTCTGAGCCAGAAGCCCTCGGTGACCTCGATATCCCTTCCGATGGCGCTTATCACTCCGCTGGTGACGGTGTTTGCGTAGCCGTAGGGATTTCCGATCGCCACGACGGTCTCACCGATCATCAGGTCGTTGCTTCTGCCGAGCTTGACAAAGGAGAGTTTTTCTCCGGCCGAGATGGAGAGTACGGCCAGGTCTTTACTCTTGTCGGCGTTTACCACGTTGGCGAGGAACTCGCGGCCGTCACTGAAGATTACCTTGATTCGCTTTGCGCCTTCAACGACGTGTGCATTTGTTACGATATAACCGTCTTCGTGCACGACCACACCGGAGCCGAGCACGGCGACCCGCTGCTGAAACCTTGGTCCCCAGAAGTCGAATATGTCCGGCCAGTCGAAGCCCGGCCGTATGCTGGAAGAGACGACGCGCTCGCCGGATATGTTGACCACGGCTTTGTGAGCCTTTTCGTAGACGTTGACGACCGGAGTTCGGCGATCATAGGCAAGCTCGCCCAAGGCGGTCGCCGCAGCGCAGGTCAGATTCAACAGCAAGCAGGTCAGCATCGCATTGGTGAGTTTTCTGGTTATAGTCATATCGTTACCTCCCGCATCGCAGCGAGCCCGCGGGCGGACGGCTGTAAGTCGGCGGTGTCATAATCTGCCGTGGGCCTTCAACCGGCTCGCTAAGACTTACAGAGCGAATTTCGATTCGCGAATCTCCCGGCAGCGAGATACCCGGCTATGTACCGTGGTCGCCGGCGGGGCGACAATGGCCCTGTCAACGGCGGCAAAGCCGGATAGTTCTCCAACGGCACAGGATAAACAAAGTTATCAGCCGTTGCCTTGCCTGCCGGGAAGAAGCGGACGTCCGGCGTCCCTATTCTTCCAGGGGCAGGAGGATAAAGGCCGTGTAATTCTCTCGCTTGACCAGGAGGAGGAGACGGCCTTGGTCCCTGGCTTCGTTGACCGCGGCGTTGAATTCACGGGTGTTGTGGACGACTTTGCGGTTGACCTCCTTGATCAACATTCCGGGGGTGATTCCCGCTCGCTCGGCAGCCGAGCCGGACTCAACCCTGCTGACTACGACGCCGGTCTCTCCTTCGTAGCCAAAACGCTTCGCCAGCTCCTCGGTAAGGTTCTGGACTGAGAAGCCTATGTCCGGCGGCAGGGCATAGGATCCGCGTGCCAGTTCTTCGCGTGAGGGGCGTTCGTCCAGAGTGACCTGGATTTTCTTTTGCTTCTCATTTCTCCAGATGACCAGTTCGATCTTCGTGCCGGGTTTGTAGCGGGCGATCTTGTTGCGGAGGTCGTTGGCCGACTCAATAGGCTTGCCATTGAGCTCAAGGATGATGTCGTTGTGTTTAAGGCCAGCCTTGTCGGCTGCGGAGTCAGGCGTTACCTCGGCGATTATGACGCCCTTTCCGTTTTTCAGGCCGAACACATCGGCCATCTCCACGGTCAGGTCCTGTGGGAGGACGCCCAGAAAACCCCTGACGACCCGTCCATTTGCCTTGAGTTGCTCGTAGACGTACTTGGCCATATTGATAGGTATTGCGAAGCCGATACCGATATTGCCACCTGGTCCGATGATGGCGGCGTTAATGCCGACCACTTCGCCATCGAGGTTAATCAGCGGTCCACCGGAGTTGCCGAAATTGATTGCCGCGTCGGTCTGGATGAAATTCTCATAGGTTGCCAGGCCGACGTCCGTGCGTCCGGTGGCGCTGACTATGCCTGCGGTTACGGTGTGGCTGAGTCCAAATGGGTTTCCGATTGCGAGCACCCACTCGCCGACCTCCAGCTTGTCGGAGTCGGCGAGTTTAAGATAGGGCAGGTCGCGGGCGTCTATTTTCAAGACGGCCAGATCGGATTCGGGGTCTGTGCCGACGACCTCAGCGGAGAATTTGCGTTCGTCGGCCAGCTCGACCTGGACCTTGTCTGCGTTTTCGACGACGTGATTATTGGTGAGGATGTAGCCATCGGAGGAGATGATAAAGCCGGAACCCTGAGCTGTACGGTACTGCTTTTTCTGGGGTTCTTGTCTGCGCGGCATCCGGCGGCGGAAGAAGAAGTCGAAGATGTCGTCGTCAAAAGGATCAAAGGGCCACTGGTAGTCGGGAAAATACTGGGTTGTAGTTACGGCTTGCTCGGATTTGACGCCGACGACGGCCGGTGACGCCTTCTCGGCGACGGAAGCAAACGCCTTGCCGAGCCGGCGCAGGGTGGCGATACTCTCCTGTTCCTGCGCCGAGACAGACGGCGGCAGCCCCGTCAATGCGAGATAGAAGATCATCAGGCAGCCGAGCAGTGTGAGCGGTTCTCTTGTTCTCAGTGGGCTTGCATTCTTCATTTTTGTCTCCCTTGGTCAGGTCGTTTGTGTTAACTTTTCCACCGGCATCGGGTAAAAAGTGTGCAAAAAATATGCCAGGGCGAAGCCGATCTCGCCAAGTGGTTGTGTTAGCGAAACTTGCATATGTTGCCAAGAAGTCGGCATTGATGCCAGCCTGCCATCTTTCGAGGGCCGATCGGCTCTGGTCCTGCCAAACTGGCAGAGGCGCTGATAACCACCCGTGGCGAGACGGTCCAGATTGCTCGGGCTTTCGGGGCCGCGGCCCGTGTGTAACACAGCGGTATTGATTCGTCCAGATGATTTTATTTTAATGGCTACGCTGGTCGGGCGATATTGTTCGTTGCTGAACTCGAAGATATTGGCGAAGCTGGCCGGAGGTGTGTCGTGGAAGAGCTCGGGTTGAACAGTGGCAAAACGATCGATGAGTCCCAGGCAGCAGCGCAGGCGGCCAGGGGAGTTACGCAGACCCTTCTGGACCATGTTGGCGGTATTGCGAAATCCTGCGGTGCCGAGATGATATTCGTGTATGTGGACGCCCTTGGCGAGAAGGAGTTACCTGCGTTGGAGGGGCTTGAGACGGAGGTCGTGTATGTGACGAAGACGCCTGCGGAGGACGAGGCACAAAAGCACCGTGGCACACGGTTCTTGCGGGTTCCGAACGTTCCTCTTACCCGAACAGGGCAGGTGAAGATCGCGATATTCCTGGCTCTGACGCGAGGCCTGATAAAGCGCGGGGATACGATAGTTTTTCTGGCGGGGATTGCTGGGAGCGGTAATCTCGACACGCTGCTCATAACGGAGGTGGGTCGAGAGTACGAGATGTTTGCCACCTCCGGAGAGGGCCAGGACAGTCCGTCCCACATTCTGCCGGAGGTTATCGACCGTGTGGTGCACCTTGCCTCGGAGCTCGGCAAGGAAGGGCGTGAGGGTAAGCCGGTCGGTGCTCTGTTCGTAATCGGAGACTCGCAGAGGGTCCTTGGGCTGACCCGGCAGCTTATTCTAAATCCGTTTAACGGTTATCCCGAAGAGCAACGTAACATACTTGACCCCTCACTCGAGGAGACAATCAAAGAGTTTGCGAGCCTGGATGGCGCCTTCATCGTGCGGGGGGATGGCGTAATAGAGACGTGCGGGACGTACCTCAAGACGACAGGGCAGAAGGAATTCGAGCTGCCGCGTGGTCTCGGCGCCCGGCACCACGCGGCGGCGGCGATCACCGCGGTAAGTGATTCGATGGCCGTAGTGGTCAGCGAGTCCACGGGGACGGTGACCATCTTCCGGGGCGGGAGCATAATCACCGAGATCGAAAAGCCCCGTAGTATCGGGCAAAGGGCCAGCGCTTTGGAAAGGCAGCGGCAGGGCGTCCAAGAATGCCAGGAACCACGGGCTTGAACTTTTGTTTTCTTTATTTATAGCGGTACGGCCGGTGGTGATTCTCGACCAGGTGGCCGCGGCGGCTTGGTGCGGGCACATCCGGGCCCGGGGGGAGGGTCGCCTGTAGGGGTGAATAGTAGCTGCGCAATAAGCAAGGCCCCAGCCGAGCTAGCCAGCGGGGGCCCCGATTTGTACAAACATATTGGTTAACCAATACTTTTGCAAGTATCAGCGTTTCCTGCTATAGCGGAGCAGGGTCACGGCACCGAGACTCAGCAGCCCCAGAGTTGCCGGTTCGGGCACGCATTTGGTCTCGATCGCGATTTGATCGACGAGGATGTCGCCTTTGATGGCGATCCATTCCTCAGGCGGATTCGGCCAGATGGTAATCTGATACGTCGAGAGAATCCAGTCGCCACCCGCCGCGGGCTCGTCGGTCACAGCCATCGACAGCGCGTCCATTGGCACTGCACTTACACCTACAAGCGGTCTGTCCGGCAGGAAGGGATCCTGACCACCGGGGGCCCACAAGAGCTCGAGTTGGATTTCCTTGCGCTCACGCAAGGTCGGGTCGTTGGGGATGATGATGTCTATCTCACCCGACAAAGACCAAATCCCCGGCTCAAGCCAGCCTCCCGGTCCTGGTACCACCTGCAGGAGCGGATCACCATTGGGGTTGTTGACGACATCGGGTGCCGGCGTCAGCGCGTCGGTTTCGAAGTACCATATCTGGGATGTGGTAGTAGCGAACGCAGCTGAGCCTGCTCCCAATATAACAAGCAAACACACAACGAGAGACTTATTCATCGTAAGCTCCTCCCTATAACACCTAAAATCTAATCCTTCAGCAAATAACACCCATTACCAGCGACAACCACAGACGATTCTCACCTGTCGCCGTGTCTGCCGTCGGTAACGCAAGACAAACAAGCTACAACTGATCTTCACCAACCTGTGCCTGCTTGTTTGGTCCAACTCTAAATGGCAACAAACTGACGGTAAGTCTGCAACACAACTCAACTGCCCTTGAACAGGGATGCGCGGGGACCGCTTTTGGCGTGCACACCGGCCTGAGCGGTGCTTTTTCCGGAAGCGGTCCGTCCGTCGGCTACCAGCTGAGCCTGACAAGTCAAAGAGCGCAAACTACGTAACTTCACAGCTGTTAATTTACACAGTTTTTCGAGATTTGTCAAGCAAAAAAGCTTATGGGACGCTATTTTTTTGGGAAATAGACCTATCAATGACGTAACTCTTTGGCTGAGCAGTAGTTAAGGCGTTCATGCTGGCTGGGAGTCCGTCTGACAGTGTGGTAATCAGCGAGAAATGGAGGGTTGCGGTGCCAAAGGCGGTCGGGCTGGCCGCTTTGATTGGCGTTTTACTGCTGGTAATATTGCGGCTTGCAGCAATTTATGGTGTCAAAAGGTTCGCTTTGAGTTGTGGGAGTTCGCGGGGTCGGCCTTAACCGGGCCCCGGGGCGTGAGTCGAGCGGTTGCTTTCTTCGAGGGGGTAGACTAAGATGTGGTCGTTGATGTCAAGGAAGGGCTGGCGAGCCGGCCGGACTGTATCAGGAGATGGAAAATGAACAGGCGAGACTTTTCCAAGCGTGGCCTGCTGCTGGGAATGGGTTTATTGGCGGCCGGGCGAGGCGGTGAGGCCCGGAAGGCTAAGGCCGAACCCGAGGGCTACTACGAGGAACCCCCAAAGAAGCTTCCCGTCAGGAGGTTTGACGTGGTCGTGGTTGGGGCGGGAACGGCCGGTGTTGTGGCAGCCCTGGCGGCGGCCCGCCAGGGGGCAAAGACCGTTGTGATCGAAATGAAGGGGTACCCGGGCGGGACGGTGACGGAAGGGGGTACGGCGCTTCACAGCTTCTACAACCTATGGAAGGCGTTCCCGGGCGTGGAGAAGCGTCAGGTTGTCCGGGGGATTCCTCAGGAGGTGATCGACCGGCTGATCAAGGTCGGCGGCAGCTCGGGGCACGCGGAGATGTCCATAGGTTACGACTACGATTCGGTGTGTACGGCGATCGATACGGAAAAGTATAAACTTGTTACATTCGAGATGCTGGAGGAAGCGGGTGTTTTTGTGTGTGTCAACACTCTGCTGACGGGGGCGATTATGGACGGCTCGCGTGTCAGGGGGGTGGTCGTGGAGAGCAGGTCGGGCAGGGAGGCTTTTTATGCGAAATCGTTTGTTGACTGCACTGCGTATGGCGATCTTTCGGCGTTTGCGGGGGCCGAGTACACCGAGCCGAACGATTACGCTGTGTGCAACAGTATAGGTCTGGCCAACGTCAGCGTGGAAAAGTACTACGAGTTTCTCAAGTCGCACGACGCTCTTACTCAGTATTGTGAGGGCCGGCGCAGCGGTAAGGACGGCCTGATTGTCCGGCTGGACGGCAGACTGGCGAATCTACCGGAGGGATTTAGAGAGGCTGCGCGTGCGATCGGGATGTCGGTGGTGACCACGACGGTGCACGACAATTATTTTATGTTTATCAAGGTGAATATGAAGATGCCTGTGAGTCCGACGGACAGGGATGCGGTGGCCAGGGCCGAGCTGGAGCTTCGGAAGCGCCAGGCCAAGGTGGTGGAGCTGTTCAGGGAGTATGTGCCCGGCTGTGAGAGGGCGTTCATTGCCAGGACAAGCCCGCGCCTGAACATCAGACGTGGCAGATTGGTCAGGTGTGACTATGATATTTCACATAAGGATGTGGTCGAGGGCAGGCATTTTGACGACGAGGTGTTTGTGTACGGTTTTCATGATTTGGCCCCGCGATACCAGGTAGGAAAGGGTGGAACATACGGGATTCCATACCGAGCGCTGCGGGTAGGGGGTATTGAGAACCTGCTGGTAGCGGGGATGATGATAACTTCTGACCGGAGGGCGCATATGTCCACGCGGAACACGGTGAGCTGTATGGGACAAGGCCAGGCAGCGGGTACGGCGGCGGCGTTGTGCGCACGAAGGAACTGCGGGACACGAGAACTTCGGTACTCGCAGTTAAGAGAGGCACTAACGAAGGACAAGGTTTACTTTGAGAGTTAGTAGGCCGGTGAGCTCCTCGCTCTGGAGTCGGGACGATGACCAGGAAGCTGCGGGTATCGATAGTCTGGGCGGTGCTTGTGCTCGGCGCCGTTTCGTGCAACGGCCTTCGACCAGGACAAGAAGGCGGCGACGACGACGGCTACGGTTCAGGCACATCGGGGCCTGTCAAAGCGGTGTTGGGTGCGTTCAAGGCGGAGATAGCGCTGCTTGAGGACGAGCTTCGGGAGCCCCAGGAACGTGTGATTGAGGGGATCAGGTTCGTCAGGGGCAAGCTGAGGGGCCAGGACGTGGTGACGGCGTGGACGGGTATTGGCAAGGTCAACGCGGCGATGACAACGACTCTGCTGGTGGAGCATTACAAGCCGACAGAGGTGATATTCACGGGCATTGCCGGCGGCGTGAACCCGGAACTGCGCCCGGGCGATATCGTTATCGCATATAAGACGGCCTATCATGATATGGGCACTATCTGGCCGGAAGGGCTGTTTTTCAAGGGCGTCAAGAACCGGCTGACGGGGGAGGAGAACCCGGTTTTTTTCCAGGCCGACAGGAGGCTGCTGGAATCGGCTGAGCGTGCGGCGGAGCGGGCAGGTTTTAGAAGAATACCGACGATGGGTGGAGAAAGAGAGCCGCGGGTGATAAAGGGCGTGGTGGTGACGGGGGATTCGTTCGTCGCGTCCGAGGAGAAATCGCGTCAGCTGCGAGAGCGGCTCGAAGCCGATGCAGTAGAGATGGAAGGTGCGGCGGTGGCACAGATATGCTACCAGAGACAGATTCCGCACATCATCATACGGAGCATAAGCGACAGGGCAGACGAAGGTGCGGTTGTGGACAAGCAAACGTTCTACATCCTGGCGGCGGAGAACTCTTCGGCACTGGTTTCCGAGCTGATAGGGCTGTTGGGGAGCAAGAGGCCGACAGAGCCGGCCGGTAGGCAGGCAGAAGGGGAGAATTGATTATGGCAGAGGAGACTTGCGCGGTAAGGCAGGGCGGCGTAAACGTGAAGGTCGAGGTCGTCGCAGGGGTAACGACGTTCCTGACGATGGCGTACATCATCTTCGTGAATCCTTCCATCTTGAGCCTGGAGGGGATTGGGGCGGAGGGTATCGAGCGAATGGACAAGCAGGCCCTAATCGCGGTTACGTGCATCGTAAGCGCGTTGGCGACGATTATCGTCGGGGTCTTTGCGAGGGCCCCCATAGCGATGGCGCCTGGTATGGGGCTGAATGCCTTTTTCGCGTATAGCCTTGTTTTGACGGACAAGGTACACTGGCAGACGGCGTTGGGTGTGGTGTTTCTCTCTGGGTTGTTCTTTTTGATTCTGACGTTTCTGGGGCTGCGGCGGAAACTGGTTGAGGCGATACCCGGCTCGCTGATTTCGGCGATATCGGTGGGGATCGGTTTGTTCATCACGTTCATCGGGCTGAAGAACCTGGGGATTATCGTCAAGGGCAGCGAGGCGACCCTGGTTAAGGCCGGCGAGCTGACGGGGACGGTGCTTATAGGGCTTTGCGGGCTTGTTGTGATGATCTTTCTGGAGATAAGAAAGGTCAAAGGGTCGCTGCTTATCGGGATATTAGCGTCTACGATACTGGCGGGGGTCTTTGGGTACGTACGGATGCCGTCCGAATGGATCTCGCTGGATATGGACATCAGGCCGGTGGCTTTTCGACTGGACATCCTGGGGGCGCTTAGGTGGAGCCTGCTGGGGAGTATATTTACCTTGATGTTCATAGATATGTTCGACAGCGTCGGCACTTTGGTGGCGTGCTGTCACCAGGCGAAGATGGTCGATGCGAACAACCGGATAAGAGGGCTGGACAGACTGTTGGGCATAGATGCGGCGGCGACAATGCTGGGGGCGGTTCTCGGGACCTCGACGACGACTTCGTACATCGAGTCGGCGGCGGGGATAGAGCAGGGCGGACGGACGGGGTTGACTTCGATAGTGACGGGGTTTATGTTCTTGCTTGCGCTGTTGTTTTCCCCTATCGCGCAGATAGTGCCGGCGTATGCAACGGCGCCGGCGCTGGTAATGGTCGGGCTGTTTATGATCAAAGAGGTCAGGAAGATAGACTTCGGGAACATCGAGGAAGGTTTCCCTGCATTTATCATCATGGTGATGATAGCCTTGAGTTACAGCATCAGCACGGGGTTAGCGTTTGGGTTTGTGTCCTTTACGTTGATCAAGGTCGTTTGCGGCAAGGGGCGGGAGGTCAAGCCGGCGATGTGGGTTATCGGGTTTCTGTCGCTGGTATTCTTGACGGTGGATCGACTCGGCGCAGTGATTGGCTACATAAGGGGGCTTGTGTAAATCAGGCGGCCGAGTAAAATGGTTGGCAAAGAGAATTTTGTGTGCGTTAGTATTGTTCAAGCGGTGCCGTTGGCGCACCAGGCCGGAAAGTCGGCGTCGAAGCTGGAAAAGGAGGTCGTCCAATGGGAAAGGTTTCTATCGGCGTGAACACCGAGTATGTTCGGCACGCGGACAAGAACTTCGAGTGGGCAGTAGAGAAGGCGGCGGAGCTTGGGTACGAGTACGTAGAGCCGTGGGTTCATAACGGGCGTGAGCTTCTCAGTGAGGCGGGGTACTATATGAGTGTTTCGCTGGAAGACGACCCGTACAGGATAAGGCGGGCATGCGAGAAGGCCGGCTTGAAGCTTTCCGGGCTGTCGTCGCACACTCCGCTGTGCAAGCCCGATATAAGCACGAACTACCTCAAGCAGGCGATCCGTTTTGCGAGCGAGTGCGGTGCCCCGGTCGTGAACACGGACGAGGGGCCGAAGGCGAGCTGGACCACGGAAGCAGAAGACCACGTTCTTATACGGTACGTTCTGAGGGAAGCGGCGGCAGTAGCCGAGGCCAGGGGGATTCTCATAGGTCTTGAACCGCACCAGCAGTACAGCAAGCACCCGGACGGGCTGGACAAGATCTACAACCTCGTGGATTCCGATGCGATCGGAATCAACTTCGACACGGGCAACAGTTACCTCTGTGGGCACGACCCGATCGAGTGGCTCGAGCGTGTCAAGGATAGATTGGTGCACGTGCACGCCAAGGATATTTCGATCCAGCAGTCCGAGGGGGAGCGAGGCAAGGTTACGGGCACGCCGGCCGGCTGCGCGTGCGGGGATGGTGTTATCGACTGGGAAAAAGTCATCAAGATATGCAAGGACGCACCTCGAGACGTGGTCTTGAGCGTTGAGTGCGGCACGATAGAGCAGGCCGAGCGAAGCATCAAGTATCTCAAGGCGCTGCTTTAGGCCGAAGCGTGCAAGCAGTGCAGGTCAAGGCAGAAGGGTTGGGAGGCTTGCGATATGAAAGATGGGAGCTGGAGCAGGAGAGGATTTCTAAAGGAGATCGGCAGTGGTGCAGCGGCGGCTCTTTGGGGCGGCTTGCTGTGCGGATGCGCGGGCGGGGCGAGAAGGGCTGAAGTTGCAAGGAGCCGGAAGCCGAATGTTGTTTTCGTTTTTGCTGATCAGTGGCGGGCGCAGGCGACCGGGTATGCCGGAAACAAGGATGTCAAGACGCCGAACTTAGACAGGCTGGCGGAGCAAAGCGTCAATTTCAGCAACGCGGTCTCGGGATGTCCTGTGTGCAGTCCGTTTCGGGCGAGTCTTATGACCGGGCGGTACCCGCTGACGCACGGTGTGTTCCTTAATGACGTGCCGCTCAACAATGAGGCCGTCTCACTTGCCCAGGCATACAAGCGAGCAGGCTATGAGACGGGGTACATCGGAAAATGGCACCTCAACGGCAACAGGAGGCTCGCTTTTATTCCGCGGGAGCTTCGCCAGGGCTTCGAGTTCTGGAAGGCGATCGGGTGCACACACAACTACAACAACTCCTACTACTACGCGGATGAGGATGTCAGACTCAAGTGGGATGGCTATGACGCGATCGCCCAGACTCGCGAGGCACAAAAGTACATCCGGGAGCACGCCGGGGGCAAACCGTTCATCCTGGTGCTTTCGTGGGGGCCACCGCACGCGCCCTACCATACTGCTCCGGAGAAATACCGGAAAATGTTCGACCCGGCGACATTCAGGCTGCGTAAGAACGTGCCGGCAGAGCAGTCGCAACAGGCCCGCAAGACCCTTGCGGGCTACTATGCGCACATCGCGGCCCTGGATGAGTGCATCGGGGCGCTCTGGGAGACGCTAAGAGAAGCGGGCATAGAAGAAGACACCGTCTTTGTGTTTACATCGGATCACGGTGACATGCTTCATTCTCGGGGGCAGATGAAGAAACAAAGGCCCTGGGACGAATCGATCCGTGTACCATTTCTCGTTCACTATCCGGCGGCGATAGGCAAGCGGGGCAGAACGATTGATATGCCCATCAACAGTCCGGATATTATGCCGACGTTGTTGGGGCTTTGCGGGATAGAGATACCGGATACCGTGGAGGGCAGCGACTTTAGCGACGTTGTAAGAGGAAAGGCTGAACCGAGGGACAACGCGGCACTGATTAGTTGCCCTTCGCCGTTTGGCCAGTGGACTCGGGCGCAAGGCGGGCGGGAGTACCGGGGCGTGCGGACCCGGCGATACACTTACGTGCGTGAGCTGAAGGGGCCGTGGCTGCTTTACGACAATCAGGAAGACCCTTACCAGTTGAAGAACCTGTGCAACGACCGGCGGTACGCTGAGCTACAAGCGGATTTGGAGAAGCGGCTGTCGGAAAAGCTCAAGGAGACGCGCGACGAGTTTTTGCCGGGTGGGGAGTATATCTCCAAATGGGGCTATACTGTGGATAAGACCGGAACGGTTAGACTTGCCCGCTGATTGCTCGGCTGCGAGGTAGTAGCTCCGACTGGCGGTCGGTGTTGTGGGAGGGGGGACATTAAACGGGAAAGGCGGTGATATGGGAAGCACAGGAGCAGGCCTGAGGTTCTGGGTTTTTGGGGCGGCGGTGGTTTTTGCGGGGGCCGCTGGGATGGTCACGGCCGATTCGATGCGGATGGTGATAGGAGAAGATGTGGTGTCGGTTTACGAAGCCGGCACGCCTGTGTTGGGGTATCGCTACCGCGAAGTGCCTTATAAGCCGTATGTTCAGCGGTTGTCCACGCCGGCCGGGGTAAACGTGCTTCTTGATGCACCGCCGGACCATCCGCACCACCATGGCCTGATGTTTGCGGTCACCGTCGATGGAGTCAACTTCTGGGAAGAGCAAAAGGCACCGGGCCTTGAGATGCACCGTCGCTTCGTCGATGTGCAGGTAAGCGAACAGGATGGTGTACCGTATGCCGGCTTTTCCGAGGAGATCGACTGGATGAATCCGGCGAGCGGGCAAGTGCTGCTGCGGGAGCAGCGGGCTATCGAGGTCCGCCGGTTGGCGGAGCCGGAAGTTACACTTTTGAGGTGGCGGTCGAAGTTGCAGGCGCCTGCGGACAGGAAGGAGGTGCGCCTATCGGGCTCTCACTACCACGGCCTGGGGCTGCGGTTCGTCAGGTCGATGGACCGGGTTGGCGATTTCTACAACGCCGACGGCAGGGCGGGCAAGATATTCCGCGGCGAGGAGAGGCTTGTGCGCTCGAGATGGTGCGCGTATTCAGCCAAGGCGGGCAGCAAGTATGTCACCGTCGCGATGTTCGACGATCCAGGCAACGCCAGGCACCCTGCGACGTGGTTTACGATGAGGGAGCCTTTTGGGTACTTGGCCGGGACGCTTGGGCTGCAAGCCGAGCCGTTGAAGATAAAACCACAAGAGCCGTTGGTTCTGCGGTACGGGGTGGTGTTGTGGGACGGCCGGGCCAAGGCGGAAGTTATCGAGAAGACCTACAGGTACTGGGTTTCGCTGGAGCGAGAAGCGGTAGCGGCGGAGCAGGCGGAAGAATAGTATGCAACGTGCACGGTACGTGGGGGCGGGGCGAGCAGAGAGATCGAACAGGGCAGGACGAAACTGGAAATTAAGGAGACAAGCGAATGTCTGATAAGAAATCGTCGAAGATGCGGACGGGTCTGACACGCCGGCAGTTTATTCATTCGGCGGGAGCGGCAGCGGCGGCAGTATCTATAGCCCGCTCGTCGAGGGTGCGAGGGGCGGCCAGTTCGGCAGGGGCGAATGAACGGCTCGGGGTGGGCTTTATAGGATGCGGCAGTAGAAGCGGCGCCCACTTCAAGGCGGTGCACTGGTTGAAGACGCAGGCAAAAGAACCGGTAGAGATAGTTGCGGCGTGCGACGTTTATCGGCCGCGGCTGGAGCAACGCGCGAAGGCGTACGGGGCGGCGAGGACGTATATGGATTATCGCGAGCTTCTTGCCGATGCGGATGTTGATGTGGTGTGCATTGCGACGCCGGACCATCATCACGGCTACCAGGCCATCGATGCGGTCAAGGCGGGCAAGGACGTGTATTGCGAGAAGCCCGTGACGCACTGGCGTCAATTCGAGCTGACCAAGAGGCTGGCGAAGGAGGTGAAAAAGAGTGGGCGTGTTTTCCAGCTCGGCACGCAGGGGATGTATGACGCGGCCTGGGCTCAGATGAAGAAGCTCGTTGCAGATGGACTGATCGGCAGGCCCGTGCACGCTGAGTGCGGGTATTTCCGGACGGGTGACTGGGGCGAGCGGGGAATGCCTATAGACGACCCAAATGCCAAACCCGGTCCTGATTTGAACTGGGAGGCGTTTCTGGGTGATGCGCCCAAGAGGCCGTTCGATGTCAGTAGATTCTTCCGGTGGCGGATGTACGAGGACTACGCGGGCGGACCTTCGACGGACCTCTTTCCACATTGTTTTACGCCGGTGGCTTCGGTCTTAGGGGTGGGTATGCCCAGCATAGTGGTGGCGACGGGCGGGAAGTTCCGGTACCAGGAGCGAGAAGTGCCGGATACCTACAACACGCTGATTGATTATCCGGAAAAGCTGACCGTTGCCGTACTCGGGACGCAGGCGAACAACTACGCAGGCAGTGGTGCCAGGGGTACCGGGCAGCGAATACCCGTGATCCGGGGATGGGATGGTACGCTGACGATCGAGAAGAAGGAGATAGTCTTTATTCCCACGCAAGGGTCAAAGAAGAAGCCCCAGCGTTTTGCAATCGAACACGGAGAGGACTTCATCGGTTACTGGAGGGAGTTTCTGGAGTGTTGCCGGACGCGGAACACCGAGACGTTGAGCTCTATGGACCTGGCCTACCGGGTACAGACGGCGCTTCAGATGGGGATGTTGGCTTTGAAGGCGGGCAAGGGCGCTCGTTTTGATCCCGAGAAGGAGGAGATTATCGTTTAGGTGATGGCTGGATCGATACTCAATGGTTGGTTGCTGCTCGCGTTGGCAGGGGATGCAGGGTTGGCAGCCGGTGTGTGAAGTTTTTCGGAGCTTACGGTCGCAAGGAACCAGGAGAAAATGATGGATAAGGGTGCACAAGCGAGGAAGATGGTTGTTTGTTTGACTTTGGGGGCACTGTGTTCGGCGATGAGCGTGTACGCAGCTAAGGAGGTGAAGAAATACGCGGTGCATGATATGAGCCGTCCGCGTCCGCCGGTAGTGATGCCGGCTGATGAACCGGGCGGGCCGCCTTCGGACGCCATAATTCTTTTCGACGGCAAGTCCACGCCCGGGCTGATCAGCACCAAGGGAGGAGAAGTGGGGTGGAAGATTGAGAACGGGTATATGGAGGTCGTCAAGAAGTCGGGCGGCATTCGTACGAAGGAGAATTTTGGCAATTGCCAGTTGCACGTTGAGTGGGCCACTCCGGCGGAAGTCAAAGGCAGCGGTCAGGGTCGGGGCAACAGCGGGATATTCTTTATGGGCAGGTACGAGGTGCAAATACTGGACTCGTACAAGAACGAGACGTATGCGGACGGCCAGGCGGCGGCCATTTACGGGCAGCATCCGCCGATGTTCAACGCCTGCCGCGAGCCGGGAGAGTGGCAGAGCTACGACATTGTTTTTCTCAGGCCGTTGTTTGACGGGGATAAGCTCGTCCGCAAGGCGAGGATTACGGTGCTTCACAACGGGGTAGCCGTGCACAACAACCTTGAGATAGAAGGTTCAACGTTCCACAAGAAAAAGGCTGCGTACAGTCCACACCCGGATGAGCTGCCGATCACAATCCAGAACCACGGCAACCCGGTGCGGTTTCGCAACGTTTGGGTCCGACGACTACCCGAACAGCCTTACCTGGTCAAGGACTGAGCGCGAAGGCCGGCACGTTCGAGTATCAGTGAGTGCGGGCGGGTCGCGGGTTGATATTCTGCAGTTTGCCTATGCCATAGCTTCTGCTGATAAGTGCGTCGGCCTGAGGCAGCTGGTCGCGCGGTATCACGACCGTAGGGTTGTCCATTTCAAACTCGATGACGTCGTATTTTGAATCGGGATTTAACTTCTGGGCGGCGGGTATGTCGGCGATGGAGCGTATTTTCATTCCGTTGAACTTCTTGACGACGATCTGGGCGAGGTCTTTGTAGCCGAGGTTGATGGGGGCGGGCAAGACGTAGCTGAGGATAACGATGTCCTGGCGTTGGGGCGTAGGTTTGTAAGCCAGGTCACGGTAGTAGTGATACAGATGCGGAGAGACCTTTCCGACCCAATCCTCGCCCCACTGGGTAAGGTATTGACGTGTGAGCTTCTGGAGGATGAATCCGCCGGTGATCACGTATTCGGGCTGGCGGTCGTACTCGTGGAACGGGACGAGCATTTCGGGGGCCCGGAAGTTCTTGACGTTCGTGTGGAGCTGGGTCTTTGCGGCGTCGCGCCAGATTTCAAAGGTGATTTCTTTACCGGCTAATTTACTGGTGATCAGGTGCTCGAAGTTGAGTTGTTCGTACTTGGGGTGTTTGAATCGGCCGTGGGAATCGAGCGTCTGGCCGTCGACGGCCAGGATGACGTCACCCTTGTTGAGCACGTCGGACCCGGTGCCGATCGTGTAGACGTCGGTGACGTAGATTCCGTTTTTTATGGATTCGGGCATTTTCAGATAGGAGCGCAGCGCCGGGTCGAGCAGGTCGGTCGCGGCGAAGCCGACCGCGCCGAACCCTTTGTAATGTTTGCTCCTGGCGGCCTTGAGGAATCTGTTGATCAGTTCACCGGGGATCAGGCCGGCCTCTTTGTTGTCGTTCGACCAGCAGGCGATACCGATGGGGTTCGGGCCGACACAATAGAGCTGTCCGATGCCGGTTCGGCGGGATGTATTGGCGACGATGTAGTGGAGGCGTCGCTGATAGGAGGTATTCGTTGGCGCGACCCTGGCCCGATCGAGGTAGGCCCGCCCGCTATACATACGGTTCTCGGCGGAGAGCCAGTAGAAATCGACCCTGGCGCCTTTGGGGAAGGTCTCGGAGAAAGTCAGGGGCTTCAACGGTTGGTCGAGTTGGTCGGGATTGAGCTCGATCAAGCAGAGGTTGCTTTCGTAGTCCACGAGCTTGACCTCGGCGGTGATGAACTCGCTGTGGCCGTACCTGAGGGCCTTTACGAATGCAAGATTGGCGACGTTCCAGGCGGTGGTGAGTACCTGGTAGGGTCCGACCGCACAAGCGTAGGCGTGGTTGTCGGTGAGCGGTTTATGCTTCCAGGGCTGGAGCTGCTCATAGCCATAAAAGGAGGTCTTCAGGTAGACGACAGAATCCCTCATTTCGTCGGTGAAATCGGTTTCGACCGGTTGAGGCTCCACCGCCCCGAGCGACGAAGAGAGAACAACGACGGAGAAGATAAAGAGCGGAGCTTTTGCGTTCTTCACGGCTGTTCCTCCAGACGTGCTTCGGCAGGTATGTGATATTTGTCCAGTATGAGCTGATGTCTGTGGCGGGCTTTTTCGACGGAGATGGGCAAGATGCGGTTGTCGCCCATAAATTTCAGGCAGTGATAATCACCTTCAGTCTGATTGAAGGCCTCTTGAACGTCAGCAAGGCTGCGTATCTGGATTCCGTTGATGCTCTCGAGCACGAGGCCTTTGAAAGGGCTGCAATAGGAATTGACCTGGTCCGGCATAATCTCAGAGAGAACCACGTATTCCTTGCGCAGCCGATCGGTGTTAAGCTGGATCGAGTTATTGAAGAGGTATCGCAGGTAATGGGGAATGTCCTTGAGCCACTCGCGTCCCCAGGTCTCCAGGTAGTTCCTCGTGGCCGGCACGAACGTCAGCCCGGCATAGCAAACATAACGTGGAGGTCGGTCGTACTTGCGGGCGTACTCGAATACGGGCCTGTTCAATGCTATTTCGGCGCTCCGGGTGATGCGTTTGCCTCCGCGGTAGAAAACGAGTTCGACGGTCTGGCCGATCTGCTTTGTCTCAGTGACCTCGGACATATGCAGGGTCAGGCCGTGAATCCGCACCATACCGTCGTTGTCGATGTTGTAGCCGTCGATCTGTGTAATGACGTCATTGGGTTGAAGGACTGACTCGACGGAACTGTGCATAAGGGTCTGGATAACGACGACGCCGTCCTGGTCTTGCGGGACCCTGAGATAGTCCTTGTAGCTGCTGCTGTGCAACCCGGGGTACAGGATTACACCAAGTGAGCCGAATCCGTCATATTTTCCGTCCTCGATGTCTTCGAGAAAATGTCTGATCACGGTTGTAGGGATCATATAGCCGATGTTTTCGGCCATTTGGAGGCCCTGGAAGGCGACGCCGACGACTTTGCCGTTCTGAATTACCGGGCCGCCGCTGTTGCCGGGGTTTATTGCGGCATCGGTTTGGATGACGAGGTGCGAGTCGGCACCGGTGTGGACGTAGGTGTCGCTCTCTATTCGCGAGACCACTCCCTCGGTGACGGAGATACGATTGCCGCCCAGTGGAAATCCGTAGGTTGAGACGGTGCTGTTTACCTTCGGGATGTCGGCGAATTCGAGGGGGATTGTGTCGTCGAAAAAGGTCTGGTCGTCGACGGTCAGCAGGGCCAGGTCGCAATCGTGCCCGACGAAAGCGACCCTGGCTGGATAGCGTCGTGCGACGTTTTGTTTTCTCAATTCTATGTATTTCCAATTGCTGACGTTGTGCGCGTTGGTAAGGATTCTGCTGCCGGCTATGATAAATCCTGAGCCGACCCCCTGGGTCATACTCTTTTGCTTCCACGGGGTGACGTAATCGAAGCTCTGCTTGACACATCTGATCAAGACGACGGACTTTTCGAGTTCGCCTTGCCCCCTGACTTCGGGCAGCGGTCCGCTCAAGCCGACGGACAGGGTGAGCACGGCGAATGCCATCCATCTGCGAGTACGCATCGTTCTTTCTCCCGAAAACAGCCAAGTGGTCTTATCGAGACCACAACATACCGGTCTGGACCACCCACGGTATGATAGGCGGCTGGGGTTGGAATTGAAAGGATATTCTGCGATCGGAATAAGGGGCCTGGTTGGTCTGCTGTGGCAGGGCGAGAAGCACGCCGCAGCGGCAAGAGAGCTCAACGGTGGCTCGGCCCGAAGATTTACTTGTCGCCGGGGGCGGACATCGAGATTTTCAATGGAGTTTTGCGTTGCACGCGAGGGCAAGCGTCAGAGGGTGAACTTGCGGAATTCCTGGATGAGCGACTTGACGTACTTGCCGGGCCTGCCGTCCGCAATTACCGCATCGTCGAATCTGACCACGGGCAGGATGTCGTAGGTGGTAATGGCAATGAACAGCTCGTCGGCGCGCGCGGCTTGGTGTGGACTGAGCGCTTGCTCTATGAGCTGCAGTGAGAGATTCTCGGCGGCTTTGATGACATAGCGGCGGGTGATGGAGGGGAGGATGTTCGCGGATAGTGGGGCGGTCTGGAGTGTTCGGCCGAGGATGGCGAAGAATGCCGAGGCGGCACCCTCGGTTATCAGGCCGTTGTCGTCGACCAGTATAGCCTCGTCGCAGCCCTTGCGTGCGGCATACCGGCGGGCCAGAACGTTGGGCAGGAGGTTGAGAGACTTTATGTCGCAGCGTTTCCAGCGCCAGTCGGGATGGGTAGCAACGGCGATGCCGTTGTTCTTGGCGTCGGGGTTCTCGGGCAACTCGGTGATGGTGAGGAAGAAGTTGGGCTTTAGAGCCTCGGGAGCGAGGTGGTTTCTGGGGGCCGAGCCTCTTGTTACGTGGAAATATATCTTTGCGTTTGGGATAGCGGCTTTCTTAAAGGCGGTCAGCAGCCTGGTGCGGATTTGATCTATCTGGACGTTCTCGATCCCGATGGCGGCCAGGCTGGCGGCAAATCGGCCCAGGTGCTCGTCGAGGGCGAATATCTTGCCGTTGTAGCTGCGGACGACCTCGTAGACGCCGTCGCCGAAGAATGTCCCTCGGTCGAGGTAAACCGGCTGGAGCTTTTCAAATGGCACTATTTTGTCGTTCAATACGGCTAACTGCTGCATAAGACGACTCCTGTGCGGGTGCGTTTAAGGGCGATTTTAGCGTCAATTTGCGGGGGTGGACACAAAATTATGTGAAATTTGCTTTACAGGGCGTGCTTCGGCTTATAAGATACGCCGCTTTGTTAGGTGTAAGGTTGAACGACCGGGAGTATCGGCGATGTATGCTGTGGTTGAGCAAGGTTCAAAGCAATACAAGGTCAGCGAAGGTGATTGTATCAACATTGAGCTGACGGATGTGCCGCCGGACGCCAAGAGCATTGAGCTGGAGAGGGTACTCTTGGTCCGCGACGACGAGGACGTCAGGATAGGCACGCCATACGTGGAGGGGGCGAAGGTTGTTGCCTCGTTCAGGAGCACGGCTGAAGAAGCCGTGGTCAAGGGCAAGAAGCTGTACCCGACGCACTTTCGCAGGCGTAAGAATAGCAGGAGGCGTATCGGACATCGGCAGAAGTATCTGCAGGTGAGGATCGAAAAGATCGAGGTATGAGCCGGCGTTTTCACCGGTTTACCTCGGAGATGATAGCATTGGCCCGGTCGCACCAGGCGTCCGGGCCGTTTTTTACGAAATAGTCAAAGGACTCATCGTTGACGAGGCGGCCGAAGATGGCCTTGCGGTCGGTGGGGTCGGGCACCTGCTCGAGGACCTTGTTTCTGAGGGCTTCGAGCTCTGCGACAAACTCGCCGTGCTTGTCGGTAAACATTTCTTCGAGCTTTTTTCTTATATGGCCGGCGTACGCAGGACTGTGGCCCTCGGTGCCGATGGCTATCTGGAGGCTGCCGCGTTTCACGACCGCGGGCACAAAGAAGTCACACAGTTCGGGCGTGTCGACGACATTGCAGAGGATCTCGAGTTCCTGGCAGTCGCGGTATATCTGCTTGTTGAGGGCATTGTTGTTTGTGGCGGCGATAGCGAGTACGGCGCCGGTGAGGTAATTCTTTGAGTACCTGGCCTTTATAAGCTTGGTCTCGGTGCCGGCGCACAGGGCGACCATCATATCGTCGATTCTTTCGGCAACAATGACGACCCTTGCCTCTGCGGCCAGCAGTGCCTGGACTTTGCGTACAGCGACACTGCCACCACCTATGACGACGACCCGGCGGCCCGCAAGCTCCAGGAATATCGGGTACTTGCCCATAACGGGTCGATTGTAACACAGGGGCTTGGTGGAGGACAGGTAAATCCGAAGAAAGTCTGGGCCGTGGGTTCCGGGGCAGGGCAAGGCGGAATGCCGGAGGACAAGGCGAGGCTTTGCAAAGAAATTTTTGGGGCTTTTGGTTTCGCAGGGTCGGCGGTTTGGTGTACACTGGCGAGGTTTGCAGGGGCAAGTGTGGAGTGGGTGCAGATGAGCCGGGTTAGGAAGCTGGAGGCTCCGTTGTCGGAGTCGGAAGTTCGTTCGCTCGAGGCGGGCGAACCGGTTGTCTTGTGCGGGGTGGTCTACACGGCGCGAGACATCGCGCACAAGCGGCTGGTCAGGGCCCTGGAGGCGGGGGAGGCGATGCCGATCCCTGTGGAGGGGGCGGTGATTTACTACGTTGGTCCGACGCCGGCACGGCCGGGACAGGTTATAGGTTCGGCGGGCCCGACGACCTCCTCGAGGATGGACGGCCTCAGCCCTGCATTGATTTCCAGGGGGCTAAGGGCGATGATAGGCAAAGGGTACCGCAGCAGGGAGGTTCGAGAGGCCCTTAGAGAGTATGGGGCCGTACATTTAGCGGCAATCGGCGGAGCGGGGGCGCTTTTGAGCAGGCACATTGTTGCGGCCAGAGTGGTCGCGTACGAGGACCTGGGCACCGAGGCGATACGGGAGTTGCGCGTCGTTGATTTTCCGGCGATCGTGGCGTATGATTCCCACGGAAACAGTGTTTATGATTCGAGGGCGTGATAATTGAAAGCTGCGTTGGTGGGCCTGTTACAATCGGGCAAGAGCACGCTACTTTCGGCTGTGAGCGGCAGGGCACTGGCAGAGGCGGGCAGCACTGCGATTGAAGAGGCGATCGTTGCGGTGCCGGACGAGCGGCTGGACTGGCTGGCGGGCTTGTACAAGCCGAAGAAGACGACGTATGCAACGATAGACTGCCTGGATGTGCCGGGCTTCAATTTTGCGGATGAGCACGGCCGGTCGGCGGCGAGGCGGCTGATAAACCAGATTCGCACGGTGGATATGCTGGTCCTGGTGATTCGGGCGTTCGAAGACCCGGCCGTCGCTTTGTACCGGAACAGGCTTGACCCGGCTGCGGACCTGGTGGAGCTTCGGACCGAGCTGCTGTTGGCTGACTTGGAGCTTGTCACCACGCGGGTAGAAAGGCTCGAAAAACAGGTTCACAAGCCCACGAAGACACAGGCCCAGGACAAGGCCGAGCTGGCGTTGCAAAAGAAGCTCCAGGAAGCGATCGAGGCGGAGAGGCCCATAAGTTCGGCGATACAGAGCGGCGCCGAGCGGCAGATGATCAAGTCCCTGGGCTTCCTGACGCTCAAGCCGATGGCCATTGTGGTCAACGTGGGGGAAGATCGGCTGGCGGCGGAATTTGATTTCAGAGAGATTGTCGGCGAGTCGGTGCCGGTAGTGGTGCTTTCGGCGAAGCTGGAGCTTGAGCTGGCGCAGCTGGATGCCGGGAGCAGGGCCGAGTTTATGGCGGACCTGGGCATAACCGAGTCGGCGACGGGGAAATTCGTCCGAAGCTGCTATTCGGCGATGGGCCTTATCAGTTTCCTTACGGTTGTTTCTGGAGAGCTTCGGGCCTGGCCGATAAAGCGCGGTACGGTTGCACTGGAAGCGGCGGGCAAGGTGCACACGGACATCAAGAGAGGCTTTATAAAGGCTGAGACCTTCAGTTTCGACGACATCAAGGAGTTCGGCAGCGAGAAGGCCCTCAGGGCGGCAGGTAAGATACGGCTGGAGGGCAAGGACTACGTTGTTCAGGACGGCGATATTATCAACTTCAGATTTAATGTTTGAGCAGCGGTAAGACAGGGGCAGCGTGTTGATGAGAGCGATGGTTCTGAGAGCCCTTCGGGAGATGGAATTGCAAGAGGTGCCGGAGCCGAGCATCAAGAGTGATAATGATGTTCTGCTGCGGGTCGAACGGGTGGGGATATGCGGGTCGGACGTGCACTACTACGAGACCGGCAGGATAGGGAGGATGGTGATAGAGTACCCTTTCATAATAGGGCACGAGTGCTCCGGGACGGTGCAGGCGGTAGGGGATTCGGTCGACGGCCTGAAGGTCGGTGAAGCGGTGGTGGTGGACCCGGCTGTGCCCTGCCACCGGTGCGACCAGTGCCTGATGGGCCGGGAAAATACGTGCCGTACGGTTCGTTTTCTTGGTTGCCCGGGGCAGGGCGGCGGCTGCCTGTGCGAGTACATCGTTATGCCCCAGGAGTGCTGCTACCCGACGAGGGGTGCATTAACGCTTGAGCAGGCTGCGTTGTGCGAACCGTTTTCGATCGGCGTTTACTCTGTGAGCAGAGGGGGCTTGTCGGCTGAGGCGCGGATCGGGGTGCTCGGGAGCGGTCCTATCGGGCTGAGCGTGGTCGCCGCGGCCAGGAGCGAGGGAGTGGCGAAGATATACGTTACCGACAAGATAGATTCGCGTCTGGAAGCCGCGCGGAGAATGGGGATCACCTGGGCGGGTAACCCGGAAAAGGAGGATATCGTCAAGCGGATAGCCGGCGGTGGATCGGCGCTGGAGCCTCTGGGGCTGGATGTCGTTTTCGAGTGCTGCGGGCAGCAGGAGGCGGTTGACCAGGCGACCGATCTGCTCAGGCCGGGTGGGGTGCTGGTGCTGATAGGTACGCCGAGGCGGGACCGCATCTGCTTCGACGTGGACAAGTTCCGCCGAAAAGAAATCGAGGTGCGGTATATCCGCCGGCAAAATCACTGCGTGCAGCGGGCAATGGACCTGATTGCCGAGGGAAAGGTGGACATCGACTTTATGGTGACCCATCGCTTTGGGCTGGAGAGAACGAAGGAGGCGTTCGATCTGGTTGCCGCTTACGGTGACGGCGTCATCAAGGCGATGATAGAGTTGTAAGTGCTTTGAGCAGGTTGATTTATCTGGGATCTGGAGTGAAAGGACAGAATGAGCTGGTTGGGTTTGGAAGAGAAGGTAGCGATCGTGACGGGTGGCGCTTGCGGCCTCGGCCGGGTGGTATGTGAGGGTCTGGCGGAGGTCGGCGCCCGGGTCGTTGTGGCTGATGTAGACGAAGACGGTGCGAGAAAGGCGGCCGAAGAGGTCAAAGAGAGATACGCTGGGGAGCACATTTCCGTCAGGGTGGATGTGTGCGACAGGGCCGGCGTCGATGCGATGGTTCAGGCGGCACTCGATGCCTTCGGGCGAATCGACGTGCTCGTGAATAACGCGGGGATAAACATTCCGCGATTGCTCGTGGACCCCGCGGGCAAGGAGGAACTGACCGAGGAGATATGGGACAAGGTGGTGGCGGTTAACCAGAAGGGGCTTTTCCTGTGCGCACAGGCGGTTGCCCGCGTGATGGTCCAGCGCGGTGGAGGGGTGATAATCAACATAGCCTCGGAGTCGGGGCTGGAAGGCTCGGCGGGGCAGAGCGTTTACGCGGGAACCAAGGCCGCAGCGTATACGCTGACCCGGTCGTGGGCCAAGGAACTTGGCAGGTTGGGCGTGCGCGTCGTGGGGGTAGCTCCGGGGATACTCGAGGCGACGGCCTTGAGGTCCGAGGAGTATGAACGTGCCCTGGCCTATACCAGGGGCATCACGGTCGAGCAGTTGCGAGAAAAATACGAGAAAGCGGCGATTCCGCTGGGACGGTGCGGCAGGCTCAGCGAGGTTGCTGACGTTGTTTGTTTTCTGGCGTCCAGTCGGAGCAGCTATATCCACGGCACGGTGATCAACGTTTCCGGGGGCAAAAGCAGGGCCTGAGCCGGGAAGAATGAGATTGGAAGGTGCACTTACTGTTTGAGATCGGCTCAATGAAGAAAGCGAGTCTGATCAGTATCGGCAACGAGGTCCTCACCGGACAGACCGTTGACACCAATTCCGCGTACCTTGCAAGAGAGCTGCTCTCGGCGGGGATAGCCGTGGCCAGTCGGTATACGGTCGGTGATGATGTTGATCTGATAAAGCGGGCGTTCGAGCGTGCGGGCGCGGATGGCGACGTGATTATCGCGACCGGCGGGCTGGGCCCGACCGATGATGATCTGACCCGGTATGGTCTGGCAGAGTTCCTGGGCGTGGAGCTGCAAGAGCAAGGGGAGTTGGTCGAGCGTATGCGGGCTTTTTTTGCTGCGCGTAACCTGACGATGCCCGAGAAGAACAGGGTCCAAGCCTTGATACCGCGCGGCGCCAAGGCACTTGGGAATGAGCTGGGCACGGCGGCGGGCATTATGGCCGAAGCCGATGGGAAGTTGGTTTTCGCGTTGCCGGGGGTCCCGGCTGAGATGAAGCGGATGTTTGGCGGGTCGGTTCTGCCTCGTTTGCGTCGCCTGGCTAAAGACCAGGCGGTTGAGGTACGGACGCTGAGGTGTTTCGGGGCGGGTGAGTCGACCATAGCCGAGATGCTGGGGCCTGTTATGGAGCGTGGGAGGAATCCGCTGATCAACTGCACGGTAGAGGCGGGTGTGATTTCACTGCACATTGTTGCTACGGCCGGCAGCCGGCAGGTCGCAAAAGAGTTGGCCGACGAGGCTGAGCGCTCGATCAGGGCGGTACTTGGCGAGCTGATTTTCGGCACGGGGCAGAGCACGCTGTCGGAGGTTGTCGGCGCTGAGTTGGCCGAGCGGGGAAAGACCATAGCGGTCGCGGAGTCCTGCACTGGGGGTATGTTGGCGAAGCTGCTCACGGATGCTCCGGGGGCCAGCGCGTATTTCACGTACGGGTGGGTCGCGTACAGCAACAGGGCAAAGGCCAGCGAGCTGGGCGTGCCCCCGGAGATGCTTGAGCGGTACGGGGCGGTCAGCGAGCAGGTAGCTGGCGCGATGGCCCGAGGTGCCCGCAAGAGGGCGGGCAGCGATTTTGCGATCGGCATAACCGGCATAGCCGGCCCAGGCGGTGCGACCGAACAAAAGCCGGTCGGGCTGGTATATATTTGTGTTGATTCACGCCAGAGGTCGGAAGTCGGGCGATTCTGCTTTGCGGGTGAGAGGAATATGGTGCGGCTTCGAGCCTCACAAACGGCTCTGAATATGCTGAGGCTGCTATTGATGGATTGACTAATGGGTGGCAAGATGATAGAATGAGCGTAAAGGGGCGTGCACGATTCCGGGAAGAATATGGCCAAGCAGCGCAGACATCTGGGCGAAATACTGTACAAGGCGGGGATTGTCGAGAAACAGGCGCTTATCAACGCGATCAAGACCTCACGGGCGAACAATAAGCGTCTCGGACAGGTTCTTCTGGAACAAGGCCTGATCGACGAGGAAACGCTGACCAAGGCGATCGCCAAGCAGTTTGGGTTGAAGTACGTCAACCTGGACAAGACGCCAATTCCATCGAATGCGGCGTCGCTTGTGCCACAAGAGCTGATGAGTAAGCACAACGTGCTGCCACTCGGCGAAAACAACGGCAAGCTGAGGGTGATCATAAGCGACCCGCTCGACTTAGAGGCGATGGATGCATTACGGTTTCGATTAAACCGGGAACTTGAGTGCTACCTGGCCAGCCCCAAGAAGATCCGCTCTTATATCGAGGAGTCAGTTGCGCAGGTGCAGAAGGAGGAGGATGAGAGGCTCAGGCACAGTATCGACGCTACGGCGGCGGAGCTGGCCGAGGCCGGTCATGAACTTCAGGCTGAAGCGCTCAATGCTGCTGCGGCGGCGGCGGAGGGCGATGACGCCCCTATTATCAGGCTGGTTAATCTAATCATCGACAACGCATACTATATGCGGGCCAGCGACATTCACATCGAACCGATGGCGGACAGGGTGCGCGTGAGGTACCGTGTAGACGGGGTGTGCCTGGAAAAAGACAACCTCCCGAAGACCATGCAGGCACCCCTGATAACCCGTATCAAGATCCTCTCGGGGATGGATATTGCTGAGAAACGACTGCCCCAGGATGGGCGTATCAAGCGGACCATCGGGGATCAGGACATTGATTTTCGCGTCTCGGCGCTACCCGGGACCCACGGGCCGAGCGTTGTGCTGCGAATTCTGCGGCCCGATGCGGTCAATATCGGCATCGAGTCGCTGGGATTTGAGCACGACCATTACGAGCAGTTCGAGAAGATTATCAAAAGGCCGAACGGGATTTTCCTGGTAACGGGGCCCACCGGTAGCGGCAAGACGACGACGCTTTACGCAGCGCTGCAGGAGCTCAACACGCCAGATAGGAAGATTATTACGGCTGAGGACCCGGTTGAGTACAACTTCGCGGGAATGAACCAGTGCCAGGTGAGGGAAGAAATCGGGCTGACGTTCGAGCGGATACTGAGGGCGATGCTGCGTCAGGCCCCGAACATCATATTGATCGGTGAGATTCGCGACGGTGTGGTGGCTGACATTGCGATACAGGCGGCGCTGACGGGGCACCTTGTTTTCAGCACCTTACACACGAACGATGCGCCGAGCGCGATTACTCGCCTTATCGATATGGGTGTCAAGCCGTTCCTGGTAGCCAGTTCTATCCAGGCGATTATGGCACAGCGGCTTGTGAGGGTCATCTGCAAGAAGTGCAAGGTGGTGGATGAGAATCCATCGCCGCAGCACCTGCAGGCGCTGGAGATCGCGCCGGAGGAGCTTCAGAAACGGCCGGTTTACAAAGGGGCGGGTTGTAGTCAGTGCCACGGGACCGGTTACAAGGGCCGAATTGCTATCTTCGAGATGTTCGAGATGAACAACGAAATCAGGGAGCTGGCCTTTGCAAAGGCGCCGACGGCGGAACTCAGGAAGGCTGCTAAGGCCAGCGGGATGCGGACGCTGATGGAGGATGGGAAGATAAAGATATTTAACGGTGTAACCACACCGGCTGAAGTGGTGAGGATAACACAAACCGAAGGCGTTGTGGTGGATTAGGTTACTTTTTTTAGCAGGGTTTGTTAAATGGCAACAGTTAACATGGATCGATTGCTGCAGGCCTGTGTAGCCCAGGATGCCTCGGATATACATCTTGTGGTCGGTCGGCCTCCGGTGCTGCGAATACACGGGCGCTTGAGGTCGCTTGAGACAAAAGTTCTCGAGCCTGATGATACGACCGCGCTGATGAAGAGCATCACGCCCGACCGGAATCAGCAGGAGCTGCAGGAAGAGGGTGGCACGGACTTTGGGTTCGCATTCGGGGATGCGGCGAGGTTCCGAGTGGCGATATTTCGGCAGAAAGGTAATATCTCGCTGGTACTGCGGCTTATCCCGACGAAGATTATGACATTTGAGGAGATTGGTCTGCCGAAGATATGTGCGGCTTTGTGCCGGCGTCCGAGGGGCTTGTTCCTGGTGACGGGACCTACCGGGAGCGGCAAGACTACGACGCTGGCGTGCATGGTGAACTACATCAACGAAAACTTCGACAAGCATATCGTGACAATAGAGGACCCGATTGAGTACTACCACCAGCACAAGAAATCGATAATCAACCAGCGCGAGGTTGGCGTAGATGTCCCAAGCTTTGCCGAGGCGCTGCGACGAGTTTTGCGGCAGGACCCGGATGTGATTCTCGTAGGTGAGCTGCGTGACCTGGAGACTATCGAAGCTGCGGTGCGAGCAGCGGAGACGGGACACCTTGTTTTTAGTACAGTCCATACCACCAGTGCAGCGGGCACGATCAGCCGAATTATCGACGTGTTCCCGGTTGACCAGCAGGAACAGATCCGGGTTCAGCTGAGCGGGAACCTGATAGCGGTACTGAGCCAGGCGCTGTGCCCGCTGGCAAACGGCAAGGGACGGATCGCGGCCTACGAGTTTATGGTTGTGACACCGGCCATTGCGAATCTGATCCGCGAGAACAAGACCTATCGAATCGATTCGAGCATCCAGACCGGCAAGAAACTTGGTATGCAGCTGCTGGACGAGCATCTCTGGAGGCTCTACGATGCGGGTAAGATTACCCTGGAGGAGATGCTGGACAAGGGCAGGCAGCCCGGTGCGCTGCAGGACAAGGCGATGGCGAAGCTTCACAGCGCCAAGGCCAGAGCAAAGGGCAAGCGGGAAGGCGAGGCCAAGGAATTGGAGGATCTGGGCCCGGTTCTGCGGACCTGAGCATGGCCTTGGATTGGTCGGAGGGCTGGGTTTGTGCAGGCGAGAAGAGAAGTGGGGGCGAGCGACCAGCGGGGGTTATCGGTCTTTGTTAGGATAGGTAGGGTAGGCTTGAGGGTTTGCTGTTTGCCCAGATAAGCCGAAGTGGGGCCGGAGACAGTCCCAAAAACCAGGTGTCCACTCGCTAATTTATTTGCCGAAAAGACGTTAATGTCGTATAATACGATAGGCCTGGATAGGGTTTGAATTGAAGGGGTCTGAATTATGGCAGAGACGAGGACGCAACGCGAGATGCCGCCTATAGAGCAGCTGCGGGGGCGGACTCTCGGTAGAATCCTGATAAAGATGGGTGCGGTCAGCAGGGAGCAGGTGCACGAGTGCCTCAAGCTGCAGAGCCAGCGGCAGGAGAAGGTGCAGATCGGGCAGATTTTTCTTGAGCTGGGTCTTATTGACCAGGGGCAGCTGCGCAGGGCCCTTGCTGCTCAACGGGGGATGGAGTACATCAACATTGAGAATGTTGACATTCCACGGGAGGTCATCCAGAAGGTGCCTGCGCAGATGGCGAAGACGTATCGGATTTTGCCGGTGGAGTACGACGAGAGCGGAAACGAGCTTACGGTGGTGTTGGACAGCCCGGAGAACTTCCGTGCCACAGATGACCTGAGCACGTTGATGGGGTTCAAGGTGAAGGCGAAGATGACGGATAGCGAGGCGCTGGAGGCGGGGCTGAGGAAGTACTACGAGGAATCGCAGGATGAAAACATCGATGAGCTGATAGATGAGATCCAGGGTGATACATTTCTGGCGGAGTTTGAGGGTAGAAACCAGAGTATCGACCTGGACGAGCTGAAGGAGCTTTCGGAGTCGAACCCGGTTAAGAAGCTGCTTAACCTGGTCCTGCTACAGGCGATACGGGACAAGGCGTCAGATATTCACTTCGAGCCGTTTGAGGACGAGTACAAGATGCGCTACCGGATTGACGGGGTGCTTTATGAGATGGTTCCACCGCCGAAGTATATCGCTGCGGCCCTGAGTTCCCGTATAAAGGTTATGGCGAACTTAGACATTGCAGAGCGACGTTTACCCCAGGACGGACGGATATCGTTGACGGTGCAGGGCAACCCGGTTGATTTGCGTGTGAGCGTGCTGCCGACGATGTTCGGAGAGAGTGTGGTGCTTCGTATTCTGGACAGGAGCCAGGTAACCTTTGACCTGGCGAAGCTGGGTTTAAGGCCTGATGACCTGGAACTGTTGGAGAGGCTGATCCATAAGCCGAACGGGATTATTATCGTAACTGGGCCGACCGGTTGCGGCAAGACGACGACTCTGTATGCGGCGCTGAGCGAGCTTAACACCGTTGAGACAAAGATAATTACCACGGAAGACCCGGTTGAGTACGATATAGACGGGCTTATCCAGGTTCAGGTCAAGCCGGACATAGGGCTGACGTTTGCGCGTTGTCTTCGGTCGATTTTGCGTCAGGACCCGGACATAATCCTCGTTGGCGAGATTCGTGACCTTGAGACGGCTGAGATCGCGGCTCAGGCGTCGTTGACTGGCCATGTGGTGTTTACTACGCTGCACACAAACGATGCGCCGAGCTCGGTGGCGCGGCTTCTGGACCTTGGGGTTGAGCCGTTTCTTCTTACCGCGACGCTCGAAGGGATCGTCGCCCAGCGGCTGGTGCGGAAGATTTGTAATGCGTGCAAGACGCCGTTTGAGCCGACGGAGGCACAGTTGATGGAGCTGCAGTTGACGCCGGAGGAGGTCAAGGGCAAGCAGTTCTATTACGGTCGGGGCTGCGATAGGTGCAACGGTACGGGCTACAGGGGCCGGACCGGCATATTCGAGATCATGGTGTTTAACGACGAGATACGCGATTTGATAATGAACCAGGCGTCGACGGCGGTGCTGCGGTCGGCGGGCCAGAAGGCGGGAATGAGATTGCTGCGGGACAACGGTCTTGCGGCAATATACGACGGCATCACGACGATCGATGAGGTCGTCAAAGAGACGATTATGGAAGAGGTATAGCAGTGTTGCTTTTTTCGGAACGTGGCCGGGGTGCTGATTTCGGTGCCCAGGGAGGTTAGAAGATGGCGACCTTTCAATACACGGCGTTGGATGCGCAGGGTGTTGAGATCAAGGATGAGATCGAGGCTCTGAGCCAGAAAGAGGCGATCAGCAAGATACGGAATATGGGTTATTTCCCGACGAAGGTTCGGGAGCGTGGCGCGGCGAAGCGGCCGGCGGCCGCGGCGGCGTTAAGGCCTCGGAAGCGTCGGGGCGCGGGCGGGAAGGTCAAGGTCAAGTACATCACGCAGTTCGCCAGGCAGCTTTCGACGCTCCAGGATGCTGGTTTACCGATCCTGCGGTCGCTTCGGATATTGGAAGAGCAGCAGAAATCCGGCAATTTCAAGCGGATTATCGGGTATGTAGCCGACGACATTGAGGGCGGCTCGACGCTTTCGGAGGCGATGGCGCGGTTTCCGCGGGCGTTTGATCGGCTTCTGGTGAGCATGGTTGCCGCTGGCGAGACGGGCGGTGTGCTGGACATTATTCTGTCACGTGTAGCGGACTTTATGGAGAAGGCACAAAAGCTCAAAGGCCGGGTGAAGAGCGCGATGATCTATCCGTCCGTGGTGTTAAGTGCTGCTTTTATCATTTTGCTGCTGCTGATGACGTTTGTTATACCGAACTTCACGGCAGTTTTGACGGAGATGACCGAGGGTGAAGAGCTTCCGAAGCTGACTCAGATAGTGCTGGCGGTGAGCTCGTGGATAGCGTACGACTACGGCTGGGCGGTTTTGCTCGGTGTTCCGTTCGGGATCATATTTTTCCTGAGGATTGTGAGGAGGTTCCGGGTAGGCAGGTATATTCTGGACAGCATAAAGTTGAAGCTTCCCATTGTGGGGCAACTCAGCGGCAAGATATCCGTGACGCGGTGGACGCGGACGCTGGGGACGTTGATTAGTGCGGGCGTGCCGATCCTCGATGCGATAACCGTTGCGGCCGAGACGGCCGGCAACGAGGTATATTCGAAGACGCTGACGAAGGTTCACGATTCCATCCGGCAGGGCGAGTCGTTTGCCGGTCCTCTGAAGCAGTCGAAGACGGTCGACCTTATCGTCAGCAACATGGTAGCGGTGGGTGAGGAGACCGGGGACCTAGACAAGATGCTTTTGAAGGTGGCAGACAACTATGACGAGCAGGTTGACGTCCTGGTGGCGGGCCTGATGTCAATGCTTGAGCCGGTTATGATCGTCTGCCTGGGGCTTATCGTGCTGACGATCGTGCTGGCAGTGTTTCTGCCAATGATAAAGATAATTACGTCGTTAACCGTTTGAAACGTAAGAGTCAAGGTAAGGAGAAGAAAATGGTAAGAAACGGCAGACAATTAAAGAGGTACGGGGCATTCACCATCGTAGAATTGCTCACGGTGATGAGCATCATTGTGATTCTAATTGGTCTTCTCGTGCCGGCGCTGAACAAGGTCAGGATTTACGCAAAAGAGGTTCGGCAGAATGCCCAGTTTCACAGTATGGACGCTGCGATCGAGCTTTTCAACAACGCGTTCGAGGGGTATCCGGAGTCGGGTGCGCTGGACCCGACGGGAGAGAGTTATTGCGGAGCGATGAAGCTTTGCGAGGCAATGATGGGCCAGGATTTGTTGGGTTTTCACTCGAACTCGGTTTTCCGGCGTGACGGCATGGACGCCGCAGGTACGCGATTTCTGTACGACCCGGACGACCTTTCTGCTCGCAAAGGCCCGTTTCTGCCGCCGGAGAGTGCCGACGCCTTTAGGATGGAGAAGATTTACGGCAGCGACGTGGGGCCTTACCTGCCGGAGACGTTGGTGCTGTGTGACGTTTTCACGCGAAAGCTGCCGACGGGTGTGAAGGCCGGTATGCCGGTACTGTACTACAAGGCCGACACGCGGGGACGTTTCCATGATGAGGGTCTGCCGATGAGCCCGGTTGACAACGCGGGGAACATCTACAACTTCTGGGACAACCAGGAGCTGGTGGCGCTGGGCAAACCCTGGGCTGCGGGAGGGGCCGGTTCGGAGGGTAAGAAGCACGTGTTGGAAAACCCCGCGAGATTCTACAAGAATACCGAAAGCGATAAGGTTACGACGGTGCGGAGGCCTTTCAGGGCGGATAGTTACATTCTGATTTCGGCCGGCTACGATGGGGAATACGGTACAGCGGACGATATTTGCAACTTTGAGTGGAAATATCGCGACTGAGGTGGTTGGCTGCGGCCGTGAGCGTGCCCTGTGGGATGGAGAGGGGCCGTGGTTTTGAGTTGGTTTGACCGGGCCGGCGGCACAAGGGCTGGAAGGGCCACCCGTGGGTGCTGATGATAAGAGACATTGGGAGGATGAAGGAAGGATGAAAGCGATGAATGTGGGGATCTTGGTTTGTGGCGTGGTCGCGTTATTGCTTGCGGGCTCGGCTCGGGCGGACGACTGCGAGATTATCAACGGCAGCTTCGAACTCGATGGGTATGTTGAAGATGTGACGGCGCAGGAGCCCAATGGCTGGACCGCGGATATTCCTGCCGGCAAGTTCAAGGGATATATCTATACCGATTGGGCGACGGAGGGCTTTTTCAACCTTACGCTTCATTCGGAGTGGAAGACGTTCGAGGGGGGCGAGACGGCCACTGTTTCGCAGCCTGTAAGTCTGGTGAATGTTGAGCGTATCGTGTTCGATTTGAAGCTCGATAAGCAGCGGTATCCTTACATCCCGGCCGAGTGGGACCCAAACGAGGCGACGGCGGTGGTGATGATTGACGGCGAGGTCGTGTGGGACTCAGATGGGTTTGGCCCTGACGTCAGGGGCGAGCACACCGACGTGGTGTACCTGGTGGAAGAGAAGTACAGGAGTGAGGGCCCGCACCTGCTATCACTGGGCCTGCGGATTAACGAGGCGGGTAGCTTTTACGGGCGCCGATACGTGACGTTCTGGGATATGGTCGAGTGTGATTTTTTCTGTGGGGGTGCGGGGCCGATGGAGGGTGACATCGACGGGGATTGCTGCGTGGATATCAACGATTTGAAACTTCTGGCTGGATTGTGGCTGAGCGAGGCGGTGGACCCGAACGACAAGGCGAATTTGTTCAGGGGCGATGATGATTTGAGCAGCTTTGCGATGATAGATTTTCGAGATTTTGCGAATTACGCGGCGGTCTGGGCCGGCGATATGGCAGGTCTGGCGGAATTTGCGGCGAGCTGGCTGACGGTAGTGGATCCTGATTACGAGTACAACCTGTTCCACGGGGACGACGTTCGGCCTAAGGGCCGGATAAACTTCTTCGACTTTGCGATTCTGGGCGACAAGTGGCTCGCTTGCAACATCATCGAGGGCCCATAGCCGGTCGGAACGCGGCCTGGTAGATAGAAGGGAATAAGCAGTGAGAGACAAAAAACGGGGATTTACACTTGTTGAGCTGATAACGGTCTTGGCGATAATTTCGCTGTTAGTGGGGATACTTCTTCCTGCGCTGACGGCGGTAAAGAACTCGGCGAAGGAGGCCAAGCAGAAGTCGCAGTTGGGGGCGATCGAGCTGGGCCTGACGGCGTTCAAGAACGACTACGGGGATTATCCGCCATCAATCGGTGCGGATCCGGCCAGCGGCGTGCGGTTGGACTATTGCGGCGCGCAAAGGTTGGCCGAAGCGCTGTTGGGCTGGGACCTTTTGGGATTTCATCCAAGGTCGGCCTGGAAGTCAGACGGTACGGACGCGGCAGGTGTACCTGTATATGATCCGACCGATCTGTCTGCCAGGAAAGGGCCGTACATAGAGGGCGGCACGCGAAACGCCTTCAAGTTGAGCAGCCTGTTTGTACGGACAGGGACGGCACCCCTGAGCGGGGATACGTATGTACTGTGTGATGTGTTTGGGGCGACGAAGGTAAGGCTGCCTGATGGCAAAATCGTCAAAGCCGGTGCACCGATCCTGTATTACAGGGCCGATACGGCGGGGAAGGAGATACGGCAAGTTTACGATTACCGGGACAACGAGGTCCTGATCCTGCTAAAAGCAAGAGAGGACGGGAAACCCCATCCTCTCGACGACCCCACGGGGGCGAGTTTCTATGATTACATCGAGGACCCCCGAATAACGGCCAAGCCCTGGCCGTACAACCCGAGCTCGTACATATTGATCAGCGCGGGGACGGATGGCATTTACGGAACAGAAGACGACATCCGCAACTTTGGCGACTGAAGGTCGTCCACTCCTGGCTTGAGTGAGCTGAGACTATGGAAAGCGGCAGGCACACAATCGGCATAAGCCTTGTTGAGATACTGGTGGCGCTGGCTGTCGTTGCGATCCTTGCTGCGATCGTGGTGGGTGTGGGCTCGGGGCTTGAGAGGCAGTCCAAGAGGAAGGCCGTTATGGCTACCTTCGCGGTATTAGAGAGCGCTCTGCAGGAGTATTACGATTTCTACGGAGCTTATCCGGAGGCTTCGGATGGGGAGCCGGGGGCCAATTGCGAGAAGCTGTACGCGGCTCTTTACTCGCTGCCGGGGTCGCGCGAGGTACTGGAAAGAGTCGAGAAGAGATTCATAGCGAACAGGTTCGATCCCGGGGCTGTTCCGGAGGTTCAGGAGATATACGACCCGTGGGGTACGGTGCTGGATTACCGGTACAGTCCGGGGGATAGTTTCCCTCGGTTGATATCGGCCGGTCCGGATAAGGACATAAAGACGGCCGGCGACAATATTACTAACCGGTAGACGAGAGTGTTGCGTATTCGGTAGAGCAGGCCGATGAGCAGAAAACCCAGACAGTTAGGCTTTACACTGCCTGAGCTGGCGGTCACAGTCGGTGTGATGGCACTGCTGGTGGGTGTCGGGATTCCGGCGATTCGAGTGATTATGGATTCGTTCGAATCAGGCGGTCCGGCCAAGGCGATGATAAGCTCTGCGCTGGCTTCTGCGCGTGCTGTTGCGGCCAAAGAGGGTCGGTATGCAGGGGTGCGGTTCCAGAAGGCATATAACCCGGATGCTTCGGATCCGTTGAATCCGCTCAGCGCCCCGCAATATATGGTTTTGATCATTCACGACCCGGAGCGTGAACCGAGTGGGACGGGTCTGGCCAATGGATTCCGCGCGATCGAGGGCTGTAAGCCCATGAAGCTGCCTGATTCGATCGGCGTGATGGACCTCACGTTGGTCAGCAGGAGTGTTTCCGGTTCGCGGGTTACGATCACGGCGGAAGAACCCATCGACAGCGACGTGGAGATAGACGCGCTCGAGGAGCTAAGAGATACGACGACTTTTTCGATTATTTTTTCGCCTTCGGGCAGGCTTGTTGTGCACGAGGTGCGGGTACGAAATCGCAACGGCATACCCGATACGGCGGCACGGAGTGGCGATACCAGCGGCGACGACGTTTTCAATAAGGCAGCAGAAGTCGGTGCCGGGGGCGCGATGTTCTACCAGGACGATTACCCGGCTCTGGGGCTGGGGCCGGAGTACAGTCGAAGGAGGTTTGTTATTTACGACAGGGCCGAGTTCAGGCGGGCGTTCTCAGCGGGCAGGGGGTGGTCGGATTGTCTGCGCGCGTTGGCCGGCGATGCGATTTACATAAACCCCCATACAGGAACGATAATTCCGAAGGATTGAGTCAAGAGTTATGGCTGGGACCCGGGGACATAGAGGTTTTTCTCTGGCCGAGGTGCTGTTAGCGGTTGCGACGCTCGCGATTGGGATGATTTTCATCGGCGGCACGTTCGTGGTGGGGGTGCATTTTGCGACGGTCTCGACGGAGCGGACGATTGCTGCGGTGGTGGCCAAGGAAGCGTTTGCGAAGGTCAGGATCTTCGGCGTGGACCGGGACGACCCGAATCTGGCGGTGGATCGGCAAAGGCTATATGGGTTGGAGATAGGGCCTGACAGTGCGTCGATCGACGCGGGCGAATTTGCATATCCATCGACGAGAACCGCGTCTGAAAAGCAATACTACTGGTCGGCGCTGTGCCGCCGGATGCCGTCCGACCCAAACCACTCCTTGCAGGTGACGGTTTTTGTCAGCAGGAAGATCGGGGCGGCGACGATGTACGAGGGTCCTGCAGGGCCGGTGGATTGGCCCGTTCCGATGCGGGTCGGTGTCTCAGGGGCTGTAGGCGAGTTCGTGCTGACGATAGAGGCGGGCAAAGAGAGACGAATCAACGACGGGTACACGATAGTCGAAGACAGCGGGGGAGAGATTTATCGCGTCGTTGAGCGAGGCGGTGCGGGGCTGGCGGCAAACCAGATAAGGCTTGCGCCGGATAAGCCGTGGACGGGTGGAGATGTCGTCTGGGCTGTTCCGCCGCCGATAGGCGGGGGCAAGGGACCGTGCATAGGGGTGTATCAGAAGTTAATAAGGTTTTAGCCGGCAGGAAATGCGAAAAGCGTTTACACTTATCGAGCTTATGGTCGCGGTTGGGATACTGGCGATCGTTCTGTCTTTTGCGGGGGTGATCTTCAGCTCAAGCATTGACTCGTACCGCCTGGCGGTTGCGAACGCCGAGATTATGCAGAAGCTGCGTGCGATAACCGAGCAACTCGACGCCGACTTTACGGCCCTGCGCAAGGATGGGGAGATATTCGTTGCGTGGGTGGCGGTTGATAAGAGGTCATCGCCTCCTGTACCGGAAGATTTCAAAGATTGCGACGCTGACGGTTTCGAGCGGTTCGACCGGATAATGTTCTTTACCACGGGCGATTTCCAGTCATACGGCAGGTCGCCCGCGGTGCGTGGGAACCTTGCGAGGGTCTGCTATATGCTGGCTACGAGAGGAGGCGTCCGGCCGGAGGCGCAGAACAGGCCCGACCGTGTGCTCGCCAGGACCCAGCACATCCTCGTACCACCCGACCCCGACCTCGATGACTTCGATCCCGTCCGGATGGGTTGGTACCGCTGGAACAACGTGTACGAGTACGACGAGATTACGATGGAGCAGTGGAAGCACATTCCCTGGGCGCTGAAGCGGGATATGCTCACGGTGATCAGCGATGTGAACGTGGCATCTCCGACCGTGTCGCCGGGCGTCAGGGGCGCACGGATGGACCCGGCGTACGCGGATTCGGTTCATATGCTGCTGTGCGAAGGCGTCGGAGAGTTCAAGGTGCAGGGCTGGTACGATGAGCAGAAGCGGTGGGTTCCGGAGGTTGACCCGGACGGAGACGGGGTTTCGGTGGGTCGGACGGATTTTTTCCTCGGTGATCCGAGCAGGGTTCCCGGTGTGTTGTATCCTTGGCGGACGGCCAGCGACGGCAGCACGTACGGGGGCGTCAGTATCAACGGGCTTGTGTACAGCGGGCCGATGGACGAGGCGAATTTCAACAGGATACCGGGGTTAGGACGGGCGTTGAAGTTTACTTTCACGCTGTACGACTCCAAGGGCATCATAAAGCAGGGCAGGACTTTTACACATATTGTTTACCTGGATAGATAGCCGGGCAGAATGAAAGCGGCAAGGTCAAGATCGATGATTGTAGGCGGGGCCAGCCCGGAAGGGCGTCGCGGTGGTTCGGCGCTTATCCTGACGGTGGTTCTGACGAGCCTTCTGGCGATCGTGGGGGTTTTGTTCGTTATGACCACACGGGTCGATAGGATGGCGACGTCGGCCCTGTCGGAAAGCACAGAGCTGGATTTGGCGGTCGAGACGGTTGTGGGGCGGATATGCGAACAGTTGGCGTGGGACGTGCCGGGCACGAGACTTGCGGGGGACGAGGTTGCGGAATACTACGATTATCCCGGCCCGGAGGACAGGTGGCTGGCGGCCCTCGAGCCGAACGAAGACGGCACTTGGCCGCAGATAAGCGACGTTACCGTTACCGGATACCTGAGCCGGTCGCAGCGGAACCGGAACGTGCCGATCGAGGTAGTTGCGGAGACCGCCCCGATCAAGATCGACCCGGCTGACGGGAGTTTGGCGGACGCGGACGGCGACGCAATAGCGGATTCCAAGTGGATCGAACTGGACGGGGTGACGTCGAGCAAGGGCAGGCGGATTTACGCGGCGGTTCGGGTGATCGACAACTGCGGGATGCTCAATCTCAATACCGGCTTCGAGTTCGATCCTTGCAGTCCTGACCTAAACCGGGTGGACGGCACGAGCCTTTTGCAGGTCAACGTTATGGGCTTGGCCAATCGGCCGGGCAAGCGGGCGACACTCGCCGACGGGACGGCCCTACTGACGGCAAGGGCGAACTACGGGGTAGGGCTTGATGCGAACGACTTGCGGGCGTATGAAGACAACGTAGTATGGCAGTACGGTGAGTTGCCTATGCCATACACGCCCTTTGAGATTTCAGATGAGTTAGAGCTGCGAAATCGCTTCCTGTTGAATCAGAAAGATACCGATGTCCGGATAGAGCGATTGGGCTGGACGGGGTCCTTTCTCAACCCGATGACGCTGGAGGTTCCGATAGGCCTGGGTGGCTCGGGTATGGGCAAGGCGGACTGGCTTGCCCGAGCGAACATAGCAATCGACCGGATGCGGACCCCGGCAGACATCAGATATGACTACCGGCACATCGCGACGACGTGCAGTATGGATCGGATTCTGAATCCAGCCGGGTTGATGGGTCCGCTGCGGCCCACCGGCCCGCCGAGGGTAGTGCCGAATTCCGGAAAAATGGCGAATGTCAACACTGCTTCGAAGGGACTACTTCATCAAGAGATAACGGCGGCCATCCTGGATGCGGACCCGAATCTGAGCCTGGCGGCTGCGAGTAGCTTAGGAGCTCAAATTGCGGCCAACCTGGTGGACTTCCGGGACAGCGATTCAAGCGTTACGGTAGTACCGGATGTTTTCGACCCCAACGGGACAAGGTATTACGGCTTCGAGCGGCCGTGCATATACATATCGGAAATTGCCGGCGTCAGGACTATTCTGGACGGGACCACCTATACTTCCTATGCGGTGGAGCTGCACAAGC
>CAZWAP010000016.1:0-47946 GCA_964632005.1 uncultured Pirellulales bacterium | reverse complement strand
GTGCTGGTCTGGGGGACCAGAGGTCGCTGGTTCAAGTCCAGTCGCCCCGACTTGACTGGACTGAAAGCCTTCCGCCGGAAACGGAAGGCTTTCTTCTCGCTTCTTGTGCGTGAGAGGCTTATAATCGCTTTATCGAAGCTCGCCTCGAACTCGCTGGGGAGGCGACTGGATTTATGAACCAAGGCGACAGAATCAAGGAGAGTCCGATGCTGCATTCGCGGCATTTTCATCGTGCATTGAGCCTGGGTGTGCTCGGTGCCTGGCTGATGCTCAACGGCTGTGACAACCGCACCGAGTCGTCCGCCAACGAGCGGACAGTCGAGACCTTACTAAGGCAGGGGCCTGTATCGGCGTGGCGAATCCCGATCAGTGGCAGTGAGCAAGGGCCTATCGTTTGTCGGTATGTCGTAACCGGGGAACAAGAGCCGAGGGAATACTCCGTGTCGGGTGACTCTCTCATCCTGACCACCGTGGACGAGGACGGAACCCTTACCGTCGTACATACTGATCCCGGCAACGAAAGCATGGCCCGTTCGATTACCTTCAAGATACAGCATCCCTTGCCTGGTGATGTTCGATTAGAGGGGCCCAATATCATCACTCTTGGCGGCGGCAGGCAGACCGTGTGGAAGAAGACTTGGGAATCCCCCGAAACGAGACTACCGGTCTTTTCTGTAGAATTGATTGCCGAGGCCGCCGAGTCAACACGATAGTGGTGCTGATCAGGTCAATCAGGTGAAGTGCTGCACTATGCCGGCGGTACGAAGAATGTGCGGCTCCGGCCCGTGCAGGGACACCGCCGCGTAGGGCTGGACCTCGCGTTTGAAGTTCGGCCAGCCGCCCCGATTTTCGAGTTTTACCCCAAGATAGAGCTGGTGGACATTAGAACAGATGAAGAACCGGCTTATGCTGGTGATTGAGATCAGGGCTTTTCTCTCGGCATGAAGTTCTATTGCAGAAATGTCGACGTGATTTTGCGTGAGGTTCTTACCCGCAGACAGATCCACGCTCGTTTGCAATGCGATGCGGTGGTGTACGAAAGCTTCAGGACTCAAGGCTATCTCGGGCCGGCAGCCGCACGCCAATAGGAACCACCGCACGCTCGTCGGAGTCTGGCTTGGAAAAGCCGGCCGCAACAACCAGGCCAGTTCTCTCGTGCCGGTGCGCACCGTCCGGCTATTCCCATTCGATGGTGGCGGGCGGTTTGCTCGAGACGTCGTAGACGACGCGGTTGACGCCTCGGACCTCGTTTATGATCCTGCGAGCAATCAGGCCGAGCAGCTCGTAGGGAATCCGCGAGAAATCAGCCGTCATAAAATCAACCGTCTCGACGGCTCGAATCGCAACAACGTTTTCGTAGCTCCGCTGGTCTCCCATCACTCCTACGGTGCAGATCGGCAGTAGAACCGCCAGGGCCTGCGAGATCTTCCTGTAAAGCCCCGCGGACCTGATTTCGTCGATGAGGATCTCGTCGGCGGCACGGAGAATATCGAGTCTGTCCGGGGTGACTTCGCCTATCACGCGGACCGCCAGGCCCGGGCCGGGAAAAGGATGCCGCCAAACGATGTCTTCGGGCAGCCCGAGATATTCACCGACGAGCCGGACCTCGTCCTTGAAAAGGTCGCGCAACGGCTCGACAAGCTCGAAGCCCAAGTCTGCGGGCAGTGCGCCGACGTTGTGGTGGAGCTTGATATTCGCCGCGGCGTTGCCGTCTCTCGAGCCGGACTCGATAACGTCCGGATACAGTGTGCCCTGGGCCAGGAACTTGACGTCGGGAATCTCCTTTGCCCCGGATTTGAAGGCCTTGATGAACTCGGCCCCTATTATCCTGCGCTTCTGTTGTGGATCGATAACGCCGGCCAGGGCCGAGAGAAACCGCCCGGACCAGTCCACGACCCGCAGGTCCATATGGAAGTGATTGCGAAACGTTGAGATAACGCCTTCTCGCTCGTTCTTGCGCAGCAAGCCATTGTCAACAAAGATGCACGTGAGCCGATCACCCACTGCTCGGTGCACGAGCGACGCCACGACGGAGGAATCCACGCCGCCGCTCAGCCCACAAATGACCCTTGCCTGCCCGACCTGCCGGCGTATTGCCTCGGTCGCCTCGGCGACGAAATCGCTCATCTTCCAGTCGCCGTCGCAGCCGCAAATATCGTAGAGGAAGTTTTTCAGGATCTCCGAGCCTTTCGGCGTATGCGAAACCTCCGGGTGGAACTGCACACCGTAGAAGGGCTTTTTCTTGTGCCTAACGGCGGCATACGGGCAGGTCTCGGTCACCGCCAATCTGTGGAACATCCCGTTTGTTTCGGCGATCTGGTCGCCGTGGCTGGCCCAGGCAGTGATCGAATCGGGCAGGTTGGCAAACAGGTCGCTCTTGTCGATAATAGATAAGCTCGTACGCCCGTACTCACGTTTTTCCACGGGCACCACCTTGGCGCCCAACAGCCGACAACCCAACTGCATCCCGTAGCAGATACCGAGAATCGGAACGTTCAGCTCGAATATCTTCGGGTCGCACTGCGGGGCATCCGCGTCGTAGACACTCGCCGGCCCACCCGAGAGTATCAGGCCTTTGAGCTCCACGGCCGATAGCTCCTCGGCCTTGGTCTGGGGGTGGTAAATCCGGGAGTACACGTTGTGCTCGCGAACCCTGCGGGCTATCAACTGCCCGTACTGACTGCCGAAATCAAGAATGGCAATAGTTTGTCGGCCCACTGAAAAACCCTCATAAAGTTAAGGCCGGCTGACTCCTCGGCCCTGTACACATCTGGCAGACGAGATTACTCAATCGCCGCAGACAAATCAAGCAAAGAAGTATAGCCGATGCTGCTCCACGCAACAAGGGGTCCGGACGAAACATTGGGCTGGCCCAGATGCTCAAGGGCACCGCCGGCGTGGAGGCCCGAGCCGTACGCGGTTACCCCCGGCGAACTCCGTCGGCCCGGCCCAACAAACCAGAATTATTCGCCACCCCAGAGTCTCTTTAGCACCTCGAACATCTCCGGGTCGTGCTCGTATAACTCCGACCGGACAAAAGGATAGAAGTCGTTGGTCCCGAAGAAGGCCTCCGTGCATTCGGCGAAATATTCCTGATCGTTATTAAGGGCATATGCCCTTCTCGTCCTGCCGTTGATGTGGAGCACGTTCTCATAGCTCTTGCTCGCTATGGCTTTTTGGTATGCCCCGCGGATCTCAGCGTTGCTATGCCCGAGCACACAGTGGTGGTAAGCGTGGGCAAGCTCGTGGAGAACCATCCAAGGCTGGTCCTTGGTCCACTTTAGGAAGTTCCGGGCGTTCGATATTTCGACGCTGCGCTCTTTCTCGGGGTTGAAATCATTCTGGATCAACCACTGCCTGCTCGGATGGTAGCACATACAGGGGTGACGCGGATGGTTGTACTCCACCCAGATAGCCACATCCCGCAGCTTACGCAAGGCCTTGGGCGGCACTACACGGGTGATCTGGTACAGCTGGAACCTCAGGAGCTTAAGCACGTCCCGCGCAAGCTCGGGGTGGCCCGAAAGTAGCTCCTTGTTGACAAGCACCTTCCACCCCTCGACCTTTTTGGGGGTGTAATCCGAGGTGGGCGCATAGCCCCATATAGCGGAAGAAAAACCGCAAAGCAAAAGTAACACACATACCACTGTCGAGCGTCTCATCTCTGTCTGTCTCCCAACTGCAAGTCCCGTCCAACCCGAAACTCGAGCACCTCGCAACAAGGTGCCTGCAAAGAGCAAAAACTCAAGAACTCCCAACGGCCCTACTTTCCCTCTCCTCGGAAGGGTATTTTACTATATTTCCCTGCCACAGCAAGGCTCACCGACCCAGCGGTGCACCTCCGGCTGTGGAGAGAAAGACTTTTCAGCCTACCTGAGCAACGACAAGCATTGCCAGAGCACAATCCGCCTGGCAAAGACGCCGTTTACAACCAAGGGCCCCCAAAAAACCTGCCGTCACGGCCGAACCGTGCTTGCAACCTGTCGTAGTCAATGTTATAATACTATCCGGAGCTCCTGGTGAGCTGCATCCTGTCCGGGGGCAATTGAAAAGTGAATATGGGGGCGAACGGCTTCGACCGGATGGCGGATAGATAAGCTGCATGCCCAGGATGCCGGTTGGCCTGGCTAATCATCCGGCGCTAAATTTACCTGGCAACTACCAGTTGCGCATGGCCGCCTAATTTGGCGGCCCGTCCTCTTCGGCTGTGCCTGCCAGCCGGATAAGGGCGTCAGAATGCAGGCTGGCTGAGCCGGTTGTTCGGGCCGGTTCGGCGAGAACCTTACGAAATAGCCCGCTCGAGAGCCTGTCGTTCGGCGCTGGACCGGGCGAAATCCAATAGAACGACTAAGCATGTAGACGCTTGTCCTGAAGCATCTCGGGACGGGGGTTCGACTCCCCCCGCCTCCATTTTTACCCTGCCAGATAACTTTGAGGGACCACGGTACGCGTGCCGGCACTCTGAAGAAACTGCCCTGCGGCAGCTCGCCTTATGCCCGCAGAAATCAGCAATCGACCCGGGTCCTCTACGCCCCTTTTGTAGTCTCGTGCACCACCTGGAGGTGGCCCTTGCAGTCCGCGCCGGCGGATTCCCGGAGGCCTTGACCTCCGCAGGCCGATACGGTCTTTGCCGCAGAGCGAACTATATAAGGGCTTTTTTCGTTGACCGCCAGGCCCACGCACACCTAAAATCTGCTCTGCGTATGGCGCGGGCACGTCGGGCTGAAACGCCGCAGCTCGGCCCGCCAACAAGAGAACCTGCTGGTAATACTGATTGCATCCGATATCTTCGAGTTTTGAGAAGGAGAGCAAACATGACCACAAGGAACCACTCCATCACCCGCCGCAACCTGATGCAGACGCTCGGCCTCGGCGCCGCGGCCCTGGCACTACCGGGCTGCACTTCAGCACAAGAGAAAACCGGCCCAGCAGTAACCAGAGGCCGCATCAATCAGTCCATCGCCTACTGGTGCTTCGCCAAGTACTGGGACGTCGAAAAGGCCTGTCAAATCGCAAGAACCCTCGGAATGAAGAGCGTCGAGCTCGTGGAACCACAGGATTTCCCCACGCTCAAGAAATATGGCCTGGTGTGCGCCATCTCGCCGAACGGGATGCCGGATCCGCCATTCGTCAAAGGCTTCAACAATCCGAAATATCACGATATGATTATCACCCGAACCAAGGAAAGGATTGATGCCTGCGCCGAATACAACTTCCCCAACGTCATCGCCTTCACCGGCTTCCGTGAGGACATACCCGACGACCTCGGCATCAAGAACTGCGTGGCCGGCTTCAAAAAGATAATCGGCTACGCCGAAAAGAAAAAGGTCAACATCTGCCTGGAAATCCTCAACACCCGGGTCAACGTTGAAATGAAAGGGCACCCCGGCTACCAGGGCAACCACACGGATTACTGCATGGAAATCGTCAAGAAGGTCGGCTCGCCGCGTATGAAGTTACTGTTCGACATTTATCACGTGCAGATTATGGATGGCGACATCATATCGCGCATCCGCCAGTACAAGGACTACATCGGCCATTACCACACGGCCGGCAACCCGGGCCGAAACGAAATCGACGAAACCCAGGAAATCAACTACCCCGCCGTTATGAGGGCAATCGCACAGACCGGGTACAAGGGCTACGTAGGCCAGGAATTCATCCCTACCCGCGATCCCCTCGAAAGTCTAAGGCAGGCCGTCCGGAGCTGCGACGTTTAGCTGCCGTAAACAAGCAATAAAAAGGACCCCGTCAGCCAGTTCGACGGGGTCCCTTTCTATTCACCCCTCGCCTCATCACCCGCCAACTCTTATCGAGCGTCCAGCCTACCGGACACCGCCAGAATGTCAATTTCAGAGCAAAGCCGCCCTTGTGCTCTTAGGCCCAAGCACACTCACTCAACGGTCAGGTCCGGATTGTCCGGCCCGAAGTGCTTGAGCAGAACAATCGGGTCGCTCTTCGACGGGTTCGTGATGGTTACGCCCTGCTTGGCGGCATTCTCGGTTACGAAGAACTCGTCGTAAGTAAGCTGGCCGTACCGTATAAGCGCCGGCGTCTCGATATCCCACACGCCCAACCTGCCGTGTCCTTGCATCGTAATGAAACCATACGCGGCACTGTCCTTTACCGTCACTGTCTTGCCCGGCAGTACGGTCAACTCCTTGGCGCTGAAGGCCCTGGACTTATAACATATCCAGTTCTCGATATAGCCTTCCGCCTCCATCTCCTTGACCGGTCGAACGGGCTTGGGCGCCATGAAGCGGTTTTGAGCAAAGTTCGGATCGACATTAAGGTCCCAGTCGATCACACTCAAGAGCCAGTCCACGTCTCCCATCTTATCCTTGGGCGTATCCTTCCAGAGCAGCTCTTTCGGGACGACCTGGTCGTGCGTGATGTTCTCATACATCGCGAAGACGTCGGATGCCTTCTGCGGTTCATACGTGCACAGGCTGCCTGGAGCGTGCAGCACTCCCGGGGGGACATCCCAGCCTGTCCCGACCTGGAGGCGGTAAGCCCTTGCAAGGCTCGTGATCGCATTGTCTTTTCCCTCGGCCGCATCCTGAAGAGCTTTGCGAACCTGGTCCTTTGTCACGCCCGGATTCAGGCCGAAGAATGTGTAAGGGAAGTCGCCCCCGTGGTTGTTGACCTGCGGCGGAAAGTAGTACGCTTCAGGCTTGCCCAACTGACCCGTCAGCGCCGCATGTTCGTCGCGATGATGGATATGGTGCGGCAGGGCGCCTTTATTGTCGAAGAACTTGGAGTACATCGGCCAGCGCTTGTACTGGTTCCAGAGCCTGTCCCCGATAATCTCGCCTTTGAGTTCCTCGATCGCGTCCCGCAGCAGTATTTTTTCGACCTTCTCGCCGTCCTCGAAGACAATAAAGCTCAACCCCTCGTTCTCTGATGTCAAAGGCCCGTTGTCAGCCGGCGTCGTTGAGGCGAACCACCTTTCGTCGATACCCCCGCGCTCGCCTCCCATCGCGTAGTAATCGTCCGGGTGGAGTTTAATCCGCCGGCCTGGCACGCAGAAAGAACGTGGAACCCAGTTTGGACCCAGTCGTAGTACTCCTTTGCCCTGTTCAAGGGCCTTGCTGGCAATCGAACTCACGGACATAACCGTAAACCTCCCGACCAAAAACCCCTAATTGTTCAACTACTTGAGCACCGGAGGCCCTCGCGGGCCTCTTCCTGCCCAAGCAGCACCAAAAGCCGAAAAATCGCCGCACCTTAGGCCTTCTTGACCGTCTTCCACTCCTTATCCTTGGCCGAAGCCAGCACCGCGTCGCAGACATACTGGGTCGCCAGCGCGTCGCGGAAGCCGGGCGCCGTCGGTTTGCCCTCGGCCAGATCCGCCAGGAAATCGGCTATCTGGTGCACAAATGTGTGCTCATACCCAATCTGAAGCCCCGGCACCCACCACTTGTCCATATATGGCATATCGCTGTCGGTAACGTGAACGGACCGCCAGCCGCGAACTATCGACTCATCTCGGTGGTCGAAATAACTTAGCCTATGCAAATCGTGCAGATCCCACGCGATCGACGCGTGCTCGCCGTTGATCTCAAAAGTGTAAAGCGACTTGTGCCCTCGCGCGTACCGCGTGGACTCGAAGTTACCAAGCGAGCCGTTCTCAAACCGGCAGAAGAACGTGCACGCATCGTCAATGCCGACCGCTTCGACCTTGCCCGTCTCAACGTGCATCCGCTCCTTGACGAACGTCTCCGTTGTCGCGCAGACCGAGATTATCTGCCCGTTCTGCCACATCGCCGTATCGATACAATGTGCCAAGAGGTCCCCGGTGACGCCTGAGCCGGCTGCCTTGGCGTCCAGGCGCCAGGTCGCCATACCGCCCTGCGGGACCTTGGTCGAGATGGTCCAGTCCTGCAGAAAGTTGGCCCGGTAGTGGAATATTCGGCCCAGCCGACCCTCATCGATCAGCTGCTTGGCAAGCGTCACCGCGGGCACCCGGCGGTAGTTGAATGAAACCAAATTGGGCACCCCGGCTTTCTCTACCGCCTCGACCATCGTCTCAGCCTGCTCTGAATTCAGGGCCAGGGGTTTCTCGCAGATGATCGCCTTGCCCGCCTTTGCCGCGGCGATTGCGATCTCGGCGTGAACGTTGTTCGGCACACAAATGTCCACGAGGTCCACCTTTTCGTCCTCAATCACCTTGTGCCAGTCCGTCACCCAGGATGCGTAACCCCACCTCTCAGCAAAGGCTTTGGCCTCTTTGTCCTCCAGGCCGCATACAACCTGCAGAACCGGTTCGTAGGGCACGTCAAAAAAATGGTTCACCTTGCAGTAGGCATTCGAGTGCGTCCGCCCCATAAACCCGTAACCGATCAACCCGATATTCAGCTTTTTCCTTGCCATAACGTTTCCTCCTGATACATCAGGCCTGCACAATCAAGCCGCTTCAATCATCCGTACTTCTTGTTAAGCTCGTCAACAGCCTTCTTGCATTTCTCGGTAACCGCCCAGGCATCCGGCCAGAAGCACAAATCAACAGTCCACCACTCCAGATTGTTCTTCACCAATTCGGGCATCAACTCGTCGAAATTGATCTTTCCTTCTCCGAACGGAGCGTGCGTAGAGGTCTCCTCGTCGTGAAGCGTTCCGTCCGAGTCGATCAGGTGAAGATGGTTGATCTTACCTCGCAGCTTTTGGGCAAATTCCACGACACCGCCTTCCAGCATCTCCGGCTCTCCGGGCTGGCGGGCCCCCGTGCACGCCACCATGTATCCGTGGCAGGTATCGAACATCACTCCGAAGTTGTCGTTGTCAACTTCTTCCAGAATCCGCAGCACGTCCGAGGGTTTGTTGAACGCAAAGCCCGGCTCAAACTCCCACGCCATCCGGACCCCGGCATCCGCGGCCTCGGCGGCGCAGACCTTCCACGTATCGACGACTCGCTTGCGAGCCGTATCCGCATCAACCTGATCGAAAATCGTTGGCGGCTGGACCGTGTCAACCCGAATCGCGGGTATCCCTACGTCCACACAGAACTGGAGGTTCTTCCGGAAGGCTTCAAGATATGCGCTGTTGTCCTCCGTATCAATCAGATGCTGGCTCCACAGGTCTGCTGCCAACCCGGACCATCCCAAACCCAAATCCGCCACCTGCTTTTTGCACTTGTCCCGATCTTCCTTTGTCGGAAGATTGTCCGGATTCGGATGCGGTGGAAATCCTCCAAGCTCGATCCCGTCAAAACCCAGCTCAGCGACCTTCTTGATCACTTCTTCCCACTGCACGGGATCCTCAGCGTATGGGCCGATAGTGTATGCCCATGATCCTATCGATATCTTTGCCATGGTCTGATCCCCTAAATCTAAGTTGACTCCTTGTGATAATCCTGCCTCAAACCACCATTTCACCACCCCGATGCATCTCCTGCCCGATTGAGACGCTGATCAAGAGCGCAAAGTATACCCCCTGACAAAAGATTTGTGAAGAAAACTCGAATAAATTTTCTGCCCCGCGATCGGCTGCCTTGGGTGGCTCTATTCGCCTATACCCCACTCGTCAGGCAGGAAATTATCTATTTTGACCTGTCAACTGCCGGCCGGCCAAGAGCCCTGTCCGCATACGCCGACCAGCACAGCGCACGCAGGGCGCCCAGCCTTGGCAAAATGCCAGCTCCATTCGGTTAGACGGCTCCCCCAAACAGCGTGAAATACCTGCCCCACACCGCAACAACTCCCTCCGGGAACGCCCAGCGGCCGGATCAGTCGTCCCAGGTACCAAGCGGTACCTTTATCTCCTCAGGCTCCTGGTGCAATTGATCGATCGGCTGCGGCTCGGCCACCTTGCGATAACCCAACGCCTTTATCACCTCCAGCACCTCCGTCCACGTCGGAAACGGCCGGGAGTTCTTTTTCTTGTATTCCTCTATGGCAAGCAAGAACTCAAACTGCTCATCCGACATCCGCCCTTCCTCGGCGGCCTTACGTTCCTCACTCAGTCGCCGCCCAGGTCCACGACGACGGTCCAGCCCCAGACGCCTATCGACAACGTTTCGCCTCCGCTCGATGCCGCCACGCCGTTCTTCTAATGGGCGTTTTCCCATATCTCTACCAGCTCTCCAAGCAGGGTATTTCCTGCCCAACGGGCATCCACACCTCCGCATTCCGCAGGTTACCACCCCACGCTATCAGAACTCATCCTCAAGAATATCTTCGCCGAAATCATCCTCCTCGTCCCTGTCCATCGCAAAGTCGTAGAACTCGTCATAGGCATCCTGCGATTCGATTATCACGTGCGCCTCGTCAAGAAATTCCTCTGGAACCATCACTGCTATCTCCAGGTTGCCTATGTGGTCCCTCTGCTCCTTGACAACAACAGGGATATCGTTGGCCTGCAGCAGACTTTCATATTCTGCGGCCAGGTCCAGGTCCTCCGCAAATGTAACGACCACATAACCCTGGAGTTCCGAACGCGACTTGCGAGTTTTTCTCGAACGCTTTCCCATCATATCACTCCACCATAACTCGGGCCTTCAATGCGCTGATATAATCGGGCGAACCTACCGATAATTGTTCGCCCGTTCCTTCTCAAAACCGGAACGCTAAGCACTAATTCTGCTGTATCTTCGTCAAAACATCCGGGCCGGATTATCAAAAATCATTGGCCCGACACAAAATTCACTCCCACCCCACCATCACCCAGGGCCCCGGCCGTCAGGCCCTGTGAGGCCAAAAATTCACCGTTTGGGCGGATTTTTTTGTTGCACAGCGAGTACTTCTGTGCAATAAGAATCCGTGTTAATGTTCTGGACCTGAGGATCGTGGTGCGGTCCTGTTTTGTTTCTGTTGTAACCCTTTTGCATGGAGGTTTGTAGAATGGCAAAAAAGAAAAGAGAGTCTTTGATTGTTGCAAGCAAGGTGAAGGCGTATATCAAGAGCAAGAAGATGCTGACCTCTTCTGAGGCGCTCCAGGCTATCAGCGAATGCGTCTACAGCATGCTCGATGCCGCCATCGCAAGGGCCAAGGCCAACCGCCGTACCACCGTAAAGGCCCAGGATCTATGACATTCTCACCGAGTCCCAGGCGGATTCCAGCGTGAATCCACCTGCCGTGATTGACTTGAGCCGTCGCGGCCTCTTCTTGGCCAGACGGCTTTTTCAATCGCTCCGTCGCCGCTGCCCGCAAACAACTACCCCTCTTCTCTGGAGCCGGCCAGCTGAAAACACAGCACCAACAACCGAGCTCAAAATGTGGCCCAAATTTCGCCCAACTACCTATAATATGGCCGTCATCAGCCTCAAGATTCACGTTTTTTGGAAAATTTCCTGAACCTACACCCCCCAAAACACCGATTTATAGTATAGAGGCGAGACCGGGCAAGGCTTTTTTTGCAAGCTCGAAATTAAGATTGCGTAATTTCTTGCCGATAAGGACCTTAGTGGTGGTCAGCTGAGCTTTGCCGCCGTCGAGATTTTGCTCGCCTGAGCGTGCTGTACTCTTGGGATCATAAGGGATCTCTGTGCTTAACCTGTTCCAAAACAAGCGATTATGAGACTGAATGAAATGGGGGAATCTCTGAGAGTGTTCATGCTTGGCTGGGAATTCCCGCCGTTCATCAGCGGGGGTCTTGGCACCGCCTGCTATGGCCTGACCAAGGCTATGGACGAACTGGGAATACGGATAACCTTCGTCCTGCCTAAGATGGTCGAGAACCAATACGTTTCGCACGTTAAGCTTCTCTCTCCGGTCTCGCGCAAAGCTCACTTATCCGGAGGAACCGCCAAGCTCAAGAACGTTACTTTTCGCACGATCAGCTCGCCCCTCGAGGCCTATTCAACACCACAGTCCTACCAGCAGAAGATCGAGGAGATTATCAGGCAAAAACAGCTGTCGCTCGGCCGAGCGACAGCGGCCTCACAACTTTTCTCGGGCTCGGACTACAGCGAGGATATGTACAACGAGGTTCATCGCTATGCTGCTCTGGCCGTCGAATTAGCCGCCGAAGAGCAATTCGACATCGTTCACGCCCACGACTGGATGACCTACCCGGCCGGGATAGCCGTGGCGGCCGTTACAGGAAAACCCCTGGTCGTACACGTCCATTCAACTGAGTTCGACCGAAGCGGCGAGCACGTCAACCAGGTAATCTACAATATCGAACGGCAGGGGATGCACCGGGCCGATAAAGTTATCGCCGTCAGCCATTACACCCGCAGCCTCATTATCAGCAGGTATGGTCTCAGCGGCGAGAAGGTGGAGGTCGTCCACAACGGCGTCGAACGAAACGGCAACGGCGACTGGACCCTCGCCCAGACCGGTATCAGGAGCGACGAAAAAATAGTCCTCTTTCTCGGTCGCATCACGATGCAGAAAGGGCCGGAGTACTTCCTCTACGCTGCCAAGAAAGTCCTCGAGGTAATCAACAACGTCAAGTTTGTTATGGCCGGTTCCGGAGATATGATGCACCGGGCGATCGAGCTGGCTGCCCAGCTCGGAATTGGACACAAGGTCCTTTTTACCGGATTTCTGCGCGGCCGGGACGTCCAGAAAATATACAAAATGGCCGACCTCTATGTTATGCCTTCGGTCTCTGAGCCTTTCGGGATCGCTCCGCTCGAAGCACTTGAGAACGACGTGCCCGTGATCATCAGCAAGCAAAGCGGCGTCTCAGAAGTTCTTATGCACGCCCTGAAGGTTGACTTCTGGGACGTTAACGAAATCGCCAACAAAATCGTTGCCGTATTGAAATACCCACCCCTCCAGATGACCTTGAGGAATCACGGCAACTTCGAGGTCAGGAGGCTACGATGGAAAGACAGCGCAAGGAAGTGTTTGCGGATTTACCAGGAAATGCTCGTCCCGGCTTGAGCAATCGTCGCCGCCGGACCTCAATTGCGATACGGGCCCATACGTAACACGGAGTCGGAGATATGCCTTCTGTTTGTTTCTACTTCCAGGTCCACCAGCCTCTTCGGCTTAGGCATTACACGGTATTCGATGCCGACCCCAACTATTTCGACGACTACAAGAACTCCTTTATCTGCCGAAAGGTCGCAAACAAGTGCTACCTGCCTGCAAATCGCCTGATCCTCGAGCTGATTCGGCGGCACGATGGACGCTTCAAGGTCGCGTACAGCATCACCGGCGTACTGCTCGAACAGCTCGAACGGTATTCGCCCGAGGTCCTGAGCACGTTCGACGCCCTGGCCCAAACAGGCTGTGTCGAGTTCCTCGCCGAGACATACTACCACAGCCTGAGCTTCCTCTACTCCCGTGACGAATTCATCGAACAGATCAACAAGCACGTCGAAACCATCAGCCGATTCTTCGGACAGACGCCCAGTGTGTTCAGAAATACCGAGCTTATCTACAATAATGAGCTGGCCTCGCTCATCGAATCGCTCGGCAGATTCGACGCAATCATCACCGAGGGAGCCGACCACATCCTGGGCGGCAGAAGCCCCAACTTCCTCTACAAGCCCAGGAACTGCGATAGAATCAAGCTTCTGCTAAAAAACTACCAGCTCAGCGACGACATCGCTTTTCGTTTCTCCAATCGCAACTGGCCCGAGTGGCCTTTGACCGCCGAAAAATTCGCACGCTGGATCAGCAACATCAACGGAAACGGCAACCTGGTCAACCTCTTTATGGATTATGAAACCTTCGGCGAGCACCAGTGGGAAGACACCGGGATATTCAATTTCATGCGGCATCTGCCCGAAAAAATCCTCGAACATCCCGACAACGACTTCAAAACACCCAGCGAGTTGATCAAATCCTATCAGTCCGTGGACGTCGTCGACGTCCCTCACGTCATTAGCTGGGCCGACACCGAAAGAGACCTGTCTGCCTGGCTCGGAAATGCTATGCAGTCAAGCGCCATCCACGAACTCTACCGCCTCGAAAGGAAAGTCAAGAACACCGCAGACGAAAAGATCATCAGCGATTGGCGAAAACTGCAGGCCTCAGACCACTTCTACTATATGTGCACCAAGTACTTTGCAGACGGTGACGTGCACAAGTACTTCAACCCGTACGAATCTCCCTACGATTCGTATATCAACTTTATGAATGTCCTTGACAACCTCCAGGGCCGTTGTGCCAAGCTCTTAAACCGACGAGCCTCGCTGTACGGCCTTACTGAAAACAGCCAGGTTCCCGGCTGACGACCTATGGATTATTAGCGACCATTCTCAAGATGAGCAGTTTGCCGCTCTGATAAGCGTCCGGAAAATACCGTGCTGACCTTGCAAAAAGCAGAAACCGCCCCAATCGCATCTCTCTCAACCACAGGCTGCTCCATAGAAGATCTGCTCGCAAAGCAATGGCTCCTGACCAATGGGCGCGGGGGCTATGCTTCATCAACGGTTATCGGGTGCAACACAAGCAGCTATCATGGGCTTCTGGTCGGTGCTCTGGATCCCCCCGCCAACAGAATTATGGCTCTGGCCAACTGCCTCGAATTGATCGTCTTTCCCGCCGACCCCTCTGGTTACTACAGACCAGACAATTCGCCGAAAGAAAAGGTATTTGGCCTGTCAACCTTCGAATTCGACAACAAGTTTGCACCGCAGGGCTTCACCTATCTGAGGAATTTCCGCCGTGACGTGGGCGTTCATTTCGACTATGAACTGGAAAAGCTGTGCCTGACTAAATCCATCTATCTGCTCCGGGACAGCGAGACGGTCGTGATCCGGTACGACTTCAAGCAAGTTCCCCGGGCGGTCGAATTCGTCGTCAGGCCCTTCGTCGGCCTGAGAAACTTCCACACCCTCCAGAAATCCTACGCCCCTCTTGCCGCAAGACCACAGGATAACCGGCTTGTCGTCTACCACGACGTCCCCCGCAGCTGCGAGCTGTTTATAAGCTGCCCGGGCGCCAGCTTCGAAAAAGACGAACAATGGTGGTTCAACTTCGTCTACCGTACCAACGCCGAGAGGGGCCAGGACTTCACCGAAGATCTCTGGACACCGGGCTTTTTCAGAGCACGTATCGCCTCAACCACGCAGCTGCTGCTCTGGGCAAGTCTCAGCGGCGGGTACAAAGGGCAAGCCTCTGCCGATATCGATTTCGCCTCGGTGCAGCAGAAACTCACGGACCATTATCGGGCAGCGGTCTCGGTGCCGCACAAGAATACAAGCAGCATTCTGCGGACACTTTGCCTGGCTGCCGATGCCTTTATCACCGAGCGTCAAGACGTCCCGACCCCGGGTACAACGATCGTCGCCGGCTATCCCTGGTTCGTGGACTGGGGCAGGGATGCCTTTATCGCGCTGCCCGGCCTGATGCTCGCGACCGGCAGGTTCGAGCAGGCCAGGTCCGTCCTGACCACCTTCTCGGCTGCTATGGACCACGGGATGATCCCGAATAACTTCGACGACTACACCGGCACGGCCCATTTCAACAGCGTCGACGCTCCCCTTTGGTTCATCAACGCCGCCTTTCAGTACCTCGAAGCCACTGGCGACTCAAGAACATTCACCCAGGAGTTCCTGCCGGCAATCCGCTGGATAATTGACTCATACCAGAAAGGGACACGTTTCGGCATTCACGCCGACAGCGACGGCCTGATAACCGCCGGCAACAGCCAGACCCAGCTAACCTGGATGGACGCGAAGTGCGACGGCCAGCCCGTTACCCCCAGGCACGGCAAAGCAGTCGAGGTAAACGCCCTGTGGTACAACGACCTGCGTCTGATGGCCAGGTTCTACGGCAACAGAAACTCCAAGAACGCCCAAAGGTACGGGGCGATGGCCGATCGGGCCGGCAACTCTTTCGTGGATCTGTTCTGGAATGGCCGACTGGGCCATCTCAACGACTGCATCCTGCCGGACGGCACCGTCGATTCCTCACTTCGGCCGAACCAGATATTCGCCGTCTCACTGCCCTTCTCAGCCCTTCCAACCGAACAGCAAAGGGCCGTCGTCCAGACCGTTCAAGGCAGCCTGCTGAGCCCTTTCGGCCTGCGCACGCTCGACCCACAAGACAAACGCTACAAACCCAAATACCAGGGCCCCCCAGCCCAAAGGGACCAGGCTTATCACCAGGGCACCGTCTGGCCCTACCTTATCGGCCCATTCGTCGAAGCATATCTGAAGATAAACGGCTACAGCAGGAAGAGCAAAAGGACGGCCGCAACCTTTATTCAGCCGCTCCTCGAACACCTCACAAGCGAGGCCTGCATCGGAAACATCTCCGAGATATTCGACGGCGATCCGCCTCACAAGCCGAGAGGCTGCATCGCCCAGGCCTGGAGCGTCGGTGAATTGATCAGGGCATACCTGCTGGTACACGGCTGAGCGCGCTGCGGGCCAACCGAAGCGAATCACCGGCGCACCCAAGGAAAGTCGAAAGCCCGCATTTTTCTGGTTTTTTGGCGGAGGGACTGTTATAATTGCTCTGCTTACTGCAGGGGAACCGGTTTGATTGGAGGACACAGAAATGAAAAGCGCCGGAACCAAAAGCACGCTGCCGATTATCCTGATCTTCTCAGCCTGTATCATCACCGTCCACGCCAGAGACGCCTGGCCGACAAACACGAGAACCTCGCTGGCAAAACGAATAGGCCTGGCAAAACCCGACGCCGAAGACCCCAACTCAAAGCCCCCGGAGGTGGCGCCCATTATGCAGCGGGTACTGCAGGCCGCCAAGCGCCCTGCCGAACCTCCCGCCCAGGCAGCGCCGAGTCCAACAACGCCCAGGGATGCAGTACCTGCCGTCAAGACGGCAGACTTCTATCTCAAGGACGGCAGGCTCATCTACGGAAAGCTCATAACCGAAGACAGAAACAAGATCACCGTAGAACAGATTGAGGGCAGCAAGATCATCGTCGCAACCTACAGCAAGCGGGACATCGACCCAAGGTCCATACAGACCAAGACCATCACCGAAAGCAGATACTACCAGGACCTTGCGGAGTACTTCGCCGGCAGAACCTGGGACTTTGAGGATGACCCCGACGACTTTATCCAGGCGATCCGCTGCTACGAACGAACAAAGAGGCTCATAACGGGAGACTCCGAGATGAACCGGCAGCGGATAGCCGAGATAGACCGAAAAATCGCCCAGCTCACCGCCGACAGGGAACTATGGACAAAACAAGTCGAATCGCGGGCAAAACTCAAGGAACTCGAATTCCAGGCCGAGTACGAGACGCGGCTTGTCCAGCTCGAGGAAAGATTGGACGCGAGAATCAAGCAGATTGACCAGACCCTGGAAAAGCTCAACAAGACCGTAACTACCGTCCAGGAGAATCAACAGAAGCTCGAACAGGTGATACCGGCGATGGAGCAGGATCTGCGTCGTCGCCTGGATATTCTCGGCAGCGACGTAGAGGCCACCCGTAGAATGATGGACCCCTTCAGCTTCTACGGGCCGTATCCCTACGGCTACCGACGTTACAGGCCGCGCGGCTATTAGCGCCCCCTTGGACGTTCCGGGCCGCGTGCGCGACGCCCTCGGCGCATCCTGCCGATGCCTACGGCAGTTTGTCTCGGCAGCGGGCACGCCGGCGGGGGCCCCACAGAAAATCTCGCCGATTAACGCCTAAGATCCGAACCCCTCCCGGATCAGACAGCCATCGCACGGACAGAACGCACGGATATTCTCCTCGGGCGTGCCCGGCGGGACCTCGCAGCCGGGCATCAGGAAGAACTTCTCTCCCCCAGTCTCAATGCAGGCCTTAGCGGCACCGGCCACGTCTTCGGGGCTACCCTGAAGCAACACCGCTGACGGATCGAAATTCCCGCACAAAACGATATCCGGACCGACCAACTCTCTGGCCCGTTCAAGTGGCACCATCCAATCGACGTCTATGACGTCGGCCCCGCTCCGGGCCATATACTCGATATGGTTCGTGATGTTGCCGCAAATATGCAGCTTGACCGCGGCCCCGGCCTCGTGAATCGCCGTAAAGAGCTTCTGTTCCAACGGCAGAACAAGCTCCTTGTACACAGCCGGAGATATCAGGCTCGCTGCGGCATCGCCGACTCCGATCATATCCGCGCCCGCCCTGACCTGTGCGACGGCGAATTTTATCTGGTTGTCGATGATAACCCCCGCCGCCTTTACGAAAAATTCCGGTCGATCTATCAGGTCCAGCATTGCCGCCTCAACCCCCCGCAGGTCAGCGTACTCGGCGAAAGGCCCCTCCACCCACCCTAATACGCTGTGCGTCTGCCCTACCTCGGATGCCATTCGCCGAACGCTCTCGATCCGCTGCCTGGTCCGCTCAGACTTTCGCAGGTCGACGCCTTTCAACTTCGAAATGTCACCTTCGCTGTTTAGCAGGACCTTCTTTGGCTTGCCTACCCCTTCTTCGGGATATTCGAATTCCATCCCGTACGCCGAGGCCTCGCGCCACGGGTCGCTTATGGCACTTATCTGGTCGATGCCGAACGCCCTGGTGACGGCGAGCTGCGAATCGACCAGGACATCTCCGTCCAGGTAATAATCGCGGTATGTCCGCCCGATGAAGTGCGCCGCCCAGGCCATAAAGATCGGCGTAACAGCCGGCCGATCGACCGGATCCCCCGCCAGAATACCATATACCCGTTCTTTCGAATTCATAAGCCGGCCCGCCTGTCTCCGTCACCATTTACTCTCATCAACACCCAGAATTCTAAGCTATCCACGGCAAATATTCACGAGCTTTCCGGGAAATCTTTCAACGGTTGCCCCACGCCCCTGCTCCTGGTCTTGTGGAATCGGCCAGCAGGACGCCCCGGATTGTTCGCCCCGCAAACCGCACAATTTTTGGTTTGATGGAGCAGTTGATCCTGGTAAAATGCCCCATCATAATACGTTGTGGCCGAACTCTGTCCGGGTTGCACCGGAAGCCAAGATTTGGAGGACCGCAAGGATGCTTAGAGTAGGCATTGCAGGTTTCGGGTTTATGGGCCGCACGCATTATCTGTGCTGGAACAGGCTCGAAAACGCCAAGGTCGTCGCCGTCTGTGACACAAATCCCAACATTGTCGAGGACACGAAGAAGGCCGTCGGCAACATCGGCGACCCGCAGGCCCAGATTGACTTGTCCACCATCGAGCTCTACAAAGACTTCGACAAAATGATCGCCGAGACAGAGCTGGATGCGCTGTCCATCACGCTGCCGACCCCGCTACACCCGGACTTCTCGGTGAAGGCACTTTCGGCGGGAGTAAACGTCCTCTGCGAAAAACCGATGGCCCTGACTATCGAGGAATGCGACCGGATGATCGACGCCGCGAAAGACTCCGGCAAAATCCTCCAGATAGGTCACTGCGTGAGGTTCTGGCCCGAATATGCTGAGGCGAAAAAAATCGTCGAGAGCAATCAGTACGGCCGGGTCCTCGCTGCATCTTTTAGAAGGCTCGGCGCCCCACCTACCTGGAGCCTCGACAACTGGTTCCTCGACGAGCGCCGAAGTGGCGGAATGGCACTGGACCTGCATATTCACGACACCGACTACGTCCAGTACCTTTTTGGGCTGCCCAAAGCCGTTGCAAGTTTCGGAGCAGAGGGCCCCGGCGGCGGGCTTGCCCACATCGTTACCCAGTACCTCTACAACGACGACAGGGTCGTAACGGCCGAGGGCAGCTGGGCGATGACACCGTCGTTCGGCTTTGAGATGAGCTTCAACATTATGCTCGAAAAGGCGACCATCAGTTACGACCTGACGCGAGAGCCAATGTTCAGAATCTGCCCCGCCGAGGGCGATGCCTTTACGCCCGAGCTTGCCAAAGACGACGGCTGGTTCCTCCAGATAGAACACTTCGCAAAGCTCATAGCCGGAGAAAAACTCGAGCCTATAACAACCCTCGAACAATCCAGGGACTCGGTCAGGATTGTTGCCGCCGAAAAAGAGTCCATCCAGAAAAAACGGGCGGTCGATATTACCTGACCGCAGGCAAAAAAGACAGCGAACTGAATCGGAGAGCCGCAAAATGAAATGCAAAAAATGGCCCGTAGGTGTTTGTTCCTGGTCACTGCAAACCGACATCGCCGGTGTGGCCGAGGCAATGAACAAGATCGGACTTGAGCATGTCCACCTCGGCGTAAGGCCCGCCATCGAAGACCCTGACGTCCTATCTCGGATCCGCAGTCAAGACTGGAGCATAACGGCCACTATGATAGACTTTCCCCAGGAAGATTATTCCACCCTCGAAGCCATAAAAATAACCGGCGGCATTGTGCCCGACGAATACTGGGAGCGGAACCGCAAGCTCTTCCTCGACGCTGCCGGTCTGACCGCGGAACTCGGCGTCAAGTATCTCACGATGCACGCCGGCTTCATCGATGAATCCGACCCCGCCTATGCCGGGAAGCTACGCGACCGAATCAGGTTGCTCGCCGATGCCGCCGCCGAGAAGAACGTGATCCTCCTGCTGGAGACTGGCCAGGAAACCGCCGAAGAACTGAGGGATTTTCTTGAGAGGCTTAACCATCCAGCCATCGGGGTAAACTTCGATCCGGCTAATATGATACTCTACGACAAAGGCAACCCCATCGAAGCGCTTCGCATCCTGGCTGCCTGGATCAAGCACCTCCACGTAAAAGATGCAACCCGCACCAAGGTCCCTGGAACGTGGGGCGCCGAAGTGCCCTGGGGCGAAGGCGAGGTCAACTCCGATGCATTCCTCGCCACGCTCGATGAAATTGGCTTCGACGGCGCTATGGCCATCGAGCGAGAGGCGGGCGACGACCGCCTCGCCGACATTATGCTCGCAGCCGAGAGGCTCAAAACCGCCGCTGCGAAATAACGACCGGATCGCTGAAATCCGACGAAGAAAACAAGAACCAGAGTTAAGGAGAACAACATGCCCTGGAAACTGTACTTCGCCCTGAGCTTCGCGATGTTTATGGAGTACGCGGTCTGGGCTGCATGGATGCCGGTGTTGGCAGCCCGCCTGCTGGGACCGCTGAAGATGACCGGCAAACAGACCGGCTGGATTTATGCCACGCTGCCGTTAGCCTGTATCGTCGCTCCGTTGATCAGCGGGCAGCTCGCGGACAACTATATGAACACCGAGACCATCCTCGGCGTTGCCCATCTCATCGGCGCGGCTCTGATGTTGGTTGCCGTCAAGAAAACCTCGTTCAAGAGTCTCCTCGTCGTTATGTTCCTCTATTGCCTGTGTTATGCCGCAACACTACCACTGGTTAACGCCCTTATGTTCAGGCACTTGGCCAAGAACAATCTCGATCCCGACATCCACTCCAAATGGATTTTCTTTTGGGCGCCAGCCGCTTGGGCAATTACCGGCTGGTTTCTCAGTGGATGGCGATGGGTGTTCAAGACCGGCGAGCAGGGCCGGGATTGCCTCTACCTCGCCGCGATCCTCTCGCTAATAATGGGAATCGGTTGCTTCTTCCTCCCAGATACACCACCAGCTAAAGCCGGGACTGCGCCAATCCTCGAGGCTATGAGTATGCTCAAAGACTTCAACTTCCTCGTATTTATCGTGGTCTCGATGGTCTTCTTCGCCCTGATGCAGTTCTACTTCCTCGGCACGGCCCCCTTTATGCAGGACATCGGCATCCCCAACAAGAACGTCCCTGCGTCGATGGGTATCGCCCAGATCGTCCAGGCGGTGGCCACCGTTGTGCTGATGGCCTTCCTGCTGAAAAATCTCGGGCCAAAATGGACACTGACAGTGGGCGCAACCTTCTGGTTTCTCCTGTATATCGTTTACATAAACCAGAAACCGCGATGGCTCATCATTGCAGCCCAATCATTCCACGGAATGGCGTACGTCCTCTTTGTGATCGTCGGCCAGATATTCGCAAACAACGTCGCCTCGGATGAAATACGAGGGTCTATGCAGGCCCTCTACTTCGCCCTGACAACCGGTATCGGGCTGTTCCTCGGCACGCAGTTCGCAGGATTCGTAATGGACAAGTTCAGGAAGGACGAGAGGTTCCAGTGGCGGTCGGTCTTCCTGGTCCCGTGCGGAATCGCGCTGGCTGCGATCCTGATACTTATGCTGCTGTTCACCGCCCCGGCTTCGGCCGCCTCTTGAGTCGGGCCTGATGCCACCCAACTCAGCAACCCGGCGGGTCTCTAAAGGCCCGCCGGGAACTGTTCATATAGGGGAAAGTTGTACCGGCCGAGCCGAACAGTCACGTCGCCGGTCGGCCTGCGACGAGCTTGATTACAGCTTGAAATGCTCGGACTCCTCCCTCTGCAACCACTGAGCCAAGGTCTGGGCATTCCTGTCCTTCTCCGAGAGGATCGGATCCTTCACCGGCCAGTCGATGCCAATCTCGGGGTCGTTCCACAGTATCCCCGACTCGCCGCGCGGGCCGTAAATCCCCGTGCACAGGTACTGAATCTCGGCGTAATCCGACAGCACGCAGAATCCCCTCGCAAAACACGCGGGAGCCCACAGTTGTATCTTGTTCTCCGCTGAGGCCTCAATGCCGAACCACTTGCCCAGGGTCGGCGAGTTCTTACGTATATCCACCGCCACGAGGAACGCCCTGCCCGTTGTGACTCGCATAAGCTTGCCCATGGGCGGCTCCCACTGAAAGTGCAGCCCACGCACCACGTTCTTCCGGGAAGCAGAGTGATTCAACTGAACAAAATCGCCCGGCAGTCCGAGCTGCTCGAATTGGTCCTTCCGGTAAACCTCCATGAAAAACCCGCGTTCATCTTCGAACACTTCCGGCCTGACAACGACCACCCCGTCTATCGGCGACTTCTCGATAGTAACCTGCATAGCTTCTCTCCGTTAACCTCGCGGTAACCCGTGCTTGCACCCCATCCTTCTGTCTCGGCCTCAAGTAGCATCCGCTTCCTTGGCCGGCCGGTCCTCCTGCCCGTAGCTTTCGCAATCCCCTGCTTCTTTGCTCAAGAGACCGGCGATACGCTTGAGCTGCTCGGCGATGTCCTCGGTCCGGCGGAGCAACTCCCTTAACTGCGAATGTGTCGTCTTTGAACCAAAGATGCTCTGCGCAAAGACGAACAAAAACAACACAGCCACAGTCCCGGCGACGGCCATAAAGCTCGTCGACTGAGATATCTTTTCCAACAGCTCAAGCATCCCTTGTTCCATCGTAGGCCGCCTCTAAAGCTCCGCCGAGCCCTGAGCCCTGCCCGAACCGTCCACAACATAACCGCCACCACCTGACCGGTCAAACCCAAAAATGCCTCCGCCCCAGCGGCCCGGCTCCGCCGAAAGGCCTGACCATTTCCCCCAAGACAAAACAACCCCGCCCTTGACGATTCTGCCGGAACGGTAAACTATCTCCCCGACGTACAGGCCCCGGCGGATATCTTATTTGAAAACCAGCAGAAGAATAACGACCAGCAGCAGAACCGCTGAGATCGTACTTAGAATCAACACCGCGACCCGATAGTTGGCTATCCTGTCTTCGTCGGCGTCCGCCTCCTCGGCGACCTCGACCATCTCCCCTCTTTCCAGTTGCTCCAGCATCGAGACATCGAATCTCTTGTGCGCCCGCAACGGCGGTTGCCCGTTGCGCAGGGCCTCCAAGTCCAAAAGCAGCTCCTGGACGTTCTGATACCTGTCCTCCCTGCGCTTGGCCATCATAATCTCGACGACCTCTGAAATGCCCGCTGAGAGTGAAGTATTGATGTGGTCCGGCGGGATGAGCTTTTCCTTGAGGTGCTTTCTCATAACATCCGAGGAATCCTCGGCCATGAACGGGACCCGGCCGGTTACCATGTGGTACAGGGTGGCACCGAGGCCGTATATGTCAGCCCGGCCGTCAATGTCGATCTTGCCGCGGATCTGCTCCGGCGCGATATAATAGGGCGTTCCGTATGCCTTTCCGGCCTCGCTCTGGGCGGCCTCAATATCCGCCGTCTCCCGGGCAAGACCCATATCCGCAAGCTTCACCACCCCATTCTTGCTTATCATAATGTTCTTCGGCTTGACGTCACGGTGTATCAAGCCCTGAGCGTGCGCGTGTGCCAGCGCCTGGGCAACCTGGATCACGATATCCAGCGCCTCCTGCTCCGAGAAGACCTTGCCCGCGGCCAGATCGTCGGCGATGGTCTTGCCTTCGACGTACTCCATCACAAAATAGTGGTAGCCGCCGGCCTCGCCCACATCGATTGCCTGGACGATATTGGGGTGATTCAGCTTACCCGCAGCCTGCCCCTCCTTGTAAAACCGCTCCACGTATTCGGGGTTTTCGCTGAAACGCCTCGGCAGAACCTTTATGGCAACGATCCTGTTCAGGCTCAATTGCCTGGCCTTGTAGACCACCGCCATAGCGCCGGCGCCGATCTTGCCGAGAATTTTGTAACCGGGGATTTTAGTGGCCGCTGCCTTGCTCTCCTTGATGCTGTTCTTGAGCCGTTCGGCCTGTCTGGCCGTGACAAACCCAAGCTCGACCATCAGCTCGTGAAGCGTTATGGGGTTGACCTTTCGTCGGGCCTTCAATTCCGCCAGGCACTGCCGCAGCTCCTCATCGGTGCACAGACCCTGCTCAATCGCCATTCTGCCGAATATGCTATCGTAATTGGTCTCTGCCATTGCTAATAGCGCCGCGGGGGATTACCCACATCTGTGCGACACAGCCCCTCCCCGTCGCTGACTTATTTCTTCCGATAACAAAGGCCTTTGATGCCAATTATGGGTCGCCCTACAACCTTGTCAAAAAGAAAATCCGCCCTTTTCGACAAGCGTCGCCTATGAAACGAGAATCGACTTTTTCGGCGGCCGAGTTTAGCCGTTTTCGGCGCCCGGGCGATGCTATTTCTACCTCCTCGATACGGCAATCCCGCACCCAAAGCCCCCACTCCCCAACGGCCTCTTGCCCCGATCTGCCTTGCCTGCTTTTGCTCTTTACACCTGCCCTTCCAACAAATAAAATCCTGCTTGTAGATCCTATGAATATGTCGCTGCTCGTAGGTTGCCCGTTCGCAAGATTATGAAAAAGATAGAACTGTACGATACGACCCTGCGGGACGGCATGCAAGCCGAAGGCGTGGACTTCTCCCTCGAGGATAAGCTCGCCATCGCCAGACGCCTGGACGAACTCGGCCTGGACTATATCGAAGGCGGATATGCTGGCTCAAACACCAAAGAGATGCAGTTCTTTATGGAGGCCTCCAATCAGGGCCTGAAAAACGCCAAGATCGTCGCATTCGGCAGCACTCGGCGAGCCGATTCTGCCGCCGAAGAGGACGCATCCCTGAACGCTATGCTCGCCTGCAAGGCCTCCGCAGGCGCGCTCGTCGGCAAGAGTTGGGACCTTCACGTAAAAGATGTTCTCGGCTGCTCACTCGACGAGAATCTTATTATGTGCGCCGATTCCGTCGGCTACCTCAAGAAACACGGCCTGGAGGTAATATTCGACGCAGAGCACTTCTTCGACGGATATAAAGACAATCCGGAATACGCCGTGAGGGTCCTCAAGGCCGCGGCCGAGGCCGGTGCGGATATCCTGGTGCTCTGCGACACCAACGGCGGCTCCCTGCCGCACGAAATCGAGCAGATAACACAGGAAATCTGCCGGCAGTTCGCTCCCACGCCTATCGGTATACACGCCCACAACGATGCCGGCTGCGCCACGGCCAATTCCATCGCCGCCGTACGAGCCGGCGCCACGCATCTCCAGGGTACAATCAACGGACTCGGTGAGCGATGCGGAAACGCCAATCTCTGCGAGGTAATACCAAACCTATCCTTCAAGTTGGGCCTCGAGACCCTGCCGCCCGAAAAAATGAAAACCCTCACGAAGGTCTCGCTCTTCGTCTTCGAGACCGGAAATCTCGCCCCCGCGACGAATATGCCCTACGTCGGTGAAAGCGCGTTCGCCCATAAGGGCGGACTCCATATAGACGCTATGCGAAAAAGCAAGCGTACCTACGAACATATCGCCCCCGAGCTGATCGGCAACGAGCGGCGATTCCTCATCTCGGAACTCAGCGGCAAATCAACCATCCTCGCAAAGCTGGAAAAGGAGCGGATAGCCCAAGATAAAGACCTCGCCAGAAGGATCCTCGAGCGGGTTCAGCAGCTGGAAAACCAGGGTTATCAGTTCGAAGCGGCTAACGGCAGCTTCGATCTGCTCGTAAAGAAGATTATGGGCACGTATAAGCCGGCCTTCGAACCGATCAAGTACAGTACAATTGTCGAAAAACGTATCACCGGCAACATTGTTACCGAGGCTACCGTGAAGCTGAAGGTCGGCGAGAAGATCGAGCACGTCGTCGGCGAAGGCGACGGCCCCGTTAACGCGCTCGATGCAGCGCTTAGAAAGGCTCTTGAGGGCTTTTATCCAATCGTCAAGGAAATCCAGCTAATAGACTACAAGGTCCGTGTCGTCAACGCAGGGGCCGGCACCGCCGCGCGCGTCCGCGTAGTCATTCAATCCCGCGATAAGCACGCCATCTGGGGCACCGTGGGCTGCTCGGAAAACCTGATCGAGGCCTCATGGCAGGCACTGAGCGACTCGTTCGATTTCAGGCTCCAGAAGTACCTCGCAAGGCCCGCAGATTAGCCACCCCTCTGCTGGACCGCACGATCTGACGCCGCTTTGCCTCCTGCCCGCCCCATTCCAAAGCCGGCAGAAACCCAAACGATCCTAAGCCGTTGTAACCGGCACTTGGCCAAACGCAGGATGCGAGATCATTTTGCGCCGCTTCTTTCTCCGGTTAATGGTCCGTTCACAGCGAGGTATCTGCTCTTTGCTTGATGCCGCCTGCAATGCCTCCACAGGCGTTGCTGCGTACATATCGGCCTCCATCTCCTCCCAAAGGCCTTCAGCCCGGCTGAAAAGCCCCCCGGAGACCATTATCCGCATATCGGGCCAGGCGTCGATCGCCCTGATCGTATCGATAAGCCGACGCACCTCAGGAGCTTGCTTCGGTGTGGTGCCGTAAATAAGAAGTATGTTGGGGGCATATTCGTTGATAAATGCCAATACGTCGTCATTCGTCAACCCCCCGCCCAAGAACCTTACCTCCCAGCCGTCGCTCTCAAATAGGTCCGTCATAATCTGTGCCCCGAGCTCTTGAAGCTCGTCACTGGCACAGCAGACTACCACCTTCTTGTTCCTGGCGGGCCTGCGAGGAAGCTTGTTCTGCAACTGGTCCACAATTGTCCGATTGATCCGCGTGGCCAGATGCTCCTGTACCGGGGTAATCTTGCCGCACCGCAACAGCCTTTCTATCTCGACCATTATGGGCCATATCATATGGACATAGACCGAGTTTGCAGGTACACCGCTCTGAAGAACCTCCTCTACCACCGCCCGACAGGAGGTCCTGTCGCCCCGAAGCAAGCTCTCCAGGTACCGCCCAAGCACTTGTTCCTTGACCATTCTTCTGCTCCTATCAGTAATGCCCTGGCTTTATCTTGCCTATATTGCCATTTGAGCTTGTCTATTATGGCTGGATGCTAAAATGGGAAACCTATAATAATTGTACATATCGGAGGCGGCTGCGGAAATTCTTGAGTGAAAATAGGAAATCTAAGCAAGATAGGGTGGATTTGAGCCTGTAAATTCGGTCTCAAATCTCGCTCTGGTCTCCGATCAGGGCCTCGCAGCAATCCTTATTAGCGGCCCCCGTGGACAGGTTATTGGACGTACAATGCCGAGACCCCACGGCCCTGGGAGAGCCTAAGAGCCCAACTTTTTTGCCCTGCCGCCCCTGCTCTCAGTTCACCCTGCGCTTGTCGGGTAACCAAATCGCCCGTCCCTGCAGGCCACTAATCAGAAATCGCGCCGCCGGTTACTTCTTGAACGCAAAGCTGTGGATCAGGCGAATCTCCTCCACGTCAAAGGCTCTGCCGTCGGCCCGAAAAACGTCGTGCTGCCAAAGTTCCGGCTCAGGATCCCCCTCTTTCGAGCCCCACGGCATATATGTCTGGGTCCGACCAGCCACGAGCCCCCAGTTGTACCACCCGATCTGGTGCTCTGCGAACAAGGGCAGAATTCTGCGGAAATCGTTGCCGACCTGCCGACGCAGCCACTCGGTGCAGATCAAAGGCCTTCCGAGTTTCTTTAGCCGCCTGATCTTGGCCTCCACGGCTTGGGGGGCATCGTAAGCGTGAAAAGAGAGCACATCCGCCATTTCGATGAAAGACGCCGACATTTCGTCGTCCGAGAACCTCCAGAGGCCAACCGTAAGGGGTTGTTTGGGTTTCTGGCCCCGGGCCCACCCAAACGCCGCCTTGACGAGCGGCAGGCTCTTGGTGCCCATACCAGAGTTGCCCGGCTCGTTGTACAAATCCCACATCAGAACCCGACGGTCTTGGCCGAAGGTGCGCACTATGTCCTCGATGTAGGCCCGCAGACCCGGCCAGGCCCTCCTGTCGACCACGCGTCGATGTCCGGGGCTCGGGACCCATTGGCTGTTGTGAACACCCGGGATAGGGTCATCCTGCTTGCCGAGGTACGGTTCCTTCCCTGCAAATGCGCAGTCGCAAAAAGGGGTGAGCACAACCGATATGGCGTTTTCGGCGGCGATCCGCAGAAACCGCTCCAGCCGTTTCTTGAAACCCTCTGGCTCGGCTTCCCAAACAACATATTGCAAGAAGACCCTCACGCTGTTATAACCGGCCGAGCGTGCCCAACCCAGTTCCTGCCGTATGGTATTGGGGTCGAATGTCCCGGCCTGCCACATCTCGGTCGAATTGACCGCCGTTCGAGGCAGGTAGTTGCACCCGCGTATCTCTCCGACACGCCGGTACCAATCCCAGGCCTTTTCCTTGCTCCAGCGCCACTGCCGGCAGGGCTGGGCCTTATCCTCCGCGGCACAAACGACGTTCGAGCCAAAAAACACCGTGCAGATGAGGACCCCCGCATACACCAGCCCGATAATTGTTCTTCGTTTCATCGGCTGAGCACCTCCATAACTATCAACTTCACAATACTCCCGTGCGGCCTCGACACAAAGAGGTTACCACGGGGATTCACCAGCCACAACTGCTGATGCTGACCGACGGAAAAACGTCTGCCCAAGTCTCCTGTGCAGGGTTAAATTTTTGGGGGGAAAATGGTATCCTGTGTAGTTGATGATGCTATCAACAGGAGCGTACCAGCTATGAAGATTGGCAGGATAGATGCGCGACTGGTTATCGTCGCCGGGCTGTTGAGTTTTTCCTTGTTGTACTCCGTCACGGTCGCGGCAGATCCTGACCCACCTTCCAAGCAACAGCTTGACGCTCTTCGAACCGCCATACAAGAACTGATAACCGAGTTTGGCAGCAAGTACCGGCAAGGCGACAACTTGCTGAGCCGGCTGGACGAGCTGGAACAGAGGCTTAATCACGCAAGCGGCTCCGAAGTCCATTCACTCGCAGCCCGGTTTGCCCGCTTGCAAAGAGAGGCACTTCTGGCCAATCCTCTGGTCACTGCCCAGCCGATCCTCTTCGTCGTCCGGAACCAGTACAAGCCCGACCACCACAATACGGCCACAATGTTCGTCACCGGTGAAATCAACACCAAGAACTTCCAGGGCGGCGGAGCTCTAAAAAGCATCGATTTCGGCGCAGCCGCAGAGATCAAGACCATCCTGCGCTGTCCGAAAGGGATAATCCGCGATCCCGAGGTCCACTTCACGGGCAAGAAAATTATATTCTCGATGCGCCGGGACGTCCACGACGATTACCACATCTACGAGATCAACCCCGATGGCAGCGGCCTCAAGCAGCTAACCTCGGCACCCGGCGTCGCTGATTTCGACCCGCTGTACCTGCCCGACGGCAGCATAGTATTCTCCTCCACCAGAGAGCCGAAATACTGCATGTGCAACCGGCACATCATGGGCAACCTTTTCCGTATGGACGGCGACGGCGCAAATATCCACCAGATAGGCAAGAGCACACTGCACGAGGGCCATAGTGCGCTGCTTGGCGACGGGCGCGTAGTCTACGACCGGTGGGAGTACGTCGACCGCAACTTCGGTGATGCCCAGGGACTCTGGACCGTGAACCCCGACGGCACAAACCACTGCATTTACTGGGGCAACAACACCTGGTCTCCTGGCGCCGTGATCGACCCCCGGCCCATTCCCGGGACCGAGAAGCTGATGTGCATTTTTAGTTCCTGCCACGACCGCCCGTGGGGTGCGCTGGCAATGATCGACCGACGGTTGGGGATAGACGGCCGTGCGCCGGTCGTGCGGACCTGGCCCAGCGATGCAATCGACCTTGTGAAGGAAAAAGGACCAAGACCCGGCGTCTATGGGTTTGACAGTTTCAAGAAAGTAAAGCCCAAGTACGAGGACCCCTATCCACTCAGCGACAAGTATTTCCTCTGTGCCAGAATGACCGGCAAAGGCGAACAGATGGGCATATATCTACTCGATGTGTTTGGCAATGAAGTCCTCGTGCACGCCGAGGCACCTGGTTGTTTCGACCCGATGCCGCTGGGGCCCCGCGCACGCCCGCGAGTAATCCCGCCGCGCCGCGACTTCAATAACAACCTGGGCTATTTCTACGTCGTCAACGTATATCAAGGGACCCATACCAACGGGGTCAAGCGGGGCACGGTCAGGTACCTGCGGGTCGTCGAGTCGCCTGAAAAACGCTTCTGGACCCACCCTGCCTGGGCCGGCCAGGGGGTACACTGCCCGGCGATGAACTGGCACAGCTTCGAGAACAAGCGTATTCTCGGTACCGTTCCGGTGGAGCAGGACGGTTCGGCCTACTTCGCTGTCCCGTCGGATAAGTTCGTTTATTTTCAGCTCCTTGATGAAAACAAGATGATGATCCAGTCGATGCGCAGCGGCACGATAGTCCAATCCGGTGAAGTTACCGGCTGCATCGGCTGTCACGAAGACAGACGCTGCGCGCCCCCGGAGCTACGGGTAAAGACCCCAATTGCCCTGAGGCGGCCGCCCAGCAAGCTCGAAGGCTGGTTGGGGCCGCCGCGGCTGTTTAACTATGCCAGAGAAGTCCAGCCGGTCTTTGACAGACACTGCGTCAGCTGCCACGACTTCGGCAAAAAGGCCGGCGACAAGCTCGTCCTCGCCGGCGACCGCACGAACACTTTCAACGCATCCTACAACGAGCTGTGGCGAAAAAAATACATCAGCGCCATAGGAGCCGGGCCTTCAAACATCCAGCCCGCCTATTCCTGGGGCTCGCACGCCAGCAAGCTCGTCGAAGTGATCCGCAGCGGGCACGAAGGCGTCAAGCTCACCCCGTCCGAATTCGAGCGGATCGTAACCTGGATCGACATCAACGGGCCTTACTATCCGCGGTACGCCACGGCCTACCCCAACAACCTGGCCGGGCGCTCGCCCCTGAACAATGCCCAGATCAAACGCCTTGCCGAGCTGACCGGCGTGCCTTTTGCCACGCTCGCCGATCACAGGAGAAACACCGGTCCCCAGATCAGCTTTGATCGGCCCGAATTAAGTCCCTGCCTGAAGAGATTCAAAAGCCCCAGCGACCCGGCGTATCTCGAGGCTCTTGCCATTATCCGGGCCGGCAAAGAGATGCTCGCGGCCCGACCGAGGGCCGATATGGACGGCTTCCAGCCCTGCCCACTCGATCAGCAGCGAGAACGGAAGTACGCTTTGCGCCGTCGGATCGAGTTGAGCAACAGGCAGGCAATACAGCAGGGATACAAGCTCTATGACAAAGATTTTGAATACCTGGACCTTTATGTCCAGGAAACCCCGGAATAACCTCGTCCGGGGCACGTTAAACCTGGATCAGAGGTCTCCGGTATGACCAGGACCCGACAAGCGGTATTATTGAAGAAGAAAGCAAAAATGGACCCGAGTTCTTGCACGCGTCGAGGTTTCCTCAAGACAGCGGCAACCGGCGCGGCATTCCTTGCTATGCCCCAGGTGGCGCAGGCCTCTGGACAGGCCGTCCACAGGCCCAACATCCTCTTTATAATGTCCGACGACCACGCCGCACACGCGATAGGGGCGTACGGTTCCCGCCTGGCAAAGCTCGACCCCACGCCGAACATAGACCGGCTGGCCAAAGAAGGAATCGTTATGGAAAACGCCTTCTGTACAAACTCGATCTGTGTCCCCAGCCGTGCAACCACCCTTACGGGGCAGTACAGCCAGGCCAACGGCGCGCTGGACCTGGGCGGACATCTTGATCCCGAGAAGCAATATCTGCCGAAGCTGATGAAGGAGGCCGGCTATAATACCGCCGTGATTGGAAAATGGCACCTCAAAAGGGAACCAGCCGGCTTCGACTACTACTGCGTCCTGCCGGGTCAAGGCTCATACTTCAATCCCGTCCTTCGCGAAAAAGGCAAGCCCTGGCCCAACAACGAGAGACGATTCGCAGGCTACGATTCGAAACACTCCTCTGACGTTCTCACCGATCTATCCCTCAAATGGCTCAAGAACCGCGACAAATCCAGGCCGTTCTTCCTGATGCACCATTTCAAGGCACACCACGACAACCCCGCCCACTTCGGCGTCCGAACCAGGAACTACAAGCTGATCTTCTTCTACGGTTGCAACTACAAGCGCGGCGGCCCAAAGCCGACGCAGCCCGCCTGGGAACTCTACGACATGAAGAACGACCCCCACGAGATGAACAATATCTACGGCCACCCCAAGTATGCAAGCATCATCAACGAACTCAAGGCCGAGCTGCTCCGGTTGAGAAAAAAATACGGCGAAACCGACGAAAAGTATCCGCACATCCAGAAGATCATCGACCAATACTGGGACACGTAACACAGACTGACGCTCGGAACGACCAACGCGAAGGATGCGGCGAGCGAAGGCTACGCCGCCCGCATCGTGAAGTCCCTCGTGAACCAGGCCGATTGAGCCGCGAGCCGGTCAGGGTCGGTGCAGGCTCCGCATCACGTCATCCAGACGCAACTCGGCATAGCAGATCGACGTGTCGGCGGCGCCGTAGTAGATCTTTACCATCCCGTCTTCGCAGAGCAATCCGCAGCTAAACACGACGTTACCGAAGAAACCGCCGCACTCGTACTCGGCCTGCGGCTCAAAGACAGGCTCTTCTGATCTGGCAAGTACCTTCCAGGGCTCCTGCTCATCCAGCAGAACCGCGCCCAGACAGTACCGATTGTTTCTATCCGCCCCGTGGTAAACCTCCACCCACCCCTCGGAAGTTCTGAACGGCACCGCGCCTGCGCCAATCTTGAGCTGGTCCCAGGCATCTTCCCGCGTCGCCATCAAACAGCGGTGGTTACCCCAGCGCAGCAGGTCGGGCGACTCGGCGATCCAGATGTCCTGTTTTGTAAACAACCCGGATGCCGGTCTGTGCAGCGCATAGTATCTGCCGTTGATTTTATCCGGGAAGATCAGCGCGTCTTTGTTGTCAGGACAGAAGATCACGCCGTGCCGTTCAAAACTCTTAAAATCCCTGGTTGACGCCAGCGCCGTGGTTATCCCAAGCGGACTGACGGCGACGTAAGTCACGTAGTAGGTCCCGTCGATAAGGCTGATTCGTGGGTCTTCGATGCCAAAAGCCTCGTAGTTGTTGGCCGGTTGCAATGCGGGCATCTTTTCGATCTGGAAGTGCACACCGTCCTTGCTTCGGGCCAGCTTCAGATAGGAGATGGAGGTCAGATAAGTTCCTTGCGGCGTCACGATCAATCGCGGGTCCGAAAAGTCATTGCGGGGGTCGTCTTTCGAGAAGTCTTTCAGGACAATCCTTTGCCGGGCCTCATCGTACAGCGCCGCCAGCACCAGGTTCGGATGCTTGCTTACCGGCCTCTCGGCCACCCGCAAAAGCAGAACGACCTCGTCTTTCAGCCGGCACACGCCCGCATTGAATACGCCGATGACTTCAAAGTCATCGTGTGAAGGCGCAAGATCCTCCGGCGCGATTATCGGATTATTCGGCCAGCGGAAAGCTTCCATTGCTCCAGTCCTTGATCCTTCGTCAATGCTCGGGCACGGTTGACACGACTTGAATGATACCGGTTTGCACAGCACCTTGCAAGCCTTACAGCAGCAAAACGGCCTCGGCTGGCTCGAAAGCCCTGCTCGTATCTTATCAGCCCGGCGAAGGAATCCCCACCTGCCGATTGTTCGGTCGGTTGACGGCCGCCACCGACGCCCTCAACCCGGACGGTCCAGGTGGTTCTACAGAAAAGCACTTCGTTTTGCGTCGGGCCGTACCCTCCGTTTTCGGTCGGTGATATGCTGGTGCGTGGTCCCGGGGCGAATCCTCCCGCTGCATCGCTTGCAATGAGGGCGTCTTCTCTCGGGCGCGGGCTCGCCGCTGGCTGACAGGACACGAGAGCGAATCGTTTCTGGCCTGCTTGTCGAGTGTTCCTGGTTCACCCCGGCAAAGAGGCCCCTTTTCTATCACCCAAAACCGCACCACTCGGGACGATCACGCGCCCCTCGCAGGTGGCCCATCGCTCCAGCCAAGACGACCGGCCGGCCGTCAAGCCCGCAAAACCCGAAAATAATGTTGGAAAAAGAACACCTACCCCCTACAATACGGCGTTCTAATACACCATCAACGGCTAATAACAGAAGTAAACGTGAGATTCATACTGATCGACAAGGTCGTTTCGGTCGAGCCGGGCAGCCGGCTCACCGCCGTCAAGAGCGTCTCCCTCGCCGAGGAATACCTGCGCGATCATTTCCCAACGTTTCCGGTCTTGCCCGGCGTGCTCCTGCTGCAAGGGCTGATCGAATCGGCATCCTGGCTCGTCCGAAACACCGAGAACTTCGCACACAGTATGATACTGCTTGAACAGGCCAGGAATGTTCGGTATAAGAGTTTCCTGGCGCCAGGCTCGCGGATAGAATATACGGTCGATGCTAAGCTCATCGAGCAGGACGTCAGCAGCTTTTCTGCTCAGGGCATCTGCCAAGGCCGAACCGTAGTGGAAGCCAGATTCGGGTTGAGACACTTTAATCTGGCCGATAAAGACCCCGCAATGGCAAGCGTTGACGCCGTGGTCATCGAAAATATGAAAAAGCAATGGAAGCTGTTATGGAAACCTTGAACGCGCGGAACCTGGCCGGCCCGCCTGCGCGGTGCGCAGGCCCTACAGGAAAGCGGCTACGCCGAACCGAATCTGCAAACTGACCGATTTGAGCTGAGATACTGGAGGTAACAAGAGTATGGCTATGAGTCGGGACGAGATTCTTGAGAAAGTTCGCGGGATCCTCGTGGATGCACTGGGCGTGGATGATGACGAGGTTGTACTCGAGGCTACCCTGATGGGGGACCTCGGCGCCGAGAGCATCGACTTTCTCGATATAGTCTTCAGACTGGAAAAGGAATTCTCGATAAAAATTCCCCGGGAAGAGCTCTTCCCCGCTGAGAGCCTGATGAACGATCCGGAGCTCGTCAGCAACGGCAAACTCACTGAGAAGGGCATCAAGGAATTGCGGGAGAGACTGCCCCACACCGATCTGGCTGACTTCGAGAAGGACCCCGACGTAAACAGGCTCGGTGACCTTTTCACGGTCGGCGCGATAGTCAATTATGTCGATTCGAAACTTAAGAGCACTTAAGAGACGCGAAAAGCGCCGCGGCCGTGCCCGCGTTATGAGCTTTCCAGGCGGGTCGGCCGCTTCCAATTTGGCCGAAAGATGCGCTGGATCTGGATAGACAAGTTCGTGGAGTTCAGCAGTGGGCGCACCGCCACCGCCCTTAAGAACGTAACCCTCGCAGAGGAGCATCTCCACGATCACTTCCCGGGCTACCCGGTTATGCCCGAGAGCCTTATGATCGAAGCGATGGCCCAGACCGCTGGCATCCTCGTGGGGGAGGCCAGAAGGTTCGAGGAAAAGGTCATCCTTGCAAAGGTAAAAAAAGCCGTCTTCTTCCACTATGCACGGCCCGGTGATACACTCAAACTAACCGCCACAATTGAGTCGATCGCCAGCGAGGCTGCGAGCACCACCGGCAGGATTATGGTTGGAGAGAAGGTGATTGCAGAGATCGACCTGATGTTCAGCCACGTGGACAAGAACCTCGCAGGTAAGGAGTTTCCTGAGGAGAATTTCGTCTTTGCCGACACGTCCATCTTCGAGTCGCTTCTGCGAGACATTTGCTCACAGACGTCTGATTCGCAGGCCAACCGGGCGGAGCAAAGCCGATGAGTTCACATCGCGTATTCATAACCGGGCTCGGCGCGGTTACGCCCCTCGGACTCACCGCCGGGGAGACGTGGTCTGCCCTTTTCAATGGCTCTTGCGGAATCGGGACTATCACGGCATTCGACCCGGTCGGTTTTACCTGCAAGATAGCCGGTGAAGTAGGCGAGTACAACATCCGCGACTACGTGCCTAAGAGCTACCGCAAGGCCACCAAGCTAATGTCGCGTGACATTGAGCTGTCGGTCATAGCCGCCCATGAGGCCCTGACCGACGGCGGGCTGATAACCCGGGCTCTGGACCCGGATAATATCAATATCGAGCCCGGCAGGGTCGGGATCAACCTCGGTGCCGGCCTGATAAGCTGCGATCTTGTCGAGCTGGCACCGGCGGTCGCCGAGAGCACCGTGGACGGCGAATTCGACCTCCGCAAATGGGGCCGGGACGGGCTCGAGCTCGTCACGCCGTTGTGGTTGCTCAAGTACCTGCCCAACATGCTCGCCTGCCACATAGGCATCATTCACGACCTCCAGGGGCCCAGCAACACCATCACCTGCGCCGAGGCCGGTGCCCATCTGGCCATAGCCGAGGCTGCCGAGATAATCGCCCGCGGCGATAGTGACATTATGCTTGCCGGAGGAGCCGAAGCAAAGGTCAACCCAATAGTTATGATTCGCCAGTGCCTGCTGAAAAGGGCGACGAGGCATAACGAAGATCCTGCGTCGGCGTGCCGGCCCTTCGCCGCCGACGCTGCAGGCTCGGTATTCGGCGAGGGCGCGGGCATAGTCATACTCGAGCAGGCCGACCGCGCCTTGGCCCGCCGTGCGAAGGTCTATGCCGAGCTTGTTGGGGTCGGCCAGAGCAACAGCATATATCCTCGCTACGAGCACCTGGAGCCGGATGGAAGAGGAATCAAGCTCGCCATCCAAAAGGCGCTCGCCGAGGCGGCGATAGAACCCGACGAGCTCGACCTGCTCATCCCGCACGGGACCGGGATACCGCAGGACGACCTGGCCGAGGCCAGGGGTATTCAAGCAGCTCTCGGCCGGGCGGCAAAAACTGTGCCTGTCTGGCCCACCAAGAGTATGCTCAGCAACACCGGGGCTGCCGCCGGGGCAATCGACCTGATCGCCGCTGCGACCGCCATCGCCGAGGGCGTGATTCCCGCAGCCAGAAACTGCGAGCCGACAGCTCCAGGCTGCGAGCTCAACATTGTGCGCCGGCCGCAGCACAGGACTATCCGCCATGCACTTTGTTGCAGTTATACCTTCGGCGGCCAGACGGCCGCTGTCGTACTGAAAAACGTTCGGGATGAACTGACAGATTAAATGGCTACCAAAGACCTGAGAAAACGCGTCGTAATAACCGGAATGGGCGTAGTCTGCCCCCTCGGCCACGACGTTGAGGGGCTCTGGCAGGCCCTTCTGGCCGGCAAGAGCGGCGTCTCCAGGACCACGATATTCGACGCATCTACATTCCCGACCACCTTCGATGCCGAGGTCAAGAACTACAACTTCGCCGACTACCTCAAGAACCCGCAGATGCACGAGTACTGCAACAGGGGCTCAGGCTTTGCAGTCGGTGCGGCCGTCCAGGCTTGCCGTCAGGCCCGCATCGACGTAGAGACCGACGCCCCTGCAGATGGGATAGACCGCGAGCGATTAGGCATCTATCTCGGAGCCGGCGAAGGTTCCGTTGACAACGACGCCTTCTTCGCGGCCCTGGTGGCAGGTTGGAACAAGCAGCGCGGCGAGATGGACTGGGGTCGTTGGGCCGAGGTGGCATTCGCCAGGATGCACCCGATGCGAGAGCTTGAACAGGAGCCTGGCATGCCGGCCGCCCACATAGCCCTGCTGACCGGGGCCCGGGGCCCTACCAGGAGCTGCCTGACCGCCTGCGCAGCCAGCACTCAGGCTGTCGGCGAGGCTGCGATGATAATCCGCAAAGGCCAGGCCGATGTAATAATCGCCGGCGGCGCCCATTCGATGATACATCCGCTCGGCCTGACGGGCTTCAATCGGCTGACCGCCTTATCGACCCGCAATGACAGTCCCCAGACGGCATCCAGGCCGTTCAGTGCATCCAGGGATGGTTTCGTGCTCGGCGAAGGGGCCGCCATAATCATACTTGAATCGCTCGAATCCGCCCGAAGCAGACAGGTGAAAATCCTCGCTGAAGTAATCGGTTACGGCTCCAGCGCCGATGCCTTCAGGGTTACCGATATGCACGAAGAAGCCAGGGGCGCAATACAGGCGATGACCGCCGCACTTAAAGACGCCGGTATCAGCTACAAGGATGTCGATTACATAAATGCCCACGGCACCGGCACCGTCGAAAACGACTTGGTTGAGACCAAGGCCATCAAAGCTGTCTTCAAAGAAGAGGCCAGAAACATCCCTATCAACAGTGTCAAGAGCATGGTCGGCCACCTTATCGGTGCCGCCGGCGCCACCGAAGTGATAACCTGCGTCCTGGCAATCCGCGACAACATAATTCCTCCGACGATAAACCTGCACGATCCCGACCCGGAGCTTGACCTCGATTACGTCCCGAATGAGCCGCGAAAAACGACCGTCAATATTGCAATGAACGAATCATTCGGCTTTGGCGGGCAGAACAATGTTGTCATCATCAGGAGATTCGACGAAGATTGAGGCAAACCACCCGGGACGACCGCTATGATAGACATCAGACAAATACGCGACGATCCAGAAAGATACAGGCAAGCGGCCCAGGCCAAGGGCTTCGACGTTGATATTGGCAGGTTGCTTGAAGTGGATTCGGCCTTGCTCCAGGCCAAGAAGCAGCTCCAGGAGATCACAACGCAGAAGAACCGTATCGGCAAGTCCATCCCGGCTCTGGCGGGCGAGCAAAAGCAGGCCGCCCTTGATGAACTCGCCCGATTGAAAGAGCGGCAGGGGGACTACGAAAACCGGGTCAAGCAGCTCCAGCCTGAATTCGACGCACTTATGCTCGAAGTCGCCCAGCCGGCCGATGAAGATGTCCCGCCGGGCAGGGACGATACCGACAACGTGGAGATCAGGCGTGAGGGCCAGGTCAGGTCCTTCGACTTTGAACCGAAAGACCACGTCCAGTTGGGCCTGGAGCTGGGTATCATAGACATCGAGCGCGGTGTCAAGCTCTCTGGAACCAGGAACTACATACTCAAGGGCGACGGGGCGGTGCTTCACTGGGCCGTGCTAAGGTTCGCGCTGGACTATATGGTCGCAAAAGGATATGCCCCGATGGTGGTGCCGCTGCTTATGAAGGATGCCGCGATGCGCGGGACCGGCTACTACCCGGGCTCCGAAGAGCAGACCTACCGAATTGAGAAGGATGAGCTCAACCTGGCCGGCACCGCCGAAGTACCCCTGACGGCCTGCCGGATGGAGGAGATACTCAGGGCCGACGAGTTACCGCTCAAGTATGTCGCTCTATCAAGCTGCTTCAGGCGAGAGGCCGGCGCCGCGGGAAAGGACACCTACGGTCTCTACCGGATCCACCAGTTCGACAAGGTTGAGCAGGTCGTGATCTGCCAGAACGACCCCGACCAGAGCCGCAGCTTCCACCAGGAAATCCTCGCCAACGCCGAGGCCGTAATGCAGGCCCTCGCTCTGCCGTACCGCGTTGTAAACGTCTGTACAGGCGACCTCGGCAGAGGGCAGGCAAAAAAGTTCGACATCGAGGCCTGGATGCCCTCCCGCAACGCCTATTGTGAAACCCACAGCGCCAGCAAGTTCTACGATTTCCAGGCCCGCCGGATGAACCTCCGCTACAAACACCCCGTCACCAAGAAAAACTTCTTCTGCCATACCCTGAACAACACCGTCATAGCAAGCCCGAGGATCCTCATACCCATCCTTGAGCTTTACCAGAATGCCGACGGTTCCGTAACGATACCCCAGGTCCTCAGGCCTTATATGGGCGGCAAGACGGTAATCACGAAACCTTGAGGGCCTCAGTCCCGAGTGGGAAAGAGGATCGCCGAGGGATTCCTTTTTGCCAGCCTGAGCGGTCAAGGACAGGGTCCCTGCTTACCTACCTGCCGAATGGCAAAGGCAGCGACCTCCTGCCAATTCCCCGTGCTTCTATATCCCCCGAATCCCCACGACCGCACCGGGGATGAGTCCGAGATTGGGTGGGACCTTTATCAAGATCGGCCGACCCCACTGCGGCAGGTTGGGATTACGCCACAACCTCGGCGGCATCTGCTCCACCGTCGGCCCCACGTAAACCACCTGGGAATCGACCACAAGGTTTGGCTGCGAGTTTCTGTCGACAAGCTGGACGACCATATTCTCCCGAATCCGCCCGGCTTGTTCTTCGGTAGTGTACGCCACGATACTCGTCGGCTCTTTACCCGCGATTGTCAGTATCGGCTCGCCCGCACGAACCGCCTCTCCGGCGGTGTGTAGCACCATACTGACCACCCCATCGAACGGGGCCCGCAGCTCCAGGGGTCTGAGAGCCTCCAGCTGGACCTGCAGCTCGTTCAGCCGTTTCCTCTGGACCTCGATCGACTTGTCCACCAGCGCCTTGGCCGCACTTAGCTCCGGGTCACCAAGCCCCTGTTGCACGAACGCATCACGCCGTTTCTGGGCGTCCGCCAGGTCTGCCTTGGCATGTTCCAACAGCTTCTTATTCTCGGCAAGCTGTTTGGCCAAAGCGTTGTACTCACCCCTGAGACGCTGCAACTCGTATAATCCGACATCGTTCGCGTCGGCCCGACCCTGCATTATGAATATCTTGATGCCGAGCGCCATATTCTCCAGCCTCATCTCGTCGGCAGCAATCTGCGCCTCAAGGCTCATCACCTCGAAGTTCCTGTCCTCGACATCCACCTCCAGCCGTCTCTGATTCATAACCCTGTCCGTCGTAATGCCGGCCGCATCGCTGAGGAGTTGCTGCTTGGTAGTCTCCCATTCAGCCTGCAACCGTTCGATCTCTGCAAGAACTGTCTGGGTCTGGGCCTTTATCAGCTCGCGCGGGTTCTCACCTTCCGGCGTTGTATCAACGACAGCGACAACCTGTCCTGCTCTCACCTCGTCAAACAATCCTACGTTCACAGTCTTGAGGCGTCCGTCGCTCACTGCCGCGACCTGATGGATCGGCCCCTGGGCGATACCCCGAATCTCGTATCGCCTGGAACGGTGGGAGAAAAGGCCGATTACACACAAGAGTGTCACCACCCACACCACTATTGGAAGCAAGTGTACGCGCAAGCCTGCCAAGTAATCTCTGACGCTCATAACCCTCATTGGAAGCTGCTTATACCTCCAGCAACTGCTCCTGCATCGTCAAGCTCACATTATCGACGCCCTCCACCGCCTTCAACGCAGAGAGCATCTCTTCATTCCGCGTCGCGTCGCGTATCATTAGCTGGTATGCATACTCAACCTCGGAGACGCCATAACCGCTGTCCTGGGCGGAAATCAACGTAAAACTCCCGCAGAATCGCCTCAAGATAGCGGGTATCGGGTGACCGGGGCCCATGTGCCCGCTGTAACTGAACCGCAGGAAGGCATTGTGCGGCCGGTGAGTCCCAAAACCCGTCAGGTGCAAATACACGGCGATAAGGCACAAAATACAAGTCCCTACAATCGCTGTCATATATCGCTGCGACCCGGTCGCCATCCCGACCACCAACGCACAGAAAATAAACGCTATATCACGCGTATCTTTAATGATGTTACGAAAACGAACGATTGCCAGAGCACCCATAAGACCGACAGCAGTGATGATGTTGTTCCCTATAATCGTCATCACCATCGAGAGGACCACCGTGATCATTACCAGCGACTGAACGAACGACCTTGAATAAGACAGTCCGCTGTGCGTGGCGTAATATACCCAGGCGATCACCTGCCCTAACAGAAACGCCAGCAATAACGACAGCACGATATCCACCGGGCTGAACAAGGCAGCCGGCGGAATATCCTCGAGCATCTGCCACATCTTTTCCATAAGGACTACCCCGCCAACTGAGGAGCACAGAACCTCAGCAGGCACGAATCTTTTATCGAAGTGGCATACTTCGATATCGACCTCGACCTCAGCTCAAAATATTTTACCATTCGGCTCAGCCAGATGGGATACTTCTTGGTGAACTTGATTTCCAGGATCACGCCGCCTCTTGTAAAAGGGTGCCGCTGCCACCCAGCCCCGCCAAGTTCCACAACTGGCTCGCGCGTGACCTTGTGGCAGAGATCCCGGTCGAACGTAACCCGGACCCGCGTGTCGGAATCGCCCTCGAACGCCTGCCGCATATAGCGAACCAACACCGTAGGCTTGGCCTGGACACTCTTCATATAAAACTGGAACTGGTTCAGCGCCTCGATATCCACATTATAGTCCTGCGGGGGCAACGGCAAGCCAGCCAGCAAACGGGGCATATCGCTCCGCATTACCCTCGCCCGGCTCTTGATAATAACCGTGTTGATCCGCCGCTTGATCTCGAAGAAAACCGGGTACTCCAACTCATCCGTGTAGCCGCGTACCCGCAACTTGAAACGGTTCTTACGCCCTTCCAGACTCTCCCTGCACAGGTGTAGGTTCGCCGAGTCCAGGTATAGGCTCACTATCGGGTATTCCCCCCTTCGCTGCAACTTACAGTAGCGATCTACGGGAACATAATCGCTGACAAACCTGGCGATCGCCCGCGCCTTCGCCTCGGTGATACGGTACTTCAGTTCATACCGGCACGCCGGCATCCTGTCCGCCGAGGCCAAGGCTCCGGCCGGGGCCTTCTTGGGGCCCTCAGAGCCCGCCGCACGGGCGTCCGCAACGCCGCTCCTGGACGAATTCACCCGTTGTTTTCCGACTTCGACCATTATCGCCGATCAAAAACCAACCATTTCCCGGGAAAAGCAGCCTTTGCACTTTGCGCCTACCGAGGCACTTAATTTGGGCATCTCACACCGCCACCCACGCCCAAACAGCTTAGGTGCGCCGAAGGGACTACCGGTAACAGTTTTCGCTATCTGCAACCCCATCAGCAAGCCTGACTAATCTACCTATTTTAACACAGATACGTGCCTTAAGTCAACAGCCTTCCACCCCGAATCCGCATTTACGCCCTATAATAACGACTTTTCCCCTCGCAGGCTCCGGCTATTCTTACCCGCCGGGCGATGGTGTCGCCGCCGTCCAGTTATTCGGGTCGTTGCCGTACAGTTCGGGCACAATGCGGGTAAGCGATTTGCCCCCACCATCGGCCTGTTCTGGCCAGAGGTCCACGCCGCCGGGGCAGCCCTCCGGATGCGAGCCATCACTATACACAACCCTGTCGACCCGTATGTAATAGCGGTGCCCGAACTCATCTATATCACCAGGCATACTCAGCTCAAGCCGCTCGCCATCATTGGCCAGCCGGCCTGTATAAGGGCCATATACCTTCTCAGCGGGCACAAACGGATAACGCCACATAAACGCATCCGGGTCCCGCACCACCACGATAGATTCGCCGGCAGGGATAATCACCTCATCAGGCTGGTCAGGAAATACAAACTCCACCCCAGAAGTAAACTTCCACGGCGAGCCCTTGTCGTAACGATACAACGCCACTGGTTCACTGCCGATATTGCGAAGCTCGATATACTCATAGCTGTCGTTCACATACACCCCGCCAGCAGGCCAGTCGGGATTATACATTATCTCGCTGATGACTATCGGCCCGACCTGCGGATAGGCGTTCGGCCCCCGCGGGGTAGGCTCGCGCATCGGCACAAAATTGTAGTTGCCGGTGCTCGACTTGAAGTACCGCCCGAAAGAAATCCCGGTCGCAGATGCCCCGAATTCCTCAACCTCGCGATACCCCGTCAAAACACCACCCTCGGCCGAGCTAAGGTAAACCTCATCGCCGTTCTCGTTGAGCGCGAAGCCGGTTATCCTACCCGGGTCGGCCGCCGCCTCGCCAAAGTTGGCGTCCTCGTACACCACGAGATAGGCGTAAGGCTGTATCCTCGTGGGCTCGGCAAACCTGTATTTCTTCAGGTCCAGCTCGCTGTCGCTGAGGTACCAGCCGCCGATGTCGATCTCGCTGTCGGTGGTGTTGTACAGCTCGATCCAGTCGGGGGCGGCAGCGTGCGAGTGGGCGAGCACCTCGTTTATAACAATCGCGCCCGGATTTGGAATAATCCCGCTGTCATCGGTGCCCGGCGAGCCACCAGCATATACGCTGGCACGCCAGGCATCTTTTTCGCCCCAGCTATTGGGATCCGGGCTGGTAGGGTCAATTATCGTCAACGAAAAGCCGCCCCCATCCGTGATGCTGCGCCAGCCGTCCCTGTACCTGAAATCGTGGATGGTCTGCCCGAGGGCATCTACAAGCTCGATCCGCTCGCCAGCATTATTCAGACTGCCGTTGTATTGAGCAGCAATAACGCCCGAGAACTCCGGATGCGCCGCTGCAAATGCGCTGACGTCCTTGACCACGACCACGTACCCGCCCGGTACAAGGTCCACATCTCCGAAGGTCAAATCGAGGCCGTTCGTGAAGCGAACCAGGTTGAGGTTTATCGTTTCCGGGCCGACGTTCGTCAGCTCTATGAACTCCTCGTTCGGGTCGTCCGGGTTGCCGGTTTCCTGGGGGTGATACATTATTTCCGTTATCCTCAGGCCCTCAGCCACCGGGCCAACGGCGAAGGTAGCTTCGTTAAGCGCACTCCAGGTGGCACCGCTTTTGACGCGAGCCTTGATGTGCGTGCTCTTGCCGAGCGTGAACGGGCCGGTGTATGCAATCGCCGCGGGATGTACGCCACCACCAGTGCCCTGGCCGGCGACAAGCTCGGCGTTGATCAGGAAGTCCGAGCTGGTGGTCGATATATTCATGCCCTGGATTGCCAGGATGTTCTGGCCTGCACGGAGAGCATCTATGTGGTCGGATATGTCGATCTCTTCAAAAACAACCGCCTGCGCGTCCTCGTGGATGGCCGAGGCGTGCGAATTCCATTCAGGCCCACCCGTGTAGGTTGTGAAGTTTGCGCGGGCAACCTCCTGGCCGTTTATGTAAGCGACGAATCCATCGTCATACTGCACTTTCAACTTCATAGCGCTGAAGCGCGCCAGGTCATCCGCGTCAACGTTGAATTGGATTCGCAGCAATGCGGAGGGGTTGGCGCTTGGATTGACGTCGCCGTTCATAAGGCTTTCGACGTCATAGCTGATAAACGGATCATAGTCCGACCCCTCGTCGTAACCGACGCCGCCGGGGCTGCCACTGACCAAATACCAACCTGTGTCATCAAATGCCGAGCCGCCACGCCAGCTCTCACTCAGCGGTCCGTCGGGAACGAGCAACCGCTTGCTCGCGTTTCGGGCTACAAGAGTCGTTGTGATCATGCCTGAGGTTTTGGGAATCCGCGGGTCGGTGCCGTCGGTGGTGTAGTAGATGGTGCCTTTCTCGGCCGTCATCGAGATCGAATCGCTCGAGGAAATATACCCTCCGTGCTGATGCTCGCCGTTTACGTAGAAACGCGGCGCATCCACATCCGGCAGCAAGCCGGCGTCGCGCATCTGCTGAAGAACCGTATTAGTTCGAACATTAGCCCAATTGAATTTAATCCAGTCAACGTATTGTTGCCAGGAAGTGGGGGTGTAGGTGCCCCATGAGATCTCATTTAACCATCGGGCGCATTCGGGGACAATCAGTCTTGCTATACGATTAGCCAATTCATCGAAATCGGCGCGAACCCGGTCGGGGGTAAGCATTCCGTCATCGAAGAAGAGTTTCTGAGCACGATCTGCGAGCCGTATTCTGAAATCCTCGTGCTGTATTAAGGAGGGGAACATATTGCTCGGCCCACCGTTATCGATGGTATTGCCGTTCAATCTACGCATAAGGAAGTCATTATCCCACATAAAGAATATGAATTTGTTGCCGGCTTCCCGCCTCCGGCCGGCGTACCAGTTGTGCATAGAGTACCAGTCATGGTCATTTCCCCCGTAGAAGTTCAGGAGCATGTAGTCGATGTAATTATCGACATCCATATACTCCTGTACAATCTCGTAGTTGTTAGTATGGGAAACCAGGTAATCCCAGGCTTCACGATTTCCCTCCGCAGCAAAGATGCCACTGCGACCTTTCATAATGTCATAATCTTCTTCTTCGCCGCCCAGGTATGTAGCCATAAAATCTGCGGTAGGCCTTTCCATCAAATGGTACAGTCCCCAATAGACGCCGTTGAGATACATATGCACAAATTTTCCTCGTAAAGAGAGGTGTCCCATTTCGAATTGTCGGTCAAAGCAGTAGCGATTGCGTATGTAGGTCCCCTTAGACGTGTAGCCACCGTAGAAGATAGAATCATGGCTTCCGTTGCGTAAGATAATCTGGTTGAAACTGTCGGCTGCATCATCTCCGCCATAAGGGGTATCGCTAAAGAGGTCAAAATTGAGTCGGCTTGGCCCATAAATGCTCTTGAAGCTTACCCGCAAGGCTTGTTTTGGCCACACAGTATACTGCCCGCCGAACCGCTCGACACAGCCGTTGGCCTGAAAACCTTCGGTGCCATCTGGAAAAATCATTTCGATTGATACCGGCACTTCAGGCGGGCTTTGAATAGGTTCGTCAGGAATGGTGTAAGGTGTTACCAGAGAGATCGTGGGAATCTCCAGCAGGGCAGGACGCATTTTCGAGCCCCAAATGCGGTCGTGCGTTATTACGGTGGACATCTTGGGGTGATCGATGACATCATCAACAAAAATGTAGGTGTGGGTATCCACATCGGTCGGCTTCCAGCCCGGCTTAAATGCCATTGCCCGAAGGCACGTAGTCGTGTTTATGGGGATCGGCCCTGTATATTCCTGGCCGGTGGTCTCGCTCGGGACAGTGTCGTCGGTAGTGTATTTTATCGTGGCGCCTTTCGTCTCGGTGGCGATAGTCACCGAAAACGGCGCATCGTAAAAGCCGCGATTATGGCTGAATTTCGTATCGGACACAGCGCCAATGTAAGCATCCTCGTTCTCCCATCCCGGACTTGGGTAAGGGAAGAACCGCCAGTCGTCGTTGACATCGCGGCCATAGGAAATGTCTGTAGTCTGTTCGCCGAAATCGATGCTGTCAATCAGGCTTTCCCCGTCCGTATCGTACAGAAGAATCTTATCGCCGTTGGCGCTGAGTTTGAAGTTTGTATGCAGCGGCCCGACATTTACGTCATTGTCAGCCCAATTGTCAGCCCAAATCAGCAGATAACCGCCGGGAACAATACTGGTCAGAGGATTATTGCTTGGGAACCTCCATACGTTGTCATCAGCATCCCTGAGATACATACCGGCGGCGTCGATTGTGCTGTCGGACGAGTTGAAGAGTTCTATCCAGTCATCGTATTGGCCGTGCTCATCTTTGGCGTTGCCCTCGGGCGAATTCAGGGCATTGCCGCTATTGGAGGCCATGAACTCGTTGATTTTGAGCGGGTGCTTGTAAGCGGCGTTAACGGGGGTAATCAAACCTTCACTGACGGAGACTTCTTCGTCAGCCGGCTTGACCCAGGTATCAATTGCCTTGAACTCAACGAGGTGAGAACCGACTGCCAGCTCACTTACCCTCTCTCCGCTGTCCAGCCACGGCCCGCCATCGATCCGCCACTTCGCCCCGAGGTTAATGGCCGCCTTTGGAGTGATTTCAACTTCCACAGAACCGGTCCGTTCGCCGACTACGCCCCAATTCTCAGCCAGCTTCGCCAAGTCGACTAAAGTGACGCCATTGGTGCCATCGATGTCGGCCTCGCTGCCGGACGGGAAGAGCCACTGCCAGGCAAGGAGGTACACATCCATAAAGTCCACGTCGCAGTCTCCGTCCAAATCGCCAACTGGACAGGCTGCCCAGGCCGAACCGACGAGGGAACTCGTAACTACGAGGGTCAGAAACAAACTTAGCGTAGATCTCAGCATCTTCTATTCTTTCCTTCTTCCGTTTATTGAGCCTAACGAGCCTCGATATACGAGGACCACCTGCTACCCAGTATAACATATTCGGCCGGATGATACAAGCCAAATCACGCAAGTAA
>CAZWAP010000015.1:0-50010 GCA_964632005.1 uncultured Pirellulales bacterium | reverse complement strand
CCTCAACAGGAATATGTTTGCCAAGCACTCGTACTTTTCAAAGGTGGAATGGACTTTCTCAAGTACAAATGGCTTGAGAAGCTATCTGAGCAAGGAAGAGGCGACCCGGGCCGGCGAAAAGCTGTTGAACGTTATTCTGCCGATCCTTGAGCAGCAGCACTGGCCGCGGGAAGACGAGCAGGACGTAGCTTCCGGCCCTGCCGCAGCGTGCGAGCAGGTATGCAGCGGGTAGTAGCGTTTTTTTCGAGAAAACGGTTGAACGACGGGACTACAAAGAGCCACAAAGGGTATCCTCAAATGTAGAAGTGGATGGCCTTGTGGCGGAGATACTGGCAAAAAGGAGTAACTCGATGGCAAAGAGGAGGTTGAATAAGAAAGTAGCGTTTGTAGGCTCTGCGGTTCTTGTGGTCATCCTGCTGGCTGCGATCTGGGTGGTCTTGGGGTTAAGCCGAGATCCTCACGAGTTCATAGAGCAGGGGGATGCGGCTGTTCGTGCGAAGGACTACAAGACAGCGGCAGCGAACTATACGGCGGCGTACAAGCGAGCGAAGCAGGACGAGCTGAAAGAGGATATACTCCTCAAGCTCGTGGATGTTTCCATAGCAACCGGCGAGTGGGACCTCGTAATACGTTACTGGAATACGTTGGTAGCGCTAAATCCGCGCAATGCAAAAGCTCGCTTCGGCCGCCTCAAGTATATGTACATCGTGGCTCAAAGCGGCGGCAGTGGCAGTCGATTGTGGCAGCAGGTGTATAACGAAGCGGCCGATTTCTTGCATATTGCCGAGCGAGCGGGTCTCTTGAAGGAAAACATCTCCCAGTGGGACCTCTTAGTCAGGCCCGGCGAAGAGCCTGAAGACCACACTCTCGAGGCTTATCTGCGCCTTTTGAAGGGCCGCTCTGCACTCGAGATGGCCGTTGCTGGCGCGGTGACCGACAAGGATCAGACCCTGAAGGAAGCTCAGGCCGAGCTTGAGGCGGTAAAGGCCCTGGAGCCGAAGAACATCGAGGTCTATTATTACCTGGCACGCGTGGCGATGAAGGGTGAGCTGCTGCCTTCGCGGGGCCTTTACGAGGAACGCGACGACAGGGCGACGCCGGCAAAGACCCTGCTCGAAGAGGCCGTGAGAGTTGCAGGTGAGAATCCCCGGGCCCACATAAACCTCTTGATGTTCAAGCTCGTTCTTGCCAGAGCGGCCGAGCAGCCGAGGGATGAAGTCGAGGCCCTCGAACCGGACTTCCTGGATCTCGCGAAAAAGTTCCCATCGAGCCCAGAGATGCACATGGCACTGGCCGAGTACTATTCCAACCTGGCGTCGTATTCGTTCGCGGAGAAACGCGGCGGATATCTTGATAGGGCGATCGCGGCAGCAGAAAAGGCGATTGAGATCGATCCTGAGAATGTCGATTACGCCATAGGGGCGTCCAACCTTTACCGCCGGAAGTTCTCAATATACAAGCACGTCCCCAGCTTGTACAGGTCAATCGAGCTGGCCCAGAAGGGACTGTCGCTTCCCGGGGCTCAGATCGAACCCGGCCCGTGGACTTACACCAGCAAGATAAACCGTTTCAGACTGTGCGCGGTACTCGCGCACAATTACTTGGGGCAGCTGCTGGAACCAATTGAGGTCCGAACTGAAGCCGAGAGGCAGAAGTGGCTGGCCGGCGGCGAACAGGTGATCCGCGAAATCGAGCAGATCTTCGAGAGCGGGCAGGATCCGCAGGTGGTTATGTGGCGCGGAATGCTCGAGCTGGCGAAGGGCAAGCGGAAATCAGCAGTGAAAAAGCTCTATGCCGCCTACGAGCAGATCAGGGCGGTCAAGCCCGCAAAGCCGCCGTGGCGGATGGATCAGCAGTTTGCCTACCTCTGCTATCTTCTCGGCCGGGTGTTCAGGGATACCCCTGAGGTGGGCGCGGTGGCAGAGTTCCTGGCCAGCGCCCTGTATTCGGGCATCAGCACCCTGGAACCCGAGGCCAGACTCGACTATGTGGAAACTATATTGAAGTTGAGCATGTGGTCGGACGCCATTCAGAATATCGACGTCTTCGAAACGCGGGTGGGCAGCAATGCCAGGAGCCGCCTGCTGCGGGTAGCAGCCTACATCGGCGCGCGTGATTATGAAAAGGCCGCCGCGTTGTTGGACCAGATGCCCCAGGATGACCCCAAAACACTCCAGCACAAGCTCGCTCTGGTGCAGGCACAAATCACGCAGAACCGATTGACCATAGCCGCCCGGGAGAACAAGCAGATTCTGGAGACGGTTTTCGGCGAGCTTCCATCCCCACCAGGCGGAGAAAATGCTTCCGAGAGCCTGGAAGTTATAAAGAAAGAGCTGGCCGATTACAGGCAGTTAGAGGCACAACTGGTCAACAAGCTGTTGGCGAAAGATCCGAACGCCGTTGAGGCCACAAGGCTTGTAGATCTTTGCAAATTCTACTTGGAGCAGGGCCAAGTCGATAAGGCCACCGAATTGGTCGAGGAGTTCTTACGGCATTTTCCCCAGGACCCCGGTGCCCTTGTGCTCAAGCAGGTTCTTTCTGAGCCCGACCCGCAGAATGTTTCTGAGGAGCGGTACAGGCAGTTTGAAGAGCAGGTACTGGCGAGCCTGGCTGACCCGGTTCAGCGGGCTCTTCAGCTCGGGATCTTTTACCGCCGGAACGGCGAATACAGCAAGGCGGTGGAGCAGTTAAAGAAAGTTCTGCAGCTGGAACCACCTGGCAAAAGGTATCCGAAAACTTGGTACTACCAGGCTGGGGAAGAAGACTATCCGCGGCTTCTTGCTGCGGCGCACCTTTTTGATGTGGCCGTTAAGAGCGAGGACTGGGCGCTGGCCGAGGAGGTCCGCCAGTTGGCTCGCGAGGAAGGCCTGGACGAGTGTGAGGGCCAGGTCTTCGCTGCCCGTCTTGCATTTGCCAGGAACCAACTCGACGAGGCCCTCCGCGACCTCGACGAATGTATCAGGCAGAAGCCAGTGTTTTCCCGAGCCTATGCTTTGCGGAGCAGCATCCACTCGGCTCTGGGCGATGACCACGCGGCACTTGAGGATATCCGCAGGGCCACAGCGATGAATCCGCTGGACGGACTGATTGCCAAAGGCCTCGCGCAGCTGCTTTACCGTCGGACCAAGCAGCAGGGAGAGAATGTGACCCCTGAACAGATGGTCGAAACGCAAAAGGCCTTGCAGCGGGCGATGGCCTTGAATCCGGGCGATCTGCGGTTGCGCAGCTTCTTTGCAGATTTTATCGCCCCCACGGAACCACTCAAGGCACTTGCCATCTTGCAGGCACTGCAGAAAAACGATCCGAGCTACGAGAACAGTGTACGGCTTGCGGACTTGGCGATGCGTGTGGCGCGGGAGCAGACGGACCAGAAGCGTCGAGACTTTTTCTTTAGGGTTGCCGGCTCGGCTATTGACGCCGCGGAGAAGACCAGGCCCAACGACCGCTATATGCTTCATCTGAAAACGGAGTACCTCAGGGCCATAGGAAAGGACACAGAAGCCGTCGCGGTCCTTGAGCAGGCAAAGGAGGATGACCTGCTCTGGAATCATTATTATCGCAGGGGGGAATATGAAGAGGCAAGAAAGGTCCTGGAGCGGATGTACGCCAAAGAGCCAAACAATACCAGCGTGGTCAAGGGACTTCTGATTGTTAGCGAGAAGCTCAAAGATCCCGACGCGGTGAAGCGGTATTCCGAGGACCTCATATCGATTGACCCGAGCGTTGACAATCGTCTGATCCAGATACAGTCTTATCTTCGCATCGGGTTGGTGAACGAAGCGAGTGTGAAGCTGGACAGCTTCGTGGAGAAAAACCCCGATGAGCCGAGGACGATGCTGCTGCGCGCATGGCTGCTGATGAGGAAGGGGCAGTTAGACAGGGCGCTGGAGTTGACCGAACGGTTCCTCGAGCAAAATCCAAACAGCGCGGCCGCGTGGCGCCTGAGGGGCGAGATCCACTTTTATCTCGGTGATATGGCCAAGGCGGTAAACGACCTGAAGCACAGTAAGTCTGTTTCGGACGAGCCCCTCACGAGAATGATCCTGGCAAAAGTTTATCTGCGTACATCCCGTTATGAGGAAGCCTTGACCGAGCTGAAGAACGCGATGGACGCGCCCGGCGCTCCTCTCGAGGTGAGATTTCTGCTTGAGGAAACGTATAAGCGGCTCGGCCGAAAAGAGGCCCTCAGAAAGTTCTATGAGGAGCTGGTCAGCGAATTTCCAAACAGCGCGTTCTGGCTGAATAGGGCAGGATCCTTTGCCCTTGATTCAGGCCAGTACGAGCAGGCCAGGGAGCTTTTCGGAAAGGCCTTTGAGCTCAGGCGAGAGGCTTACAAGGGCGAAGCTTCCAAAAACCTTCGGTTCGACGAGTTATATGCCTTGGCATTTGACGGGTACTTGAGGGCGTCGATCCTCAGCGCGGGCAGGCCGAATACCAGCAATTGGAATCCCCAGAGACTGGACGAGGTTTTTGAGCTGGCCAACAAGTATGTCGAGACCGACTACGCTCCGCTTGCTTATCTTCGAATGGCGCAGGCAAAGCTGGTGCTCGGACACAGAAAAACCGCTGTCGAATACTGCTGGAAGTCGGTCGATGAGGCAGAGGACAACGAAGCCCTTGCCTCCGAGGTTCTGCTGCGGATGTTCCTGCTTCTGGGCCCCGACGAAGTGGAGAAGTACTGCCGCGAAAAGCTCAAGGAAAATCCCAACTCGATGACCGCTAATTTCACGATGTTCATCGTCTCAAAGGTCAGGGAAGATTACAACGCCGCGGTTGAATACATTCAAAAATGCATCGGCCTTCTGCGCCCGGACGACCCGCGCAGGGTTGACTACATCGTGAAAAAAGCAGAAATGCTTACTATGGCATACCAGAGAAGTTCCGATAAAGATCTCCTTCAAATGGCTATCGCGGATTACGAAAGTTTGGTGGAGAAAATGCCGAATAATACCAGTGTTCTGAATAATCTGGCGTATATGCTGGCCGAGAGCAACGAAAAGCTCTCGAAGGCACTGGAGTATGCCGAGCGGGCATACTCCCTGGTGCCGAATGATCCGGGAATCCTGGACACCTATGGCTATGTGTTGCACAGGAACAATAAAAACGTGCAGGCTGCAGGATATTTGGCGGCCGCGATTCAGCAGTATGAGCAGAAGAATATCGATGTGCCGCCAGACGTGTATGAGCACTTGGGCGCCGTAAAGGAAGCCCTCGGAGACAAGGCCGCAGCGCTGAACGCGTACAAACAAGCGATGGAAGTAGGAAGGGGCAGAATCTCGGAGAAAACGAAGAAGCGCATAAATGAGGCAATAAAGCGCCTTTCCCAGTAACGTCTCCGCGGCGAGACATTCGGGCGCATGGCAACATCCAATGATCTGTTTGGTTGGTTTAGTCTGATTGGAGAATAAAAATGGCAGAGGAAAGAGAAATGAGTTCGCGTCGAAGAGCGGCGCGCGTGATGGCGGTACCGCCGGCGGCGGGCGGAATGTCACCGAGAGAGGTGCTTGGAGTATTGCGCCGGCACATGGCGTTGATAATTATGCTGACGATAATCGGCTTGGCGGCTGGCGGGGGAACTTGCTTTTTGCTGCGGACTTACCTGCCCAAGTACACTGCCAGAACGTATATCGAGGTGCTTCCGCCGGTCCAGACCGACCCGATGCTGATTACTTCGCCCGCTCATATGGTCCAGCGCGACATCAGGTACGGTCATCGCTTGTCAATCGCCAGTATGATAAAAGAGCAGGGGATGTTGCAGAGGCTGCTCGAGAGGGACACCGTCAGAGCTACCAGTTGGTACAAGCGGATGGGAACCCTGGAGAAGCGGGTCAAGTACCTGAAAAAGTACCTCGGTGCTTATCCCCACAGGGACGCCGACTATGTAGAGGTCTCAATGACGTGCCGCGATTCACGGGAAGCCGCTGACATCGTCAACGAGATGGTTGCGATGTTCGTCGATTCACAGACGAACATCAAACAAGGCGAGGTTGCAGATAGACTTAAAGAGCTGGAGGCCCGTCGTGTGGCGGTTCAGGACGAATTACGTCAGGCCGAAGCAGCGCTCGACGATGTCCGAAAGGCTTGGCAGATCACCGACCTGCGAGATCCTACGACACGCTATATCAAGCATACCTACACTCTCCAGCTGGACCAATTGGAGCTTCAAAAGAACCAGCTTGAACTCGCAATTAAACAGCTCGAGGCCGATATAAAGAACTTTGAGGAGCTCGCAACCGGGCCGATCGGAGTCCAGGTCCAGCACGCCATAGAGATTGATCCTATTATGATCACCCTTGGCCAGCAGCTTGCCTTTACCGAGGCACGCCTTGCAAGTATGCTGACGAAATTCGGAGAAAATCACAAGGAGGTCCAGGAGCTACAGGAGCTCCGAGATGAGATCCTGGCCAAAAGGGAAGAGCGAGCCAACGAAATAGGCGAACAGACTCGACGGGCGAACCTCGAGAACGCCAAGGACCGCCTGGTGATCTTTAAGGAGAGATACGCCGAGCTGGAGAGACTACGCCAGGAGGCCCTGGCCAAGCAGCGAGACCTTGATGCCGCACGCGTCCAATACGAAAATCGGCTCAAGGTGAGGGAGGAGCGAGCGGCAATGCTGGACGAGATAAAGGAGTCGATCGAAAAGCTCAAGATTATGTATGGCGACCCTGAGACGCCGAAGGTGCGGCGCCTGGCCGACGCCCTCGAGCCCCTTGAGATGGTCCTCTCCCGCCAGTGGTGGGTCTGGTTCCCCACCGGTACGGTAGTCGGCTTTCTCTTGAGCCTGGGCTTGGCTTTCCTGATTGAGCTGGCCAACGACCTCGTGCGCACGCCGCGAGATGTCACCAAGTATCTCAATATCCCCCTGCTTGGAGTCATTCCCGACGCCGCCGCCGACCGCGAGCTGCGCGGTGTCGATCTTGCCAGGGTGGTAAGCCAGGCTCCTTATTCCCTGCTCAGCGAGTCATACCGGCAATGCCGGACGAACCTGAAGCTTTCCGGCTCTGGTGAGTCCATCAAGACTATGCTTGTGACCAGCGGCGCTGCCGGTGACGGCAAAACGTGTGTCGCCGCCAACCTGGCAACCGCCTTCGTGGCAGAGGATAAGAAGGTACTGCTGATCGACACGAACTTCAGACGGCCTGCACTGGCGAAATTGTTCCCCACAAGTGAGCCTCTTGGCGCAGGCGGCGAAGGTCTGGGCGTGGGTTTCGGGCTCAGCAGTCTCCTTGTCGGACAGTGCAGTGCCCGCGACGCGATCAGATCGAGCGGCATCGATGGACTCGAAATCATAGACGCCGGGCTGCTCCCGCCGAATCCAGCTGAGCTTCTGGGAAGTACACGGATGCAGCAGTTGCTCCAGGAACAACGCGACAACTACGACTACATTATCATCGATAGCCCTCCTGTCTTGTTGATAAGCGATGCGCGGGTGCTCGCCAAGTACGCCGATGCGACGGTCCTGGTGTTCAATGCCGCGGCTACTCGCCGGGGTGCGGCCCTGCGAACAATCCGCGAACTCGAAGAGCTCGACGCCAACGTAGTGGGCTGCGTGTTGCTGGGCGCTCCGACCCTCAAGGGCGGATACTTCCAGGAACAGTACAAGTCTTACAGGCGTTATCAGGAGAAGGTGCAAATAGCCGGCGCATCCGCTTAGGACAACTCCAAAACCTCGTGGAATGCGTTTGCAAATTGACGGACACGATAACCTTGAGACTGGTAGAAAAGGACCCCGGAGGACGGGGTCCTTTCTTTGCGCGCACTTTCAGTGAAGGGTAGGTCTGATGGAAAAGTTCCTCGTGACCGGCGGGGCGGGATTTATCGGCTCGAACATCTGTAGCACGCTTGTTTCGCAGGGCTGTTTCGTCCGGGTTCTCGACAACCTCCTGACGGGCAAGAGAAGCAACCTTGCCGGCCTGATGGATAAGATAGAGTTTGTCGAGGCCGATATGGGCGATGAGCAGGTCGCGCGCGCGGCAATGAAGGATATCGAGGTGGTCCTGCACCAAGGAGCGCTGCCCTCCGTGCCCCGCAGCGTGGAAGACCCTCTGGCTACCAATCGGCATTGCGTCGACGCAACGTTGACGCTTTTGATCGCGGCGCGTGACGCCGGTGTAAAGCGGTTTGTCTTCGCGGCAAGTTCCTCGGCTTACGGGGATACGCCAAAGCTGCCGAAGGTCGAGACAATGCGGCCGATGCCGCTTTCGCCGTATGCGGCGGCCAAGCTCGTAGGTGAACACTATTGTTCGGTTTTCCACGAGGTTTTCGGGCTGGAGACGATTTCGCTGCGATACTTCAACGTTTTCGGCCCCTACCAGGACCCGACCAGCCAGTACGCCGCTGCGATACCGGCGTTTGTAACGGCGATATTGAATGACAGGCCCCCAACGGTCTACGGTGACGGTGAGCAGAGCCGTGATTTTACGTACGTCGACAATGTTGTCCAGGCAAATCTGCTTGCCGCCAGGGCACAGAAGACCAGCGGCGAGGTCGTGAATATCGCCTGCGGTCGCGCCGTAACCGTCAATGCGATCATAAAGACGATCAATTCACTGTTAGGCAAGAGCATCGAGCCGGTCTACACCGACCCACGACCAGGAGATGTTAGGCACTCTCTTGCGGATATAAGGCTCGCCAAAAAGCTTATTGGATATGAGCCCCACGTGTCATTCGCCGAGGGCCTCGCCAGGGCAATAGACTGGTACAGGGCCAACCTGCCCTGATTGTAACGCAGCATTAAAGCGGCCGGCCTTTATTCCAGTTGCTCCTTGAGCTTTTCGGCCCTCTTGAGCAGCTCTTCCCTCTCGGGTAGTTTCTGAGGGGCCAGCTCAAACGTCCATTCGTAGGAGTCAACTATCCTCTTGGGGTTCAATATCTGGGCAAAGAAGTCCCACGGAAACTTGTCGTACCAGGGGCCCTTTAGCCGGCGGTGGGTCTTGAGCGTCTCGAAGCCCTCCTTGCTGATCCTGACCTTGTAGTCACCGTACCAGTTGAATGGCACGGTGACCGGGGATTGTCCTATTTCCTCGTCGTTGAGCACGACCAGGGCACCCTGCGGTTTCGTGTTTATGGTCAGCCTTCGCTCGACGCAGCCGGCCACCAATACCGCCGCTATGACAAGGCCGATGCGGAGCAGATTAGCTCTAACAGGTCTCTGCATATTCGCTATCCCCAAACCATTCGGGCAAGTCGATGCGCTATTATAAAGCAGATACGGCCTCTGAGAAGCGAAATCTTCGAGGACTTGAGTAATTGCATCTTGGGATGTTGCACAGCCTGCTTTGGCGCTTATAATTCTGCGGTAACAGGGAAACCGACCTCGTAACACCCGTGGGCCGTGTATGAGAAAAGGATTTCGGCGAATATCCACGATCCTTCACCTGACAGGCAGCCTGCTCTACCTTTTGGGGTTTGTACTCTTGCTGCCTATCCTGGCGGCTCTGGTATATTGGGGGCGGTGGGGTGAGGGGACCACGACCGTTGCCGCGTTCGTCGTGCCCGCGGCTATCTCCTTTTCGCTCGGACTCCTTTTAAGCAACAAGTTCGCTGCCGACCGCCTGGGAATCCAGGGTTCGATGCTTATGTGTGCCCTCGGCTGGCTTTGCGTATCGGTGGTTGGTGCGCTGCCGTATTTGATCGCCCTGGATTCCGTCGGCTGCTTAAATGCCTTCTTCGAGGCCGTCAGCGGCTTTACTACGACGGGGATTACCGTGTTTGTCGGCCTTGATGAAATGCCGAGGAGCATTTTGCTATGGCGCGCGGTGACCCAGTGGCTCGGCGGACTGGGGATATTGTCATTCTTTCTGATTGTAACCTTCAAGAGCGCACTGGCCCATCATATATACGGCGCCGAGAGCCACAAGATAGCATCGAGCCGCCCGGCCCCGGGATTGTTCAGCACACTGCGGATATTGTGGACTATCTATGGCCTCTTTACCCTTCTCGCCGTGGCGTTGTTGTCGATCGAAGGAGTGCCAGTTTTTGAATCTGTTTGCCACTCACTAACGGTCCTGTCAACGGGCGGTTTCTCGACGCACGACGGCAGCATCGCCTTTTATCGGCAAGCTGGATACGCCAATTACAGGCTGATAGAGTACACCCTCACGTTCCTGATGCTGCTCGGCGGAATGAACTTCCTGGTGCATTACCGTCTGCTCAAGGGAGATTTCAGAGCATTGTGGGATAATCTCGAGATCAGGTACTGGTGGGGGCTTATCTCGGTCTTTACCGTTGTTATCGCCGTAGAGCACCTCCTAAGGAGCGGCTCGGGGCCCCAGCTGATCCGCAGCTGCGCCTCAGGTGACCTGCTCCGGATCGAGCAGACCTTCAGGAGTTGTATATTCCAGGTTGTTTCCATCCTGACGACAACCGGATTCGGAACAGAGGATATTGCCTCGGCCTACTTCGGCACCGTTGCAAAGCAGCTCTTCTTGGTGATGATGGTGATCGGGGGCTGTGTGGGTTCGACCGGCGGCGGATTCAAGGTCCTGCGGGTGGCCATACTGCACCGCCTCATACACCGCGAGCTTTTCAAGACCAGAGTCTCAGCGCGGGCCTCCACGGGCCTCGTGGTGGACGGCAAGATCGTCCCGGAAAAGGAAATACAGAGGGTGGCGGGGTTGTTTTTTGCATGGATACTGCTCTTGCTGGTAGGCAGTTGCGTAACGGCTGCATTTTCGTCTCACGGCCCCTTCGAGTCCGCCTCCACGATGTTCTCGGCGCTGGGGAATATCGGGCCCTGTTATATCTCAGTGGAGCAAATGATACGTATCCACCCCCTCGTGAAGCTGACCTATATTGTGGGAATGTTGGCGGGCAGGCTTGAAATACTGCCGGTGCTGCTGCTGTTTTCAGGAAAGGCATGGCGGTAAGCCGACTCCGGAGCGAATAATGCGACGCCTTTGTTGGGAGGTAAAACGATGTATGTTGTGATTATAGGCGGCGGAATGGTAGGGGGAGGGCTGGTTCGTAGATTGGTGGAGAATAAGCACGACGTGGTCCTGGTCGAGGCCGACAGGGAGGTATGCAATGCCTTGTACGCCCAGACCGGCGTGATCGCGATCAATGCCACCGGTACGAACGTCGCGGCACTGAAAGAGGCCGGCATCGACAAGGCCGACGTCGTGGTCGCAGCCACCGGCAGCGACGCGGTGAACCTCGCCAGCGCCGTACTTGCAAAGAGCTTCGATGTGCCTGAGATCATCGTGCGAATGCGCGACCCGAGCTACCGCAACGCTTACAGGCTGGCCGGCGCAACCAAGATTGTCCGCGTGACCGACCTGATGGTCAGCCAGATGATGATATTCATCGAAAACCCACAGGTTCGACGCATAGCCGCCATAGGCGGCGGCAAGGCGGATATCTTCGTTGTGGCGGTGCCCGAGGGAGCAAAGGTGGCCGGCAGAAGCATTGCGGAGATCACCGCAGACAGACAGTTCCCCTCGCAGTGCGTGTTCGTGGCGGTCTACAACCGCCAGAACGATGAGTTTGCAATTCCACGTGGAAAGCAGGTCATCAACGCCGGAGATGAGCTTTTCATAATCTCTTCAGCCGGGGATTTAAACCAGGTTGTCCAACTGCTCACGCGAAAGGCCTGAACGTTCCATCTGCCGGCCAACCAGACGCCACGCGCTGCCGTGCGGCGCCGAGGCTCCCGACGGCTCTCTTGGCCAGGATTGACAGCAAGGCCAGAGCAGGTTATGGTATTGCCCATAATCGAGCTTGTATGCTGGTGGCTTGTTATTATGAAAATTTCACTGAATTGGTTGCGAGATTACGTCCAGACCCCCCTCGGTCCCGAGCAGATTGCCCAGACGCTAAGCGACTTGGGTTTTCCCTGTGAGGGTATAGACCACCTCGAAGACGATACCGTAATCGACCTCGAGATAACGAGCAATCGGGGCGACTGCCTCGGGCATATAGCAATCGCCAGGGAGCTGGCCGCGGCTACGGGCAGTGAGCTGAAAATGCCCGACGTTCAGCTCGATCAGTCCGACAGGGATGTGGCGGAGTTCGCAAGCGTCGAGATTGCCGATCCGCGGTTGTGCCCGCGGTACACGGCCAGGATGGTCGAGGCCGTGAAGGTCGGGCCGTCGCCCGCGTGGATGGTCAAACGGCTGGAGGCCGTCGGAATGCGCTCCGTCAACAACGTGGTCGATGCCACGAACTACGCGATGATGGAGACCGGCCAGCCCCCCCACGCGTTCGACTACGCTAAGATCGCCGCCGGCAGGATAGTCGTCAGGAGGGCCAGAGCCGGCGAGAGAATCGTCAGTATCGACGGTACGATGTGCAACCTGGAGCCTGATATGCTCGTTATTGCCGACGCCAACAAGCCCGTAGCGATCGCCGGGGTGATGGGCGGACTCGAAACCGAGGTCAGCGAGGCTACCACCACCATACTGTTGGAGGACGCCTCTTTCGACCCGGTGAGCGTGCGCACGACCTCACGCCGCCTCGGGCTCGCCTCGGAGGCGGCGTTCCGGTTTGAACGCGGGGTCGATATTCAGATGATCGACTGGGCCTCGAAGCGCACCTGCAAGTTGATAACGCAGGTCGCCGGCGGCAAAGTGATAAGAGGGGTTGTGGACGTCTATCCGGGCAAGCCGACCCCGAAGCAGGTGCGCTTGCGCCTTTCCAGGCTGAAGACGCTCCTGGGCACAGAGATTCCACAGCAGGAGGTGATCAGAATCCTGGCGGCCCTGAGCTTCGAGCCGAGGTTGGATGGCCAAGTGGTGGTCTGCTCGGTGCCGTCCTGGAGGGCGGACGTCTATCGCGAGGTGGACTTGATCGAGGAGGTCGCCCGGGTTTACGGGTATGGCAGGGTGCCAACCCAGCGAAAGATTCAGATCGAGGTGGTTCCGGTCGGCCGGCGAGAGAGAATAACCGACCAGATCTGCACGTTTCTCAACGGCTGCGGCTACTACGAGACGATAAATGTCAGCTTCGTTGATAGCGCCGTAGCGGAATTCTTCAGCCCCGGCGGGCCGAATACCCACTTGAGCGTGAGCGACCAGGCCCGCAGGAGCGCGAACCTGCTGCGGCAGAGCCTGATCGGTTCGTTGCTGAATGTGCTTAAGACCAATATCAACGCCAAGAACTGCCCCTGTCGTGTCTTCGAGATTGCCAATACATTTATCCGCCCAGAAGGGCAAACCGGCCTGCCGGTGGAAGAAACCAAGCTGGCCCTGGCTGGCGATGTGGAGCTCAGGGAGCTTACGGGCGTCATTGAGGGGCTTGTGCGGACATTGCAGCCGGATGCGAAAATCGCGTTCGTCCCGGCCGAGCTGGCCTGGGCCGAGCCGGGAGCGCAGATCACCGTGGACGCAAATCCGCTGGGCTGCGCCGGAATTGTTTCGAACCCGGTCAGGGACCTGTTCGGTTTCAAGGATGTCCAGCCTTGCGCCGCGGAGCTGAGCTTCGAGCGGCTCCTGCAATTGCCACGCGGCCCGTTGATGGTCAAGCCGATACCCAGATTCCCTGCGATTCGCCGGGACCTTTCCATAATTGTGGACGAGGCCGTTCGGTGGTCTCAGATTAGCACCGCGGTCAACAGCAGGGCACCGGCGGAGCTGGAGGATGTTCAATTCGTCGGGATATACCGCGGCAGGGGGGTCCCGTCCGGGCGGAAGAGCGTAACACTGTCATTGCGTTTCAGGGACGAGGACGGAACCCTCACTCACGAGCAGGTGGACCGCTTCGAGAAGTCGATCGTAGAGGCCCTGGCCCGGGACGTAAGGGCTCGGTTGCGCACGGTCTGAAGGTGGATTCTTTCGCAGCGGCCCTTGGCGGTGCAGGGATTTCTCGGCCGGTTACGGTTGGATGCCCAAGAGGGCTCCTGGCCGGAATCCTCTGCAGTTGTCCTCGCGCATCATCTTGCTGATACTGATGGCCAGAGGCCGAGAAATATTGCGATGGAGTCAGGTGCGGATTTGCTCAAGGCCAAGACGGTAGAGCGCCGAGAAATATACAGTTGCGGGCTATAAAACCCGGTTGTAGATGGGCCCTTGTTAGACGGGTTGCTGCGTATTTACTTGACTGCGGCGACCGGTTTGCTATAATACAATTGCGGGCTGACCCCTGCGGTGCTCGTATAGAAAGCTGATATTTGAAAGAACCGATACCCATACTTAGGGAAATCAGGCCTTGATGGACCGGAAACGCCTGCTCCGACAGGACTTTCGGACACGAGCAACGATTGCCCACCTGGAAGTAATGGGTTCTATTCAAATGCTTTCTTACGGCACTCGCGGAGGTATGCCTTGCAATAATAAAAGGCCTGTTTGACGCAGGCCTTTTGCTTTGCGCTTGATGGGCAGGCGAGATTATAGGACCTGTTTGCCTCCACGCGCCCGCCCATCGGGGGCTTTTTGCGGTTAAGCCGGCCAAAGAATTGGTCGATTAGATTAAGTACAACGGCTCAGCTGCCTTTTGACTGTTAGTATTTGGCACTACAGGACTTACACGGAGAAGTGGAAAATGCCGAGTGTCCGCAGCTTCACGGTCTTGCCGGCCCTGCCGGATTCCCTCAAGGACCTCGAGTTTATCGCCAGGAATATGTTCTGGGCCTGGCAGCCGGAGTTTTCCGAGCTGTTCAAACGCATTGATAGCACTCTGTGGGCCCGCACCAGCCACAACCCCGTCAGGCTGCTCGGGTGTGTCTCCCAGGCCAAGATCGAGGCACTCGCCAAGAACCGGGGTTTTGTCGGCGAGCTACACCGTGCTGCAGAAAAGCTCAGACAGTATCTGGACGCACAGACGTGGTTCGAGCGGGTTTGCTCTAAGACGAGCAAGCCCATCATCGCATATTTCAGCGCCGAGTTCGGTATCCACGAGTGCCTGCCGATCTACGCCGGCGGGTTGGGAATCCTGGCCGGGGACCATCTCAAAAGCGCCTCGGACCTCGGCGTGCCTCTGGTGGGCGTCGGTTTGCTCTACCAGAAGGGATATTTTCGACAGTATCTCAACGTGGATGGATGGCAGCAGGAGGTATACGTAGAAAATGACTTCTACAATATGCCGATCGAGCTCGTTTGCAAGCAGAGCGGTCGCCCGTTGACCATCAGCGTGGAATACCCGGGCAGATGCGTTGTTGCCCAGATATGGTGCGCCTCGATTGGCAGGGTGAAGCTCTACTTACTGGACACCAATGTCCCGGCCAATTCTCCCGCAGACAGGATGATTACCAGCAGCCTCTATGGGGGCGACCGCGAGCTGCGGATACGACAGGAGATAATGTTGGGCATCGGTGGGCTCAAGGCGCTCTCGGCGATGGGTATAGAGCCGAGCGTCTGCCATATGAACGAGGGGCACGCGGCCTTTATGGCCCTCGAGCGAATTCGCGAGCTGCGCACCGGCAGAAATATGACCTTCGACGAGGCCGTCGAAGCCACCAGGGCCGGAAATGTCTTTACGTTACACACCCCCGTAAAGGCCGGCCTGGACGAGTTCCGCGTCGAGCTGATGGACAAGTATTTCGGGAATTACTTTCCGAAGCTTGGGATAAACAGGCAGCGTTTTCTCGGTTTAGGCAGACTCTTGCCCGACGACGACGGCGAGCCTTTCAAGATGCCCATACTTGCCTTACGCCTCAGTGGCTATGCAAACGCCGTCAGCAAGCTCCACGGACAGGTTTCCCGCGGAATGTGGGGGAGCCTCTGGCCCGGCGTCCCCGTCGACGAGGTGCCCATAAAGTCTATAACCAATGGAATCCACATCAAGAACTGGCTTGCGGAGGAGATGAATAGCCTTTACGAGCGTTATCTCGGCCCCGGCTGGGCGGATGAAGCGATGGACGGCTCGATCTGGGAGAGCATAGAGCAGATCCCTGACGAGCAGTTGTGGCAGGCCCACCAACGCTGCAAGGAACAGTTGATCGTTTTTGCAAGAAACTGCCTCAAAGCGCAGATGCAAAGGCGGGGGACTTACCACGCCGAGCTCAACCACGCCGAGGAGGTCCTTGATCCCGATGCCCTGACCATCGGCTTTGCAAGGCGTTCTGCTGGCTACAAGAGAGGCAGCCTGTTGCTCAAGGACCCGCAACGCCTTACAAAGTTGCTCACGGATTCAGAGCGCCCGATCCAGCTGGTTTTCGCCGGCAAGGCGCACCCCCGTGACGCCGAGGGCAAGGATATCATCCGCCATATCGTCCACTTTGCAGCCCAGCACGAGGTCCGTCGGCGGATCGTCTTCCTCGAGGACTACGATATGGATATGGCCAAGATGATGGTCCGCGGGGTGGACGTCTGGCTGAGCAACCCACGCAGGCCGATGGAGGCCAGCGGAACCAGTGGAATGAAGGCCGCTGTCAACGGCGTGCTCAATATGAGCACCCTTGACGGTTGGTGGTGCGAGGGTTATACGCCGGAAGGAGGATGGGTCATCGGCGCCGGTGAGAGCTACGACGACCCGGACTATCAGGATATGGTCGAGTCGCAGGCCATCTACAATATGCTTGAGAACGAGGTGATCCCCCTGTTCTACACGCGCTCCGCGGACAACCTGCCGAGAGCCTGGATACGCAGAATGAAAAACTCCATCAAGTGGATAGCGCCTCGCTTCAACACCCACAGAATGGTGGCCGAATACACCCGCCGGTTCTACAACCCCGCCGCCGCAAAGTGGCGCTACCTAACCGCAGAGGCGATGGCCAGAGCCAAAGCCTTTGCGCAGTGGAAGGCTGATATCCGCCAGGCCTGGCCCGAGTGCGAGGTAAAGGATGTGGCGATGGAAGTCCACTGTGGCGATGCAGCCGAACAGCTTAATCCCAGGCAGCCGCAACTCAAGGTCGGCTCCAGGTTGCAGGTCAGCACGCTGGTCAAGCTCGGCCAGCTCAGCCCGGAAGACATCTCGGTGGAGATGTATTACGGCCCGGTTGATGGGTGGGGAAATATCAGGGATGGTTCAGCTGTCAGGATGGAGTATGACAGGCCGGCTGAGCACAACAGCGAGCACTGGTTCTGCGGCTCCGTTTGCTGCAAGAAGGCGGGGCGGTATGGAGTTGCCATCAGAATCTTGCCCCACCACCCGGACTTGACAAACCCTCACGATCTGGGTCTGATCCTCTGGGAAAGCAGGGCCGAAATCGAGCAGGCCGAGGTCGGCGAATCGGCCGGGGTACAATAACGTCCAACCTGCGCGAACGCCACGCGATTCAGCCATTCTCTTTGCTGCTTAGCAGCTCGTGGACCTCCTTGGCGGTGGCAGCGTTTTCCAGCTTCTGCTTGAACTCTTCGTCGAGTAACAGCCTGCTTATTTGCGCCAGTGCCTGGATATGCGGCCCGGTCTGGTCGACTGGCGAGATAAGCATGATGATGATTGTTACTGGCTTGCCGTCGATACTCTCAAACTCGATCGGTTGACCGGCTATCCCGATCGCCATAACCAGTTGCTTGACGGCGTCACTCTTGCCGTGCGGGATTGCTATTCCATTGCCTGTGCCGGTGCTGCGGATTCTCTCTCTGGTCAGGACGGCCTGCAGGGCGGCATCCCGGTCGGATAGGGCGCCGGACGCATCAAGCATGTCCACCAGCTCGGTGATCACGGCTTCCTTGGTGGTGCCTTCCAGGGGCACCTTAACACAGTTGCGCCCCAAGATTTGCGTCAGAGTCATATCAACAAGCTTCCCAAATCTACGGTTCCGACTTGAATCTTCGCATAAGCCCCGCAGTTTATCCCATCCGGTTCGATTCGGCAAGGCTTCGATAGGCCATTTCCAAAGATTTCTTTTTTCTGTCCGCCTGGCACTGCCGATGTGCTGCCGGGGCCGCACAGACCTGCCGACAAACCGGGAATAGACCTGTAACCAGGCCCCAACTTTGGGCACTAACAAGACGGTATACTGAAGTACGATTCCGCCGCGGCCGGGCCCGGGCAGCTTGCCGCCCCCCGCGGTATCGACTAAACAGGCCGGCCAGCTATGGCAGCAAGATCGCTTAGACAGCTTCAGGGCACTTGCCCGATCTGCTTTGCAGGGCGTTTTTCCGGCGTCGGGGTGCTGTTAAGCCGGCTTGCGAAAGATTACGGCAATAAAGCCCTGTCCTCCGACGTCTTAAAGGAGTAAATTAAGGTGGCTTCTGCGCCGCGGTCAGGCGCAGAGCCTGTTTCTATTAACCTGCTGTGGAGGATATACTTATGAGGCAGTTAATTCCAATTACCGCGGTACTGGTGCTCTTGTTCGGCCCCTGGGCCTTCGCCCGGGATACGGGCAAGCCGGACCAGCCGGCCAGTACCAAGGCAGGCCCCGAAGGCTCAAGGCCCCGACCCAGGCCAGACCGAGCAAGAACGGAAGAGCAAGAGCTGGACCGGCAGCGGATGAGGGAACGTTTCCAGAATATGTCCGAAGAAGAGAGGCAGGAGTTCCGCCGGCGGATGAGGGAACGTTTCCAGAATATGTCCGAAGAAGAAAGAGCGTCCTGGAGGGCCCGGATGAGCAGGCCCGGATTCGGACGCCTCAGTGCCGCAGAACAGCTCAAGGCGATCAAGGCTATCCAGGACCAGCTCATCAGGCTGAAGGAGGCGGTCGAATCCCTCAACAAGGTGGACTTCAGCAAGTTCAGGGAGATGTCCGAGGCCGAGAGGGCCGAGATGCGCAAAGAGCTCACCGAAACCTACAGGGCCCGCCAACAGGCCCTTACCGCGATTCGCGAGCAATTGGCCAGGCTCGAAGGTCCAAGGCCGGCACCGACCGCCCTGGCTGGCCCGTCTGCCCGGGAGCTCACTGAGATCCGCGATATTGCTCAGAGGGAAAAGGCCGAGCAGACGGTCAAACGCCTCAATGCCCTGCTCGAGAGGCAACGGGTACGGCCGCCGATGCGGTTCCCCGGTAGTGGCAGAGGTGGTGGCCCGGCAGGTCCGGCTCCTGAGCGAGGTGGACAGGGCCGCCGGGGGCAGCGGGGACCGCGAGGACAAGCTCGTCCTCCCAGGCCAGGCGCCGGGTCGCAACGGTAGATCTTTGCCTACGCAGGCCCCAACTGGCGTTTTTTTGAAGAGTAGAGTAGAATAGCTTGACCCTAAGCGAAGCGATGGAGGACTGCACTATGAAAACCCGATCCACTTCAGTTTTGGCGGTGCTGCTGACGTTGCTGACGGCAGGTTCGGTGCTGCTTTGGGCCGAAGAACCCGGTAAGACACCTCGCCGAAAGCGGCCGGAATCGGATCGGCCGACCGTCAGGGCCACTAAACCCGCCACCACCCGACGTGGCCGTCTGCCGGGATCCTTCTTGCAAGGACTTTCCCCGGAAGAACGAGAGAAGCTCAGGCAGAAGTGGCGGAATATGTCCGAGGCCGAGAGGGAGCAGTTCAGGGCGGAAATGCGTGAGCGAGCAGCCCAGATGCGCCCCGAACGACGTCAAGCCCTTGCCCCGCAGCTTATCGAGCAACAGATCGCCAAGTTGAAGGCCGAGCAACAGCAGCAGATCAACGAACTACGCGAGATCCTCGCGCTTGCGCGCAAGGAAAAGGCCGCGGAGACGGCCAAGAGCCTGGAAGCGCTGATCGCAAAACGCCAGGAGCTATTCCAGAAGAACTTGCAAGTCCTTGAGCAAAAACGCCTCAGATTACAGAGGATAAGGCCCGAAAGACCGCGACAAAAAGCCGAAAGGCTACAGTCCGCCCGGAAAAAGGCACCTGATTTTACTCTCAAGACTTTTGACGGGAAACAGGTGGGCCTGGCCCAGCTCAGGGGCAAAATCGTCGTTCTTGAGTGGATGAATTTCGAGTGTCCCTTCTCGCGTTACCATTACCAGACCAAGACGACGATGGCCGACCTTGCGAAAAAGTACAAGGATAAGGGCGTTGTCTGGCTCGCGATCAATAGCACCAGCCACACCACGCCCGAGAAGAACCTCGAGTTCATCAAAAGATACAATGTACAGTATCCGGTCCTTGACGACAGATCAGGTAGGGTTGGCAAGGCGTATGGTGCTAAGACCACCCCGCATATGTTCGTTATCGACAAGGCCGGCAGAATTGCCTACGACGGTGCCATCGACAACGCTCCCTTAGGCAAGTTGCCCGCCGGTCAAAAGTACGTCAATTACGTCGCTGAGGTGCTGGATGCCTTGCTCGCGGGTAAGCCGGTAACTACCGCTCAAACAAAGTCTTATGGCTGTTCGGTGAAATACCCTAAGTAGGCCGGCCGACCAATAAGATGGCTAACTTCCTGCAGGCTCGCCCTTGTCGCCACGCTGTTGTGACGAACTCCGGCAAGGGCGGGCTTTTTTCGTTGGATTGATCGCCCGGCCTCTCAGCAGAGCTCCACCGCAACCCGCGGACCCAGGAAGTACAGCCATTTGGCCGGTGGGGGGGTCTTGAGGATGGCCGAAGCGGCTTCGGCGTAGAGTTCGAGCTGACTGCGGTACAGTCCGGCCCGTTCCGAGGTGTTCTCAGCTGATACGTTGTCAGTCTTGAAATCCACCACCAGAAGGCCCGTCGGGCTCTGGATGAGCATGTCGATTATTCCCTGTACGACTATCTTATCCCGGAGTCCGTCCGCGGGTGCTGGCCGCTGAGAGCTGGTCTGGACGTCGTACATATCTTTCCACCTGGCCGCAGGCAGCCCGTAGGTAAAGGGCCACTCGCGGTGGACCTGGTTTTGTGGGTCGAGGGCCGCCAGGCCGGGCCGGGTCCTGAAGAACGCCAGGATCGCATCTATGTCGATGAAATCGGCTGTTGCCGGGCTGATGGCTTCCTTCGCGACAAGCTCCCTCAGTGTCTGTTCGATAGTTTCCCTTTCGGGAGGGCGCGATAGCTCGAGGTTCGCTATCACCAGGTGCACGGCCGAGCCGATTATGCGAGGCTCGGGCGACTCGACCGTGCCGACCTCACCCCTTAGCACACAGCCAGGCTTGCGATCCAACGTGCTTGAGTAGCCGGGCCGTGCGTATTCATCCGCCCTGTGCGTCAGCTCGCTGACGGAGGTCTTGGCCGGCAGCAGCGTCGCCGCGGCAAAGCGGTATCGCCAGCTGAGCGAATCCTGTACCTGCCGTACCAGATGCTTGCCCTTCTTGGCCAGCCCGCACTTTACCCTCAGCCCGGTTGTGGACCTACGCCGCCGCTCCCTCAGCTCCATCACGTACCGCGACAGGGCCCCAAGCCGTGCTTGATCGTGAAACTCGAAGGTGAAAAGATCGTCGCGTCGCGCCCGCTCGGCCAGGCCTGTTTCAAGGGCTTCGTGCAACAAGGCCCGGTCGGAGAGCCCGTAAAGGATCCATTGCAGCGGGCACGTGCATTCGGCCAGCAGCCACCCCGGCACGCTCGTGCTGTCTATGTGCAGCCCGCTTGTGAGGATCTTCCTGCAGCTACGGCGGTTTTGCGTGCCGCTGAGGATAAGCCGTTCTCTTGCCCGCGTCATCGCCACGTAAAGGATCCGCATCTCCTCGGCAAGCAGGGCCGAGAGCCGTTTCTTGGCGATTACCTGATGGGTCAGCGATGGAAAAGTAGTCTTTGTCTCGGCGTCGATGATCTGCAGGCCGAGCGTATCTTCCGCGTCGGCCAGGCAGTCGGAGGAGACGTCGGTCGTGTTGAAGTTGGTTTCGAGGCCGGCCAGGAATACCACGGGGAATTCAAGCCCCTTGCTCTTGTGCACGCTGAGGATTCGGACCGCGTTGCCTGCCGAGGCCGGCGGCTCAGCCGGCGCCCAGGCTCCCCCGGCTTCCTGGAGCTTCTCGATGAACTCGACGAACCGCCGCAGCGATGGAATGCCGGAGCCTGCGACAAACCCCTCGAACTGAACGGCCCTATCGTGGAGCTTGAGGAGGTTAGCCCGGCGGGCCTGGCCGCTCGGGAGAGCCGAGACGAAGGATAGATATCCGGTCACCCGGTAGATACGCCAGATCGTATCGGCCAGCTTGCCCCCGCGGGCCTCGGTCCGCCACTGGTGGAGTTGCTCCAGGATGCCGGCGAGCTTATTCGCAAGCGCCTGTTCCGGGCCGCACCTCGAGTATTCCAGCACGCCGCTGTAGAGGTTCTCGCCCGGCTGGTTCAGCCGGCTACGTAGCTTTATCTTCGCCAGTTCGCTGTCGGTAACGCCGAACAGCGGGCTTCTGAGCACCGCAGCCAGCTCGATGTCACGTTGGGGGTTATCGAGCACCTTCAGCAAACAGAGCATATCGCTTATCTCGGTGGCCTGGAAATAGCCGGCGGTGGCCTCACAGCTGACCGGCACGCCGGCCAGGCGAAATATCTCGACGTAATCATTGGCCTTCTCGATGAGCGACCGCATCAGCACGACGATGTCGCGGTATTCAACAGCCCGAATCTCGTCGAGCTCCTTGTCGTAAATCTGGACTTTAGCCTCGCCCGGGGCAGGCTCTACCATCCGTTTTATCCGCCGTGCCAGAAGTGCGGCCTGGCGTCGCCGCGGGGTAACAATATCGGGGCTCGGGTCCCGTCCAGACGTTTCCTCGTGGTCGGGTTCGGGCTCGTCGTCTTTGCTTTTCTTGTCGAGGATATGGATTTCGACCAGTGGCCCATCGGATGCCGCGATGCCGGCCCGGCCCTTCGACCAGGGCCTAAGCTCGGCTGACTCATCGTAGTCGATACCGGCAATCGGAGCGGTCATTATCCGCCGGAAAAGACTGTTGACAAAGTCCAGCAGCCCGCCCGCGGAGCGGAAGTTAGTGGTCAGAGGCACGGGGAATCCGCGATCGTCCTGCCTCTCGGCCTGGGCGAGCCTCTCAAGAAAGATCTGTGGCTCGGCCCCGCGCCAGGCGTAAATACTCTGCTTGACGTCACCGACCACAAACAGGTTCTTCCCCGTGCTTAGCGCATCCAGGATCGCCTGCTGGACGGGGTTTATATCCTGGTACTCGTCTACGAATATGTGCTGGAACCTCTCTCTCAGGGCCAGAGCCGTGGGCGAAGGCACTAACTGGCCCTGGTCATCTTTTCGGGTCAGCAGTCGCAGCGCGTGGCGCTCCAGGTCGGCGAAGTCCAGGCAGTTGAAGGATTGCTTGGCCCGACTGTACAGCCGGTCGAACCTGCGGACCAGCTCGGCGAGCACCTGCGTCTGTAGGCCGGCCGCAGGCGCTATGCCGGTCAGATAGTCCGGGTTCAGGACCGCCAGGCCCGCGAGTTTCCCGAAGCGATCAAAAGCCTTCTTGACGATGCTGTGGATCAAATCGACCATCTCGACGGGCAGTTCGCCCGGCCTGCTGAACCTCGGCTTCTGGAAGTCCATCATCGACCGGGCACATTGGTCCCACTGGCCGGCCTCCAGAAGACCAAGGCACTGCTTGACCGGCTCGATATAGTTCTTCTGGAAGCTCCCGGCCCACTGGCCGTCTGGTATCTGTTGCTCGTACAACCTCAAAGCATGGCGAAGCTGCTCGAGTATCTCCCTCAGACTGCGATGGACAAACTCCTTTTGCTTTTCGCCGAGACTGCTTGCCCTCGGGTCGCCCAGTTGGGCCAGGTAGATCGCCCTGTTGTACCACTCTTCCCGGTCCACGATTCCCTCGAGGAAATCGCTCAGCTGGATGACACGCTGCAGGAAGCTACCATTTGCTCGCAGGTCGCGCCGCCGAAGCAACTGGGCCAGTCCCTCGGCGATTCGGCTGTCCCGCCAGGCCTGCTCGATCGTTTTCTCAAGCGTCTCGACCTTGAGCAAACGGGCCTCATCGGCGTCGATGACCGCGAAAGTCGGATCGAGAGCAAGCTCGTGGAAGTACTGCGTGATGAGTCTCTTGCAGAATGAGTGGATGGTGCTGAGTTCCGCTGCCTGGAGCAACACGAGTTGTTGCAGAATCCTACGCTCGCCGCTGCGCCGAAATACCCTGGTCAATTGCTCGGCGATTCGCGACCGCATTTGCTCGGCAGCCAGATCGGTGAATGTGAGGATGAGCATATTCCTGATGTCCGCTGCGCCGGGCCGCTCAGAAAGCAAGTCCACGCACCTGCCGGAGAGAACTTCTGTCTTGCCCGTGCCGGCTGAGGCGGTCACCAGAACATCGCAACCGCGAGCCCGGATCGCCAGGCGCTGCTGCTCGGTCCACTCGGTCTTTTCTTCAGCCATCAGCCTGCCCTATCTTTCCCAGCACCTCGCTCTTGTTGAGCGATTCCAGCGGATTGTATTCGTTTATCTGCCAGTCGAATCGACAGACCGGCTTGTACTCGCATCGCGTGCAGGGGCAGCGTCCCGGAATTCGGTAAGGTCGCGCCTCGATCCTGCCGCTTAGAATCTCGATCCCGAGCCGCCGGATCTTCTCTTTGGTGAATTGCAGCAGATCCTGGAACTCTTCCGGCCTAAGAGCGGCGCTGGTCGCCTCCTTGCTGTACTGGTTGCCTTTCTTGTCGACGTGAAAGTTGTAGAACTCGTTGGTGTTTGAGTTGTCCAGCGCCTGGTAGAACTTCCCGTTGAATATGCCTCTGGCCTTGTGGCGGAACCGATCCGCCCTTTCGGATGGCTTTGACGCTCCAGCCGAGAGAGCCTTGCTTTCCACGGGCATATAGAAAGCCCCGACCGCATTCAGGCCTTCTCCGCCGACCGAGCTGTTGCGCACCGCAAGGATGTAGACCGGCAGTTGCATATCCAGCCCGTGGTAGAAATCTGCCCAGTTGAATGATTTGTCCCGGCGTTTGTAGTCGAAGATGATCGCAGTCCTCCGGCCGGCGATCTCCGCGACGTCAACGCGGTCTATCTTACCGCCCAGAGCCAGCACCCGGCCGTTGGGAAGAGCCAGCTCATAATCGCCGAGGCTTCTGCGCGCCTCTCTTACCCTGCCGAACGAGACCTCCGAGAGCTGCGGCTCAAAACTGCCCGCCCGAACCATTCGCGCCACCGCACGCACGCAGTCCTCCAGAGCCTCGGCCGCTTCGCTGATGATAAAGGCGTTGTGTCGGCTGTGTCGTGCGAAGTGCGATATGAATCCATCCTCGGCCAGGAGCTTGTTTACCTGCTCCTGCAGCGCACCGACGATCTGCTCATCGGGGATGGCCGAGAAAGGCCGTCCCTGCGGGTTGAGGCTTGCCAGCCAGGCATCGAGAACCTTGTGGTAGAAGTTGCCAAGGTCCAGAGGTTCGAATTTGAATTCCTCTCGTTCAGCTAACTCCAGTACGTATCGCGCAAAGTGCTTGTACGGGCAGGCCGCAAAGGTCCCGAGCCTGGTTGCGGAGGTCTCGAATCGGCCCGTGAATAGCTGCTCGATTACCTCATCGGCCAGCTCAGCCTGATTGTTGTAATCCAGGGCCGCCAGCACTGCCCTGCCGAGGTCCTCTAACTGCGGGGCGCCACAGAGTCCGCCGAGGAGTCGACCCAGTTTTGCCCTGTCCTGGTCCCCGCATGACGGAGCATCCCTTCCCAGGGTCGCACACAGCAGGTCCATCAGTTCATATCGGCTGTAAACGCTCGATATCTCGGTCCGCTGGCCTGCTATTGATTCCTCTACAAGGTCCTCGAAGTATGATTCGAGTTCCCCCACAAACCCGGAGCGAGGCTGGGCCGCACCCTTCCCATCCATTGCAGGGTACGTTACGCACAGTAACTGCGATGGCCGCGTAAAGGCAATGTAGGCCAGGTATCGACGGCTGCAGAGGTTCTTTTCGACGCCCGGCCCGAGCGCAAAGCCCGCCGATTCGGCGGCCCTGCGGTCGTCGTCACTGAGTATGTCATCGGAAACGACCGGAACCGGGAAGAGCTTCTGCGTGGCCCCGATGAGAAAGACCGCCTTCAAGTCGGGATGTCGGCTCCTCTCGATCGAGCCGACCAGAACCTGGTCGAGCATCGGAGGAATTAAAGCCAGCGTCAGTTCCGAGAACGCCGAGCCGAGAATCGCTGCATACTGTTCCGCCGTCATCGCCGAGCCTGCGAAGACCTCGGCGAGCTCGTCGAATACCTCCACGAACCTTGCGTAGAACTGCTGGTGCTCGTCGACCGCGGCGTTGTCGCCTGCCAGGCGGGCGTGTTCGACCCAGGCCGTAAGGCTCCCGCTGACCCCGAGTTCCTCGAGCAACTCGAAGATGGCTTTGATGAATTGCCCGACCTCGATGCTCGCTTGCCAGTCGCCGCCCGGACACAGCCTCTCTCGCAGCCTGTTCAACGGCCCGACGACTTTTTCCCTGGTGCGGTTGATGCGCTCTTCGTCGAAACCGGAGTTCTGCGGGCCTGCAAAAGACCACCGAGCACTGTCCTGCCAGTCCGCGCTCGTTATTCCGAACGCCAGGCAGTAGTTCTCCAGCAGGTCCACCTCGAAGCGGTCAACGCCCACCAGGTCGGTCTTTAGATAGGCAAAGATGTCACTGTTGGAGAAACCCCCGAGGACCGTTTGCAGGGCTGAACAAACCAGCTGAACAACCGGGTGCCTGCTCAGGGGCCTTCGCCTGTCGATGAAAAACGGTATCGCGTAGTCCTCGAAACACGCCCGGATGTAATGCTGGTAGTGCTCGATGTCCGAGACTATTACGGCGATGTCACGGTATCGGTAGTCCTGTTCCCTGACCAGCCGGAGTATTTCTCTTGCGACGAAGTTGACCTCTGCCCTCTCGTTGGGGGCCAATACCAGGCGAACTGCATCGCCGGCCGGCATCTTGTGATCCACGTTCCCCGATGCGCATCGCTCTATGTGGGCCAGCTCTGCCCTGGCGGAAAACCTGGCAGGATTTCGAAATATGATCGGTTTTTTCAGAGGTATGCCGGCCTGTCTTATCGCCTCTACCAGCACGGCATAAGTCTGCTCGGTCGGGTAGAACAGCCCCGTCGGGTCGATGTCCTTGTCGGGGTGTTCAAGGTCTATTCTGCGTGGGTCGAGGCACAGGGCAATTTGGGAGTCTTTAGCGGTCTTGAGGAGCTCGATGAGGATCGCCAGTTCGGCGGCGGTAAAGCCGGCGAAGCCGTCGACCCACAGCCTTGAACCCTTGGTGAACTCCGCATCCGCGACCGCCTGGCGCGCAAGCATCAATTGACGGTCCGGATCGGCGAACCTGCCGGCGATGAAGCCCAGATACTCCTTCAGAACCAGTCCGATGTCTGTGAATTTCAGCAGGGCCAGCTCGTTATTCCCGCCTTTTTCCAGATCCCGCAGGAGTTGTTCGATGTCCTCGGGCGTCTTCGTGTAGGCGTGCAATTCACTGATGGTCTGGCCGATCTGCTGCGCCAGTCCGGGCCTGTCAGCCGAGGAGCCGAAAAGCTTCAGTTTGTCCCTGTTGTCCCGCAGAATACGGTGGATGATCATCTGTCGGCCTGTCCGCGATAGCCCCCGTCGCGCAACCTTCTTGCCCAGCAGCAAAAATTGCAGCCGATCGAATGACAGGACGTACAATCTGTTGTACCCCGCTATCCGTTCGTCGCTGAGAATGGCTTGCTCGGCCTGGTAGGTGGCCTGCTCCGGCACAAGCAATATCAATGGTTGTGTGCCGGGCCCGGTCAGGGCATCAACGACAGACCGAATACAGTAGTGTGTCTTTCCTGTACCGCTTCTGCCAAGAATGAACTGGACCGCCATACAACTCGTCTCCGTCTGAAAGTTTTGACGATCGTTTTTACCACAGTCTGTGCCCGCTTTCAATTTTGTTGTTGTTCTTCTACAGCCGCGAATCGTCTGCGCCTCTGGGGCGAAAATGGCGTCAGACAGGCAAGTCTCAGCAGCAAAAGTGAGCTGCCTGCCGCCCAAAGAAGCGCCCCGGTAGCAGCTGGGTTCCTGCGTGAACGCCGCTGGTATGGGCTTGCTTTTTGTCGTGGTCCGCGGTAAAAGAATCTTTGCAGCAGAGTATCTTGAGCCTGCATACCGGATCGGGCCGGGTCTCGAGAAGGACACGACAGTACTATGATTGCAGCCGTCTTTATCGGGATAAAAGAGGTCTTTGTGATAGTGGTAGTGACCGCCGTCATTGTTGCGGTGGCTATGCTTCGCCGCAGGTTCTAAGCTGCGCCCGGCTGAACACCGCGCCTTTCTCGGCCCGGGCCGACACGGATTGTCCGCCGCAAGGCCCGCGACCTCGCTCGCATCCCGCCCGCTTACGATTAAATTTTGCCTTGCCGCCCCGGCGTTTACCCACCTGGTCCAATAAAATAGGGTGTCTCCGTGCCATGCCGGTCTGTTTGTCGCTTGCACCGCGCTTTTCGCCCTTACCAGGCCTGATTTTCCTTCCATTTCGGCGCCGAATCTACTACAATAACGGTTGTGATCTGGGTATCTTGTTAGCTTGGAGTGTGGTGAAATGGTCAGAAAGCATAAGGCGGTCAGGATCGGAGAACACGGGGTTTTGACGGATGAGAAAGGCGAGCCGATAGTCTGTCCGGTTCGAGGCTCGAACTGTACGATCAGGTGTGCCTGGTTTTCGAGACAGGATAAGATACTGCACTGCAGGGATACAATCATAGGTGCGCTGCGGGGTAAGCCGATGCGCTCGTTCCGTCTTTATACGGGGCCGGAGGTTTACAACATAGATGAGTCGTTGATTGAGTACGAGCTGCCCGACGCCGCCCACGGTGGCACTTGAGCCGGCACGCCCGCACCGTTCAGCTCCTCGACCGCCAAAGACAAACAAACCTGTAGATTTCAGCAGGATTAGAGTCCGCACCGAAAAACAGTGCTGCCTTGAAAGGTGTTTCTGGCAGCCGCGACGAACCTGCTCGCTTAGACCTCGAAGTTCCTCTGCGAGCGCAGGCGTTTCAACTCGCTGCGCCGGCGTTTTTCCTCGAGCCGTCTCCTGCGGGCGCTTGCTGGAGGACGCGTTTTCTTGCGTACCGGCACGGGCATAAGCGCTTGCTTGAGCAACTCGATCAGTCGTTGCAGCGCGGCCCTTCGGTTGGCCTTCTGCGTGCGAAACCTCCGGCAGACAACCCTCACCACGCCGTTCTTGTCAGCCCTTGTCGCCAGCCGGCTTAGTATGCGCTTCTTCTGCTGTCCAGAAAGGCTCGAGCATCGCCCAACGTCAAAAAAGACCGTCACCTGCGTATTGACCTTGTTTATGTTCTGGCCGCCCGGGCCCCTGCTCCGGGACGCCTTGAAAGAAAGGGCCCTTTCGTCCAGATATGCGTTTTGTCTGATTCGTATCACCGTTCAGGGCCCCGGTTTGGCCATCCCTGGGCGTGGCTAATTCGCTCAAACAGGGCGGCTTACCGCCTGAGCCGATGTAAGTCATTATCTTAGCAGTAATTGTGAAAAACAAAACAACGATCAAGACGGCCACCGCACCCCGGTCGGGATTCCGCAGCCTTGCATTTCTAACTTTGGTCTTTGCACTGTTGAACCGGCCGTTGGTCGATTCGAATAGTCTACCATAACCACGCCGAAAGGCAACGCCCGCCCCCCACAGATCCAGCTGCTTCAGTCGTGTAAGCCAAACGCATTACCGAAATAACTTGACAGCGACCTGCTCTGTCCTTAAGCTCTTTAGTACCGGTCGCATTTGTCGGCCGCCGAACCGGCAGTCTTGGAAGCGCGAATTTCCTGGTGTGCTTGGAATCCTACCTCGCGACTGGAGGCCAGGCGGTGGTGTAAGGTGATGTCGGTTGAACACTTAACGTTGCATTGTAATAACAACAAGATGAGCATAAAATGCCTCTATCTCGCCCTCGCAGTTGCTTGCTTGCTTTTTGCTCAGCCCTTCTGCCTTGCCCTTGATACCAGGCAAATCGACAGCGTTCGCAGCAAGGGAGTTTTGAGTCAGCAGGATTTGCAGGTCATCGACTCCTTTATCGCCGAGGGTATCCAGGAGCTGCTCGTCGCACGCCGATTCTCGGATATAGCGCGGCTGCGGACCCTGATCCTGAGCCGGCAAAGCTCCCAGAAGCAATATGCTCAGCAGTTCTCCGAGTCCGCGTACAGACATCTGACCGAGGGCTTGCGCCAGGCTCTCAGGCTGCCCGGCGACCTGAGAATAAAGGTAACAATCAACCTGCTGATACTGATCGACGGTTTGCAGGACCTGCGGTTGACCGACCTGTCGGTCGCTATGCTCAAGAGCACCAGCCCTGTGATTCGCTACTGGGCAGTACATTCGCTGACGAACCCGGGCATCGTGAAGAAATTGAATGCCGCCGGCTCAGAGCGAGCCCGGCTCATCGCCGAAAAACTCAATGAACTTGTGGGCCGCGAGACACCCGAGACGATAAGGCTGATCGCCGAGTTCGCCGCGAGCGTGAATATCCCGCAGGGCCAGGCATTGCTGCTGCGGATCGCGGATGAGCGGATAAAACAGTATGCCGCCTGGACGGTTAAATATGAACTGCTCGACGGCATCATCCTGAAGCTCCTGAGCGGCAAGATACTCTCCGGCGGCGCCAACCAGTCGGCCTTTGCATACCGCTTCGCCCAGCTCTATTCCTGTGCGATACAGAGATATGTCAACGGCAAGGCCCTCTTGACTGACACACAGAAGCGACACCTTGCCTCGGTGCTGGTAGGTACCGAGGAGAGCTGCATTGGCAAGCTCCTTGGAGCACCCCAAAGCAGCATCAAGCGGGCCGTCGAGCGCGGCGATTACTCGCTGCTCAAGGCCGAACACGACAAGCTCCTCGGGACGGGCGCCCAGCCAGGCCTGCTGGCATCGAAGATTAAGTTCGTCTATGGGCCGGATTCAAGCGGCAGGAAAAGCACCGGCCCCTTCGCCCTGCCGCCGCCCCCGGTACCTGCGCCGGGCCGGTAGTGCCACTGACCCGGGGCCGAGCACCACTTCTTTTCCTTGAATCCGATACACCGCGGAACACTTGCAGCCTGAAGCGAAATGGATTTTGCCAGAGAGCTTCTGAGAATACTGCTCGCAACCTGCCTGGCGGTTTTTGCGGGCTGCCGCAGGCGCCTTCCCGCCGCAGAGCCCAACGAGATGGTGTTGCGGCACGTCTTGTACACGCCAATAGCAGGCCTGGACCCGGCGTGTAGGAGGAGGGATGTTTACAGCCGGATCGTCGCCAGCCAGATCTTCGAAACGCTCTATGATTATCACTTCTTGAAGCGGCCGTAAGATCGCGATGATCTTCCAGGAGCCTCTTGCCAGCCTCAATCCGGCCTACACTATCGGCCGGCGGATCTGCGAAGCGATAAGGCTCCACCGGTCCGATAAGGCTGCCCGGGCCCAGGACCACGCAGCCTGGTTGCTCCGCAGCGTTGGCCTTGCCGAGACCCAACGATGGGCACGCGCATATCCGCATCAACTCTCCGGCGGCATAGCCCAGCGGGCTATGATAGCAATGGCGGTCAGCTGCGAGCCGGCCCTGCTCATCGCCGATGAACCCACCACCGCGCTAGATAAGGTCACCGAGGTGCAGATCCTCGATCTGCTGGATGAACTCCGGGAACAAAGCCGGATGAGCATCCCGCTGATAACCCACGATTTGCGTATCGTCCCCGAAAGGGCCGATGACGTCGCGGTAATGTACGCCTCCCGAATTGTGGAAACGGCCGACTCGCAGTCGCTCCTGGCCGAGCCGCTGCACCCTTACACACGCCTGCTCTTGCGGGCGGCTCGGCCGCTGGAGCCAGCGGGGCCGAGAAAACGCACCAGCCTGCCCTTGGACCTCTCGACCCCCACCCTGGCCTTTTCCGGTTGCCCTTTTTACTCGAATTGCAACCAGGCCGTCGATAGGTGTCTAAAGCCGATACCCCTTCCCGGCGAAACCACTACAGCCGCAGGACATTTTACCGCCTGCTGGAAATCGTGAAAAATTCGCCCTTGCTCCTTGATAAAGACGTCTGAATAGGCAAGAATGCACCAGGCGGCGCGGGTGGCTGCTTGAAGCGGCTCGCCCGGAACCGCCTCATAGACTCCTACTTATCCAGGAGCGCCGAGTATATGGGCCAAACGGTTGATCTACAGATAATCAAGCAGGCCAACGTCGGAATAGCAGCGTTCAAGGCCCCTTGCGTCAGCGACGCCGACGGGATAATGACCGCAGGACGACTTCTCAGGGAGTTCATCGACAGCGAGGCTCCCGACGCGATCGTCTTCGACTTCGAAGGCGTAAAGTTCTTCTCGTCCCAGGTCTTGGGCTTGCTTCTTGACGTCCGCGCAAAACTTCAAGAATCCGGCGGGCAGGTCGTGATCGCCGGGATAAATCCGCAACTGCACCGCGTCTTCAAGATAACCAACCTCGATAAGATATTCAGATTCTTCGAGAATAGATCGGATGCCATCCAGGCCATAGCTGCAGATTAACTGACTTTTGGAGAGACTGATTTGTATGAAAATAGCCAGGCAGTTCTCAGTTTTTATGGTCAACAAGCCGGGCGTGCTGGCTCAGGTGCTGGGTGAATTCGCCAAAGCCAAGATCAACATAATAGCGATGACGATGGTCGATTCCGCTGAGCACGGCGTTATGCGCGTCGTTTTCGGCGACCCGGACAGGGCCAGAGAAGTCCTCTCAAAACTCAATATGCAGCACAGCGAGACCGACGTACTCTCCGTCAACCTGACCAACAAGGCCGGGGCGCTCGCCGCCGTGGCCGAAAAGCTGGCCAGGAACCATATCAACATCTCTTACGCATACTGCACCGCCGGAGCAAAGGGAGGGCGAACAACGGGGATTTTGAAGGTCGCCGATGTAAAAAAGGCGATGAGGATTCTCGAACAGAGCGCCCGCAGGCCCAACAAGTCGCAGCCTGTGGTCAGGCGCTCCCAGCTTTCGAGAAAGTAGCTGTTGCCGTCGAACGCCACAGCTTCCCGGCTCGTGCCGCCGCCTGATGACCCGCTTCGAAAGGTCACGGACAGAATTTTTGCGGTACAGGCTTGCTATTCTCGCACAAATCTGCTATTATACGCTCTGCTGAGTGCAGAAGGTAGCTGCGCAATCTCGTAAGCCCGACCCTAAGACCTCGGTCTCGCCAGCCGGCCGTTGCCGCCGTAGAACCCCGGCCGGGCGCGGGCGATAAGGCGTCGCATACCATGCAGGATAACGAAGAGACATACCCTTTCCCGTACCCGAATCCACCTCACAGGCACGATGACAGGGCACATTCCCCGCACGAGCCTTGCAGCTCAACAAAGGACCTGATCGCAAGCTACCGGGGGCTCAGGGCATTTATGAATGCCGCCAGCGACCACTTCGCCCTCTTGGACGCCGACTTGAACTACCTCGATATCAATAAGGCTACCCTGGACTTTATCGGTGCCAATAGAAAAGACGTCGTGGGCAAAAACATTCTCTCTGTCTTCCACGACGCAAAGGAAAAGGGACTCTATGACAGATTCCAAAAGGTCGCCGAGACCGGCAGGCCCTTCGCCGTGGAGGAGTTTGTACCTCACGAACGATTTGGCCAGGTCTGTCTGAGTATAAGGGCCTTCAAGGTCGGGGAAGGCATCGGAATTATGGTCTCGGACATCACCGAGCGCAAGCGGGCTGAGGCCAGGCTCAACGAGAGCGAGCAGCGATATAGAACGCTCGTCGAAAGCGCCGGCGAGACAATCGCGACCATCGATAGGAGCGGGGTTTTCCTCTTTATGAATGGTATCGGTGCCAGGCGGCTCGGCGGAAAACCAGAGGACTATGTCGGAAAAACAATGTGGGACCTCTTTCCCAGAGAAATAGCCGACCGCCAGATGACCGACGTCCGGCATGTCATTGACACCGGACGCGGAATCAGCGTGGTCACGCCCACGGAGTTGAAGGGCGAGCTTCGCTGGTACAATACCACGGTTGAGCCGCTAAGAGACCGTACCGGTAAAGTTACTGCCGCCCTTATAATCGCCAGGGACATCCACGAACGCCGGCAGGTTGAGCTTGAGCTTGAAGCATACCGGCAAAAGATGGCCCGCGCCGAACGGCTGGCCTCGCTGGGCACGCTCAGCGCAACCCTGGCCCACGAGCTGAATCAACCACTGACGGTTATCGCCCTGGCGATAGAGAATTCACTTGCAGAGCTTCAGGCCACACCATGCCCGCAGACCGTCGTTGAGAGCCTTCGTGACAGCCTGCGCGAGGTTTCCAATGCCGCCTCCATACTGGAAAGGTTCCGCAATTTCGCCAAGAAGTCCTCGCAGAAAACCATCAGCAAAGTCGATATCAAGACCGTTGCCGAGAGAATGCTGGGCTTCTTGAAGAGCAGCGCCGCGGAGGCCCGCGTTGCGCTGCGTACGGAGAATATGGACGACCTGCCCCCCGTCTATTCGAATGAGAAAGACCTCGAGCAGCTGTTTTTCGCACTGGTTCAGAACGCCATACAGGCCGCCGACGGTCACGAGCCTCGGGAACTCGTTGTTGGTGGCTCCGTCAGCGATGGATGCGTTGTTCTTCGGTTCCGCGACGATTGCGGGGGCATCGACGAACCGAACGTCCGCAGGATATTCGAGCCGTTCTTCACGACAAAGGCTTCCAGCGGGGGCACGGGGCTGGGGCTTTGTATAGTCGAGCGCGTGGCAGAGCGGTCCGGCGGGAAGGTGCGACTCGAAAATAGGCCCGGTGAGGGGGCAACCTTCGTCGTCACGCTAAGGATTAACCCCCGCTGGATATCATAAGCGAGGGGAGCTTGAGAAATATGCCCAGGCAAAAGGTGTTCTTTGTCGATGATGAGCCGGGCGTACGCAAGGCCGTAGCCAGAACCCTCGAGAAACTCGGTGTAGAGGTCAGGTGTTTTGCCTCGGCCGCTGAATGCCTCGACCGGATCCCCTTTCAAACGTGCGACCTCTTGATCACCGATGTAAGAATGCCCGGGATGGATGGCATCGAACTGGTTATGCAGGCCAAGCATCTTGCTCCGTGGCTTCCGGTCCTTGTTGTTACCGGATACGGTGACGTGCCCCTGGCCGTCAGGGCGATGAATGCCGGTGCGGCCGATTTTATCGAAAAGCCCCTCCACTCCCAAACTCTGCTGAAAAAGGTCGAGACGATACTCAAGCAAAACGCACCTCGTCACCCCTCCGCGGGCAGGCCCTTGACCAAAACGGAGCTTAAAGTACTCACGCTCGTTATACAGGGCAACACTAATAAGCAGATAGCGCGTCTGCTCGGCCGTTCCGTCAGAACCATCGAAGACCACCGCCTTCGTATTATGCGTAAGCTCGACGTTCACAACCTGGTTGAATTGGTGCAGCGGACAATTCAAATGGGGCTGGTCCAGGTGCCCACATGTAGCAACCGATCTGAGGACAGCCGTGGGTCTTCCGATCGCCCGCCAGGCAGCAGTTCGTCAACGGCCCGATGAGCAATGGCTGTGGCTCTGCTTAACTATGCCGATTTTTTTCGCAATCCCGTAGTTACCACGGTAGACAGATACTTGGCCGCCTTTTATATTGATTCGCGCCGATGGGTATTCTCTCGTAACTTACCCGAACGGCAAAATAGGATTGAGCTTCTTGGCTGGGCGCCGCAGCAGCAGATCGCAGCGGAAGGATGTTGGGCCCAGCTGAGTTTAGGCTCGTTAGGTGGGGTGATGGTAGCTACGGTCCAGAACCCGCGCATGGGTGCCGCGGCGAAATAAACTGAGTTGAGATTTGCGCCAATTCAACTCGAAAGGACTGGAGCTCGAGCATACTCCTTCCTCACTCCGGTCCTTTTGTCTTTCGCATCTTTCCAGCCTGCCCCGCCGCCCCCTGTAACAAGCCGCTGTCCACTGTGCGTCTCGAAAAGGTCTTGACCTTTCGCGGTCCACGACGCACAAAAAATTGAATTTGCCCTGTTGATTCGACCTGCGCCGTTGTCCTATAATCAAATCCCGCGTGTTCCCCCGGTGCACGACCAGGACGCTCGGCAAACCATCCCGGCGTGCTTTCAACCGCTCTGCCGTCGATGTCCAGACCCGTGGCCGGTGGTCTTGAACGGCGGTGCTTGGACTGTGCAGAAGCTCACTGAGGACATACAGTTGGAGAAATGATGATGAACGAAAATCTAACACGACGAGAACTCTTAAAAAGCTCGGCCGTAACCGCCGGTACGTTCGCCTTGGCAGCCGGCCGAGTTCCACTGGCTCAGGCCAGAGGCAGCGATGCCATCCGCGTGGGCGTTGTCGGCTGCGGCGGACGGGGCTCCGGTGCCGCCCGCAACTGCGTCGAATCCGCCCCGGGTGTCGAAATCGTCGCACTGGCAGACGCATTCGAGGATCGCCTGGCCGGTTTGAAGAAGAGCTTTAACGTCCCTGACAAACGCTGTTTTGTCGGGCTGGACGCCTACAAGAAGCTCCTGGCCCTCGACGACGTCAACCTCGTAATCCTGGCAACCCCCCCGGGCTTCAGGCCGGTCCAGTTCGCCGCCGCCGTCGATGCGGGCAAGAATGTCTTTATGGAAAAACCGGTCGCCGTCTGCCCCGCCGGCGTCAAGATGGTCATAGAAGCCTCTAAGCGGGCCGAGCAGAAAAAGCTCGCCGTCGTCGCCGGGACCCAGCGACGCCATCACGCCGCATACATCGAGACAATCAAACGCATCCACGACGGCGCCATCGGCGAAATCGTCGCCGCGCAGTGTTACTGGAACCAGGGGGCACTGTGGGTCAAGAAGCGCAAGCCCACCCAGGGTGACGTCGAATGGCAGATCCGCAACTGGTTGTACTTCACCTGGCTTTCCGGTGACCACATCGTTGAGCAGCACGTGCACAACATCGACGTTATCAACTGGGCCCTCGGCACGCTGCCCGAAAGCGTGCACGGACTTGGCGGCCGACAATACAGAACAGGCCCCGAGTACGGAAACATCTTCGACCACTTCGGCGTCGAGTTTTTCTATCGCGGCGACGTCAGGACCATCAGTATGTGCCGGCAGATAGAAGGTACCCAGGCGCGGGTCGCTGAACGCGTCGTCGGAACCAAGGGTGTCAGCAACTGTGCCGGCATCATCGAGGGCGAAAACCCCTGGCGATTTAAAGGCAAGGCCCGCAATCCCTACGTCCAGGAGCATGCCGACCTGATCCAGAGCATCCGCGCCGGTGAGCCCCTCAACGAGGGCAAACGCATAGCCGAAAGTACGCTTTGTGCAATTATGGGGCGCGAATCCGCCTATGCAAGGCAGCGGTTCAATACCTCCTGGTTCCTGAGCAAGTGCACCCTCAACCTCTTGCCGCCGGACGACCTCGACCTTGCTGATGCCAGAGAAGTGCCCCCCTTCGCTATCCCCGGCAAGTACAGACTCCCGGGTTTCGCAGACAGAGAACCAAGAAAAAGGAGGGCATAATAGCCCCGGTTCAAGATCGACCCACAAGGCCCTATGAATTTCAGCGCAGCCGATGAAAAGTACAGTGCAAAGGAGATTACTGATGGCATCGTCAGAAAAAGCTAAGAGACAGAAATCAAACGCTACCACCACCGCCGTTGCGACCGCCGGTGCAATAGCGCCCGCACTGCACGCCGCCGGGACCGGCAAGATCAAAGTCGGGTTGCTCGGTTGCGGCGGACGGGGCAACGGAGCTGTCCGGCAGAACCTCCAGGCCGACCCGGGCGTCGTCGTCGTCGCACTGGCAGACCTCTTCGAATATAAGGTCCGAGCCACCAGGGACGCCCTGATGAAAGACAAGAAGTTCGAGGGCCGAATAAAAATCCCGGAGGAAAACCTCTTCTGGGGCTTCGACTGCCACGAAAAAATTGCCCGCTGCGACCTCGACCTGTTGTGCATGGCTACGACCCCGGCGTTTCGAGGGCGGCAAATGCTCGCAGCGGTCAACGCTGGCAAGCACATCTTCACCGAAAAGCCCGTCGCGACCGACCCCGTCGGCTGCAGGCAGGTTATGGAAGCCGCGAGAATTGCCGCCCAGAAAGGATTGGCCATCGTTGCCGGAACCCAGCGCCGACACGAATTCAGCCGGGTCGAACTGATGAAACGCATCCACGACGGCGCTATCGGCGAGCTGGTCGCAGGACAGTGCTACTGGTACGGCCGCGGCATCTGGTATCGCGGCTACCGCGAAGGTCTCACAGAGCTCGAGTGGCAGTGCTACAACTGGTATCACTTCAACTGGCTCTCAGGCGACCAGATCTGCGAGCAGCATATCCACAATATCGACGTCTTGAACTGGTGCTTCAACGGCCCGCCAGTCAGGTTCACCGCCGTCGGAGGCCGCGCATGGCGCAGCTACAACGATAAACAAATAGAGCCTGCAAAGGAAGTCTGCAGGAAGTACAACAACGGCAGCGAGCAAGGCTGGGAAAAATACAACGGTGACATCTGGGACCACATCTTCGCCGAGCTTGAATATCCCAACGGGGCTCGGTGCCTCAGCTTCAGCGGGCACAGCCCGGGCACCGGCCGCAGTGGCGAAAAAATCGTCGGAACAAAAGGCACCAGCGACTGCCGGACGAGCATATCGGGTGAGAATGCCTGGCGCTATGAGGGAAAGAACGTCAACGGCCAGCAGCAGGAGCACATCGACCTGATTCAGAGCATCCGTGCCGGCAAGCCCCTCAACGAGGGCCGGCGGATCGCTGAGAGCACCCTGACGGCCATAGGTGCACGCATCGCCGCCTATACCGGGAGAACCATCACCTGGGACTGGCTCCTCAACAATAGCAAGCTGGACCTCGTGCCCAAGCAGGAAGACCTCAAGCCCGGCCCCGGTGTTTTCGGGCCGATCCCGACAGGCTGTGACCCGCTGGTTTAGGGTTTCAGGCAACAAGTAGCAGCCGTTTTGAGTTGGGCGATCGCAGCCGGGCGGTCCCGCCCGCACCGCCTGTAGTGTTGCGTGCGGCGCTGCCCGGAGCTGGTTTATTGCAAGATCGATCGGCCTGTGCTCAAGCCCACCACACAAGGGCTGCAAGTTGCAGTGACGGGAGCCTACGACATGTTGGATTCGAGAACAAAAAAACCTGCTGCAGCCGGATCGCCCGGAGCATTCACTGAGATCTCACGTCGGGATTTCTTGAGCCGGGTCGCTCCGACTGTCTCTCTCTTGTGGGTTGATGCTTGCTTCGGCAGGCCGCGCGCATTTTCGCCTGCCCGGGCCCCTGAGCCACCGAACATCTTGTGGATAAGCTGCGAGGATACAAGCCCGGACCTGGGCTGTTACGGCGACTCCTATGCCGATACACCCAACCTCGACAGACTTGCCAGCCAGGGATGCCGCTACACAAATGCCTTTGTGCCGTACCCGGTCAGCGCACCGACGCGCTCGGCGATCATCACGGGGATGTACCCGAGCACAATCGGCACGATGCATATGCGCACGAGTATGAAAGGCTACGAGGCCGTGCCGCCACCCTACGTCAAGTGCTTCACCGAGTATCTGCGGGCCGCCGGTTACTTTTGCACCAACTGGCGAAAGACCGACTACCAGTTCAAGGCCCCCTTCACCGCCTGGGACACGGGCCGGGACTGGCGCGACCGGCCAAAGGATGCGCACTTCTTCAGCGTGATAAACCTGACCTGCAGCCACGAATCCCGGAACTGGCCGCGTAACGGCGAAAAGCTCGAGCACGACCCAGCCGAAGCGCCCGTCCCCCCATACTATCCTGATACGCCGGTAATACGGCGGAACATCGCGCGGTACTACGACAACGTCACCGAGATGGACAGGCAAGTCGGCCAGATACTCGCAAAACTGGAAGAGGACGGCCTGGCCGAGAGTACCGCGGTCTTTTTCTGGTCGGATCACGGGCGCGGCTTGCCCAGGTGCAAGCGGTGGTGCTACGACTCGGGGATTCGCGTGCCTTTGATAGTACGCTGGCCCGGCCGAATCAAGCCCGGCACCGTATGCGACGACCTGATCAGCCTTGTTGACCTTGGACCGACCGTCTTGAGTTTGGCCGGAGTGAACGTGCCCCCGTATATGCAGGGCCGGGCTTTTCTCGGCGCTCAGAAGGCCTCTCCGCGGCGTTTCATCGTGGCTGGACGAGAGCGGATGGACAGGAACAGCGACGACCACATACGCTGTATCCGCGACAAGCGCTACAAGTACATTCGCAACTTTATGCCCGAAAAGCCATATACCCAACCCATCCCCTACCGGGACAGGATGCCGATAATGCAGGAATGGCGCCGGTTGCACGCCGAGGGGCGCCTCGAAGGCCCCGCGAAGCTTTTCTTCCGCCAGACAAAACCGCCGGAGGAATTCTACGACACTCAGAAAGACCCCTACGAGATACACAATCTCATCGACTCGCCCGAGCACCAGGATCGGATCGAGCGGATGCGCACTATCCTGCAGCAGTGGAGCAAGCAAACCGGGGACTTGGGCGGGATACCGGAGGACGAGTTGATAGAACGGATGTGGCCCGGCCGCAAGCAGCCCGTCACCGCTCGGGCCCAAATCCAGCTCAAGCCCGCCTCCCAGGGCCGTAGGCTCGTTACGATCCGCTGCGCCACCAAGGGAGCCTCGATCGGTTACCGGCTGGACGAATCCGGGCCCTGGCGATTGTATACCGGGCCCTTCCAAGTACCCCTCGGCAGCCGGTTGCAGGCCAAGTGCATCCGCATCGGCTACAAGCAGAGCGAGATCACGACAATGGATGTCCGGTAGAAATGATCGCACCATGCGAAGAGGTGTTGCCATAAAGCGAACCGCCCAACTGAGTATTTTCCGCACAGCGTCTGTATATCTGATTTTCCTTCTTGATTGGGGAGTCCTGGAGCAGCGGAGCCAAAGAGACTGATTCAAGGCAGGTGCCTCGAGCATATCTGCTCGCGCAGGTAATGTGGAAGGCCCCCTCGTGTACGTTCTTTGTCAGCTGCTTTAATACGGGCCGAACTCACCGCGTCCTTTCGTCAAGGGTGTGTGAAATAGTTGGTTATCGCTGGTGTCGTCAGGTGTGGCTGGCAGGTTCTGTCTGGCCAGCCGCATATTTGAAAAGTCGCCACGCTGGCCCGGTGACGTTGATCTTGCAGGTAATCTGCTTTGGTGGCCAGGGGATCAGCTATGGTCGCAGAAGCCCCTGGTAGCCTGAAAATCCACCTACAAACCACAGACGCGCCCCCCGAAGAACGTAAGGCGATTTTGGCTTTACAAGCCTATTGGTCGGTGCTAAGATTCCGTAATGCTCAGGATGGTAATAGGCTTGTTTGTTTCCAGCCGCGACACAGTGCTCCCTTTACGCAGCAGAAAAAATGGCCGGAAAGATAATTATTGATTCCGAACGATGCAAGGGCTGCGGCCTGTGTGTGGCGGTCTGCCCGAAGGGCAGCATCGTCGTTGCGAAAAAATCCAATGCGAGAGGCTACTTCCCCGCCTGCCCGGCCGGCACCGACTGCACCGGCTGCGCAATCTGCGCCCTGGTTTGTCCAGATGCTGCCATACAGGTCCAGCGCGACGATAATGACAGGATCAGATCCACCGGTAAGCCGACCGGCAAGAGCAGGCCAACCTTGGTTGAGGAAAAAACGTGAACGGCCTGTGTTATATTTCGGACGGGTTGCGATTAGAGCAGGCAGTCCGCGATAACTCCACGCAAAATTGCAGCCGCCCGAAAGGAGGTCTTCCAGCGTGAGCAAACGCGTCTTGATGTGCGGCAACGAGGCCCTCGCCGAAGCGGCTATCATGGCTGGCTGCGACGCCTACTTCGGATACCCTATCACCCCACAGAACGAAATCACCGCCTATATGGCACGTAGAATGCCCCAGGAAGGCCGCGTCTTCCTCCAGAGTGAAAGTGAGCTGGCCGCAATCAACATGGTCTTCGGCGCCTCGGCCACCGGCAAGAGGGTGATGACAAGCTCATCAAGCCCGGGCATCAGCCTTATGCAGGAGGGAATAAGCTACCTGGCCGGCGCCGAGCTGCCGGCCGTCGTCGTCAACGTGATGCGAGGCGGACCGGGCCTCGGCAACATCGCCCCCTCGCAGGGCGATTACTTCCAGGCCACACGCGGCGGCGGACACGGCGACTACAGGACAATCGTCCTCGGGCCGTCCACCGTCCAGGAACTGGCCGACTGTATGCCCCTGGCCTTCGACCTCGCCGACCAGTACAGAATGACCGTCCTGGTTCTCGCTGACGGCATCCTCGGACAGATGATGGAGCCGGTTGTACTCGATGAAAAACCGCGCCGGCCCCTGCCGCCGAAAGACTGGGCCCTGACCGGCGCCAAGGGTAGAGAGCAGAACATCGTCCGCTCCCTCAGGCTTGCCGAAGGCGGACTCGAACAGCACAATCGCAAGCTCAAAGCCAAGTATGACCAGATCGAAAGAAACGAGGTCCTCTGCGAAGAGTACAGGCTTGAAGATGCCGAGGTCGTTCTCGTCGCGTACGGCGTGGCTGCGAGGATCGCCCGCTCGGCAGTTGACAGGGCGAGAGAGGAAGGTATGCCGGTCGGGCTTATCCGCCCGATCACGCTCTGGCCCTTCCCCACCGGGAAGCTCAACGCAGCAGCAGAGCAGTTCCGCATCTTCTTGACCGTCGAGATGAGCCTTGGCCAGATGGTCGAGGATGTCAGGCTCGCGGTCGCCGGCAAGGCGCCGGTGTTGTTCTATGGTCGCTCCGGCGGCGGTGTCCCCACCGTCGAGGAAATACTCGAGAAAATCAAGCAGCTCTCGGCACCTGCGAGGAAGTAACTGTGATGAAAACGGTATTTGCAAGAACACCCACTCTCAAGGATTGCCCGACGCATTATTGCCCTGGTTGCGGCCACGGCATTGCCCACCGGCTCGTCGCCGAGGTGATCGACGAGCTGGACATACGCCACAAGACCATCGGCATAGCCCCCGTTGGCTGCGCGGTACTGCTGTACGACTATATCGACGTCGATACGATCGAGGTCGCTCACGGCAGGGCGCCGGCCGTTGCTACCGGCATCAAACGCACCAACCCCGATATGATAGTGTTTTCCTACCAGGGCGATGGAGACCTGGCCAGCATCGGGGCCGCTGAAATCCTGCACGCCGGCCACCGCGGCGAGCAGATAACCGTCATCTTCATAAACAACGCCATCTACGGTATGACCGGCGGGCAAATGGCCCCGACCACTATGATCAACCAGGTTACAGCCACCACCCCGACGGGCCGCAAGCCCGCCCAGCAGGGCTACCCGCTTCAGGTCTCCGAAATGCTCGCACTGCTGCCGGGCGTGCTCTACGTTGAACGCTGCGCGCTGGCCGGGCCCGCCGGCGTGCGAAACACCAAAAAGGCCATCGAGCACGCCTTCAAACTCCAGCTCGATGGGGCCAAGGGTCTGGCGATGGTGGAGATACTCTCGCCCTGCCCGACTTACTGGCGTATGTCGCCGGCTAAGGCAATGGAGTGGATCGAAAACGAAATGACAAAGGTTTTCCCTTTGGGCCGATTGAGGGGTTGAAGATGCGGCAAAACGGTTTCCGCGAAGAGGTTATTATCGCCGGTTTCGGCGGACAGGGGGTTATGTTGGCCGGCAAGCTCCTCGCTCAGACCGCAATGGAGGCCGGCAGAGAGGTTACCTATATGCCCTCGTACGGCGCCGAGGTCCGCGGGGGTACGGCCAACTGCATGGTCGTCCTCGCCGACGAACCCATCGCGTGCCCGGTGGTCGCCAGGCCGGATTCGCTGATCGTAATGAACAAGGCTTCGCTGAACAAGTTCGCATCGCGGCTTAAGCCCGGCGGACTGCTCGTGATGAACAGTTCCTTGATCGATTCCGAGCCGAACCTCGACGATTCAATAGAGCTTATCGCACTGCCCGCCGATGAACTGGCCCTGGAGTTGGGCAGCCCGAAAAGCGCAAATATGGTCGCACTCGGGGCCTACTTGCAGAAAAGAGGCTACCTGACCGCGGAAGCCGCCGCCAGGGCGCTGCCCGACGTGCTGGCCGTGCGCCACCATCACACCTTGCCCGTCAATACGCGGGCACTCCACCGTGGCGCCGAATCCGTCGCCCGGGGTACCTGGTAGGCTCGCCGCCAACGGCACTTAACCACGGATGACAGGCAGCAAGAACATTCAAACAGAATACCTTTGCTACACCGCCCCCGCAGCGCCCAGGCCAAGCGGCTCGGCGCTGCGGATGGCGCCGATGATAGATATGATATTTCTGCTGCTGATATTCTTGCTCGTCTCGGCCAAGTGGCGCCCGCAGGAAGATTTCCTCCCCTTTCAGTTGCCAGCCGCAGACGCCCCACAGTCCAGCCCGGGCAGACCGGAGCCGCTGGAAATCTACATCGCTGCTACTGCCACCGGCTGTACCGTCCGCATCGGTGGTTGCGATCCCCTCGCTGTGGAAGACCGGACCGCCCTCGCCGAGCTGGCTGGCCTGCAAAATAGCATAAATCATTCTTTGCGATCCCAGAAAAGAACTGTCGGCGACCCCGTCGAAATCATTTGCAGCCCCGAGGTCAAATGGCAGCACCTGGCAAAGATATACAATATCCTCTTCGGCATCGGTTTCACCGACGTTACCTTCCGTATGACCCGGTAACTTCGGGCAGGACCAGCCAAGCCTGCTCGCAACTTCCTGAAACGGAGTCTGTGGATAAAAACCATCCACCGCCGGGTTTTAGAGCGGCCTTGTTAACTCTTGCACTGTCCCTTCTTGTTTCCGACGCAGCCGCTACCGACGGTCTCCCCACGGCCGATGATATTCACAGGCTCGCACAGGCTGCAAAGTCCGTCACCGCCGAGTTCAAGGCCAGCAGCGCTGAGCTGCGTTTCCAGTACGAGTTCAGCGGCCGATTCCTCGACCCCGCCGACAAACTTGAGCTGCGGCAGCTTGCAACCCGGGCCTCCCGGCAGCTACACCAGATCGCCGTCTCGCAACAGAAACTCAAAAAGGCAATCGAACAATACGAGGGCGACGACTGGGAAGACAGATACGGCTCAACCGGCCTGTGGCGAAGGCTCTTTGCAGATTGCTACCTTACCAGCATCGGCAGGCTGCAAATCGACTTGCACCTTGCCGAGCACGCCGGAAGTGATGAACGGATCGAGACCCTTGGCCGAATCCTCGATCGCATAGAGACCCTCAGTGGGGATTACAATACCACGGTGCACTTGCAAATGCTCAGGGCCCGTGCCCTGGCATTGTTGGCCCCGACCAGTTCGATCTACAAATCACTCGCCGGGCGGCAATTCGATCTGTTATCCAGGCGCCCCGATATACCCCGGCTGACAGCTCTAAAGATAGCTTTGCAGCGCATAAGAGCCCTCGGTCCAGCCGAGCCGGCCGAACTTGACCTGCTGGCCGAAGAAATTATACAAGGCCCTGATGTGCAGGACTTCGAATTAGTGCTTTCGCTGGCCTGCCTTGAGCATCGATTGGGTCTGTACGGTCGTTTCGAGAAGACGGTTCGCGCCTCGCCGCAGATCGAGGATTTCGTCGGCCGATTGATCCTGCGGGACCTTGATTATCGGCTCGAGCACGGCCGACTCGAGGTCAGCAAAATCAGCCCCTTCCAGGTGGACCTTGCCGCACAAGCCGCCTGGGACGGCCGGCCCAAAGACCACTTGGCCCTGCTGGAGCGACTCTGCGCTTCTGCGAGGTTCCGAAGCCCGCTGGTACTTTATGTTACCGCCCTGGCATTGAGGGAAACCTCGCCCGTCGACGCAGTCGGCCTCCTTATCGAAGCCGCCGAGTCGCAGAAGCGATCCCCCAATACCAGGCTCCCTCTCGAGGCTGCAGCAATCGCCCAACAGGCTGTGCGTCTTGCTTGCCAGGCGTATAGCGCTTCGCAGCCTCGGTCCCGTATGCTCCTCGATACCTTCCAGCGCTACCGCCGCATTACTGCCGCACCGCCGCCCGAAGACCTCGAATACTGCCACGCAGGCGCCCTGCTTGACGCGGGCCAAAAACAAGAAGCTATCGAGCTGCTAAGAAAAATGGCTGCCTCGCCAGTCCCCGACATCCGCAGCAGGGCGACGCTCAAGCTGGTAAAGTTGAGAATCGCCGATGAAAGCCCCATCGAGCCCGGCCCGCTCGAAGACGAAATCGCTCGGGAGTTGCTCGAGCTGCTGCAAGGCAGTACCGGCCCGACGCGCCGCGAAGCCCTGCTCGTTTACTGCCGGTTCCTGCTCGATTCCAACGACATAGCCGACGCCCAGGCCGTCAACCGGTTACTCACCGATAGAGAAATCCACAACGCCCCGCGTCTGGCCCTGTTCAAGGCACGGGCGCTGCGGTGCCTCGGCCGGCTTGCCGAGTCCGCCCGGTACCTGGCCGGGATATCTCAGACCGAAGACCCCGATTATGCCGCCGAAGCCGGCGCGCTGCTCAGCCGGCTCGTCCTGCGGGCCGAGCAATTGCAGAACGACTTGCCGCCGCCTGTCTTTTCCGAGCTTATCGAAAATTGTCGGACGATCGCGCGACGTTGCGAGCGGGCCCCGATCTCCACGAAGGGTCTGATCCCTGCTGGCCTGCTCGGCCTCTATCTTGCCGAAATATCCCTCCTGGCTGGCTCAAACGACCCTCAGAAACTGGCCCGGATTGAACAATCCCTTGATGGTCTGCCCCGGCACGGCTCGGCCAGCCTCGATCTTCTTCGCTGTCAAGCAAGGATGCTGGCCGCCCAGGGCAGCTTCGTGGCCGCAGCCCGTGCCTGGGCCGAGCTCGCCCGAATCCTGAAAAACACCCCCGACCCAAACAAAAAAAGGAGCTGGAGATGGTGGCGGGCCAAGTTCTACGAGATATACTGCTTCTCTATGATTCCACAGACAGACAGCCGCGATGTTCTGCACACAATCGAGGTCCTCCAGAACAGCTTTGCCGATATCCCGCCTCTGTGGGCAGAAAGGCTCGACCGCCTCAAGCACCAGTGCTCCGACGATGATGACATCGCCCCGGATCCCTGGTAAGATAAAATGGCGGTCGACGAGCCGCGGGAGATAAGCATTTTCGCGCCGCGCAACTGCCTGGGAACTCCAGGATGGCTCGTTGTGGTACCGCACGGGCAACTTTCGCTTCAGCGCCGGTTATAATTGGGCTGCTGTTCAAGAACGGGGTTTTCGATATTAGATTACCGCTAACTACAACAGGAGAAGGCAAGAATGAACCGAACGCACAGCTACATTCGCCGATTACTCGCCGCAATCGTTGTGCTCGCCGCCGCTCCGAGCTGCCCCGCGGCGCAGTACAAGCAGCAGACAAAAAACGCCATCTCCCTGATCGTGGATGGCCGGCTTGACAAGGCGATCGCGCGGATGGAAAAATATCTCAAGGACAATCCCGCGGACTTAGAGTCTCTCTACGGTTTGGCCGTTGCGTACGCCCAGAAGCCGGACCCGGCAACGGCCCTCGACTATGCAAAACGCGCCCTCGACGCGGGCCTGCCCTTCGGCCGATTCATCGCCGGCCCACGCGACCTCTTAAAACCCTTGACCCAGACCGACGCCTTCAAGGCCCTCGCCGAAAAACACGCCGTGCAGCTTATCCACGGCCCTATGCTCGGCTGTGTCACCGAGAGTAGCGCAAGGTTCTGGGTCCGGACGGCCGACGAAGTTCCCGTCCAGGTTATCGTCGGCAAAGGCAACAAAATGCGCCGCCCAATCAAATCCGCTCTCGTCAAAACCGCCGCCGAGAGGGATTACACCGCCGTGCTAAGTGTCGCCGGGCTCGAACCGGACAGCCTGTATGTATATCAACTCCGCGTAAACGACGAAACGCTCCCGCCCCGGTGGTCATTCAGAACGTACCCCCCTGCAGGCTCTAAAGCCAAATTCCAGGTCGGATTCGGCGGTGGCGCAGGATACACGCCGAAGCACGAGAGGATGTGGGATACCATAGCCTCGCACAAGCTCACCGCCTTTTTGTTCCTGGGCGACAATGTCTACATCGACAACCCCACCCGCAGAGCCGTCCAGCAATACTGCTACTACCGCCGTCAGTCCCGCCCCGAATTCAGCCGTTTTACGGCTTCCACCTGCATCTACGCCATCTGGGACGACCACGATTTCACCACCAACGACAGCGGGGGCGGTCCGGAAATCCGCACCCCGTCCTGGAAAATCCCCGTCTGGCATACGTTTATGAATAACTGGAATAACCCCTACTATGCCGGCGGCACCGAAGATCAGCCCGGTTGCTGGTTCGATTTTTCGATAGGCGACGTCGATTTCTTTATGCTCGATGGCAGGTATTACCGCACGAAGCCCAGCGACAAAAACCCCTCTATGCTCGGTGAAGCACAGAAAAAGTGGCTCTTTAGGAAGCTAAAGGCCTCGACCGCCACTTTCAAGGTCCTCGCCTCTCCCGTGCCCTGGGCGTTCGGCGTAAAACCAGGCAGCTTGGACCCCTGGCAGGGATACAAGAACGAACGCGAGGAGATCTTCTCCTTCCTCGAAGCCAACAAGATCGACGGCGTCATTCTAATATCCGCGGACCGCCATCGCTCCGAGGCCCGCCCAATCCACAGGCCACGCGGATACACGCTCTACGAATTCGAGAGCTCCCGCCTGACCAATATCCACACGCACCCCCTTATACCGGGGGCAATATTCGGCTATAATGAAAAATGCTCTTTCGGCCTGCTGCGCTTCGATACAACGCTCGACGACCCGCAGGTTACCTACGAGATTATCAACATCGACAACGAGCCGATCCACTCCTTGACCCTGAAACTCAGCAGGCTGCGCCACAAAAGATGACCCGCAACGGCCCGAACGCCGCCGAACATTGGCCCGATTCGCTTGCTTTGCTCCGGCAGAGTCGTTAAAATACGCGCATTGAAGAAAGCCTACCGGAATCAAGGACACAGTAATGGCCAAGCAATCAAATAACAAAAGGACCAAGGCGATTTGTAGCTTCTGTGGCCGGGCCGGAAGCCAGGCCGACACCCTTATCGAAGGACCAAACAAGGTCTTCATCTGCCCCGAATGCGTCGACCTGTGCCACAATATCATCCAGCAAAACCGCCGACGCCTCTCCAGGACCACCGATCTAAAGCAGATGCCGACGCCCAGGGAAATCAAAGAGTACCTCGACCAGTACGTGATCGGCCAGGAGCACGCCAAAAAGTATCTTTCCGTTGCCGTGCACAACCACTACAAGAGACTCGTCCACAGCGATAGCGACAGCGACGTGGAAATCGACAAGTCGAATGTCTTGCTTATCGGCCCCACCGGCTCCGGCAAAACTCTCCTGGCACGCACCCTCGCCGACAAGCTCGATGTCCCCTTTGCCATCTGCGACGCCACAACCGTAACCGAAGCCGGATACGTCGGCGAAGACGTCGAGAATTTCCTCCTCCGCCTGCTCCAGGCCGCGGACTACGACATCGATGAAGCGCAGCGCGGCATAGTCTACATCGACGAAATCGACAAGGTCGGAAAAACCTACCAGAACGTCTCGATCACCCGCGATGTCTCCGGCGAAGGTGTCCAGCAGGCCCTGCTGAAAATGCTCGAAGGTACCATCGCCAATATCCCCCCACAGGGTGGAAGAAAACACCCCGAACAAGCCTACATACAAATGGACACCTCCCAGATACTCTTTATATGCGGCGGAACGTTTGTCGGCCTCGAGAACATAATCAAAAAACGCCTCGGCAAGAAAATGATCGGGTTCGACTCCGAGCTGACACAGCGAACCGACGAAAAAACCGAATACAGCGACATAGTCCAGCAGGTCATTCCAGAAGATATCATCGAATACGGAATGATCCCGGAGATGGTCGGAAGGCTCCCGATGATTACCACGCTCTCGGCCCTTGATGAAGACGCCCTTGTGGACATACTCACCAAGCCCAAAAACGCCCTGATCAAACAGTATCAGAAATTCTTCGAGATGGAAGATGCTCGGCTCGAATTCACCAACGATGCCCTCCGGGCACTGGCCCAGAAAGCGCTGAAACGCGATACGGGCGCACGTGCCCTCCGGGCGATCACGGAGGAGCTGATGGTTGACCTGATGTATCAGCTGCCGGATGAGCCGAAGCCCGCGACGTACGTGATCACCCGCGAAATAGTAGAGGGCAAAGCCGACCTGTTTTCAGCAAAGCAAAAGGCAAAGAAAGAAACCGCATAAAACTGATCTGACCCCCGACCAGTGTGCCAGTACGAATTTGAGAGTATCCTGCAGAATGCAAGAATCGCTCGCCGGAGCGGACCATCAGGAAAGCCACAGAAGCCCGCGTGTTCATCGCCAAGGGCCGGGCAGTCCGAGATCCAGTTCGCCCCGAACGCTCTGCGCCTGGGATCTCGAGCCGTCCCGGGATTCCCCGCCAAATTCCAGCACAATCTTTTGGGACGTTACCCTCGATTATTTTCTTGACATAACTGCGATCGACGGATAACCTTTCTATTGTGTCAAGGAGTATTCTTCTGTCCCTCGAAGTGTACCCC
>CAZWAP010000014.1:0-54549 GCA_964632005.1 uncultured Pirellulales bacterium | reverse complement strand
ACGAGGCCGATGGGACTCGAACCCACAACCTTCGGATCGACAGTCCGATGCTCTAGCCGATTGAGCTACGGCCCCGTAACCCTATTAGACTACGCGAATATATCATCACTGCCGAAGCCCTGTCAACTCTATTTGGCGCAAAACAATCACCTTCATCCCCCTTACATCGTTAATCCGGCCAAGGTTGGCCACGGCTCGTTCCGCAAAAAGGGCGTTGAGCGGGGCTGGGTGGAGGAGGCGTTAGGATACCGTTTGGAAAGTGCCAGGAGCGATAATTCCGCTGGGCCAAGTGGCGCCCGGCGGAGTTTGGCCGGCCTTCGATCGAATATTATACTTTTATAGGGCGGCTTGAACAGCGTGCAAGCGCACAAGCAGCGACAACAAACATAACCGCGCGGGGTGCAATTATGAGAAACCTGGAAATCTCCGACGAACTGTATGAGCGACTCAAAGACTTCGTGGTCGATCCCTTCGACGACACAGCTGAGCTCGTCATCGCTCGCCTGGTTCAAATAGCAAACAAGGCCAAGGACCGATGGCCTGCGCTGGAAGGCTGCGAAAAGCCCCCAGGGCCTGCCGGCTCAATGGCCGAACGAACCAGGATCTCGAACGAGGAGCCTCAAGGCACCGAGCAAACTCCCGTGCTGCTATAAGGGGCTCTCCAGGCCGTTCTCCGCACCGCACAAAGCCCCCCGCCGCACCCGGCCAGATTCAACCTGTCCAAGTAAAGGCATACCGGCAATGGGTGCCCCGTGTTCCGGACGCTCTTGGGAAATCTCCTTTGACTTCGCCCAGGTTGCGCATATCATACCCTCAAAGATGCCTGCACGAACAGGAGATGGAAACCTGGAGACGGTCGGCGACAACAATGCAAGCAGCACGGCGTACAAATCCGAGCACTCTCGCCCGCCGGGGCCTCCCGAAGCTAGCTGCCTTGTCCGCCCGAACCATGTAATCGACGGAAGAGCAATGGATAAAGGAGCTAAGATATTCGTTGCCGGACACACTGGCCTACTTGGCTCGGCTCTGGTAAAAGAGCTCGCCCGCAGAGGGTTTCGCAACGTAATTGCAAGGCCTCGCCAGCGGCTCGACCTGACCAACAAGGAAAGTGTCTTCCATTTTTTTGCGACCGAACGGCCGGCTTACGTGTTCCTGGCGGCAGGTAAGGTCGGCGGTATCATCGACAACAAGACTTACCCGGCCGACTACCTGCACGCAAACCTCGCGATCCAAGTCAACCTCTTTGAAGCCGCCCATCGATTCGGCGTCGAAAAGCTCGTCTTCTACGGCTCATCCTGTATGTACCCCAGGGAATGCCCGCAGCCAATGAAGGAAGAACACCTACTAACAGGTATGGTAGAGCAGACGAGTCTCGGCTATGCCGTCGCCAAGATCGCAGGCACCATCGCCTGCCGCGTTTACAACCAGCAATATGGACACACACGCTTTATCGCCCTGGTCCCAAACTCTATGTACGGACCCAACGACAACTTCGACCTGCACAACTGCCACGTACTCTCGGCTATGATCCGCAGATTCCACGACGCCAAGATCAACCGCGCAGCTGTTGTAACCCTCTGGGGAACCGGCCGGGTCCGAAGGGAGTTCATACACAGCTCGGACGTCGCGGCGGCATCCGTGTTCGCTGTGCTCAACGCCGACAAGCTCGAGAATCACCACTACAACATCGGAACCGGCACGGATTATTCCATAGAAGAGCTTGCATCAATGGTCTCGGAAGTTGTCGGCTACAAAGGTAAACTCGAGTGGGACACCACCAAGCCTGACGGAGCGGCAAGAAAGCTCCTGGACAGCAGCAAGTTTCTATCGCTCGGCTGGCAACCAACCGTAGAACTGCGTGACGGGCTGCGAAGCACATACCAGTGGTATTGTGCCGAGGGCCCGGCGGGCCAGCGGTGACAGGGAAAATTGGCCCCCATACAGCCAATGCAGGATACCTCGGAAATCTCAGCAATGATATTAGCCGGGGGGCTCGGAACCCGGCTGCGGACCGTGGTCTCGGACAGGCCGAAGGTGCTCGCCGAGGTTTGCGGCCGGCCATTTATGGCCTACCTCCTCGACCAGCTCGTCGGCGCCGGCTTTCGAAATGCAGTTATCGGCACCGGCTATATGGCCGACCAGGTCGAACAAACCTTTGGAGACACCTACGGCCCGCTGAAAATAAAATACTCCAAGGAAACCAAACCTCTGGGCACCGGCGGGGCCCTCAGACTGGCTATGCCGAGCTTGAATTCCGAGGCCGTACTCGTGATGAATGGAGATTCCTTTATAGACGCCGATCTCAAGGCCTTCGCCAAGTGGTTCTTCGAGCACGGCCGCAAGCCGACTATACTGCTGACAAAATTGCCTGATACAAGCCGATTCGGCCGCGTAATCCTCGGCACAGACAGCACTATACTTTCCTTCGAGGAGAAAAGTGACGCCGCAGGGCCGGGGTGGATAAACGCCGGCGTCTATCTGCTGACCAGGACATCGATCGCCACCATCGAACCCGGCAGATATTACTCGCTGGAGCGCGAGTTCTTCCCGGGGCTGGCCGGCAAATCCCTGCGAGGCTATTGCGTCGAGGACAGGTTTATAGACATCGGAACGCCCGAGGCATACGCCGCCGCCGAGCAGTTCTTCGACCAGGCGAAGAAAACCCGACGCACAGACAATCTTCCGGCGTCTGGCCCCAGCTCCAGCCGAGCCGACCCTGGGGGCTAACAGGTGCTCTTATCGGGTATCTGCGTCTTTTAGAAACGAGTAGGAAGCTCCGAGCAACCTCAACATATCATGAAAAAATAACAATAGGATTTTATGATGCACATTATGGCCGGCAGGATCCGTGAATTGATCAGGTCCCATCCCCTCGCGATCATGCTGCTTCTGGCCGGCTCGGCCGGATTTATCCTGGGTCTGTCCAATGCCACCTGGCAGGTCACCGTCGAAACCGCACAGGTGCTCGCAGGAATAGTCAATTATCCGCCGGACAACCCGTTCTATTTTTACCATATCAAGGTCTTCACCATAATAAACCACATCAGCGCCCTGTTGCTGGCCGCAGGCGTACCGGAGAAAACCCTCTCGGTCTTGATTTCCGGGTTGTTAGGGATGGTATCCTTCCAGGCGATTGCTACCCTGATATACGCGCTCAATAGAAATGTGCCCATCTCGGTTCTGGGCGTCGTGCTCGTCTACTTCGCCAAGTACGTTGGCGACGGTGTAATCTATACGATATGGCTGCTCGGCCAGCCCCACACCTACGGGATCCTCGGGCTTTCCTTTGCCGTGCTGGCGGTCGCCCTGCTCGCTGCAGGGGCCTGCCGGGCGGGCCTTTTCTGCCTGGGCCTGGCGCCGGCGGTGCATCCGTCCGTCGGCACGTGGGTCTTCTTCATCGTCACGCTCTCAGCTCTCATCGAGCCGGGCCTTGTGAAAAAGGCCCTCCGGGCGCACTACCCGTATCTTTTGGCCGGCCTGCTCGTGGCCGCCTGCAGCGCGGCCTATCAACTGCACCTGATGCAAGCCTTACCGACAATCGACCCCCAGATCAAGGAGAAGTTCCTCGATGCTTACCTCCGGTACTGGGACTCGCACAGAAGGCCGATGTTCTGGTGCACGGGGCTGCCAAACTACCATATCCCGTGCGGGCTCCTCTACTGTGGATACAGTATTCTGCTGGCCCTGTGCTGCCTGAAGATATTCCGGGAAAAACGCACCCTGGCCCTGCTGTTCAGGGCGATTCTACTATCGGGCGTGCTGTCGCTGTCGCTCGGGCTGCTCACCCAGCTGCCCCAGGAAAAAATCCCTTCCTTCCTGCTCATTCTTATGCCTGGCAGGTATATCAACTTCAACAACATCGTATTAGTGCCTTGCCTGTTAGGCGTCTTGACCTGCCCGCCGCACAGGGCCTACGTGGCCAACTACAACTTCTTCCTGCTTTTCCTGGTCGGTTCGTTCTTCGCCCGCCACGACGAGGCCCAGGCCGTAACCTTCGCGTTGATGTTGTCGTGGATTGCATTTCTGGCGGCCAAGAAATACGGCTGGAGGCCAACTTACCAGCCACAACTCAGGCAGCATAAGCCCGGTTACGCGACACTGATGGCGGTCTTTCTCGTCGCGTTCCTGGCGATGAACCTGCCCCGGGAAGACTACCGCAGGCACTTCATCTTCAACCCACAGGATATGAACGACCGGACGAATAGCTCCTTCTACAGGGCCATTGCCGAACGCCCGGGCCTGCTGTTGACCACCCATTATGCCGGGCGGATCCAGCTGAAAACGAGACGACCGATACTGTTCGATATGGCCTCGCCGAACTGCTTTGCCTATGCCCCGGAGTCCGCGGAAACGTTCGACCGAATCCTGCGGCAAATCTACGGAATAGACTTGCTGCGGCCGCCGCCGGAAGGTTTCCAACACTATGAAATCCTCCCCCAGTTGTATCGTGACCTCTGGGAACGGCGAACCGTTTCCGGCTGGCAGCAGATAAGGGAGAAATTCGCCGTCACCGACGTGCTGACGCCCGCCGACTGGAGACTCTCCCTGCCGGTCGTCGCCGAGGGCGAAGGTATGATCCTCTACGAGATCCCCGAGCGATAACGATGCAGGTCCAGCCGCATCGGAGCTCCCAAAGTTCCCTCTCACCGGCTATCAAGCACGGGCCTGGCAACCACGGCAAAGTGCTTGTACCTGGCGTCGGAAAGCCCGCCGAGCAAAAGCGTGTTCAGGACTTTGTAGGTCCGGCTCGACGTCGGGTGGATTCCTTCGAGCTTGAGAATCTGAAAACCTAACTGCCTGAACATCTTGGCAATGCTCTTGCGCGTAAAAAACCTCAGGTGCGTCTTGTCCAGCACGCCGTGGTCTTTGTAGCCCCAGTTGCCGTGCAGTACAAGCTCCGCGAGCACCCGGTAGTATCGGATATTCGGAACAGATGCGACTACCACGCCCCCCCTGCTGAGCTTCGCCTTGACCGAGCACAGCAACGAATAGGGGTCTGCAAGGTGCTCGAGAACGTCCAGGCAGATTACGCAATCGAAATAGTTCTCCGGCAATACATCAACGCAGCTCGCAGCATCACCGGTTATCACCTTGTGCAGGCGCTTCGCGGCCTGCCGGGCCGCTGTCGGGTCCTTCTCAACCGCCCAGCACTCGGCGCCGAACTTGTCCTTCAGCAGCGCCGAAAATCCACCGAACCCGCATCCAAACTCCAGGCTCCTGCGAACGCCATCGGGGACATACTCGAGCATATCCCTTCTCGGGTTCTCATAATATGCCGGCGGGTGGTCGACCAGATTGGTCGGGTCATCCCTCATCGGCTCTCAGCCCTTCGTACCTCGCATCAATCCCACATAGACCTGATTATCTACCTGCCGGGCCCCAGACCCTGCCGGCCCCCAAGCCAGAAAACCGACTCGCGCAATCGCACCTTTCCTCCTCTTCGAGGCAACCTGACAGACCCGCGACGGCTACCAGGGCAGGCTCGAGCTCACCCATCGACCAGAGTTGCCCCAGGGGGGTATGGCTTCACATAGGCCTCTTGAACCAGAACGTCCGGTTGGGGATACCCGCCGGGCCCCTGTCAGCCAGAACCACAAGCTCCCAGCCCTGAGCACCCAGATGGTTCAGCAGCTCAAGCTCGGCGGTATACTCCAGAGTGCTGATCGGAGCATCCTTCCTGCTGCGCAGCTTCGCTTCGACGGCCGAGAGGCCCATTTTTTCCAAAAAGAGCTCAACGGTGCGTCCGTAGGTCCGTCCGCTCGCGTCCTGCCATTCGTAGGGGTAACGCCCGCCGATGCGAAACACGCCGTACTCCCACCTGATGCCCGCACTACCGACCGACCCGGCAGAATCCCGCCGAGCCGCAAGACCTCCAGCACATACCACCACCGCCACCAGCAAGATTGTAACGCATCCGCTTTTCATAATCGTTTCCCTCGAGACAGGGCGTTTTCGGCTTCATTGCTATAGGAGTTCTTCGTGGGGGTAATTATCCGTCCGATGGACTGGTCAGTCCAGCGCAATCTTCGCGTCGGCCCCCTGGCAAGCGTACACAGGGAGCGTAGCGGCTCGGCCGGAATGTCCGCGCCGCCGGATGCGGTATATTAGGAGGGACGGCCCCTATGAGCTTCGCAACGCCTTGAGAGCCTCTTTGATGGTCTTCTTATCACCCCGCCTGAGCGACTTTTCTATGCCCTCGTGTTTGCTTAACCTTTTCAGGATGTCGCAGAAGCCGTCCGGCAGACCGTGCTTGTCCTGGCCGAGCGTCCCCAGCAGCCACTTGCCGCACTTGGCAACCGTCCGGGGCGGAAGTATGATCGCAGCAGCCACATCGTTCTCGTGGTACAGTTCGATCTTGACCCCGTTATTGCCCAGATCCGTGGCCGAGAACGTGTAGCCGTTCTCATATCTAAAGGCCGGCAGCGCACGACGTCCGACAGCCGCCGATTTTCTCGCCTCACCGGTGGTTTCGTTGTTGAACTCTATCATAGTGACAACCCTTTCAGGCTCCATCCCGTTGTGAGACCGGCCCAACCAAACGCCGCCCGCTTTTGCGCGCCGGGGCGCACCGCCCGACCCCACAACCAGCTCTGCACTATTAGTTTAGACGCCCATCGTCCGGGAAATATTGCGGAAATTCCCCAAAGACCCCGCTATCGCCCGCCAAACCGGCTCTGCCAGGGCGACCTGGGTGAGAGGGCCGCAATTTCTTGAATTTTTTATCCTTGCGATGAACACCGCCGATCTGGTATGCGTATTATAAGCAAAGCCGAGAACCGTGGGCTGGGGATGTTCTCGGCTCCCCTCTCCTCCGCACCTCAGCCCACTCTTTTTTATGCGCCGCGCTACCCCGCTCATACCGGCCGACGCTCCTGCTTGCAGGATTAGCCCTGTCCTGCCCGACCACCGCCACTTTTCCCAGAGAGCCTTGCCTCTTGAGCTTGTGTCTGTACCGTCTCTATAATAAATGCAGAGCGTTGTTCGGTACGGATGCGAGTGGATACTATGCATATTGATTCCTACGAATTCGGCGAAATTGTCATCAACGGCGCCCGGTACGACAGCGATGTCCTCATAATCGGAGATTCGATCGAGGACCACTGGCGGCGAATCCAGGGCCATCGCCTGTGCCCGGCCGATCTCGAGCCCGTAATCACGGAAAAACCCTCGGTCCTCGTGGTCGGCTGCGGGGCCTATGGAATGATGAAGGTATCCCGGGAAACGCGGAAGGCGCTCCAAGAGCAGGATATCAAGCTCGAAACAGCGCCCACGCCCCAGGCCGTCGAGCGGTTCAATGCACTGACCAAGACCGGTGCAAACGTCGCAGCGGCCCTCCACCTGACCTGCTAAAGGCACCGACGGCTTGCCGCGGCCGAGCGAGGGCTTGCGGGCACCGAGATCTCAGGGTGCAGGTCATCTCGCCGGACAACCTCCGGGCCGCCAGGCGCAGATGGCTCACTTGTTCGGTTTCTTATCCGGCTGTTGTACCCGGCCGGTCATCGGTACAAACCGGACGGGCATTACGTTCCTTTTGCTGATCCTGCCCTGGTTGTCCTTGGTGACCAAGACCAGATACTGCAATCCAAGCCGTCCTTCTACCGGCAGTATCATCCTGCCGCCGAGTTTGAGCTGCTCCAGCAACGGTCCAGGTATCCGCCCGGCCGCGGCGGTCCCGATGATCGCGTCGAAGGGGCCTTTTTCCGGCCAGCCGAAGTAGCCATCGCCGGCCTTTACAAATACGTTGCTGTACCCGAGCTCCTTGAGCACCGCCGTAGCCCTCCTCGCCAGCTCCGGGACGATCTCTATCGTATAGACCTCCCGCGCGATCTCGGCGCAGACAGCGGCCTGGTAGCCGGAGCCCGTCCCGATCTCCAAAACCCTCGAGTTCGGATCGAGCCCGAGCGCCTCGGTCATAAAGCCCACTATGTAGGGCTGGCTGATCGTCTGGCCCTGACCTATCGGCAGCGGGTAATCATTGTAGGCTTGGCGCCTTACCCCAGGCGGAACAAACATATGCCGGGGCACGATCCGCATCGCCCGCAGAACATTTGGGTCTCTGACCCGGCGTGCCTGGATTTGCGTGCGGACCATCCTCTCTCGCTCTTCAACCCGCTCTTTGAACGCCCGGTGCCTGTGCTTCGGCCGAAAAGCCTTCGGGTCGTTCGGCTCCTCTGCGGCGCCCTGGTCGGGATCGGCTGACCGACCAACGCGCTTATCCGGATCATCGCCCGCATCAGCACAACCTGTGCAAGGCAGAAACGCGCCGAGCCCAAGGATAGCCCAGATCGCCAGCGCAGCGGCCCCGGGCAGCACGTTCACGAAAACCGTATACCTCCGCTGCCTCGACATCCCTGGGTATCTTCTGGACATCTCGAAGCCCCCTTTCTTGATCCCTCGACCTGACCAGCCTTGCCGGGGCCCTGCCCCGGGCAACATTATACCACAAGGCGGCAATTTTTGCCAAAAAACCCTTGCAAGCCCCACGCGGACGACTATACTGACAACGTCGTTTGCGCGGGTGTAGCTCAGTGGTAGAGCGTCACGTTGCCAACGTGAATGTCGTGGGTTCAAATCCCATCACCCGCTGTATGGTTTTCCGGGCGATGGGCCCGCAAGTCTCGTTCGTTGTGGACCATACATAGTATCGGTGAGATACCGGCTAAGCATAGTTTGGCGTTGGTCTCCGATATGTCTGAGGCTTTCAACCGGTAAGCCGGAACCTGAAGGGGCCTGGGCTAAGGGACGTTAGCTCCCTGAGGCCTTTTTTGTTTACGATTGGTCGCTGCTACGAGCTGATTTCGTTGGAAAGGGCGTCTGTCGGTCTGGGCGCCGGGCGTGAAATTGGAAATCTCGAACGGTATCAAGATATAAAAGAGAAGTACCGGCGGGGCAATACCCGCTGGGCACCTGGGCTTCGAGGTCGCCCCGCCGATGTATCTGCCCTCTGGCAGAAACCCTGTTGGGAGCACCGAAATGGGCGAAGAAGAAAAAGCGGTAGCCTCAAAGAACGCTGTAACAATCGAAGATGCCGGGCCGTGCAGGAAAAAGGTGATCATCGAGATACCCGAAGAGACGATAAAGACCGTTACCGATGAACAGTACGAGCAGCTCCGCAAAGAAGCGATTGTTCCGGGCTTTAGAAGGGGCCGGGCCCCACGCCGCCTCCTCGAAAAAAGGTTCGGCAAGGAAACCAGCGAGCAAATCAAGCTCAAACTGATTGCGGAGGCAAGTGAGTCGGCGCTCAAGGACAACCAGGTACAGACCATAAGTGAGCCGGACATCGACTTTGAAAACGTCGAACTGCCCGCTGAAGGCCCCTTGAAATTCGACTTCGAGGTCGACGTCAAACCCGAATTCGAGCTGCCGGAGCTCGAGGGCATCCCGGTCACCAGGAGAAAGCTGCAGGTATCTGACGAGGAAATCAACAGGGAGATAGAGCGGATACAAAGGCTCTCAGGCATCTGGACGCCACGAGAAAATGAACCTGTCCAGCTAAACGACCAGGTTATCGCCGAGGTGGCCATCAAAGCTGAGGATAGCGAGGACTACGAACGGCTCGGCGAGGTCGAGATATACGTCCGCCACAACGGGTTTGTCAGCGCCATTCCGGTCGAGCAGCTCGATGAGCTGCTCGTCGGCAGCAAGGTCGGGGATAAGAAGCAAACCACCGTGGACGTGCCAAAGACGTATTTCAAAGAGGAGTACCGCGGCAAGAAGGTCGATATCAGCATCGAAATCAAGGACATCAAATGGCTCAAGCCGGCGGATCTCGATCAGGATCTGCTCAACAGGCTCGGCGTCGAAAACACCGATGAGCTCCGCGAAAGAATCCGCGACAGGCTCCAGGACGAACTCGAACAGCGAACCCGGAAAGAAATGGAGGACCAGATATATCAGTACCTCCTGGAAAACACGCATTTCGAGCTGCCCCTGGAAATCGTCGGCGAACACGCCTCCACCCTGCTGCAAAGGCTCTATGTCAACCTGCTGGTCCGCGGCCTTTCCTCCGAGCAGATCAACCAGCAGATGGAACAGTTGCGGGCCAGCAGCGAAGAGCAAGCCAGAGACCAGTTGAGAAAGCTCTTCATTATGGACAAGGTCGCCGACGAGCTCGATGTCGAGCTCACCGACGAGGAAGTCAACGGCCGGATCGCCGAACTGGCGCTGCACCAGGGCCAAAGACCTGAACGGATGCGGGAAGAAATGGCCCGAAACGGCTCCCTGGAGCAGTTCAGGGTGGAGCTCAGACACAGCAAGTGCATCGCCAAACTGCTCGAATCGGCAAAAATAACGGAAGTCGAACCGGAAAAAAAGACCAAGAAGCCCAAGAAATCCACAAGCAAGAAGGCCAAAAGCAGCAAACCGACGGACAAGAAACAGCCGAAAAAATGTAAAAAAGCTGCCGAAAATGAACCGGAGGGCTGAAAATATCCGATAATAAAACAGACCACGCCGGATGCGAGGCGAGTTCTGCAATTTGCTAAGCCGGCAGCGACTTGACTTGGTAAGGAAGCGTTGAATGTCTATCGAACAGCCAACCAGCCACATCATCGGCCCCGGATTCATCGACGGCCGGTATGATCAGCCATACGATCAATACGGCCCGCCGGGCGGCCCGTATCAGCGATACCGCCAGATGAGCCTTGACGACCTGCTGCTGGACAACCGCATCGTCTTTCTTGTCGGGGAAATATCCTACGCCAGGGCCGCGGAAGTCATAATGAAGATGCTCTACCTCGACAACCTCAAGCGCAACAGCGAGATCAGCCTCTACATCAACTCCCCGGGCGGAAGTGTTGACGACACAATGGCCATCTATGATACGATACGTTTTGTTGGTTCTCCGGTGGCGACCTACTGCATCGGCCGTGCACAATCCGGCGCGGCGTTGATCCTGGCGGCAGGGACCAAAGGCAGCCGGTATGCGCTGCCCCACGCCAAGGTAATGTTGCACCAGCCGTGGGGCGGCGTCGGTGGGCAGGCCGCCGACGTCAAGATCCAGGCCGAGGAAATCCTCAAGGCAAAGGCAATGATAAACGACATTCTCGCCAAGCACACGGGCCAGCCCGTCGAAAAGATCCAGGCCGAGACCGAAAGAGACAGGTATATGACCGCCGATGAGGCCAAAGAGTACGGCCTGATCGACGAAGTGCTGCACGAAGAACAAGAAAAAGACAAGAAAAAGACCAAAGACAAGACGGATAAAAAGAGTTGATGGCTGCAGGTAGCCGGTCGGGCCGATTTGGACACCCTAACCTCTTGGAATCGAAAATATGAGCCTTAACCAGAACTTAGTACCCATAGTGATCGAGAAAAGCGGCCGTACCGAGCGGGCCTATGATATCTATTCCAGGCTTCTCAAGGATAGAATCGTGTTCCTCGGGGGAAATATCGACGATGCAACGGCCAACCTGATCATCGCCCAGATGCTGTTCCTCAGCAACGAGGACTCCAAGAGCGACATTCACTTTTACATAAACTCCCCCGGCGGCTCAATCACATCCGGGCTTGCGATCTATGACACTATGCAGTTCTTGCGATGCGACGTCGCCACGTACTGCATTGGGCAGGCCGCCAGCATGGCAGCGGTGCTCCTGGCCGGCGGCAAGGCCGGGAAACGATTCCTGCTGGCCAACAACCGGGTGCTCCTGCACCAGCCTATGATAGCCGGCCAGCTGATCGGCCCTGCCACCGATCTGGACATAGAAGCGCAGGAAATACTCCGCCTGCGAGCCAGGCTTTATAAAATACTGGCCAAGCATACCGGCCAGCCCGTCGAGAAGGTCGAAAAGGACTGCGACCGAAACCTCTGGCTGAGCCCGGAGGAGGCGATAGAGTACGGCCTGGCCGACAGGATACTCCAGAAAGCGCCCGAGATAGTCCACCAGCAGGACGAGGCAGAGCAGAATCAGTGACCGCCCGGCCGGCTTGGCAGGCGGCTGCTGAAAAATCTTTACCGCTAAACCGTTGAGAAAAGGGCGGGCAAAAGTGAATACCCCAAGATTGGTTCTCCAGAGCGTAATATCGGCGTCCCTGGCCGGATTCCTGCTTGCGGCACTGGCCGGTTGCTCCGGGCCCGACAAGGAACTGCCGTTGTTTGACCAGGTCAACCGTCTCAAAGACGAAAACGCCCAACTTCAAGAGCAGCTCCAGCACAGCCACGCCGAGGTCGAGACACTCAAAAAGCAACTCAAGGTGCTGGCAGCCCTGCCGGATGAGGTCAAGGGCGAGAACCTCTACAACCTGAGGGAAGTTAAGATCGCCAGGCTGACCAACCTGTACGACAAGGACAACGACGGCAAAAAGGAAACGCTCATTGTCTACGTGCAGCCCATTGACCAGGACGGCGACATTATAAAGGCAGCTGGAGACATCGACATAGAGCTGCTCAACCTCGACAACAAGGACGGCCAGATAAGGCTCGCAAGCTGGCATACAAAGCGCGATGAGCTCAGAACGCTGTGGTTCGACACCGTGATCGGGGCCAACTACAGACTGGTTTTCGACGTTGGCGACAAGGTCAAAGACGACAGCGACTCGCTGACGGTGAAGGTCGTCTTCACCGACTATCTGACCGGCAGGCTCTTCAAGCAACAAAAAGAAATCAAGCCGCGTAGGGACTAATCGCCCCCCTGGCGGCCGCCGCCGGCGCAGCAATTCCACTTGCAGATGCCCGCAGAGACCTTACAATGCCCGTATGCGCGAGCTGCTGAACAAAATCGTCTGCGGCGACTGCATAGAGATCCTCGGAAAGGTCGGTGAACCGTTCGCGGACCTTATCTTTGCCGATCCGCCCTTCAACATCGGCTACAAGTACGACAAGTATCGTGACAAGGTCGATGGGCGCGAGTACGTCGCGTGGACCGAGCGGTGGATGCGGGCCTGCAAGAACGTGCTCAAGCCGCACGGTTCCTTCTATATCGCGATCGGGGATGAATACGCCGCGGACGTCAAGAAGATCGCCGACAAGCTGGAGTTGGTTATGCGGAACTGGATCATCTGGCACTATACGTTCGGCCAGCAGCTCAAAAGGAAATTCGCCCGATCACACACGCATATACTCTACTTTGTCAATGACGAGAAAAATTTCATTTTCAACGACGTCGCCGTGCGAGTGATATCCGACCGCCAGAAGAAGTACCAGGACAAGCGTGCCAACCCGGCGGGCAAGATGCCCGACGACGTATGGGACGAGTATCCGCGCATCTGCGGAACATTCAGAGAACGCACGAACTTCCCCTGCCAGATGCCGGAGAGCCTGCTGGCGCGGATCATAAGGGTCAGCTCCAACCCGGGCCAGTGGGTACTCGACCCGTTCAGCGGCTCGGGAACCACCGCGGTGGTCGCACACAAGCTCGGACGCAGGTACACCGGAATAGAAATCTCGCAAGAGTACGCCGCAGAATCCCGGCAACGCGTCGAGGAATCCGGGAGGTTCCCGGTCGAAGGTGAGGCCGGACCCACCTGGACGGCCCGGCTCGAAGCGGAGCTCAAATGGCTGTACCACGAGAACAAGGTGCCCACCGAACAGCTGGGAAACGACAGCGACCTGTTGGCGCTATTCACGGCCAAGTTCAACCAACGAGTAGGAACCCGCGCCAATTTCTTCTCCCCCCAGCAAGTCATCAAACATCTGATCCTGATGAGAAAGAGCGGTAAACTCGGCCCATTACGCGGTCCTGCAATACCCTCAAGAACAATAGACACCCACTCCGAGGCTGGGCTATGGAACAATGGGGTCCCTGCGAAATCGAAGAACTCAAGCGCCTCTACAAAGAGACGGACATTCCCAGCGACCGGCTAATCAAAGACAGGACGGCCCTGGACGCATTCGCGGCGGCGTTGAACGGCCGAACCAGGCGAAATATTGCCTTCTCGGCAGAAGAAGTAGCCGACCAACTATTAAGGCTCAGAAAAGCGGGGAAACTTCCGCGCATCAGAAGGTAACCACGTGAGGGACACCAAGACATCCGCCAAGAAGCAATTGTTCAAGACAGGCGTGCTTTTTGCCACCAGTGCGGTGTCGCTGACCGTGATTCAGCCACCTTTCAACCTCTCAGCCCTGGCGTGGATATCCATGGTCCCGCTTATTCTCGCCTGTAGTCCGCAGGCCAAGGCCCGCGGCCTGGCTGTGGCCGCCTACCTGGTCTCGCTGGCCTACTGGCTGGGAAATCTCTACTGGATGAGTCCGATAACTGTCGTCGGGTGGGTGGCGTTTTGCCTGTATACGGCCCTGCTCTGGCCGGTGCTGGGCCTTGCGCTGCGCTGGTGCAGGAGCAAGAAGTTGCCGCTGTTTTTGGCCTCAGCAATCCTCGTGGTCGGTACCGAACAGATGCAGGGGCTTTTTCTGGGGGGGTTCCTCTGGCGGCTGCTCGGGCACAGCCAGTGGCAGAACACGACCATCATCCAGATAGCAGACATATTCGGGGCCGGCGGTGTTTCCTTCCTCGTGGCAATGGTAAACGGGCTCCTGGCCGAGCTGATTATCGCCGCAAGTAACAAAAAACTTTTCCAGATTACCCAATTTGTCAAAGTTGCCATCGTTAGTATGGCTTTGCTTGCAACTATCCTCTACGGAAGGTGGCGGATAGCCCAGACCGAGGATTTCGTACAGCCAGGCCCGCTTGTCGCCTCCTTGCAGTCAAACGTGCCGCAATCCGTAAAAAGGACATTTGAGAAAGGCCAGCAGATCTTCGACGAGCTGATGGTGCACAGCCGGTCCGCCGCCAAAGCAGGTGCTGAACTGATTGTCTGGCCCGAAACCATGGTGCAGGCTACGCTCAGCCCGGAGGTCCAGGGCATTTTGGACCCGGCCCACGAGTGGAAGATCCTCGACCAGAAGCTCAAAATGCATGCCAAGGGCAAAGCCTATCTGCTGGTGGGGGCCTACGGCGGTAGGCCCAACAGGGAGGGAACCGAGCTGGTCGAAAGGTATAACTCGGCGTTTATGTACAGGCCCGACGGAACCCTTTATGAGAAAAGCTACAACAAGATTCACTTAGTGCCCTTTGGTGAGGTCCTGCCCTTCAGAAAGACCCTGCCGGGGCTCTACAAGCTGCTGATGAGGTTCACGCCGTACAACTACGATTATTCTCTGGACTACGGCAGCCGATATACGGTTTTTGAAATGGCCGGCTCGGCTGGCCAGGAGCTTCCGGCGTACAGATTCGCGGTTATCATCTGCTACGAGGACGTCGTCCCCTACCTTGCACGGAATTTCGCTCTCGACGACAAAGGCCGAAAGAGGGTCGACTGGCTTGTCAACATCAGCAACGACGGGTGGTTTGTCAGATTCGAGGAGAACTCAGGCAGAATCAGCCCCAGTACAGAGCTGCCGCAGCACGCTGCCGTATGTGTATTCAGGGCGGTCGAAAACCGTCTGGCCATCATTCGAAGTGTCAACACGGGTATAAGCTGCCTGATCGACAGCGTGGGTAACATTCGCGATGGCTTCGCCGCCGGCACGCTGCCTGAGAAAGCGATGAACCGTACAGGTATGGCTGGATGGTTCGCGGACAAAATGCCGATAGATAGAAGGGTAACTTTTTTCAGCAAATACGGCCCCTGGCTGGATTTTTGTTGTGAAGCCTGCGTTATTTCGTCCATAATATTGCCGATTCTGGCCAGACTCTTGGGGGCCGCAGGTTTCGGAACCCGTTTGTCAGGGAAGTCAAATGGAAGACAATCTCAGAGAACCAGAAGCAGGTAGGCAAACAAAGTTCGGGCTCTTGGTCAGGGGTATTCTGGTCGTCTCCGCCTTGTTCCTGGCTCTTGGGTGCGAAGAGACCCAGAAAAGGAGTGAAGCTCCCACGCTGACCGGCCCGTCCGAGACAAGCGGGCTGACCGCGCAGGCGTATCGTATTATCCTGGAAGGCCTGAACGACACTAACCCCTTCATCCGCGTCAAGGCCATTGAAGTCGTCGCCGAGACGGGCCAAATCAAGCTGATGCCCAAGGTTCAGCGATTAGCAGGGGACGAATTTGCCCCGGTCAGGTTTGCCGCGGCGCTGGCCATCGGCGATATGGAGTACTCCTTCGGCGTCAGCGCGATCAAACAACTGCTCCGGGATAAGGATTTGAACGTCAAGATCGCCGCTTCCTACGCGATGGTGCGGCTCGGCTCCCCCAGGTACGTCGAGGTCTTACGGCGGGCAATAGCCAGCAAGGATCAGACTGTGCGGGCCAATGCCGCCTTTCTGCTGGGCAAATGTGGGGACAAAGAGGCCCTCAAGCTGCTGTACTGGGCGCTGCAAGACAAGGATTCCGAGGACAAGGTTGTCTATCAAGCGGCCGAGTCCATCGCAATGCTCCAAGACGATCGGATATACCCCAAGCTGTGGACAATGTTGATCAGCGCATACGCGGATGTGCGGGTTACGGGGATCAAGGCGATGGGCACGCTGGGAACGCCGGAAGCAAGAAACGCGCTGATAACGATGCTTGACGACAAGGTCCTCGAGGTTCGACTGGCCGCGGCCGGCCAGCTCGGCAAGCTCGGCGACAAAACAGGAGAACCGGAGGTTCTCGACGTCTTCCGCAGGAACCTGACCGCAGGAATGGAGGCAACAGACCGGGCACGCGTCAACATACTGGCCGCACTGGCCATAGGCCAAATCGCGACGCCTTCTCTGAGAGAATACCTGCCCCAGCTGCTCAGCGACGAGTCGAAAACCGTTAGGATGGCTGCCGCCGCGGCGGTCCTGCGCAGCAGAATAAAAGATTGAGGGCCGATGAGCCCGGGGACGCCGAACGCTCGGGATGAGCGGGATTGGTCCTCTTTGGGCAATACGCTTTGGGGGCTTTTGCAGAATTGGAGGACCAAAAATGGCTTGACCGGTCGTTGCTCAGGGCGTACAATTAAAATGTGTAGGTACGCAGTCGGGGCATATCAGCGGTGCTTAGCTGCTTCGTATAATATCGGACCCGTCCGGCAAGGCTCGTAGCCCCGTAAGGTCTGTTCGTCGGGCCCAGAGGGTGTAATGAACAAAAGGGTTAAGTGAAAGGAGCCTGGTGTGAGCACACTCACGAAGGTTTTGATCGTTCTGCTGACGGTATCGTCAATCTTCCTCAGCGGGATCGTGGCGACATACGTGGCCAATGCTGAGAACTACAGGGCGAAGTGGGCTCAGCGGATCTCGGAGCTGCAATCCGCAAAGGCCGACGCCGTCAAGGCCATTGAAGACCGCAACAAGATGCAGGATGAACTGGACCGGGTAAAAAAACAGTTGAACGGTACTATCTCCGACCTTCAAGCCCAGATCGGAGAGCTGCAGGCAAAACTCAACCAGTCCGAGAGGGAAAAATCGGAGCTGCTGGTACAGGTCGCCGGCTGGACCAGCATCGTCAAGGACTTCAAAGAGTCAAACGACAAGTGGGAGACCTGGCTGCAAAACATGGAGGCCGAGCTTAAAGACCTCAGGGCCGAACGCGACAAGTTGGTCAGCCAGAACAAGGAACTCACCACCACCCTGCTTGCAAAGATGGCCATAATCAGCCAGCTCGAAGAGCAGGCCAGGCAGCTTACCAAACAGAAAACTCAGTTCCAGACCAGACTGGAGCAACTATTGCGGCAGTACGGCAAGACCATCGCCGAGAGGCCTCCTGCCGAGCCGCCCACAGTAGAAAAGGCTGAGGTCGCGCAGGCACCCCCGCTGCCAGCCAAGGATATCAAGGCTATCGGGCTAAAAGGGCAGATAACGCGGGTTGACTTGAAGAATTCGCTGGCGGAGATATCCATCGGGGCTGCGGACGGAGTGAAAGAAAAGATGAAATTCTACGTCACGCGCGACGACAAGTTTATCTGCAATATCCTGATTCTCGACGTTGACGCCGAAAGAGCGGTGGGGTTTCTGGAGCTCGTGCAGACACCGCCCAGAGTCGGCGACAAAGTAAGTACGAACATAGGTACCTAAGACGGGCAAGCGTGACTCACTACCGGCAGGGTGGCAACCCGGCGCGGGATGCAAAGCCAACGCCGCAGGCCTTTTGTACAGCGGATCCCGGAAGAAGGGTTATTGGTATGATGCGAGGTTGATATATGAGTCCTAATGGACAGCCCCAGGGCAAGAAGAAGATCAAGGCCCCGGACAACATCTACACTGCTATGCTCGCCGTGGCGTGCGGCGCGTCGATAGCAGTGGCCGTGTTTGTGCTGATTCAATGCTACAGGCACTACGGCGTTGTCTTCTCAATGCCTTAAGCAGTTCGCGCCATCGACGATACCGCTCTTTACTATTCCCGGAAAGCCCGTTTCTGCGAAAGGAGTCGAAAGTGGTGTTGGACACAGTTTTAGGTTGGTTCAGTATGGATATGGGTATCGACCTGGGCACCTGCACCACGCTGGTCTGTGTCCGCGATAAAGGTATCGTCCTCAATGAGCCCTCGGTCGTCGCTGTCCGAAAAGGAACAAATATCGTCCTGAACAACGGCGAGGCGGTAGGCCTGGTGGCGCGGGAGATGCTGGGCAAGACACCCGGCTCAATAAGCGCGATAAGGCCCTTAAAAGACGGAGTTATCAGCGACTTTGAGATCACCGAGGCGATGCTCGGCTACTTCATCCGCAAGGTTCACGGTCGAGGCCATCTGGTCAACCCCCGCGTGGTGATAGCGGTCCCGAGCGGTATCACGGCCGTCGAACGCCGTGCGGTCATGGACAGCGCCGAGCGAGCCGGCGCGCGAAAGGTTTACCTCGTGGATGAGCCGATGGCCGCGGGAATAGGGGCGGGCCTGCCGATCACTGACCCAACAGCTTCAATGATCGTGGATGTCGGAGGCGGAACGACCGAGGTCGCAATTATGTCCCTGGCGGACATTGCAACCGCCCAATCTATCCGAATCGGCGGCGACGATATGGACGAGTCGATAATCAACCACCTCAAGAAAACCTACAACCTGCTCATCGGCGAAGCAAGAGCAGAAAAAGTGAAGATCCAGATCGGCTCGGCCGCCCCCCTCGAAGAGGAATTGACTATGGAAGTAGCGGGCAGGGACACGATATCCGGTCTGCCCAGAAAAATCGTGATTACGAGCGAGGAAATCCGCGAGGCGTTGCGCGACCCGATCGCTGCGATTATAGACGCTGTTACAGCCACTCTCGAGAAGGCCGAGCCGGAACTTGCCGCCGACCTGATAGACAACGGCATACACATCTGCGGTGGAGGCGCCCTGCTCAGGGGTATGGATACAGTGCTGGCAAACGCCACCGGCCTGAAGGTTCAAACGGTCGAAGACCCGCTCAGCTGCGTGGCACGCGGCACGAGCGTCTATCTCGAAAACCTGGAGGCGTGGAAAGACACAATGGACCACAACGAGTATGGATGGGATTAGCCCGCAACAGCATAGCAGCAGTCCTTCGCGCCTCGCGGAGCCGCTGCAATTATGTGCCTGAATTATGGCGGCAAAGCAAATCAAAGTCTCCAGACGAATGTTATTCACCTGGTTTATGCTGGCCGGCATCATCCTGCTCATCGTCCCCTCAGAATGGACAAACAACTTCCAGCTGGCTTTCCTGCGTATATTCAACTGGCCCCTGACTATCGGCGAGAATATTTCTCTGTCGGTTCGGACAACCCGCCCACTCGATGATTCCGAGGTGGTCTCGCGTAAACAATACAGGCGTCTGCTCAACCACAACGCCAACCTTGAGGCCCGGCTCAGACAGGCCGAGGCCAGAATCCAGAAGCTAACAGCGCTTCGGGAAAAACTCCCACTCGGCGGCGCACAAATCGTCGAGGCGCTGGTATACCCGGCCTCCATAGACAAGGCCCGAGGAGAGCTGTTCATCGACAAGGGCAAGGACTACGGGCTCGCCGACGGTCAGTTTGTGCTGGCGGACAACAGTATCATTGGAGTTGTCAGCGACGTCTCGGCTGGCGGTGCACGAGTCAAATTGTTCACCAACCCAACATCCAACATCGCTGTTGAGCTCGCCGGCACCAAGCGATTTATGCAAGGCATGGGGGGCAACTGCGCAAGAATACCGATGATCAAGTACAAGCCGAAGCCCGGTAGCGAGGTTATGGCCGCTGCCAAACCGGGGTTCCTCAGCAGTCCTATGATCATAGGCAGGGTCGTCCGCTGCGAAAGAAACCGCCAAAGCGCCGTCCTCTGGGATGCAATTGTTGAGCCGGTTTGTGATATCGAACAGCTGAACGACGTGGTTGTAATAACGATGAAAGCCCGAAAGTAAATGATCTGAGGCGCGCCGGAACAAGAGTGGTGCAGATACATCAGGTTCGTCAATGAGGTGGTTGCGATTCACAACGTTGGTTCTCTTTGCCGCCGTCCTCCAGGCCGGTGTGCTGACTAATATGAACATCGCCCCGAACCTCCTGCTGATCCTTCTGGTGTTCTTCTGTATCTACGGTGACAGTGGGCAGGCAATCATAACTTCGTTTGCGATCGGCTTTGCTGCCGACCTCGTCGGCTCGCCGATGCCGATGGGCCCGTACACCATCAGCTTCGGGCTGCTGGGTACGGCCCTGGCTTACGTACATCATATCGTCAACGTCAAGAAAATGCCGTACCAGGGCCTGGTCATATTCGTTACTGCGTTTCTTGCCGGCGCTCTGGCCCATATCCTGGCACTGCTCAAGGGTCGGCCGCTCGCCCCAAACCTGTGGACCGGGCTTTTCGGGATGTCGACCTACTCGGCCTTGGTCGGACCCTTCTTGTTTTTACCGTCGGCGTGGTGGATGCGCATAAAGACAGGGCGACTTGCCAGGCAAGCGTATCCTGCCCGCTAAGAGACACCGGGAGTTTCGCGTAGATTCCGCACATCGTAGCGGGTATCGATGCACAAGCAGCAATGTACGAAAAGCGAATCAAAATCTTTGTGACTGTTTGCTCGGCCCTGCTGGCGGTCTGTATCCTACGACTCGCCCAGATGCAACTTCTCCCCGGCACCTCCGTTCGGGACCAGATTGCTGAGCTCAAGCGACAGCGCAGTTACGCCCGCCAGCTAAGAACTGTACGCGGCAGAATCCTCGATAGAAATGGCAGGGTGCTCGCTACCGACCAGGCAAGATTTCAGCTCTGCGTGAACTACCAGTTGTGTTCGATCCTGGACGACCGCGTCCAGAAAGCCGCCCTGTTGAAAGCCGAGCAAGAGGCAAGACGCAAACAAAACAATCCAGCCCTGGCTGATATCCGCCGGGACTTCCAGGCCAAGCTGGCCGAAAAGCGCAGAGACCTCCACTTGCTCATCGAAAAATGTGCGCGCTTCGGCTTCGACCGGGAACAAATCGAGGCCAAAATACGACGGATAAACGACCAGATATGGAACCTCAGAACGTTCTTCGCCTGGCTGCGGAATGACCCCGACCAGCAGGTAATCACCAGGTACGGCGGCGCCAGGAGTGTCCCCCTATCAGCCGCTCTTGAGAGTTTCGAGAAGAAGTTCCCCGACGAGACCGACCGACTCCGGCTGATTGCCGCGGTCACAGACATAGGCAAAATGCAGGCCTTCCTGCCCCTGCTCGACCTCAAGACCGACGACGATGTCTTCACCGCCCAGCTGGAATTCATAGACGTCCAGCAGATCCAAATCCTGCCGAAGGACCACAGGTTCTATCCCTACGGCACGGTGGCCGCCCAGACAATAGGGTGGGTCGGGCCAGCAACGATCAAGGAAGACATCGAGCTATTTGCAAACGACAGACTCGCAAGCTACCAAGGTGGAGAACTCTGCGGCAGAGAAGACGGCGTCGAGCACGTCTGCGAGGCCATCCTACGCGGCAGACGCGGTGAGCTCGTGTACGACATAGACCGCAATCTGGTCAGCCGAACCGAGACACAATTCGGCAAGGATGTCCGCCTGACACTGGACATAGAGTTGCAGAAAGAAATAGAGCAGTATCTCACAGACTACGAGTACGACCCGAACTGCGGACCCGGGATAGCCGCGGTGGTAATCGATGTGCCCAGCGGCGACGTGCTTGCAATGGTATCGCTGCCCGTTTTCGACCTCAACCAGGCCAGGTATGATTTCAGCAAGCTGGCCGCGGATACGACAAACAGCCCCCTGATAAACCGCGTCATAAACCAGTGGTACCCGCCGGGCTCCGTCGTCAAGCCCCTGATCCTGATAGCCGCAATGCAAACGGGCGTGGTTACCGCCGACGAAGTGATAGCCTGCCCCGCACAGCCTGCCCCGCCAGGCTGGCCGAACTGCTGGATATACAACAGGTACAAATGGATGGGCCATAGCAACCTCTGGCAGAACAACGCCAGAAACGCCATAAAGGGCAGTTGCAACATCTATTTCTCGCGTCTGGCCGACCGGATCGAGCCCCGTGAGCTCCAGCGGTGGCTGTTCAAGTTTGGATACGGCAGAAGCATCGTGCCGCCTCCAGCGGGGATCAAGGCGACGAGATTTAGCAGGAACTTCCGCCATCTATGTGGCAGAATATCCAGCGGGGCGCCGAAGGGCAAAATATACCGGTTCGAGCAGGTACCACCCCTGAGCCGCGGCGAAAGACGCTGGTTCGGGATAGGTCACGGCAAACTCCTGGTTACCCCGCTGCAGGTCGCAAACGCGATGGCGGTCATCGCCCGTGGCGGCAGGTACAAACAACCCCAACTGTTCCTCGATGACCCGAACGACGCCGACCTGAAGATGCGGGCCGAGACCAACGAGGTGGACCTCGGGATATCACCCGAGACCCTGGCGGTCGTTTACGAGGGAATGGGGGCCGTTGTCAACGAGACCGGCGGGACGGCGTACAAGCAATTTGCGCCGGTCCTGGAGAAGCTGGCCCGGCAGGGAGTGAAGGTCTACGGCAAGACCGGCTCGACAGAAAACCCCGACAACGCCTGGTTCGGCGGTTTTGCCACCGACAGCCGGCAGCGAAGCATCGCGATTGCGGTGGTCGTCGAGGGCGGACAGCACGGCTCAAGCGACGCGGCCCCCCTGGCCCGCCAGATCATCCAGTTCGCGATAGAAGCCGGCTATATCGGCACCACCGCAGCCGATGCCAGGTCCGCACCACCGGTGCCAACCCCCTAAAGATGTCCTCAGCCCCGTAGTTTTTCCAGGTAGGTGAGCGTTCTCTCCACTATCCTGGCGGCCACCGGGGAGGCCACAACGCCGCCCGTGTAACCCAGGCCGAGCCTCTTGTTCGGCTTGCGAATCGAGACCAGCACCACTATTTGGGGGTCCTCGGCAGGTGCCCCGGCTACAAAAGAAGCCACGTAGTCGCTCTCCGAGTAGCCCGGGCCATCAGTTCTGGCGATGTTGGCGGTGCCTGTTTTGCCGAATACCTGCCAGTTCTCCAGCTTGGCCCTCTTGCCCGTACCCTCGTTCACCACCGCCGTCATAGCATCACACACAATCCAGCGAGCGACCTCCGGCTTTACCACGTAAGCGACCGGTGGAACTGGCTGCTTGACCGTGGCAATCTGGCCATTGCTCTTCACGGTGGCCTTAACCAGGTAGGGCTTTGCCAGGCGACCGCCGTTTGCCAGTATGCAAAAGGCCTGCGCCAGTTGTATAGCCGTTACACAAATCTCCTGGCCGAACGGCACCCGCGTCTCGCTGTATCCGTCCCACTGCTCAAGGGGCCGCAGCAGGCCCTCTACCTCCCCGGGCAACTGGATCCCCACCTTCCGACCAAAGCCAAAACGCCTCAGGCCCTTGTAGAGTCGCTCCTTGCCCAGTCGCTGGCCGATCTTGGCCATCCCTATATTGCTGGACTTGACCAGGATTTCACGTGGCGTCAGGTCTCCGAAGCCCGTGCGGTATTCACCTATGCGCCCGAAGCCCCTGCCCCGATAGTTGCCATACTCGCAGAATATCGTCTCATCGGTGTTAACGACGCCGGCATCGAGTGCAATAGCCATCACGATGGGTTTGAGCACACTGCCCGGCTCAAACCAGTCGGTAATCGCTCGGCTGCGGAAATTGTTCGGATCGACCCCGTTTCTATCAGCCGGATCAAAATCGGGCAGAGAAACCATCGCCAGGATCGCTCCGGTTTTCGGCTCAACTACGATCCCGACAGCCGCCTCCGCCTGGTACTTCTGGTACTGCTTGAGCAGCTCGTCGCGCACGAACTGCTGGATCGCCGCATCGAGCGTCAGGATAATGCCCATCCCATCGCTCAGCACGCCCTGTTCCTGTTTGAGCCTGATGGGTCTGCGGGCAACGTCGGCAAAGTATATGTTCTGTGCCGGAGAACCCCTGAGCTGTTTATCAAACCACAGCTCGAGGCCCTCAAGGCCCCTTCCGTCCGAGCTGGTAAAGCCGACCACGTGCGCGGTAAGAGCGCCCATCGGGTAATGCCTTCGCCACGCCAGATCGACCCCGATGCCGTGAATCCTCATAGCCCTGGCGCAGCGCTCGGCATCAACGCCGGCCTTGATCTTCGCGTAGCCCGGATTTCTGCTCTGCGTTATCAGCTCACGGATCTCGTGCGGGTCCATCTCCACGATGGGGGCCAGCCTGGTGCAGACCTCGTCGGGATTCTTTATGATGCGGGGCTCGGCCTTGATAATCCTGATCCTGTTACTGGCGGCGAGCACCCTGCCCCTGCTGTCCAGAATCGTGCCGCGCCGCGGCAGGTAGATGCTCCTGGCCCTTTGCTGCCTCAGGGACCGGTCCGTGTAGTAATCACCCTTGTAGTACTGAAGATAGAAGCACCGCCCCGCCAGCAAGAGAAATGCGGTGATCAAAAGCGTAAGCAAAACCGTGGTTGTCCGGGCGATCCTCAATTGTTCAACCGTTCCCTCGCGTGGTTAATCGGTTTGCCGCAGTGTAAGGCCGGCCGGCTACCGCTCGAGACGCTCCGATACCGCCGCCGGATTCAGCATAGCCTCCAGCCTTAACTGCTTGGCTCCGAGCTCGTCGCTCAGACGCTGCTGTTCGACGTTTTCTTCGGCGAGCTGGTAGAAAAGGCGGTTGTTGGCGCTGCGAAGGTAAACCGCAAGAATCAAGATACCTGTGAAGTAAAAAACCACGAAAACAAAGCGAAATCGGGACATTCGACCCCAAATCTGCGCCCAGATACCCCATCACGCCGGGCGTACTTCGCCGGCCCCGAGCACTTTCCTGCTGCTTACCGCACCGGCAGCTTGAGCCGTAGCCCAACCCGCAACTCGTCCTCGTCGGCGAGGATGTCACTGTTCAACTTACTGATTTCCCTATACCGTGCACCGTCGCCGAGTTGCTCGGCCGCGATATTCCACAGGCAGTCGCCCTGCTTGACCACGTAAAACCGCCCTTCTTGCTCCGGCGCGGACTTCTGGGCCTTGATCAGGCCCATCGAGCGGACCTTCTCGAACAATTCGCTGGAGAACAGGCCCTCATCCTCCGGCTTGTCAGCTGCCTTGGCGGGCAGGGCAGGAATAACCAGCTGTTGGCCTACCTTTATCCGGTCCGGCGACTTGAGCACCCCCCGGTTCGCCTCGAATATCCTCGCGACGTTGGCCCTCTTATTGCCGTCCACGGGCCCGTAAAACTTCTTCGCGATCGAGGCCAGAGTATCGCCGCTTGCGACCAGATATTTCTTGGGCCAGTCCGACTCGCGGGCCTCGTCCAGCTTGGGTGGCCCTGCCGGCCCGGGCCCTTCCTGCCCGGCTGGCTCGGCCCCGGCCGCTTCTACGGGTCCGAGCGTCTCGCTCTGTGGCGGGGCCAGGCCATACTCGGCCGATCCGTCCGCCACGAGCGGCGAGCCCGGTAATAACTGGGTATCGCGAACGTGCCCGGCCGCATCCCCGGAGAAGATATAGGTCGGCCCGAGCAGCGAGTGGCCCTGTTCGGCAGGTGGTACCGGCCCCGCAGGCGGTGAATCCAGGACCTGCTCGGCCCTGCGCTCCACCGCCCCCAGCCCCGGAGGTTCATTTTTGACCATATTCGTGGTCAACTCGTTACTATCCGGCTCACTGCGGAGCCTCGGCAGACCGTTGATGATAAAGGCGATAATAAATATGAAAACCAAACCCAACAGCAATCCAATCTTGGCATCCGAAGTCATCGCAAATCCCCATTACACAACTACTGCACACCAATCAATTCGTTATCCGCAAATGAATATGTTAAACCCTCCTTGCAATCCTCAGCTTCGCGCTTCTTGCGCGCCGGTTGCGATCGATCTCTTGCTTGGTCGGCACAATCGGCTTGCGGGTAATAATTCGATAGACGTTATCCTTCTCGTTCTGCTTGAAACTATCCTTCACAAGCCTGTCTTCCAGGCTGTGGTAGCTTATCACCGCTATCCAGCCGTTCGGCCTGAGCAGACTCGGCGCCGAGTTGAGCAGTAACTCCAGGTTCTCCAGCTCTTTGTTGACGGCGATTCTAAGGGCCTGGAACGTCCTGGTCGCGGGGTGCTTTGTCCTTCTTTGCTTTCGTCCGGGCCGGGCCAGCGCCCTGCAAACTATCGCGGCCAGTTGGCCGGTCGTGGTAATAGGCTCATCTGCCCGATGACGTACGATAAACCGTGCGATGCGTCGTGATGCCCTGTCCTGGCCAAATCTGTAGATAATCTCGGCCAGCGACTTCTCGTCCGCCTCATTGACTATATCGGCAGCTGTAGTCTTCAATCTTTTGTCAATTCTCATATCAAGCGGCATATTTGCCTGGAAACTCAGCCCAAGCTCTTGGTCGGCCAACTGGGCCGAGCAGACGCCGAGGTCTGCCAGTATGAAATCGACGCTCTCTATGCGGTGTTCGTGAAGCTGCTCCGCAAGCCGACTGAAATTAGACCGCACCAGGATAACCCTGCATTCAAGGCCCGCCAGTCTCGAGCGGGCCGTCCGCAACGCCTTTTCGTCCACGTCCAGGCCGATTATGATTCCCCTCGGACCCAGCCTTTTGCCGAACATCAGGGTATGGCCTCCGTGTCCGATGGTCGCGTCGACCATCGCCCCGTTCGGCGGCAGGTGTATCTTCTCGGCAAGCGTACCAGCCAGAACCGGGATATGCTCCACCTTCGAACCATCCACCTTGGTCAAACCGCGAATACGCCTGGCTGCGAGCCGCCGCAACCGGGCACAATACCCGCTCAGCTCACGCTCACGGTGTCCCTACACGTCCGCAGCTGCTGGACGGCGGGCGAAAACTCGATGCCGGAGAATATCCCACCCCGTTGCTTCAGCCGTTCCAGCCGCTCCTCCAGAACCGACAGGGAGGCGAAGGTTTGCTCGTCAACTTCCCGTTCGCCAGCCAGACTCGCAGCAACAACTTGATAATGGTTCGAACTTACTTCAGTCATTCTGCCTCCCGCACCCAAAATCAAAGGTCCTCGTTCGGCCTCTGCAGGACAATCTGTCTGGCCTGCGAGACCTGCTTCTGGTATTGAGCCATATGGTCCGAAAGATACCGTTCCCAGCTATCGCTGTTCCACAACTCGATGTGGTCTCTGACGCCGACCAAGGTAATCCGATGCTTGAGGCCCGCCCTTTTGCGCAGCCTTTCATTCAGCAAGAGGCGACCCTGTCCGTCGAGCTCCACCTTGCTGGCAAGCGCAAAGGTCATCCGCTCGAACGCAACGGCCTCGTCGGGAGCTGCTACGTCCCGGGCAACGGCAAGTGCTATCCGCTCGAAGTATTTCTCGGGGTAGAGGCATAATATGCCGTTGGCGCCGAGTACGAGGTAAAAATTGCGTCCATGCTCGTCGGCATCAACCTGGCTTCTGAGCTTGTTAGAGACGAGAACTCTGCCCTTCTCGTCAATAACATGGTGATATTCGCCTGTTAACAACAGCATGACAATGGGCCCACTCACCAACAATTATGTGGGCAATTCTACCACTTTCTGCCACAACGTCAATAGCGTCACCCTTTTTTCCCAGATATTTGCTGAAATTTTCTTATAGGACCCTGGCTATGGTGTGGTTAAGCGGCGCAGCCAACTACAGTTATGCGAGGCCAGCGTCCGTCGAGGTTCGAGCGGTGTCTTCTAACGAGCTGCTGTGAATTTAGCGTCTCAAGGCCTCGAACAAAGCTGGAGAACAGGGATTTGCTCCCATCAAGATCCCCGCGCGGCGTAGTGCCTACCCTAACAAGGCCGTCGAGCCGCGGTAGTCTTTACGCCCTCAAGCCCCCCCTACCGGCTGACGGTGCGGCTGGCCGGCCCGGTTTATGCGGGGAGCGAACGGAGACCCCCCCGCCCGGGGTGGTTTTTGGGGTCGGTGCGAGCTCGAGGCCAGCGCGTAAGGGCCCTGCACAATTCAAAGACGCTTCAAGGCTTGAACCAGACGGCGCGAAAGGTCTTCTTCTGCGGGTCCAAAAGGTACTTATTTGGACACGTGCCGTCCTCGTTAAGCTTGCCCTGTATGCACTCGGATGGGCCAAAGACACTGACGGGTATGCTGCCGTCATCGCTGAGCAACAGCACCCTCTCCGAATCGCTGAATACTACCAGTGTCTCCGGGGTGAAGTTGGTCTGGCCTAATTGACAGATCGGTTGGGGCTTTTCACTTTCCAGGCCCGACCAGCGGTACATCGCAAATAGCGGACTGGCATCGTGGGCCCCTGCAACGACGAAATAGGCCCCGTGGAACGAGGAGTACTCTACGGCCCGTATGCCCAGCCCGCCGAGGTCCCAGAGTATCGGCCGGCCGAAGAGCGGCCGAGCGCCTCGTTCGACGACGTCCGAGGGGTTTTCCAGCGGTACCACGAGCGCGCAACGTCGCCCCGTAGCCCTATCGAGGGGCCGGGGGTTGCGAAAGCCGATGTAAATGGTCCTGCCGTGGCCCGAAGCGAAAAGCGCCTCGATGTTCAAGCCCTCCCTCTTCGGCGCCAGCCGTTCCCTCTCCCTTTTCGAGAGAGCTGCTGAGAGCATAGTGGCCCTGCGCAGGCCCAGACCAGCAAGCCCGCCGGCCGAGAGCATACTGCGGGCTAGAATCTTGCAGGGCTTACCAACCGGCCGAATCTCCACATTGACGCCCCTGATCTGGACGTCGGTGGCAAAAAAGCGGTACCGATTGGGCCGCAGCTTGCCGTCCTTGTTCCTGCCGTGCGAGCTAATCCAGTAGATGCGGCTGCCCACCCTCGTGGCGCCTTCGATGTCCGCTTCCGGGTGCTCTGCTTCGGTCTCAAGAAAGCCGCTTATGTTGTACGAGTACACGGGCATCGCGGCACCCATCCTGTACACCCTCAGTATGTTGTTCTCGTCATCGGCCACGATAAACATATCCTTGCCCAGCGCCACGGCCGCGGACGCATCGCTGGTGCCCCGAAAGATAAAGACTTTGCCGCTGCCCTGCCGGCTGGCACCGGAGCAAACCGGGCCGAACGCAAGAATGGAAAAAACGATGACCCCCATAGCGGCGCTCATTCAGAAACCCCGGCGCCCTCAGGCTCCGACTTGCTGCCCAGCTCGCCCTTTATTATCTCAAGAAGAGGATTGTCCGTCCCCAGGATCAGCCTTGTCTTTCCCGAACCCAGGGATTGTTCATACAGTTCAAGCGTCTTCCAGAATCTATAGAAATCCGGATCTTTGCTGAAGCTCTCTGCATACAGCTTTATGGCCTCGGCGTCCGCATCTCCCTCAATTTCCTTGGCGGTCTTGTATGCCTCCGACATAATTGTTCTGACCTCTCTGTCCTTGTCGCCCATAATCTTTTCGAATTCACCCTCACCCTCCGAGGTATATTTCTTGGCGATCCTGAGCCTCTCCTCTATCATCCTTTCCTCCACTTTTTCCTTGACGCCCTGGACGTAGGTAAGGCCCTTGACTAAGATCCCCGAGCTGTGGATGCTTATTCCATACTCCTCGCACGCCTTGCTCGAAGCCTCGGTTATCTCGGCCACTATTTTCGGCCTACCCTCCTGCACCTTTCCGACCTTTATCGTCTCTTGCAGCTCCTTCTCGGCCACTCTCATAGGGCGATTATCCGTCCGCACTATCTCGATGAGGTCTCTCTTGGTTATAGAGTTCCTGGTGCTCGAATCGATGATGTCATCCAGCCTGGCGTGGGCTTGCTCCTCGGTCCCCACGGACCTGAAAAACAACAGCGGGTCTTCGATGTACCACCTGGCGGTGCAGTCTACCCAGATGTACTTCTTATCCTTGGTAGGAATCTGCTCCGGATAACCGTTCCACCTCAGCAGCCTGCGTTCAAACTTCCTGACGGACTGGACAAAAGGGACCTTGAATCTCAGCCCTGCCCCTTCGGCCACGGATATGCCCTCGGCGGCGTACCTGTCCCGCAGTTTTTGCAGGGTCTGTTGCCTCTGCGGACCTTCTATGGGATTAATAATCACCCGTACCGGCTTGCCAAACTGCGTAACGAGCGCCTGTTGCGACTGGTCCACAACGTATATCGAGGACGACAGGACCAGGGCTCCGACCACAACGGCCCCGACCAACCCGAGCCAAGTTATCTTTCCCTTGCGTTTTTGTCTGTCCATAGGCGTGTACCTTTCCGGCAGCAGAATCACGATTCCGAAGCGTCGGTGCGGCACGTTCAGCCGGCGCATCATTTTTCTTCGTCCATATCCAGCCTCAGCAGGATTCCGCCCTCGGCCCCGGCCTGCTCGATGATCCACTTCTCCGGTATCTTCGGCAGAAGTTCCATCATCGTCTCCAGGTACATTCGCTGCCTGGTGATATCGGGGGCCTGCCTGTACTGTCGGTATATCTTCTCAAACTTTGCGACGTCGCCTTTGGCCCTGTTGACGCGCTCGGCCGCGTAGCCTTTGGCCGTCTCGACGAGCTTTTTCGCCTCGCCCCGCGTCCTGGGTATAGCCTCGTTATATTGCTTCATCGCCTCGTTGATCCGTTGCTCTTTCTGCTGCAGTGCCTTGTTGACCTCGTTGAACGCCGGCCTGACCTTCAATGGCGGGTTGCAGGATTGCAGCTTGACTGCGACGATATGGATGCCCGTTTCATACTCGTCAAGAAGCCTCTGGAGCATTTCCTTGGCTGCTATCTCGTTTTCGATTCTCCCTATCGTTATGGCCTCATCCACGCTGCCGTTGCCTATGAGCTGTCGCATCACCGCTTGGCTGGCATCGCGAATCGTCGCACGCGGTTTACGAACGTTGAACAGATAATTCCTGGCGTTCTTTATCTTGAACTGAACAATCCACTCGACATCGACTATGTTCAGGTCTCCGGTGAGCATCACGTACTCCGAGCGAAGTATTTGCCTGGCGCGTTCCGCTAATTCACCGGACGACCGCCGGGATACTCGTTCACCGCTTTCGCGAATCAGGTTCAACAAGTCCTGCACGCTCGTCCGCCTCGCCTCTATTTCCTCGACACCCAGATAGCGTGAATCGACACCTGCTTTGAGCGTTCTGAAGCCGAACTCCTCCTTCTGCACCTTGCGTACCGGCACCACAGCAACAGTCTCTACCCAGAACGGGATCTTGATGTGCATCCCGGGCTCGGAGGTTCGCTCGTATTTGCCGAATCTCTTGACCACTCCGTTGGAATCCGTCGGCACCGTGTAGATGGAGGTGGCCAGCCCCACGCCCACGACGATCACCACGGCCGCGGCCTGAACCAATTTCCAGGCTATCCAGAAGTAGTCTCGTCCCCGGCGCGCGCCGACCCGGTCTATAAAATCGTTCATCTCCATCATCAATCCTACACCCAGTAAATGCCGCAGTGAAACCTTGTCTAAAGCGCTATCTACAAGGCGATATCACACAACCGCCCGTCTTAGCGTTAAACCCAAGATATGACCATCGCAGCCCGAATCACCAGAATCTAAAACAATCCGCCGCAGGCGAACGTTGCGGCGTGGTAGTGGGTGCTGCGGAACGCCTGTCGCGACCCGCCGGCGGCTACCGGGGCAATTCTATCATACCGCCTTTCAAAACCAAGACAAAAATCCTCGACGATCCGGCGTCGCGTCCGCGCCTGCCAAATGCGGGCGAATCGCTGCTTGCCTACCCGAGGCGGAAGGGTTAGAATCTGCACCTTGGATTAAGAACTATCACCAAAACCGCACAGAATCTGGAGACGGTACTATGAAAGTCATAGCCTTCAACGGCAGCGCCCGCAAGAACGGGAACACCGCCATCCTGCTGAACCAGGTACTTCAGGAGCTCGGCAAGCACGGCATACAAACCGAGAGCGTTGAGCTGGCAGGCCGGAAAATCCGAGGCTGCACCGCGTGCTACAAGTGCTTCGACAACAAGGACAAGAAATGTGCGGTTACCGATGATGCCCTGAACGACTGTATTGCCAAGATGCTCGAGGCCGACGGCATCATCTTAGGCAGCCCGACGTACTTCGCGGATGTCACGGCCGAGCTCAAGGCGCTGATCGACCGGGCCGGCCTGGTGGCCAGGGCCAACGACAATATGTTGCGGGGCAAGGTCGGGGCGGCCGTCGTCGCCGTCCGCAGGGCAGGCTCAATCCACGCCTTCGACACGATCAACCACTTCTTCCTGATAAGCGAGATGATAATCCCCGGCTCATCGTACTGGAATATGGGGTTCGGCCGCGACAAGGGAGAAGTCAAGGAGGACGAAGAGGGGCTCCAAACGATGGAACTGCTCGGCCGGAATATGGCCTGGCTGCTCAAGAAAATAACCGCCTAAGCGCGGCAGGAGGCACTGGCCGTCTTGAGAAAGAACGGCCGGTCTTTATGGAAGTCTCTTTGCTCAAGGCCGGGGAAATTCGCGAATCCCGGGAAAAGAACTTCGTGGTTCTTCTCAGCCGTGGCAATTGCGTGCCATCGCCCAGCCTGGCGCTCTTCTCGGGGCGGCAGGATTACGTCCGGCATCTTGTTGCCACAGGCGAGCTGGCAGCTATAATGACGGTATATTTGACTGGCCGTCTGGGCTGCCGGAAACCGACAGGCTTCAAGAACACACAGGACAATAGCCCCGAGGACCCCAATTCAGCGACTCCAAGATGCGCGATTTCGGCAAAGCAAAGCGAATAGCGGTCAAGATTGGCACAAACGTCCTGACCAAGAACGAGGGCATTGATGCTACCTATGTCCGGAGAATCGCACGCCAGCTCGGCCAGCTCGTCAAGGCCGGCAGAGAGGTGGTGATAATCACCTCGGGCGCGATAGGCATGGGGGCCGGGCAGTTGAAACTGCAGGGCAAGGTGCGTGGGATGAAGATGCGGCAGGCGTGCGCGGCCATTGGGCAGCCGCTGTTGATGCAGGAGTATCGCCGGTCCTTTCTGCGGGAGGGGATCACCGTCGCGCAGGTGCTCCTGACGGCCGAGGTTTTCAACAACAGAAAGACCTACCTTAACCTTCGCAATTCGATCGAGACGCTGCTGAAGCTGGGGGTGGTGCCTATTCTGAACGAGAACGACTGCGTGAGCACGGACGAGATCGGCACTGCGTTTGGTGATAACGACCGGCTCAGCGCGCTGGTTGCGAGCAAGATCGATGCGGATTTGCTGATAATGCTGTCGGATATCGATGCTCTTTACGACAAGAACCCGCGCAAGTTTGCCGACGCCCGGCCGATACCGGTTGTTTACGAAATAACCGACCACATCGCCAGGACCGCCGGCGGCAAGGGCAGCCCCTATGCCACTGGCGGGATGAAGACGAAAATCGAGGCGGCCAAGATTGCCTCGAACGCCGGCTGTCGGATCGTCCTGGCCCACGGCAGGCTCAAGAACGTCATAGGTAGAATCATCGCCGGAGAGCAGGTCGGCACGGTCTTTATGCCCACCAGGAAGCTGGGTAACCGCCAAAGGTGGATACTCAACAGCAGGCCGGCCGGCACAATCCACATCGACGCCGGCGCGATGACGGCGTTGCGAAACCACAAGAGCCTCCTTCCCAGCGGCGTAGCGGCCGTGGAAGGCTCATTCAAAGCCGGCGACGTGGTGATGCTAAACAACGAGGCAAAAGCCGTAACGAACCTCAGCAGCTCACAACTCACAGCACTTGCCGGCAAGCACAGCAGCGAGATCCGAAGGAGCCTCGGCCCGAAGCACCGCGACGTGGTTGCGATACCGGAAGATATCGTCTTCCTTACCTACTGATCCGAGTGGCGTGGATAAATGCACTTGCGTACGGTCGCCTGCCCGCGATGGCGGGGCAAAGGTACCAACGTTGCCGTCGATCGGAGTTGACAAGGTCCGTCCGAGAGGCGATAATTAGGCACATAGGAAAGCCGAAGTGGCGGAATTGGCAGACGCGCGGGATTCAAAATCCCGTCCTCGCAAGAGGGTGAGGGTTCGACTCCCTCCTTCGGCAATTTGCGCATATAGCGCGTTGCCTGCTGGCAATCAACACCCGCCGGAGGCGGCGCCGCTGAGGTTTCTGCCTTTACGGCAGGCTCGGGGGGGCAGGTCTTCCATTCCGGCCAGGCCGCTGCAGTGTCTCCACAACCCAAAATATTGCTATCAAACTGTTGCATACGAGAGGGCGTACCTGCTAAACTAACGCCCAGTTTAAGGGGTTTTGTGTATGTTGCCGATACAGGACAGCATCCCCAGCAGGAACGTGCCGATCGTTACCTGGCTGTTGATCACGGTCAACTGTTGCGTTTTCTTTATAGAGCTTGCCCTTCCGGAGCCTTTCCTGGAGCAGGTCATTTACTGCCTGGGCGTGGTGCCGGCAAGGTTCACTTATGAGGGGTGGGGTTGCCAGCTGGGACCGACCACGAACAGCTTCTGGCCCTTTCTTACAAGTATGTTCCTGCACGGTGGATGGGTGCACATAATCTCGAATATGTGGTGCTTGTGGATATTCGGGGACAACGTCGAGGACCGCATGGGGCATATAAGGTATCTTGTCTTTTACCTGGTCTGCGGGATACTGGCCGGAATCGTACACGTACTGGCAAACGCGAATTCAACCGTGCCGGCCATAGGGGCCTCCGGGGCAATAGCTGGCGTGCTCGGGGCATACTTCATATTCTTCCCCACTTCCCGCATCATAGTGTTGGTGCCGCTTTTGTTCTGGCCGATCTTTTTCGTAATGCCAGCCTTCCTCTATCTGGGCATCTGGTTCTTGCTACAGTTTTTCAGCGGCTCGTTGGCGTTGGTCTCGTCTTCCTCGGCTGCTGGCGGGGTAGCCTGGTGGGCCCACATCGGTGGTTTCGTCGGCGGGGCGGCGCTGCACCGGCTCTTCGTGGCTCGGCCGAGACGCCGGGTGAGGATGTACAGCAATAACATAGAGTATGGCCCAAGAGGCGCCTGGTCACGGTTCTAACGGACTGGAGAATGCGTATGGGAGCTATGGACTTCTTCTGGTTCTTCTTCATGCTGGCGGCAATCCAGCCGATATTACGACAGAAATTCCTTGAAGCCTCCAGAAAAAGGCTTCTGGGCGTGATAGAGCAACAGCGCAACTCACGGGTTATCCTGCTGATTCACAGACAGGAAACGATGAGTCTCATCGGCTTTCCCATCTTCCGCTATATCGACATTAACGACTCTGAAGAGGTCCTCAGGGCCATACACCTGACTGACGCGGATGTACCGATCGACCTGGTGCTTCACACGCCTGGCGGATTGGTGCTTGCGTCTTTGCAGATTGCCCGCGCTCTGGCCAATCACAAGGCGAAGGTAACTGTCTTCGTCCCGCACTATGCAATGTCCGGCGGAACACTTATCGCCCTGGCCGCCGACGAGATCGTTATGAGTCCGCACGCCACCCTCGGCCCCGTTGACCCACAGATCGGTCAATATGCCGCGGCCTCGATCCTTAAAGTCATCGACCAGAAACCCATAAAGGAGATAGACGACCAGACCGTTATCCTCGCCGACCAGGCGGAAAAGGCGATAGCTCAGGTCCGAGAGAGCCTCCGAGAACTCCTTGAGAAGAAGATGTCGCCCGAAAAAGCGGATGAATTGAGCAACCTGCTTTCCACGGGCAAATGGACCCACGACTACCCGATAACCTTCAAGGAAGCCCAACAGCTCGGCCTTCCGGTCAACACGGATATGCCCGAGAAAATCCTCCGGCTGCTGGAGCTGTATCCGCAGCCTGTTCGTCGTCAGCCGACGGTCGAATATGTCCCGGCACCTCGAAGGTCAGGCCGAGACCGCGGAGCGCAACACCGCTGAGAACCCGCCGGCCCAACAGGGGCAATCCAGTGCTTGGTGGAGTCACTTGGTTACGAACGGGGAAAGTTCACGCAGGTGGTTTACGATTTGCGGCATCTTGTCGATGGTGTAGTCGATCTCGGCCTCGGTATTGTATCGGCTGAGGCTGAAGCGAATTGAGCCGTGGGCCGCGGTGAACGGCACGCCCATCGCGCGGAGCACGTGGGAAGGCTCGAGCGAGCCGGAGGTGCAGGCCGAGCCTGAGCTTGCACAGATGCCGTATCTGTCGAGCATAAGCAGGATTGCTTCGCCCTCAATGTACTCAAAGCTGATGTTGCTCGTGTTCGGCAGGCGGTTCTCGACGTCGCCATTGACGCGGCAGTCGGGGCAGGTCTCAAGGATCGAGTGCTCAAGTTTATCGCGCAGTGCTTTTACCCTTGTGGCCTCTTGCTCGATGTTCTCTGCGGCTATCTCGCAGGCCTTGCCGAGGCCGATGATCCCCGGCACGTTTTCGGTGCCCGCGCGCCGGCCGCCCTCCTGGTGCCCTCCGAGCATAAACGGCGCCAGGCGTGTAGCCTTGCGCACATAAAGCACACCGATACCCTTGGGGGCGTGCAGCTTGTGACCCGAAAGGCTGAGCAGGTCGATTTGGCTCTCCGCGAGGTTCAGCGGTATTTTTCCAACGGCCTGGACGGCATCGGTGTGGAAAACGACCCCTTTACCGGCGGTGATTTCCGCTATCTTTTCCACCGGAAAGACCGTTCCTGTCTCGTTGTTGGCATACATAATCGTCACCAGCGCGGTATCCTCGTCGATCGCGGCTTCCAACTCAGCCAGGTCAAGTCGGCCCTGCCTGTCCACTCCGAGCTCGACGACCGTGTAGCCGCGGTTCTCGAGGTCCCGACAGACAGACAGGACCGCCGGATGCTCGACCCGCGTGGTTACGACTCTTCGCTTGTCCGGGACGGCGGCAAGGGTGCCCTTTATGGCGGCGTTGTCGGATTCCGTCCCGCAGCTGGTGAAAATGACCTCGGTGGGCTCACAACCCAGCAAAAAAGCGATCTGCTCGCGTGCCTTGTTGATCTTGTGAGCGACCTGTCCACCAAACGTGTGCATACTCGAAGGATTGCCGTAAAGCTCGCAAAAATACGGCCTCATCTCCTCGAACACTTCCTCGGCGACTTTCGTGGTGGCATTGTTGTCGAAGTATATCGTCTCCATTGCCCTTGGTCCTTATCCTACAGGCCCGTATGCAACTGCCAGCGGGACCGCCGGCAAAAACCTCCCGAAATCAGTCGCACAGCCGATTCATCAAGCTGTCCGTCCCATCGGCGTTCACGCTTGCCTATCCGGGTCTTTTTGTTCCTCAACGACAAGGTCTTCACAAACAAACTCTCTTAGTTTTGCTTCTACGACGTCTCTCATCGTAAGCTCGGCCAACTGGCACTTGGCACACATTCCGCGCAGTGCAACGATAACTTTGTCGCCATCGACATCAATCAGCTCGATGTCTCCGCCGTCGGCGCGTAGTGCGGGTCTTACCTGCTCGTTGATGGTCTGCTGAATGAGCTGGATCTTCTGGATGTTAGTCAGCTTGCCCGGCCTGGTGACTTTGGGGGGGGGTTCTTGCTTGGCGCTGGTGCTCTGGACCTTTTCGATGATCTTCTCGATCTCGCCGTGGCACCCGCCGCAGCCTCCGCCCGCCTTGCAGTAGTTCGTAACCTGCTCGACGGTTCTCAGGTCGTTTTCGCGGATCACCCTCTCGATCTCCGCGTCGGTGACGCCAAAGCAGGTGCAGACCACCTCGCCTTCGAGCTGTCGCTTCTTGGCCCCGCCGCTCCTGTAGTTCTCGATCGCAGCCTCCAGCGCTTCTCTTCCCATAACCGAGCAGTGCATCTTTTGTTCGGGCAGCCCGCCGAGATAATCGGCGATATCCTTGTTGGTCACCCGGGAGGCCTCCTCGAGGGTCATACCCTTTATCATCTCGGTCAGGACGGAAGAAGTTGCGATCGCGCTGGCACAGCCGAAGGTCTTGAACTTTGCGTCGGCGATACGACCGTTCTGGTCGAGTTTGAACGTCAGTCGCAGCGCATCACCGCAGGCCAGGGACCCGACCTCTCCGACGCCGTCGGGGTTCTCGATTTCCCCGACATTCCTCGGATTAAAGAAGTGATCCTTCAGCTTCTCGGTGTATTCCCACATGTTCACGCACCCCACATATCATACATCGTATGACCTATTCTTTCGACGCCCTGCAGGCCACATCCCGAACATCCTGATATCCTGGGCGCGACTACCGGCTGGCCTCCAATGCCTGTTCGAAATCTGCAATAATATCGTCGATGTGCTCTGTTCCGACCGAAACACGGATGTAATCGGGCGTAACACCGGCAGCAAGCTGCTCGGCGTCGCTGAGCTGCTGATGGGTGGTGCTGGCCGGATGGATCACCAGGGTCTTGCTGTCGCCGATGTTCGCAAGGTGGCTGGCCAGCTTTACGGAGTTTATGAACTTGATGCCGGCCTGTTTGCCTCCTTTTATTCCGAAGCCCACTATCGCCCCCTGACCTCTGGCCAGATACTTTTTGGCAAGAGCATAGTCGGGATGAGACTCCAGGCCGGGGTAGTTGACCCACTCGACGCGCGGGTGCTTCTCAAGCCAGTTGGCCAGGGCGAGGGCGTTTTCGCTATGTCGCGGCATCCGCAGGTGGAGCGTCTCCAGCCCCTGCAGAAACAAAAAGGCGTTGAACGGTGACATACACGAACCCATATCGCGCAAGACTTGCGTCCTCGCCTTGACGATGTACGCCATATTGCCGAAGGATTCGACGTACCTGAGCCCGTGATAGCTGGGATCAGGCTCAGTCAGCTCGGGATACCTGCCGTTGGTCCAGTCGAATTTCCCGGAGTCGACAATGGCACCGCCGATGCTGGTGCCGTGCCCGCCTATGAATTTCGTGCAGCTGTGCACGACAATATCGATTCCGTAGTCGATGGGCCGGAAGAGCATCGGGGTTGCAACGGTGTTATCACATATCACCGGCATTCCGTTCTTGTGGGCGATCTCGGCTATCTTTTCGTATTGCAGGATGTCGTTCCTGGGATTGCCGATGGTCTCGATATATATCAGGCGGGTGTTTTGTTTGATGGCTTTGGCGAAATTCTGGGGGTCCCGGGGTTCAACAAATGTAACTTCGATGCCGAGCTTCGCAAACGTCTGGCTAAAGAGCGTCACCGTCCCGCCATAGAGCGAACTCGACGAGACGATATGGCCCCCACAGCCGCAGATGTTTAATATGCTCACGTAGATCGCCGACTGGCCCGAACTCAACGCCAGCCCTGCGACCCCGCCCTCGAGCGCCGCTATTCGTTTCTCAAGCACGTCGCTGGTCGGATTCATCAGCCGAGTGTAAATGTTGCCGAACTCCTTGAGGGCAAACAGACCGGCGGCGTGCTCGGTGTCTCTGAACAGATAGCTGGTCGTCTGGTAGATAGGCACGGCCCTGCTGAGGGTCTCGGAATCAACCTGTTGGCCGGCGTGAACGGCCAGCGTATCAAGGTGATATTCGCTGTTTCCTTCCATCGTGAGTCCTCGTGTCACTTGCTCGGTAAGACCTCAATCATTCTATCGAGCGCCTTCTGCGCCCTCGCTCTAATATGTTCAGGCACCGTCACCCGGTGTTCCAAGTCCTCCAGCGAGCCGACAATCTTGTCGAGCGTTATCTTCTTCATATTGGGGCAGACCGCCCTTTCCGAGGCAGGGATATACCGCGCATCAGGATTTCGTTTCTGCAGGGCGTGGATGATTCCCGTCTCAGTGGCCACGATAAATGTATCAGCCGAGCTACGCTCCACAAAGCGGAGCATCTGCGAGGTGCTGAGTATGTGATCCGCCAGGTTCTTGACGGGCTCGGTGCATTCCGGATGGGCCATCACGACCGCGGCGGGGCACTCGGCCTTTTTCCGGTCTATTTCCTCGGCGGTTATCACGACGTGGGAGATACAGTAGCCTGGCCAGAGGATGATCTGGCGGCCTGTCCGCTCTTCGACGTGACGGCCGAGATGCTGGTCGGGCACAAAGATTATTTTCTGCTCGGCAGGCAGAGATTCAACCAGCTCGACGGCGTTCGCGCTGGTGCAGCAATAATCGCTCTCGGCCTTGACCTCGGCCGTGCTGTTGACGTAGCAGACAACAAGAGCGTCGGGGTGCTTCTGCTTGAGCTTGACCAGCTGCTCGGCGGTAATCATATCCGCCAAAGGACAGCCGGCATATCTTTCTGGCAGCACCACGGTCTTTCGGGGGGAGAGTACCGCGGCAGTTTCCGCCATAAATCGTACGCCACAGAAAACTATAACATCGGCGTCGGTAGAGGCGGCCCGCTTGCTCAGGCCCAGCGAGTCACCGGTAAAATCGGCAAGGTCCTGGATCTCGGCCGGCTGATAATTGTGAGCGAGTATAACGGCGTTGCGCTGCGCCTTTAGCCGCTGAATCTTGTCGTACAATCGCCGTTCCAAGAAATTTCTCCTTCTAACCTTTCTTTTTTGCGCTCCGAGAGGAGGAGGTCTTTTTGTGCCTGGTGTAAACCAGCTCGGGATTGGGCGTCGCAACGGTTACCCCGGGCGGAACCGACTCCTTTATCCACACGTTGCCGCCTATAACCGCACCTCTGCCGATGGTAATGTCACCGAGTATCGTGGCCTCGGCGTAGATCGTAACGTTATCCTCGATCGTTGGATGTCTCTTGCCGCCTTTAATTATCCTGCCCCTTTCGTCCTTCCGAAAGCTCAGTGCGCCGAGCGTGGCGCCCTGGTAGATTTTGACGTTGTCTCCGATTACCGTGGTTTCGCCGATGACCACGCCCGTGCCGTGGTCGATGAAGAAGTTGCGTCCGATCGTCGCGCCCGGATGGATGTCGATGCCCGTTTTTGCGTGCGCGCACTCGGTCATAATCCGCGGAATAAGCGGCACCTTCTGCAAATACAACTCGTGGGCGAGGCGGTAGGTGGCAATGGCGATGATGCAGGGATAACTGATGACGATCTCCTCGTACGATTTGGCGGCGGGGTCCCCGTCGTAGGCCGCCGCCACGTCGCCCTTCAGAAGCTCCCTGATCGTGGGCAACCGCTCCAGTAGGTGCCGCGTAACGTTCTCCGCCATCGTGCGGCAATCGCACTGGTCGCACTGCTTTATCCTGCACTGGTACTGATAAGCGCGCTCGATCTGGCCTACGAGCTCGGCATAGACCTGGCAGAGAATATCCCCGACAACGAAGTTGATATTCGCTTTTGTAACGGCCCTCTTGCCGGTGTGCCCCGGGAATAGCACCTCGAAGAGCAGCTCGAGAATCTCGAGAATCTCGCCCCTTACAGGCAGATTCGAGGCGTCTATGAAGTTTATCCCTGAATCGCCCTTGTACGTCTCGGCAATCCGCCCAACGAGCTTTTCTATCTGGCCCGGCGTGAACTTTCTCTTTCTCATAATCAGGTCCCCTGCCTCATCCAACCCCAGCCTATAGATTCTCAAACATCTCCGTGGAGATGTACCTCTCGCCGGTATCCGGCAGTATCACCACTATGACCCTTCCGGCGTTCTCGCCGCGCCGCGAGAGCTGCACGGCCGCCCACAGCGCGGCCCCGGAACTGATGCCCGCCAGGATCCCTTCTTTCAGGGCCAATTGCCTGGCAGTCGCTATCGCGTCGTCGTTGGAAACCTTGATGACCTCATCGATCAGCTCAACCTTCAGCACTTCGGGGACAAAGCCTGCTCCGATGCCCTGAATCTTGTGGGCACCCGGCTTGCCCCCGGAGAGAACCGGCGAATCCTCCGGCTCGACCGCCACTATTTTGATCTGGTTGTTTTTCTCTTTCAGAGCCTCCCCGCACCCGGTAAGTGTGCCTCCCGTACCCACCCCGCAGACGAGTATATCGAGCTTGCCGTCAGTATCCATCCATATCTCTTTTGCGGTGGTCTGCCTGTGTATCCCGGGGTTGGCGGGGTTCTTGAATTGCTGAGGCATAAAGCTGTTGGGCGTCTCAGCGACAAGCTGGTCGGCCTTCTCGACCGCCCCGGTCATACCAAGCTCGGCCGGCGTTAGAACCAGCTCAGCCCCGAACAGCTTCAGAAGCCTCCGCCGCTCAATGCTCATGGACTCAGGCATCGTCAGGACCAGCCGGTACCCCTTGGCAGCGCAGATGAATGCAAGGCCGATGCCCGTGTTGCCGCTCGTCGGCTCGATAATCACCGTCTCCGGGCTTATCAGGCCGGCCTTCTCCGCGGCCTCTATCATCGACTTGGCGATCCTGTCCTTCACGCTGCCGCAAGGATTGTACGACTCGAGCTTCGCAAGAATCGTCGCACCAGCTGAGCCCAGCCTGTTTATCCGCACCAGCGGGGTAAATCCGACCGCCGCTGTAATATCTTCAAATACCGCACTCATAGCACACTCCCTGTAAAACAACCTCAGATCTGGTAGTCGACGGCTCCTGGTCGCCTGCTCCTGTTGATTAAATCCTGCAGTGTAGCCGAATTAAGTACGTTTTCAACGGCGTTTTGCACATCCGTCCACAAAAGCCTCGCGGCGCAATCGGCCGACCGCCGGCAGGCATCGCGGCTCTCGACGCACTCGGCGGTGGTAACCCTTCCTTCCAGGCAATGAAAAACCTCGCTCAGTCTGATCTTCCCAGGTGGCCTGGCAAGGACGTAGCCCCCTCTAGCCCCGCGGACACTCCTGACCAACCCTGCAGACTTAAGAACCGACATCAATTGCTCGAGATATTTTGCCGATACCTCTTGCCGCCCTGCTATGACCCTAAGCTGCAGCGGGCCCTGCTCGCTGTGCTCAGCCAGCTCGAGGATGGCCCTGAGCCCATACCTTGTTCTTGTAGAGAGCTTCATCAACAAGCCCTGCTATTCCTACTAAATTAGTAGAATATTATACGAAGCCTGGGCCTTGTGGTATCAAAAAATCCAGGAAATTAGCGATAAATTTTAGGCCGTCTGCAGCAACCTGCTGCATAGGCTCAACCATAAACGCCTGGATGATGGCGATGATAATCACTATCCCTGCACCAGCACAACGGGTTCTGATTGGCTTACTATTCCGCCGCTGAGAAAAAAAGAGCATTAGCTATGGCAAATAGCCTCATTCAAAAAATCCACAGTTAAAGAGAGCGTACGGCATTTAGCGCAGGGCGTTTAGGGGGGAAATTCAGGCCGGCTATTTGACGACAACCCCTTCAGGCCTTACCAGGCCGGCAGAGTGTGTCGTCGAGGACGAATGTGGTAGTTAAGTGGGATGTGCAAGGAACAGCCCAAAATCGAGGTAAAAAGCCTTGACCAGACCCCGCCAGGCCGTTTAAATATTAGGCGATAAGCGGGCTTCTTGCGGGCGTAGTTCAGCGGTAGAACGCGAGCTTCCCAAGCTCGATGTCGTGGGTTCGATTCCCATCGCCCGCTGTATTCAAGAGCACGGCGAGGCACTCACCGGCCGACCGTCCTGCCCATTAGTTGAGAGCCGCCTCCCTGTTGCCAGGCACCCTTTACTCCACTGGCTTCTAACTCAGGGGGAGATTCCTTAGTCTGCACCTGCAACAGTGTTATTCTACGCGATCGCCTCGCCGATTTCTATCGTGGCAACTACGGGGATCAGAGAAAAACGCAAGAATCAGGCATTGATAAACGCCGGGGCCGCTGCTAAGCTTACTGTCTGGATTTGGGGTTTGAACAATGGAACTATCCTGGTCGACGAAATTGCGGATCGCCGGTTCGGTCGGAGCCGGCGTGGTTCTGATCGGCATAATAGGCTGGCCCCTGGCCAGGCCTTCTGAGCCGTTTGCGCCAGTGCAAGTTGCCAATCTGGGTCTTGCTGACGGCGTGGTTCTGGTGGTATTGGCATTCGTTGCGGGCCTTGCGGGGTACTTCATCTCCTGGCCTAATGGGCTTGAAATCGGGATTCTTGCGGTCCCGTCCGGCCTGGCGATATGGGGGGTGCGAACCGGCAATATAGCCTCACTGCTCCAGCAAAGCCCTTCATTCGAGCAGCGAGAGGCCCTGCTGGCAGCGTTGAAATGGGAGCCGATTTTCTGGCTGGCAATTGTGGGCGTGGGCCTCGGGGCGGTTTATTGCGGGGGCAAGCTTTGGCCGACCCCGGTAAAGGTCGGCGAAGGGTCTGGAGCTAAGCCCTTCTCGCAAAGGCACTTAAACTCGATTGTGGCGTTGGCGGGCTGTACTTTTATAGCATATTTTGCCCTGAACATATTAGTGCAGGACGTGCGGCTGGTCAACGAGGGGGCAGCGTCGGTTGTAGGCCAACCGGCCACAGGACAAATCGTCTTCGGCGTGGTGGTTGCGTTCGGATTTGCTGCGTTCTTGGCAAAAAACTTCCTAAACAGCGGGTATATGTGCCCCATAATCGCCACGGCCGTGGTGCATCCCGTGGCCATCGTCGTCTCTTATAGGTCGGATGTTCTATTCCACCTCACTCGGAGCTGGCCAGCTGTGTTTTTCCCCAACAGCGTGGTGGCCATATTGCCGTTGCAAATGGTGGCGTTCGGCACAATCGGGTCGATCGCGGGCTACTGGATGGGGGTAAGATACAATTTCCAGCGAAAACACGCGATTCGGTAAGGCCGGGCGGAGCCCTTTGGGCGGCCGAACCTCTTTTTGCAGACATCGTAAGGTCTTGCGCGCAAATTACTTACGGCTTTGTTGTCCTATAATCGGTGGGCTGTGCCCAAATAAAAACAAAATTGTTCGTTTTTGGTTCTTAAATTGGCCGAAGATATACTTGGTTAAAGTTCTGTCGGCAACAAGCCGTTCTTAGTAGTTGGAAGAGTGCGTTGGTAAGCCGATAGGGACTACAGACCAAACAGGGACGAACAGAATGACAGGATTACTCGTACAGAAAAAGGGTAAAGCCAGCTGACAAAAGGAGTTAAAAATGTTGGTCTTAAGCAGGCGAAGAGATGAATCAATAATGATCGGCGATGATGTCGAGATCACCATCGTCGACGTACGGGGGGACAAGGTTCGTCTGGGCATAACGGCACCGAAACATATTCCGGTCCACCGAAGGGAGATATACGACGCGATTCTGCGTGAGAAGGCCGGCGAAGCAGCACCGGAAAAAGCTAAGCAAGCCAAGGCCAAAGAAGAAGCGCCCCAGGAGCACCCCGAGAAGGAACCCCAGACCCACCAGTAAAGCACAAGAAGACTACCAAGAATTTCCCGGCCTTCGCCGGTTACCGCCCGATTTGACGAAACTGTTGGATCAGGGCGTTTTCTTTGCGCCCGAAGGCAAGCAAGCCGGTGGAAAAAAGTTCCAGTTACCTCTTGCCTCTGGTGCCTGTGTGCTGTTTAATATGGCCTGAGCGCCTGAGTGCAGACGTTAACAAGTTTGGCTGGATTTATTGAGGTGGACTGATATGGCAGATCTCAAAGCGTTAGCCGACGCGGTCATCAAGGGCGACCAGGGTGCCGCCGTTGAGATCACCAAGTCGGCTCTTAGCGAAGGAACCGCGGCAAAAACCGTGCTCGATGAGGGGCTTATCGCGGGTATGGACGTGGTTGGGGCCCGTTTCAAGAAGAACGAAATCTACATACCGGAGGTTTTGATCGCGGCGCGGGCGATGAAGATGGCGATGGAAGTGCTTGAGCCGGAGTTAGCGAAGGCAGGTGTCGAGCCGGTTGGGAAATTCCTGATCGGGACGGTTCAGGGGGACCTGCATGACATAGGCAAGAATCTGGTGGCTATGATGCTCAAAGGCGCGGGGTTTGAAGTGGTCGACCTTGGTGTTGACATCGGCCCGGAGCGTTTTGTCGAGCAGGCCAAGGCTGCAGGTGCGCAGATTATTGGTATGAGTGCCCTTCTGACGACGACGATGCCGGCGATGGAGAAGACGATCCAGGCGCTCAAGGAATCGGGTGTTTCGGCGAAGATCATGGTAGGCGGGGCTCCGGTGACCCAGGGCTACGCTGAGAGAATCGGAGCCCACGGGTACGCGCCGGATGCGGCAACGGCGGTGGACGTTGCCAAGAACCTCGTGGCTTAGATGTGCTGTTCAGCCAGTGCGGCAAGGTGCGCAGCAGCTGGCGAGCGGGGGTTGTAGATAACCGGAAGAATTTTCGAAGAGCGGCCTATCCGCAGTGGGTGGGCGTTTTTCGCGCGGGCATTGCAAAATAGACACCTGGTCAACATGGGAAATTGGGAGGCACGCACGATAGAGGTTTGCTCGGGGTTATAGAGCACGACAATGCGACAGATCCAGGATCAAGGCATAGCCGAGTTGCTCCTGCAGCTTCGCTTCACCCCTGAGAAGAAGCGGCGTGAGCAGCTTGAGGCAGCCGAGCGGCTCTACGAGGTTGTCAAGGATGACAAAGAGTATCCCTTCGAGTTTGTGTACTTCCGGGTCACGGGTTTCCTGCCAAAAACTGCGCGGCAGCAGCACGTTATACAGGGCGGCCAACTCCGGGAAGACCTGCGTATTTTCATAGCGAGACTGAGCAGCCAGCTTGCCGAGCCGGTGGATCGGCAACGGGAGCAGGTTTATACGATCCAGGAGCTGGCGGCGGAGCTGGGCGTATCCGTCAAGACTCTGCATCGATGGCGGAAGCGCGGTTTGCTTGCACGAAAATACATCTTCGAGGACGGGGTCAAGCGATTCGGCTTTGTCAGATCTGCGGTGGAGAAGTTCGTGGAGGGTAACCCGGAGCTTGCAGCACGAGCGAAAAGGTTCTGTCGGCTCAGCGCAGCGGAGAGGCGTCGCATCGTAAGGCGGGCCGCGGCACTGGCGGCCAAGCCGCACGCCTCGCGCAGACAGATAATCTCCAAGATAGCCGCCGAGCTGGGCAGGTCTCACGAGACCGTCAGGAAGACTCTGGTGAACTACGAAAAAGCCCACCCTGCCAGGCGGATCTTTTCCAGGCCTGCAGGCGTGACGGAGCCTGCAGAGGCGGCTGAAATCTATAGACTTTACAAACAGGGCACAACGGTAAAGGAGCTGATGGCGCGTTTCGGCCGCAGCAAGAGCTCGATATACAGGTTCATAAACATTCGACGGACCAGGGCGCTGCTGCTAAGGAAGATAGAGTTTGTTGCGAGCGAGGAGTTTCTTCGGCCGGATGCCGAGGAATCGATCCTGAAAAAAAAGCTGGCGGAGGTAAAGGCAGGGGACGAAGGGCTGCTCGAACCATTGGGCCCGGCAGGCCGGTCACTGCCGGACTATCTGCGGATAATCAAGGAGGCGCCGGTGTTGAACAGGGAGCGCGAACGCGAGCTGTTCCGCAGGTACAACTACCTCAAGTATCGGGCCTCGGTCATCAGGGCGGGGATCAAGGGAATATGTGCAGCGAGCAGCGTGCTCGGGCAGATAGAGGGTTATCTCAGCGAGGCCGAAGAGATAAAAAGGGTTTTGATAGAAGCCAACCTTCGGCTGGTCGTCAGCATCGCCCGCAGGCACGCCGTCTCCGGGGTGAGCTTGCCAGACTTGATCAGCGAGGGCAACATCGCGTTGATGCGGGCGGTTGAGAAATTTGACTATTCGCGGGGATTTAGATTCGCGACCTTCGCCTCCTGGACGATCGCCAAGGAGTTTGCGCGGAAGCTTCCGGCCGAGGCTGCGCGGCGTGACTGGGAGGCGGCAGCGTCGCTGGCAAGGCTGCAGCAGGACCTCAAAGAGGAAGACGTTGCGGACCTGGCGGCGATAGAGCGTGCCCACCAGAGCCTTGCGCAGGTGATCAGCGACGAGCTCGAACCCCGGGAACAGTACATAATCCTGAACCGTTTCGGCCCGATCGGCCAGCCCGTAAAGAAGAAGACAAAGACTCTCAAGGAAATCGGGGACGAGCTGGGCCTGAGCAAGGAGCGGGTCAGGCAGCTGGAGTTAGTGGCGCTGCAGAAGCTCAGGCAGTCGCTCAGCCCCAAGGAATTCGAGATGCTGACGGGCTGAAGCCAATCCGATCGGCTCCGGGGGCGCGGGTGCGTGGGCACTGGCGGGATCCGGCGGAGGCAGCGTTGTGTGATCATACCGGGCCGAGTTTATGCCCGGGGCCGATCGTGTAAAGGCGCTTGCGGGCCTCGGTATTGACGTGCGAAGCCACCACCTTGCCCACGAAAATTATGTGATCGCCGGCGTGCATATGCTGTTCGAGGGTGCATTCGAAATTCGCGACTGCCTCAGCAAGGAGCACTGAATCTATCTGTACGGCGGGGGCGGTCTGGCACTTGAACTCGGCGAACTTGTCGATGTCGCGTCCCGAGCGCGAGCCGAAGAATAGTGCTGCGTCGGCCATCTCTGCGGATGGAAAGGCGATGGTAAAACACCGGGAGTGCGTGATCGTCTCGACCGAGTAGTGGGTCTTGGCGACGGCTATCGCCATCATAGGAGGCTGACCGGAGGCAATCATCGTCCAGCCCAACGTAACGGGGTTGGCCTTGCCGTTTCGGTCCTTCGCAATGGCTATGACGACCTGCTCGGGGTACTTGGTCTTTATTGCCTTTTCGTATTCCACCTGCTTTTGCATTGCCATTCTCCCAAAGCGACTTTATCATTACCGCAAGAATCTCGCACGGTTAAGATGATAGTACCGAGGCTTCTTTTGGCAAGGACAAAGAGATGGACACGATAGGTTTTGTAGGCAGCGGCAACATGGCCGAGGCTATGATTAACGGTGTGCTCAAGGCGAACGTTTACCGGCCGGGGAAGGTTTTCGTCAGTGACGTCCGGCCGGAAAGGCTGGAATACCTTCGGGAGCACTACGGCGTCAGGACGGCGCGGAACAACGCGGAGCTTGCCTCGAACGCAGACATCGTGGTGTTGAGCGTAAAGCCTCAGAATATGGCCGAGGCAATGGAGAGCATCAAGGGCCGGCTGAAGCCGGAGGTGCTGGTAATTTCCATTGCTGCCGGCATCCGGACGGGCGACATCGCCGCAACCCTGGGCGACCTGGCGATCGTTCGCGTGATGCCGAATATGCCCGCCTGGGTTGACCAGGGGGCCAGTGTACTGTTTGCCAACGAAAAGGCGCGGACGAGACTTGAGATTGCTCGACTGATTTTCCTATCGGTCGGCGAAGCGGAGGTCGTGGAGGACGAAGACCTAATCGACGCGGTTACAGCGGTAAGCGGCAGTGGTCCGGCCTACTTTTTCCTCTTGCTGGACCGGATGATCGAGGCAGCTATCGAGCTGGGGCTTCCCGAGGAGACTGCAAGGTCTCTGGTGCTTCAGACGGGCAAGGGGGCGGCGATTATGGCTGAGAAGGCGTCCGAGCAGGGCGAAAGCCCGGCTGAGCTGGTCAGGCGTGTGGCCACGCCGGGTGGTACTACCGAGGCGGCCTTCAAGGTGTTTAGCGATGGGAACTTTGATGGTATGGTGAAAACCGCCATAACGAGGGCCTGCCAGAGGAGCCGGGAGCTCTGCCAGGGAGAATAACCAGGCAGGGACACATAAGAGAATTGGTCATTGTCGAACAGACGAGGATTTTGAAATACCCAGAGAGGTTTTGAGTCGAGCTGTGTAAACCTGAGTCTAATACGGCAGATTACCAAAGGGGACGGACAAATGAGCACGAAGCAAAGGAAAGCAGGATGCGGGCTGGAACTACCACCCTTTACCAATGAGCCGATTTTCCCCGGCTGTGACGATCCGACAGTAAGGGAGGGTTTTGGTGCGGCAATCGCTCAGGTCAGGGAACAGTTGGGGCGCACTTACCCGCTCTTTATCGATGGGAAAGACGTGCTAACCGAGCAGACCATCGATTCGGTGAACCCGGCTGATCCCGACGAGGTTGTCGGCCGGGCCTGCCAGGCCACCACCCGAGAAGTCGAAGAGGCACTGTCCGCGGCACAAAAGGCGTTTGAAAGCTGGCGCGACACCTCGCCATCCGAGCGTGCTGAATACCTTGTCCGTGCGGCCCGGATCGCCCGCGAGCGGATTTATTATTACTCCGCCTGGCAGCTGCTCGAAGAGGGAAAGCAGTGGGCTCAGGCATACAATGACCTGGCCGAGGGGATCGACTTCCTGGAGTATTATGCCCGGGAAATGATCCGCCTGGGGCAACCGCAGGATATGGGCAGCTACGCGGGCGAAGTGAACGAGTATTTCTACCAGCCCAAGGGCGTTGCGGTGGTTATTGCACCGTGGAATTTTCCCTTCGCCATCAGCTGCGGGATGTGCGCCGCGGCGATAGTTACGGGCAACTGCGTGGTTTTCAAGCCCTCGAACCAGTCGCCGGTAGTAGGCCATCACCTGGTGGAGATCTTCCAGGAGGTTGGCCTGCCGGCCGGCGTATTCAACTACGTTCCCGGGCGCGGTTCGGAGATAGGCGACTACCTGGTGGACAGCCCGAAGACTTCTCTGGTTGCCTTTACCGGCTCGATGGAGGTGGGGCTGCGAATAATAGAGAGGGCCGGCCGTACCCATCCGGGTCAGACTCAGGTCAAGAAAGTGGTGTGCGAGATGGGAGGCAAGAACGCGATCATAATCGACGATGAGATAGATGATATGGACAAGGCTATAGGCGACGTTCTGTACTCGGCCTTTGGCTACCAGGGGCAGAAGTGCTCGGCCTGTTCGCGTCTGATCGTACTTGATTCGATATATGATACGTTCGTGCCCAGACTGGTGGAGGCGGCGCGGAAGCTGAAGATCGGCCCTGCTGAGGACCCGGAGAACTATATGGGGCCTCTCATTGACCAGGCTGCTCAAGCCAAGGCCCTCGAGTATATCGATCTGGCCAGGCAGGAAGGTAAGATTCTGTATTGCAGTGAGGTCCCTGAGAAAGGGTTCTATGTGCCGCTGACCGTCGTAGAAGGCATCACGCCAGAGAATAGACTGGCCCAAGAGGAGGTATTCGGGCCGGTACTGGCGGTGATGCGTGTGCGGGATTTCGAACAGGCACTTGCGTGGGCGAACTCAACCAAGTTCGCCCTGACCGGCGGAGTTTTCAGCCGAAACGCCAAACACATAGAGGCGGCCCGGCGCGAGTTTCGCGTCGGCAACCTGTACTTCAACCGCAGCTGTGTGGGGGCGATGGTGCAGATTCAGCCTTTCGGCGGCTTCAAGATGTCGGGCGTTGGAACCAAAGCCGGCGGCCCCGACTACCTGCTGCACTTTATGGATCCACGGTCGGTGACCACCCAGCCCTGAAGCTGCAAAGGCAAGCAACTTCGGGCGTTCGGCGGCGGCCAGCGCGAGCGCGACTCTGGAAGGGAGCAGGAAATTATCGGGCCGGGCTATTCGATGATAATAGCCTCGACCGGGCACTCTTCGGCTGCCTGACGGACGGCTTCTTCGTGCTCGGCAGGCACCTGGTCAACGATTACCCGGGCCATATCGTCGCCCAGCTCGAAAACTTCGGGGCAGGTATCGCTGCAAAGCCCACAGGCGGTACACGTATCGTCGATCTTCACGTTCATATCAAATCCTCTATTTTGCTGACTCCTGGCTGTAGGTTACTATCAGTTTTGGTAAAATTTGGAGAATAATCAATAGACTATTGTGGCAGTGTTGTCAAGCGCTTCAGGCAAAATTTCTAAGGTTTGAGCTTTGGCTGCAAGGCGGGGTTTGGCGGGTCGAAATTTGAGGGTCGGCAATGTTTTTGTAGAGGTACGGCCGCCCTGCTGCTATACTATAAGATCGGTGTGATGAAGAATCAATGAATGGTCAGTGATTACGGCCGGGTCCCATGCAGACCAAGCCCGCGAACCTGGTCAGGCGGGGAACCGAGCAGCCATAAGCGTGAGCTTGGTGGTGCCGTGGTAAACCCGGCCATCTATTCTCTGAGATGGCGTACACCGTATTAGCAAGGAAGTACCGTTCCCAGAGGTTCGAGGATGTGGTCGGGCAGGATGCGATCGCCCAGACGCTGAAGAACGCGATAAGGACTGGCCGGGTCGCCCATGCGTATCTTTTCACGGGGACGCGTGGGGTCGGCAAGACCACGATGGCGCGTATTCTTGCCAAGTCGCTCAACTGCCTTGCCGCTGAGGGCCCGACGACCGATCCCTGCTGCAAGTGCGAGAGCTGCCTGGCCATACACACCGGCGACGATATCGACGTCATTGAAATCGACGGCGCATCGAACCGGGGGATCGACAACATACGCGAACTTCGGCAGAATGCGATCTACCGGCCTGCCCGTTCGCGGTACAAGATATACATCATCGACGAAGTGCACATGCTGACGACCGAGTCGTTCAACGCGTTGTTGAAGACGCTCGAAGAGCCGCCGAGCCACGTCAAATTCATTTTCGCGACGACCGAGCCGAACAAGGTCATCCCGACGATCCAGTCGCGCTGCCAGAGGTTCGACTTCAACAGCATTACGCCGGCGGCGATAGCCGAGCAGCTCAGGTTGATACTCAAGGCCGAGAAGATCGAATACGAAGACGAGCTGGTTCTGCCGCTTGCGAAGATGGCCAACGGTTCGATGAGGGATGCGCTCAGCCTGCTGGACCGCTTGATAAGCACGGGGGCGAGCCCGCTGACGATTCCGCTGCTGGAAGAGTTTCTCGGCTGCGCGGACAGCGAGAAGGTATGGAAGCTGGTGGACAGAATCGCCGCGAGCGACGCAGGCGGGGCGCTGGCAGCGGTGGACGAGCTGCTTTCCGCGGGCAGTAGTGAAGTGCAGGTGGTCGATTCGCTGATCGATTATATGCGTGACCTGATGGTGGTAAAGTCGGCCGGCGCCGACAGCGACCTGGTGATACTCACCGCGCAACAGCGGCAGCGGGCCATTGAGTTGGCCGAGCGGTTCGACATCGCCGCGCTGGTTTACGGTATCGCGATGCTCGAGAAGCTGCGCTGGTCGGTCAAGAACGCCGACAACGCCCGTGCCCTGCTGGAGGCCTCGCTGCTCAGGCTCGCACTGAGTGAACACTTTATGGACGTCGATAAATTGATCTCGCAGCTACAGGGCGAGCCGGCAGGCCGTGTTAAAAAAAAACCCGCGACGGTAAATAGGGTCGCCCGATCCTCGGCGCACAGCTCGGCCAAGCGGGAGGAGGCCGCTCCGTCAGGCCCAAAGCCCGGGAGTGAGAATACAAGCCCTGAGCTGACGAATCTGCGGGGCGATATTCACTCGATAAAAGAGAACTGGCAGGCTATCCTCAATCTGGTGGCAGCCAGGCTGGGGCGCGGGACGGCGGGTCTGCTTAGCTGTGCGGTGCCGCGGAGCTTCGAGGACGGGGTGCTGAGACTTGAATTTCCGGCGGGCGCGAAGCTCCAGAAACAGATGTGCGAGCAAAACGGGCGAATCGAGCGGGTCCGGGCGCTGTTAGCCGAGGAATTCGCCCGGCCGCTGACCTTGAGCTTAGAGCTGGCCCAGGGCGATCCTCAGTCCTCGGCCGAGCCTGAGTCGGCCGAGACGCCCAGCCGCAAAAGGGCCGAACTGATCAATGACCCGGCGGTCAAGGCCGTTTTGCTGGGGCTGAACGCGAAGGTAATAGACATCGAGGAAAAATAAGGTGGTGGTGCTAATTCGGTTGCGTGCCGAAAGAAGCCACTGGCCCTGTCTTACCTCTGGCGCGCCACGGGATTCGTCGAAGAGCTAAGAATAGCCCGCGCTGTCGATCCCGATATCTTCTCCGGAAGGTCGGCGGCGTTGACACGATCGAGGCCGGCGGCATATAGTAACAGACACAGAGCTTGTTATTGACGGTATTACCGAGCTACAATGAGCGGTGCGTATACGGAGAGTCTAAACAAGTTGATCGAGGAGCTCGGCAAGCTTCCGGGCATCGGGCCGAAGAGCGCCGAACGGCTGGCGTTTTACATTCTCAACGCTACCCCGGCCGAGGCCCTCGGCCTGGCCGAGGCGATCCGCGCGGTCAAGCAAGAGATAAAACGCTGTGAGGTCTGCTGCAACCTCGCCGAACAGCGGATCTGCAGGATATGCTCGGATCCCAAGAGAGACAAAAGCCTTCTGTGTGTTGTGGAACAGCCCAAAGACGTGGTCAGCCTCGAAAAGACGGGCGCATGCACGTGGGTTTATCACGTCTTGGGCGGTCACATCGCTCCGCTCGAAGGGATCGGGCCTGAGGATCTGACCATCGATAAACTTGTAGGGCGGGTTCGGAGCGGCGGGGTCAAGGAGGTGGTTATGGCAACGAATCCCAATCTGGCCGGCGACGGCACAGCCCTGTACATAAGCTCGCTGCTTCGGCCTTTGGGCGTCAGGATTACCCGCCTGGCAAGGGGTCTGCCTTCTGGCTCGACGATCGAGTATGCGTCCGGCAAGATACTCACGGACGCTATCATCGGACGCCAGGAACTCGAATAACGGTCGCCAAGAGCGCAGGCCAGAGGGTCGTATGCAAGTCTACAGCAGCGGCGCTGTTCAGCGGCCGAACGGCAGCGGCGGGCCCGGGGATAAATTTTGAATTTTCGGGTCCGGTAACCGATGCGCTGTTATTACGCAACGGGCTCTTGCGCCCGCGGCGTAAGTTGCGTCAGGACAGCAGATCTTTCAAGTCGACAAACCGCCTGGAAGCTCGCAAACTGCCTCACTATTACTGCCGAAGCGACCGGGGCTCCGTGAAACGCCGTTTTTTTGGGAGGAAACGGCTGATTCTACGGCGGCTCAACGGGGACGCCCGGTGCGTCTTCTTCGTGGGACCCACGCCAGAGCGGACCCG
>CAZWAP010000013.1:0-56227 GCA_964632005.1 uncultured Pirellulales bacterium | reverse complement strand
CCTGCAGCTTGTCGGGTTGCCGCCGTTGATGTTGGACTGGCTGGGCCCGGATTACATCGCCCGTGAACAACCCGTCCTTAAGGGGGTACGATCTACCCTGTTATCCCTAAAACCCAAAAAAGTTTGGCAGCGGTGCAAAGAGGCGCCCAGCGGCTACTTCAATAGAGGTCGGCTCTGCGCATCTTGCCGACCTTCGTGTTCGTTGGCTGCAACTGTTGTCGAATAGCGAACTTGCGTTGCGCGTTGCGCAGCGGCACTTTTTTGTCCTTGCCCTACCAGTCGCCGCTGCTGTATCCTTATGATTATGTCCTACTTAGCGGTGCCAATCTCAGCGAGCAATCCGGACAAGGCGGCCGAGCAGATAAAGGCGGCTCTCGCAGCCGGAGCCGAGATACTCGAACTGCGGACCGACTATCTTGAGAATCTAAGTGGCCAGATGGTCCGTGAGCTGGTGGCTGCCGCCAGGGCTGCCGGCTCCAAGGCCGTGCCCCTGATAGTTACGTGCCGCGACAAAAACCAGGGAGGTTCCATCGGCTACCCGCTGAAACTACGGCTCGACGTTCTGGTCGCGGCCTTGAAAGCCGGCGCCGAATTCATAGACTTCGAGCTGGACAATTTCCTGCGTATTGAGAACCAGGAGCGAATCCTTGTCGCCCTTTCCCAGAGCCGCCGAGGCCGACTGATACTATCAGCGCACAATTTTTCGGGCAAGTTTGACGATATCCTCGGGTTGCACCGGCGGATATTGTCGATCTGTCCATCGGCCATACCCAAGCTCGTCTATACGGCCGATCACATCAACGACTGCTTCGGGGCGCTGGATCTACTCAACCGAACCGGCGGCGAGAGGATCGCCCTGTGTATGGGCGAAGCGGGCGTGATCACCAGGATCCTCGCAAAGAAGTTCGGTGGTTTCGTTACCTTTGCCAGTCTCGCCGAGCAGTGCGCTACCGCCCCGGGCCAGTTGACCATCTCCGAGTTGAAGGATTTGTACAGGTATGACGCAATAAACGCCGAGACGGAGCTCTTCGGAGTAATCGCTGAGCCGGTGGCGCATTCCTTGAGCCCTGCAATACACAACGCCGGCTTCGCCAGCCTGGGGATGAACAGGCTATACCTGCCCCTGTTGGTCCAGGCCGGCTCGGCCGGGTTCGACTCGTTTATGCGCAACATCATACGTCGCAGGTGGCTGAATTTCCGCGGCCTCAGCGTAACAATCCCGCACAAGCACAATGCCCTGGCCTTTGCAAGATCCGCCGGAGCAAAAATTGAGCCGCTGGCCGAGAAGATCGGAGCGGTCAACACGCTGGTGCTTTCGGCCCAGGGGGGCATTCGGGCCTACAATACCGACTATGCCGCGGCCCTGGACGCGATTACATCGGCAATGGGAATTGCCAGGTCCGACCTGAAGGACCTAAACGTTGCCGTCATCGGGGCCGGCGGGGTCAGCCGCGCGATCGTGGCCGGGCTCAATGACTTCGGCGCCAGGATCAAAATCTACAACCGGACGGTTGAAAAGGCCCAAAAGCTGGCCGAGGATTTTGGTTGTGAATACGCCGGACTCGATGAACTGGATAAACTCGATGCGAGGCTTATCGTCAACTGTACCAGCGTGGGGATGTACCCGAACGTCGATGAGTCGCCCCTGCTTGAGGGTTGCCTTAACGGCGAGATGACCGTCTTCGATACGGTCTACAACCCGGCTGAGACGCTTCTGTTGAGGCAGGCAAAAAAGGCCCGTGCACGGGTCATCGACGGGGTCACGATGTTCGTAAACCAGGCCATAGCCCAGTTCAGACTGTTCACCGGCCAAGAAGCAGACGCGGAGCTGGCGCGCAAGACCGTGATGAATTGTCTCTCGTGACGCTGAGCATTCGCGGTGCGTGCGGCCTAAGATGGGACGGAGTCTGGCCGGCTGGCCGGGCAGTTTGCTGCTCGCAAGGTGCAATCGCTGCTCACATTCGGATCTGCGCGGCGCCGCCGCGCGCGATTCTGCAGCAGGCCGCCCAGTGTTTTGTGGGGGCCGGCCTTGTTTTTCCTCGCGGGCCTGGTATAATCCGGCGTGCGAACCAAGGTCTATTGAGGTAAATAAATGGGCAAAGGCGAGAAAGTAGTCTTAGCGTATAGCGGCGGCCTGGACACAAGCGTGATTCTGCCGTGGCTGAGGGAAACCTACGGATACGAGGTGATAGCGTTCGCGGCCGACCTCGGGCAGGGCGACGAGCTGGCCGGTATCAAGCGCAAGGCGCTCGCAAGTGGGGCGGCCAAGTGTATCGTCAAGGACCTGCGGAAAGAGTTCATAGAGGAGTATCTCTGGCCCCTGCTCAAAGCCGGGGCCGTGTACGAAAAGGCATACCTGCTCGGTACGAGCATCGCCAGGCCTCTGATCGCCAAGCACCAGGTGCAAGTTGCCCACGCCGAAGGTGCGACCGCCGTCGCCCACGGCGCCACGGGCAAAGGAAATGACCAGGTGCGATTTGAGCTTACCTATATGGCGCTTGACCCGTCTTTGAAGATCATCGCACCCTGGAAGGACCCAAAGTTCACGCTCACCTCGCGCGAGGCCGCGGTCGACTACGCCAGGAAACATAATATCCCCATCCAGCAGACCAAGAAAAAGATATACTCGCGCGACCGCAACCTCTGGCATATCAGCCACGAAGGTGCGGACCTCGAAGACCCCGCCAACGAGCCGAAGGACAGCCTGTTTGTTATCTCCCGCCCGGTCTTGAAGACGCCGGCAAAGCCGGACTACGTTACGATAGGCTTCCACGAAGGTGTGCCGATAAAGCTCAACGGCAGCTTGATTACCGGCGTAGAACTCATTGCGGCGCTCAATGATCTCGGCGGAAAGCACGCCGTCGGACAGGTCGACCTCGTGGAAAACCGCCTGGTAGGCATAAAATCCCGCGGCGTATATGAAACGCCGGGCGGCACGATACTAATGACCGCGCACGACTGCCTGGAAAGCATCACGCTCGACAGGGAGACGATGCACTACAAGCAGCAGCTTGCCCTCAAATACGCTGAGCTGGTATATTACGGCCAGTGGTTCACCCCGCTGCGCGAGGCACTCGATGCGTTTGTGGATGTTACGCAGCGTAACGTTACGGGCGAAGTCCGCCTGAAGCTCTTAAAGGGTCGCTGCACCCCTGCAGGAATAACAAGCCCGTACAGTTTGTACCGGACCGACCTCGCCAGTTTCCAGATGGGGGCCGAGTACGACCCGACCGACGCCACAGGGTTTATACGCTTGTTTGGCCTGCCGACCAAGGTCGCCGCCATCGTGAACAGGCAAAAGGGCGGTCGCAGAAAAAAATAAGCCACCATTCGGTTATTGGTATAGCACTGCTGTTACAAAGGGAGCGCCGTGGCGGTACCCGACGCGATCTGGTTTGCGTTTATCTTTGCCTTCGGCTGCTGTATAGGCAGCTTTCTCAACGTGGTCATCTACCGGCTTCCACGGGAAAAATCCCTGATAAGGCCCGGCTCGGCGTGCCCGGCCTGTAACAAGCCCATCCGTTTTTACGACAACATTCCGCTGCTTTCCTGGTTGTTGTTAGGCCGTAAGTGCCGCTACTGCAAGGCTCCGATCTCGGCTCGCTACTTCGTTATCGAGCTGCTGACCGGTTCCGTTTTCTTGGGGTTGTTCGTGCTATACTATCGCACGGGCCTGCGTCCGGGGCTCGGGTCACTGAGCCAAGGGCGATGGCTTGTCTATGTGCTTCACGTCATTATGCTCAGCTCTTTCATAGCGACTTCGGCGATTGACCTGGAGTACTGGGTCATTCCCCTGTCGATTTGCTGGTTTGTGACGGCCGTGGGGTTCATAGGCTCGGCTGTGGGCGGCTATATTATTCCCGCCTGGCTAATAGACGAGTTTCGCCTCCTGCCGCGGGCCGGTACCGCAGCGGGGTCCCTGGCGGCAGGGGCGGCGGTCGGGCTGGGTATATCGTGGCTGTTGACAGTTACGGGGCTTATACGCAGGAGCTACCAGCCGGCTGATTCCCCCGGCGGCCTCGAAGCCCGGCAGGAAAGTGCCGACTCCGCGGGCCACCCGCAACACCAAACAGAGCCTCAGTTTAATCACAGGCTCGAGAGCCTCAGAGAAATCGTCTTCCTGCTGCCGATAATCGCCTGCGCAGTGGCCGCTTACCTGATTGCCTCAAGGGTCGTCTCGCAACATCTCTGGAGCAGTTTTCCCTCAACGCATCCGGTTCTGGCAGGGTTCCTGGGCAGCGTGTGGGGTTACTTCGTGGGTTGCGGGGTGGTCTGGGCCGTCAGAATCCTTGGGACACTGGGTTTCGGCAAGGAGGCGATGGGACTCGGTGACGTACACCTGATGGGTGCGGCCGGGGCGGTGCTCGGGCCCGTGCCTGCAGTGGTGGCGTTCTTCATTGCGCCTTTTTACGGGCTGGCCTGGGCAGGCTGCCAGATGTTTTTCAGAAAAATTCGGCAAATTCCGTATGGTCCGTTCTTGTCATTGGGAATACTTACGGTTATGATCTTTCACGGCTGGATCCTGGAACATATCAGCATGATATTCTACGGTCGGTAAAAGGGAACTGTTACTGGAGCAAGATAGGGAGGTTCCAAATGAAAGTCGTCGAGAAAAAAACGATCGTCCTGTTGTTGTGTCTTGTATCAGTCACTGTTTTGCCCGGCTGTACCAACTGGAAGAAGAAATACAAGTTGTTGGAAGCTGAGAACAAGAACCTCAAAAGCCTTCTCGATCGTGCAGAGGCCGAGAAAGGCCAGCTCGCAGACCGCATCTCCCAGGACCAGGCGACCATAGAAGAGCTCCAGAGACAGATAGAGGAGTTAAACAAGAAGCCCGAAGACGTTACCGGCTTTGGCCCCGGTTATGATGTCGCGGTGGACGCTGCAAAGGGCACAATCACGGTAACTCTGCCGAACGCGATATTGTTCGATTCGGGCAAGGCCGAACTCAAGAAGGCCACTATCGGCGAGCTGGACCATATCTACTCGGTGCTGGCGGATAAATACTCCGGCAGACAGATTGACGTCGTCGGCCATACCGATACAGACCCGATCAGAAAGTCCAAATGGAAGGATAACTGGGAGCTTTCCGCGCAACGCGCGCTGACTGTAACCAGATACCTTGTCCGCAAAGGCATACCGCAGGACAGGATCCGCGCGATAGGATGCGGCCAGAGCAGGCCGGTCGCCTCCAACGAGACCGCGGCCGGCAAGGCCAAGAACCGCAGGGTGGAGATCGTGGTTCATATGAGGTAAATCGCCCTCGGCCAAGAGGGGACCGACGGATCGGACAGCTTTACCTCTGGGCCGTCTCGACCGTGATTGCCCCGTCTTCGCCTACCCGGACTGTAATCGCTCCGTTGCCAGCCGTGTAGAAGCACTGTGCGCCTTGCGCCAGCCGGTGCGTCTTTGCGCGCTCGTAGGCCTTCCTGCTGCAGCTGCAGATTACCACGGCAGGTTCGAGCCTGTTTAGAAAATCCGGGTCGGCCGTGCTCAGAGAGCCGTGGTGGGGGGCAACGACTACGTCGACCTTGAGGCCGGGGTTGAGGCGGAGGATCTCTTTCTGACCGGCCTTCTCGATGTCCGAGCACAACAGTATCCTGCGCTGGCCGAAACGAATCAGCATAACCAGCGACCTGTCGTTTTCGCTGAACCGCTGCGAATCACGCAGGTCACCTGCTGGCCAGATTTTCTCGACGACCGCCTTGCCGCCGAAGTCCACAAGGGTCGGCGAGCCTTGTATGACGTGGCCCCGTCGCTGCAGATACTCGCTCAGGAACCTGGCAGGGCCCGGTCGCGCGGCCTCCTGGAGGAATCCCTGGTTTGCATAGACTCGCCCGATTTCGTAAAGCTCGGCCAGTTCAGGTATCCCGTTAATATGGTCCACGTCGCCGTGACTTATGAATAGGGCGTCGATGTTGCTTATTCCTTTGCGGTTTAGAAATGGCCTGACGATACGCCTGCCGGGGTCGTCGTAGTGGAGTGAACCTGCGTCGAAAAGGGCTGTGCTGCCGCCCGGAAACTGCGCAAGTATGGCCTGGCCGTGGCTGACATCCAGACAGGTAAAAACCAGGTCCGTCGGATGTGTGTGTCGCCACTTGACAGCCCCCACGAAAACCAGAAGCGCGCCAGCCAGCCCCGTGCAGGCAAGATTCTTGAGAAAGGGCCTGTGGAAATAAACAAAGAACGCAAACACAACAATACCATAGTAAAAGACGATCAGCCAAAGCCCCACGCCTCCCACCAGTATCTGCAATGCGCTCAAATGGCCCAACAATCTGACGACGTAGATCAGCAGCTCCGAGAGGCGTGCGGTAACAAGGCCCAGTACCATGCTGAGCGTAGGCAGCAGAAAGAACACGATGACTTTTAGAAACCCTAACGTCAGAACGGCGGCCACCAGCGGGAACACCACCACGGTCCACAGGCTTGCCAGCGGCGTGATCGTGTAGAAATGGTACAGCAGTATTCCCGCTGCGCCGACCCACGCGGTCAAGCCCGTGGAGAATAACGGTGCAATGATTCTGGCTGAGCTGCCCACAAGCCGCGAGAGCCTCCAGAGGTGCCGGTAATCCAGCTCCGCACAGAGTCGTTCAGTCCAGTCCAGCAGGGCGTAGTTTATCCTTTTGCAGAGCAGCAGTATCCCCAGGACGGTGGCGAAGGTGAGTTGCCAGCCGGCCTCGAACAATTGTGTCGGCCTGATCAGCAATAATACCACCGCGGCCAGCGAAAGCGCATTGAGGGGCTCGTGGTTTCGCCGAAACAGGACGGATGCGCAGAAAACCCATGCGATAATCGCCGCTCTAACTGTCGCAGCCCGCGTCTCGACGACCACCAAGAACAGCGCTATCGCAAGGATGCAGACTACCGCCCGGCCGCGCTTAAGTAAGCCCGCCGTCCTGCCCAGGTACCAGACGATCCCGACAAGGATGCCGAAGTGCATTCCCGACAGACTCAGAAAATGCAGCAGCCCTGTCCTGCGAAAGGCCTGGTACGTTTTGGTATCGATATCGCCCCTGTAGCCCAGCAGCAGCGCTTGCATCAGGCCGTATCCAGACTCTTCCGCGGGCAGGTCGCCGAGAAGTGCACGTGCTGCGGCACGCCGAACGACCCGTCTGGCCTTTGTTGCAAAGGCACTGGGGGGACTCTGCAAGATTTCGATACCTTCGCGTAACTTAACCGATGCGGCCAGGAAGACATTCCGCCGGGCCAGATACCTTGCCACGTCAAACTGGCCCGGATTTGTACGTTCGCCCACTCTATCCAGCCAGCAGTAAACCTGAACATAATCACCCGCCTGCAAATCCAGTACAGGTTGGTCAACTTGTACGCGGATTGTGCCGCTGGCCCGCGACCAGCCGGAGATGGTCTTTACCTGTGTGAGCCGCAGATAAAAGCTGCTGGCAGGATCGGTCGGTTTGAAGGTTGAAAAGGCCCAGCTCGTATTCCTTCTGATGCGCGGCTCCGTAACTATAAGCCCGCGAATTGTGGAGAGCACGGGGTATTCCGTTACGAAGTTGCGGATGTCACTCGCCCCTACCCGATAAAAGCTTATAAGGCGGACCGCGCCCAGACAGGTGGACCCCGCCAGTGCAAGCAGGCCTAATACGAAGACGCCGTACGCATCGGGGTTCCTGTTGACGCGGACGAAGAAATACGCCACCGCCGAGCCGATGCACAGTCCCAGTGCCGTCAGCCAGAATGGGAGGTTCGCCGGACTTCCACAGCCATCCGGCCGGACTCGGCTCTCGATGAGGATGCCAGCGATAAGGCCCAGCGCAACGACGGCAAAGGGACTTGTGCGCAGCAATTGCGCGTGAAAGTAGCCCGGCGATAGCTGCTTATCGATAAGGGCCAGTTTCCGCTGTACAGGGTCCATAGGCCAATAGGCTACCGGCTCCCCAATCACAGCTCAAGAGCAATCCGCCGGTAGATGGGCCCCGCGTACGACCCGCCTTTGCGGCTGAAAGACGGTGCCATAAACGTTCCAACCGGCCCGGCCCAGGCACCAGCGACGAGATGAACATCTTGAAAAAGGCAAAGGCCGTCTGAAGAACGGGCGCGGCTTCGTAAAAGCTGGACCGCGACAACGGAGCACCTGAACAATTTCCCGGGCATTGCGCTGCCGCCGGAAGGTGTCTGCCGGGCTCTTATCTAAGCCTCGATCACTATGTTGTCGATCAAGCGGGCCGGGCCAAGTTTCACAGCGACGGCGACGAGTATCCTGCCGGCTATCGTATCGAGCTCGTCGAGGGTTTCGGCATCCACAATGCTGACATACTCGATTTGGGCCTTCGGAATCTGCTCGAGGATACTGCGCATCTGGGCGACTACTTGCCTGGCGTCGGTTTGGCCGGCATCGACCAGCTCCCTGGATTTTTGCAGGGCCTTGTAGATTTTCGTCGCCTGTCTTCTCTGCTCGGGGCTGAGGTACTGGTTTCTGCTGCTGACGGCCAGGCCGTCAGGCTCCCGGACGGTTGGGCAGACGACGATTCTCAGGGGCATCTTGAGGTCGGCGACCATCCGCTTTATAACGATTGCCTGCTGGGCGTCCTTCTGCCCGAAATAGGCAACGTCAGGCAGGACTATGTTGAACAGTTTTGTGCAAACCGTCGTTACGCCGCGGAAGTGGACTGGCCGAAAGCGCCCGCACAGCGGCTCGGTGAGCTTCTCCACCGTCACCCAGGTTAGATTCTCCTGGCCATACATCACCTCTGGCGTCGGGTTGAAGACCAGGTCGACGCCAGCGTCGCGGCATATCGTCAGATCGGCCTGGATCGGCCGCGGGTAGTTTTCGAAGTCCTCGCCGGGCCCGAATTGCGTCGGATTGACGAAAATGCTGACGACCACGAAGCCGCACTCGTCGACCGCCCTTCTTATAAGCGCTTCGTGCCCGACGTGCAGCGCACCCATTGTGGGCACAAGCCCCACTTGTTTGCCCTCCCGCCGGGCAGTCTTCACGGATTCGCGTACGGCCTCAATAGTCCGTGCCAGTTCCATATTGTAGTCCGGTGTGCCGGGTTCTTATCTCGTGTCCAAAGCAGAGACCCCGGTTGCCTCTGCCAGACGGCCATCAAGCGGGCCAAGCAACCGGCAGCTTGCCAGCCTCGGCCACGTAATATCTTACCTGGTTTGCAATCTCGCTAACAGTACCTGGCTTGGAATAGTCGAGTTCTGCGCAGTTCAGACGTATCACAGGGCACCTCTTCCACTCGGCGAAGAGCTGCTCGTAGTCGGCGTTGAGGGCGTCGAGAAAGGCCGGCTTGATCCCCTGTTCGTACGGGCGGTTCCGACTGCGGATCCTCTCAAGGCACGCTTCGACCGGGCCCCACAGGTAGATCACCAGTACCGGCGCTGCGGCGCTACCGGCCAGCCGGGCATAAATCCTCTGGTACAGGGCAAGCTGTTGCGCGCTCAGCAGGCGGCGGGCGTATATCATCTCCTTTTCGAATACGTAATCGCTCACGACGATACGACCGGGCGCAAGGACCTCGCCGTCCAACTGTGCGACTCTGCTGCTCAGAAAATACAACTGGCAGTCAAGGGCCAGCTCATTTTTCCCCGCGTACACCTGCGGCAGGAATGGGTTGGTATCGTAAGCTTCCAGTAAGACTTCACAGCCAAGCGCAGCGGTAAGCTTTTCGGCGAGCGTAGTTTTCCCGGCTCCGATTATCCCGGCGACTGAGACCAGTTGAGGGCGCCCTGGGTCGAGTGCGAAATCGCATCCGTTGAGTCGTCGGGCCAGCTCACTGAGCGGAAGGCCGAACACCGGATGTGGCAGCTCGGGATTCAGCTCGCACAAGCCCGCAAGAACAAACGAGCGCAGGTGCATCCGCGGGTGGGGGACCACGAGCCCCGGTTCGTTTATAACCGCCTGGCCGAACAGAAGCAGGTCCAGGTCGATCGGGCGCGGCTCCCACTTCTGCCGCCGTACGCGTCCGAGCAAAGTTTCGATCTGGCCGAGTCTCTTGAGCAGCCCGGGCGCATCGAGCCGTGTCGTCAACTCGGCTACAGCGTTTAGATAGTCCGGCTGGCCGTCCGGGCCCAGGGGGGGGGTTTCGATGATTCTGCTGGCCCGCAGCAGGCGGAGCTCCGGCGCCGAGGCGAGCATCTTGACAGCGGTCTCGATATACCGCCGCCTGTCGCCCAGATTGCTGCCCAGGCCTACGTATGCGGTTACCGTTTTTTCCATAGCCACCGGCACCGATGTGCCGTTAAAGCCCGGACTACATACTTTTCTTTATTCGGTCGAGCGCTTCGCTGACGCTCCGGGGTGTTCCAAAGGCCGAGAAGCGGATATATCCCTCGCCCGCGGCGCCGAAGCCGGCACCAGGTGTGCAGATCACCTGCGCCCTGTTCAGAAGCAGCTCAAAAAACTCCCAGGACCCGATGCCGTCGGGCGTTTTGACCCAGATGTAGGGTGCGTTCACGCCGCCGTAAACAGTGTAACCCAGGTCGGTCAGCGCCTCGCGGATGAGCCTGGCATTGTTCATATAGATTTCGATGTTGCGGCGGATTTGCTTCCTGGCTTCGGGGTTGTAAGTCGCGGCGGCGCCGGCCTGAGTGATATATGAGACACCGTTAAACTTCGTGCACATCCGTCGATTCCAGATCGGGTTCAGATCGACCGACCGCCCGTCCGCCGTGTGGGCCTTCAATGCCTTCGGCACGACGGTAAAGGCACATCGCACGCCCGTAAAACCCGCACTTTTTGAGAAGCTGCGGAACTCGATGGCGACCTCTTTGGCCCCATCAACCTCGTAGATGGAATGCGGTATATCCGGGTCAGATATAAAAGCCTCGTAGGCTGCGTCAAAGAGGATGACGGCCCGGTTTTCCCTGGCGTACGTCACCCATTCCGCCAGATGGTCCTTGGTGGCCACGCAACCGGTGGGATTATTCGGGAAGCACAGGTATACGAGGTCTGCCTTGCGGTCGGGCGGCTCGGCGACAAAGCCGGTCTCCTCCGTGCAGGGCATATAAACGATGCCCTCATAACGACCATTGCCTGTTGGATTTCCCGCCCGTCCGGCTATAACGTTGCTGTCCACGTATGCCGGGTAAACCGGGTCCATCACGGCAACCACATTGCTCAGGGAGAATAGCTCTTGGATGTTGCCCGTGTCGCACTTGGTCCCGTCGCTGATGAATATCTCATCGATCTCCAGGTCCACCCCGCGGCAAGCATAGTCGTTTTCCTTGATCGCCTGGCGGAGGAACTCATAGCCGACCCCCCCGTCATCGTAACCGCGGAAGGTCTCGGCCCGGCCCATCTCGTCGGCTGCCCTTTTCATTGCCTCGACGACAGCCGGCGCCAGTGGCTCGGTCACGTCTCCGATGCCCATACTTATCACCTTTGCCTGCGGATTAGCTTGCCGGAACGCCTGCTGCCGACGAGCTATCTCAGAGAACAGGTACCCTGTTTGCAACCTCAGGAAGTTTTCGTTAATCGACGCCATCCGGGGCACTACCCACAATACTGAGCACTAAAGGTTCGATACCAAAGGGCCGTGATTGTAGTCCTTGGCGGCTCTTGCGTCAAGAGAACAAACCGGCCGGGCGACCGAGAATTGCCGCAGTTTTCGTTTCGGATTGCCGGGATGATATAGGTGCTGCTGGGTCCGGCGGAACCGCGCACCCGGGTCGCAAGCCCTGCAGTGACCGTGGCGTGAGGGTTTATCGGCTGCTGGCGTACCTGTCCCGCAGCTCGTCGCAGCGGCGGCGCATCTTCTCCAGAACCTCCGCGTATCCGGGATCCGAGGCGAAATTCTTGAGCTGGTCGGGGTCTTTTTCCAGATCGTGCAGAAATTCGTAGGGCGGCTGCTGCTCGAAGTACCTGGCATACATGTAGCGTCGGCCACGGACCCCTTCCCACTTGGGGATCGCCTTGTGGTCCATCAGGTGTTCGCAGAAGAAATCCTCGCGCCAGTTCCGGACTTTTCTGCCTTGTAGGAGCGGTACGAGGCTCCTACCCTGGTAGTGGCCGGGGACCTTGACGCTGGCGAGATCGAGCATAGTGGCCGGCAGGTCCATGTTGAGCGCCATCTCCTTAACGAGCCTGGCCCGGCGTTCTCGGGGTGCCCTCGGGTCGTACACGATCAGCGGTACACGGAGCGACTGCTCATAATGGGACCACTTCCCTGCGAAACCGCGGTCGCCCATATAGTAGCCGTTGTCGGCGGTATAGATGATGATGGTGTTGTCGGCGAGGTTGAGATCTTCCAGTGCCTTTCGGATCCGGCCAATGACGCGGTCCACCCCGCTTATCATACGGAAATACGCCCGCATGTTCTTTTCGTATTTCTCGGGCGTATCCCATCGCCAGAAGTACCTCTGGCGATTCAAAGACGTCTTCAAGAATTGTGGTTGCGATTCGAAGATAGCAGGGTCACTCAGCCGAGGCTTCGGTATCTCTACGTTCTCGTACATTCCATCGACGGCCTTTGGCCAGGGGTAGTGATTCTTCTTGTCGCCATCGTTGGCGTGGACGGCGTGGAAGCTCACGGAAAGGCAGAAGGGCGTATCGGCAGGGTTGCTTTTTATGAATTCGATGGCAGCATCGCCGCACAACTCGGTCTCATGGCGCAGCGTTCCGTCAGGCTGCTTGTGGAAGTAGGCGCTGATGGGCTTGTAGTAGTCGAACATCACGGTTTTCATATTCTCAGTTACCTTGACGCCGAACTTTCCGATAAAACCTGTTCTGTAGCCTGCCTTGCGCAACAGTGCCGGGTAGCTCGCGGCGGTGTACTTCCGGCTTATGGGTGGTTTGCCAAAGGTAAAGCCGTGCGTCCGCTCCACCAGACCCGTGAAGATGGAAGCCCGGCTGGCGGCGCATATACTCGTCGTAACGAAGGCATTTTCAAACCGTACACCCTCGGCAGCGAGACTATCGATGACCGGGGTTTTGAGAATCGGATGGCCGGCGCAGCCGAGCGTGTCGTTACGCTGATCGTCAATCAAAAAGAAAAGGATATTTGGTCTTTGGGTGCGGCGAGCCGATTGAGCAGCCGGCAACGCCGTCCAGGCCACCGTCGCACCCGCTATCTTTAAGAAATTCCGACGTTTCATCTTCATCTCTGAGCGCTCCCTGATAATTCCGATCCGACAGGTCCTGCTATCATTTGGCAAAGACAGGACCTTAGTTCCATTTGAACCTCGGGATGTCCTCGGTAAGCTCCTTGATCCGCTGTTTGACGTTCTCCTCTTTGAACTTTGCATCGCGCCACTTGCCGATTTCGGCCCGGCTCTGGTTGATTTGTTTTTGAAGCTCCCCCAGCCTCTTTTGCAGCTGGTCGTAGGCGATTTGCTTTCTTCTGACGATCAGGTCATACCTGTCGGCCACCACCTCACGGAGCTTGGCGGCCAGTTGCTGCCTTTTTTCGTCGTCCTTTTCCTTCTTGATTTGCGCGATCAGATCATCGCGCCTTTTCTTCAATGCGAGGTCCTGCTTGAGCACCCTGCCCAACTCGGGGTTTCTACGCCAAGCCTCGTAAATATAGCCGTACTTGCCTTGCACAAGGTCGAACTTCTTGTTGTAAAAGTCGGCCCCTCTGGGCTTTGCCTTGGTCAGCTCTTTCGCCTGGTCCGGGTAGTTTTTGCCGAGCCAATCCAGAAATTCCTTGCGCCTTCTCTGCCTCCAGGCCTCTATTCTCTCCATTACTATCCTGGCGAACTCATCGGCCCCATGGCGTCTCAGTTCGGCCAGAAATTTTTCCCTGTCTTTTTTGCGGAGTTCTTCGAGCTGGGCGGCCTTTTTCGGGTCGCTTTCTCTGATGCTCTTGATGATGCGGGCGATTTCCTCATCGCTGAGCTCCATCCGTCTTCGCTCGTCCCGGGGCCGTTCCTCGGTCCAGATGTCTTTTTGGTCCTTGTCCTGCTCCTTGTTCTGTTTACTCCCGCTTTCCTGGGACCTGCCGGGTGCCGGGGCGAGTACCAATGCCGCCATCACCAACAGGAAGATTACGCTGCGCAACGCCATCTTTCTACCCCTTCCAGAATTCAGCCTCTATTTCTTTTAGTTCCATCTCAACCTCGTCAACGGCTGATTCATCGTCTTGCGTCTCGCCGGAACTCAACGACCGAAGTTCATTCTCGATCCGCTCGAGCTCGGTGCTAATATAGGCCAGGCTAACGTCGTCGGCTTCAATATTGTCGCTTTCCCAGATTGCCGCAGGTATCAACCCGGCAAAATCCCGTCCGAGGTTCGGCTTGTCTCGACCGGTGCCAACCAGCCGGAACCCCACGCTTGCCAGTACAACCATCGCCGCTGCGGCCGCCAGCCTGGGGACAAGCCAGGTCAGACCGTGCCTCCGCCGCACAGCCAGGTGCTCGGCGAGTTCCGCCTTGATGGCGAGCAGTAACTCCGGTCGCGGCTCGGGCGCGGGATTATCCCGCAGTATCTGCTCACCTCGCTCAATGTCATCGAGCGCCTCCCCGGCGCGCTGCGCTGGCATAAACCTCCCGAGCAACTGTCTTAGATTCTCCCCTTGGCGATCCATAAGTCAAATCCCCGAAATGTTTCCGCAAACTATCACGCTGCCGCCAATAAACACTACGCTGCAGGCGCACCACCGAGCCGGCGCCTCTGTATCAAGCTGTTTGTACATTCCTTGCAAGCAGGGACGCTTCGACCAATCGCTATCTTATGCCACGGAGCGGACATTTTCCGCCTCATTCCATCATCTCTCGAAGCCTCTTTAGCCCGCGGTGCAGCCTGGACAGCGTGGTTCCTATCGGCTCGGACCGCAGCCTGGCTATCTCTTTGAGGCTCAGCTGCGAGTAAAACCGCAGCAGTATGAGCTCTCTTGTATTTGGGTCCAGCTTGGCGAGCTGTACCTGCAACCGGTCAAGCCTGTCGCTCTCGGATCTCTTCGGTTCGACCGACCGCAACTCAAGCTCGCCCCTCTTGGCCTCGAGCAGTTTCTTGCGTCGCTGCTTGCTGCGCAGGTGGTCGTGAAAGATGTTCGAGGCGATCTTGAACAGCCAGCTCTCGAATGCCCCGCCCCTGTACGACCCCATTTTCTCAACCAACTTGACAAATAGCTCGCTCAGCATTTCCTCGCTGAGCTCGTTATTGCCGGTCAGCCGATAAAAGTAAGAATAGCACCGGCCCGCGTACGCGTCAACCAGCTCGGAAAAGCACTTGGCATCGCCGTTCTGGCAGCCGCTGATTATGCGGGCTAACTCGTCGTTCTCTGCCATACTCAAGCGCTTTTCTCAGAAGGTAGAGACGGTCTGAGAGGCGGATTTATTGCAGGAAAATCCACTTATCAACCCTAAGCCGTTTTAGCAGCCGCCCATCCATCGAGGCACACTGAGACCGGCTGATGCCTCAAACCAACCCAGCCGGCACGGTCTTACCCCAACATAATAGCACATCTGCGCCGTCTTACAAGCCCGCACGCCGGCGCCTGGGGCCGCGACAGGGGCGCCTGTCTGGTAATATCCTGCGTGCCGGCCCGGTGCCCGTGAATATACCGCCGTCGGCGCGATCGAAAAGAACGAATACCCCTCGTTATCGGGCCAGTAAGGTTTACTGGCGGTATCAAAGGAGGCAGCTGCTTCGGCGGTCTGGGCTGACAGCCGGAATCAGGACCGAACCGCGCACCCAAGAGGCGCGGGAATCGCTAAAAATCTTGCTGCTCCTGCTCCAGGTCCTCGCTATCTTCCTCATCGCGGAGCTTCCATCGCTCGGACTCGTCCAAGTCCTCGATCTCCCTCTCCATATACTTGAAGATCTTATCCTGCAGCGGCGCGAGCTTGCCGTACCACTGGAGGACACTCTGGTAGCTCGCGACCAACATATCCAGACGGATCAACTGCCATTTCGCTATACACTCCGGCTCCTTGATATTGGAGAAGGGGTCGCACTTGAACGTCCTCCTGCCCTGCGAGTCCAGCTCACAGAATTCACAATCCTTGCATTGTATCATCTTGGCACCACGAATACGCCTCTGTTTCCAAAGGTTTACAGCCCTCAAATCTCTGACGAAGAAGCCAAAAAAGCCTCCCAAAAAGGGTTGCCTTGTCGGTCCAGGTTCCATATACTTTGATGATAGCACACATTGGCGGTACTTGGAAGGCTAATGGTAGAAGGAATTTTCGGTATTTTTGTGGAGAAGTAGATGGGAAAACCGAGACGCAGGCGGAAAGTGGGCAGCAAGAAGCGACGGGCTCGCTGGAAGATCCGACACAAGATTAGCTGACCCATAGCAGCGTCCCGTACTTGGTCAGCCTGAAGCCTATGGATTTCGCGTGCCATCCCAGACGTACGCGATTCGATGAATGAAGCATTTCACGATTACCTTCAAACCCGACAGTATTCAAATCTCGGTCCACTCCGGGACGACGCTACTCGAAGCAGCCGGCCGGGCTGGAATCATCCTTAATAGCGTTTGCGGGGGGCGCGGTACGTGCAAGAAGTGCACCGTGCTGCTCGAGCCGGGCCATCGTGCGGTTTGTGCTTGCCAGTATCGTATCGATTCAGACCTGACCGTCACGATACCCCGGGAGTCGCGGTTCTTTGGGCAGAAGATACAGGAAGGATCCTTCGAGGGCCTGGTTGACGTCAAGCCGGACGTATTTCGGAAATATCAGCAGGGCGACCCGGCCAAGGCGATCTTCGGCATTGCCGTGGACCTCGGTACCACGACGATCGTGGCCAAACTGATGGATATGGTCAAGGGAAAGACCCTGGCCAGTGCCGCTGCACTGAATCCGCAGACACGTTTCGGCGACGACGTTATCAGCAGAATCACCTATGCCAGGGGCGCCTCCGAGATGGAGCAGCTCCATAAGTGCGTCATCGGCTGTTTGAACCAGCTGATTGCGCGACTGTGTCTGGATGCCCGGGTCGAGGCGGCCGATGTATACGAGATGTGCGTGGTAGGCAATACCACGATGAACCATATTTTTCTCAAGCTGCCCATCGCTCAATTGGGCCAGGCTCCATACGAGGCATATTCGCTCGGCGCTCATGACCTCAGCCCCCCAGAGCTGGGCCTGGAGATAAGTCCCGAGGGTAACGTTCACACGGTCGAAAATGTCGCGGGTTTTGTCGGGTCGGATACCGTGGCGGTGGCGCTCGCGGTGGATATCGGCTCATCGGACGATACGACGCTCATCGTGGACGTCGGCACCAACGGCGAGGTCGTACTGGGCTCGAAGGAGGCGCTGTTTGCTGCGAGCTGTGCGGCAGGTCCTGCCTTCGAGGGTGCACGAATCGCGTGCGGTAGCAGGGCGGCAGAAGGGGCTATTCAGGGTGTTGCCGTCGAGAACGGTGAGGTGCTGCTTGACGTGATTGACGCGGTCCAGGCGCAGAGTATTTGCGGCTCGGGGCTGATCGATGCTGTCTCGGTCTTGCTGCAGCTGGGCGTTATCGATCGCAGCGGCCGGTTCGTCCGGCCGGAGCAACCTGCTGAAAGCTTGCCCCCTGGCGTGGCTTGGCGCGTCGCCGCAGCTGAGGGTCAGCCGGCTTTTATCCTGGCCAAAGGGGAAAGGCCGGTGTTCTTGAGCCAGAAGGATGTGCGCGAGGCGCAGTTAGCCAAGGCCGCGATACGGACCGGAATCAAGCTGCTGCAGGACCAGTTGTCTGTGCAAGATGGTGATATCGAGCGAGTGTACCTGGCAGGGGCCTTCGGCAACTACATCAGCAGGGACAGCGCCCTGCGGATAGGCCTTCTGCCGGACGTGCAGCCGCAGCGGGTCCGTTCGGTCGGCAATGCCGCCCTGGTCGGAGCACAAATGGCACTCGTAAGCGAGCAGTACAGGCAGGCGGCCGGCAAGCTGGCCCGAAAAATACAATACGTGGAGATCGCAAATCAACCCCGGTTTCAGGACGTCTTCGCAGAAGCACTGCTTTTCCCGCCCTGATCGCTGCAACACGCCGAAGGAGCGATCCGCCCGCAGGGCACGCGCCAGCTAAGAGCGCCTCAGAGTTCGCCGGTAAAGCCGAAAAGGTAGACCAGATACGCGGCATAGGCCGTGACAAGGATCACTGCCTGGATTCGCCCGATGCTGCGTCGGCCGATAAGGGCGGCCCCAGCGAAGGCAGCGCTGACAGCGATCATAATCCAGTAGTCGCTGCCGCCAGCGAAGCGGAGGCTCAGCTCGAACGGACGTACCATCCCCGCGGCGCCGGTGACCAGCAACGTGTTGAAGATATTCGATCCGACCAGGTTGCCGACGGAGATGTCGTGGTGGCCTTTGACCGCTGCGACCACGCACGTAACCAACTCGGGCAGCGAGGTGCCAAATGCGATGACGGTCAGGGCTATGACGCCCTGACTGATGCCCAGCTTAGTCCCGAGAAATACCGCCCCTTCAACGGTCATTTTGGCCCCAGCGGCAAGTCCTGCCAGGCCGACCGCCACGAGAAACAGGCTTCTTGCCAGCGTGTGGCAGTGGCGGGGTCGATCGGCTTCGATTTCGGGGACTCTTATACGGGCAATCGCCTCCGGCCCTTCGCGCCGGGCCAGCCGGATCGTGAGCATAAGCAGGCCGGCAAACAGCGCCAGCAAGGCGAGGCTCTCGATCCGGACCAGGTGGGAATCGCGCACCAGCGGCCAGAGGAGCAGTTCTACCACGAGCATCGCTGGCACTTCCCGCAGCAGTGTCATTTTCCTGACCTGCAGCGGGCGGATAAGGGCTATCAGGCCCGCCACGAGTGCCAGGTTGGCTATGTTCGAGCCGTACACATTGCCGATGGCGATGTCGCCGCCGGCAGGACCCCGTAAGACCCCGGCTATGCTCGCCGCGGCTTCGGGGGTCGATGTGCCCATAGCAACGACGGTAAGACCGATGACGAGCCGGCTTACGCCCAGGCGACCAGCCAAGCCCACCGCGCCGGATACCAGAAACCCTGCACACTTCCACAATATCGCCAGGCCCGCGACCAAATATGTAAGGTGCAGGATTATCTCCATGGCAACCTCAGCCGGCACTCAATTTCAGGGCAACTCATACCAAAGTGCCTGGATTATAACCAGCCCGGACCGAATCACTAACGAAAAACGCGCAAGAAAACCCCATCGACGACAGAGGTGCCGGTGTCGGCCGTTGTCGCCCCGGGTGGGCACAGGGCGGGTCGTTAGACCAGTTTCCCCACAACCAGGCAGGCGTTGTGACCCCCAAAGCCGAGGGAGTTGCTCAGGGCGACCTTGACCCTGGCCTGGCGGGCTTCAAGCGGAACAAAGTCCATCTTGAGATCGCATTTCGGGTCGGGGTTTTCCAGGTTTATTGTGGGTGGGATCGTAGATTCGTTGATCACCTTGACGCAGATTATCAGCTCAATCGCCCCGGTAGCGCCGAGTGAATGACCAAGCGAGCTTTTTGTCGAGCTGACGGGGATATTGTACGCGTTTTCACCGAAGGCCAAGCGGATAGCGGCACTTTCGGCGATGTCGTTGAGCTCGGTGCCGGTGCCGTGGGCATTTATGTAATCCACGTTTTCCGGCTGGATTTCGGCGTCGGCAAGGGCCAGTTCCATCGCCTTTGCAGCGCCGGCGCCGTCCGGCAGGGGGGCGGTGATGTGATAGCCGTCGTCGGTTGCCGCGTAGCCCAACAGCTCGGCGTAAATTCGAGCGTCCCGTTTCTTGGCGTGCTCAAGCTCTTCGAGGATCAGTATGCCGGCGCCTTCTGCCAGGACGAAGCCGTCCCTATCACTGTCGAAGGGTCTGGATGCAGCCTGCGGGTTGTCGTTGCGGACGCTCAACGACCGTGCCGCACAAAAGGAAGCCAGGCCTATAGGGGTCAGAGCCGCCTCGGTACCTCCGGTGATTACAACGTCGCTTCGGCCGGTGACTATGCTAAAATAGGCCTCGCCGATAGCGTGGGCCCCGGAGGCACATGCGCTCACGATGGCGATATTCGGGCCGCGAAGCCCGTAACGGATAGCTATGTTGCCGGCGGCCGCATTGGCCATAAGACGAGGGACACAAAAAGGCGAGACCTTCTGAGGGCTTTTGTCGAGCAAGCGTATGTGCTGCTCTTCGATCTCCTTTATCCCGCCGATGCCCGTGCCGACGATTGCCCCTACGCGAAAAGCATCTTCCCTGCTGAAATCCAGCCCGCTGTCCTCGACGGCCTGCACGGTGGCGGCAATGGCGAACTGTGTGAAGCGGTCCATCCGCTTACCGTCTCGCACGCCGACGTACCGGGTGACGTCAAAACCCCTTATCTCGCCGCCGAACTTTACAGGGTACTCGCTGGTATCAAAGGATTGGATCGTCGAAATTCCGCTCTTACCCTGGCAAAGCGCAGCGAACATTCCTTCGACGGATTCGGCCAGGGCAGTGATACAGCCCAGCCCGGTTATGACAACTCGCCGTCTTTTCATCAAAATGATTCGCTACTCTCGGCTCTTGGACTGTGCGTTGACGATGTAGTCGATTGCTGCCCCGACGGTCTGTATCTTCTCGGCCTCCTCGTCAGGTATGCTCATGTCGAACTCGTCCTCGAATTCCATAACCAACTCAACGGTGTCCAGCGAGTCAGCGTTGAGGTCGTTGATAAACGATGTTTCACGCGTGATTTCAGCTTTGTCCACGCCCATTTGTTCGCTGATAATGTCAATCACCTTCTCTTCGATTGCCTGAATGTCAACCTCATCAGCACTCACTTAACGTTCCTCCCAAATGGAATCGCAATCTTCTCTTTCACTCTTACCTGCGTCGCCGAGCGAGCGGCGAGGTTTCTACCGCAAATTCCTGCCGTCCGTCAATTTAGCGGCGTATAATACCGATGTGCAGAGCTATTCACAAACATTTTTTTCTTTTTTTAAACGAATAGTCGGCAGCCGGGACTACATATTCTGCCCGCTCGTTGGGGCCTGCGAACCGGACATCGCGGCGTCCGGCCCGCCCAAGTATCCAATCGGCGTCCTTTTCGTGGGCCGCTGATTTCGCATCTTTTTGCTTCGCTGCTGTGCTCCCGGGGCGGTTTACTTTTGAGGCGCAAAAGGCAGTTTTCTACATTGCCATCCCGCCGTCGATGCACAGCACCTGCCCGGTGATGTACCCGGCCTCGTCGGAAGCAAAAAAGGCTGCGGCCCTGGCGACGTCTTCAACGGTACCGAACTTTCGCATTGGAATAAGCTGTTTTGCCGCCTCCTGGACCGGCTCAGGGAGCTTGTCGGTCATATCTGAGACAATAAAGCCCGGCGCAAGGCAATTTGCGGTTACGTTCTTTTTTGCAAGCTCGCGGGCAACCGTCTTTGTCAGCCCGATCAGGCCGGCCTTGCTTGCCGCGTAATTTGCCTGGCCCGCGTTGCCTATGACGCCGGAGACCGAGCTGAGGCAGATGATTCGGCCGAACCTGTTGCGGACCATCGATTTGGCGGCGGTGCGGGTTGCGACGAACGCCGCACGCAGGTTAACCTGGAGTACCCGGTCAAAATCCTCGTCGGACATTCTCATAAGCAGAGCGTCACGCGTTATACCGGCGTTGTTCACGAGAATGCCGATGCCGCCATGCTCGTCGGCGAGAGCTTCGAGTATGCCGGTCAGTTTCTCGCTGTCGGTTATGTCAACGCACCTGGTGATGACAGAGAAACCGGCATCCTCGACGAGGCCTTCGAGTTCCTCGAGTTGCTCGGCGTTGATATCGAGGCCAGCAACTATGCGTCCCTGCTTGAGCAGCTCAAGGACTATGGCCCTGCCGATACCTCTTGCCGCTCCGGTTACCACGGCGAGTCGTTTTTCGGCCATTTCTTACCTCCTTGTCCGTGATGCACCGAGTTCGGTGCGGCGTCCAGTGCCTTTCATATCAGCTCGTTCAATGCCTCGGCAGTGCTGATATTTGTAACCTTGACCTTTCTGTTGATTCTCTTCATCAGCCCCTTCAGGACTCTGCCCGGCCCGATTTCGTAGAAATTCTCGACGCCGTCGCCAAGAAGTCGCTCCATGCATTTTTGCCAGAGAATCGGGCTTGTCAATTGTTTTGCGAGCCCCTGCTCAATCTCTGCGGAGGTGCTGTAGTATTCGGCGTTGATATTTGCAATTATGCGGATTTCGGTCGGCTCGTTTATGTAGGCCTCAGCAAGGGCCTGCCGGAGCGACTCGGCCGCCGGGGCCATCATCTCGGTATGAAAAGCACCGGCTACTTCAAGCGGCACGGCCTTTATGGCCCCATGTTGCGGTGCAATTGACTCGGCGAGACGACAGGCCTGTCTTTCGCCGCTGAGGACTATCTGGCCCGGGCAATTGAAATTCACCGCCTCGAGCAGCCCTGCCCGGCTGGCCTCCCGGCAAAGCAGGTCTATTTTTTCAGTGTCGAGCCCGATAATGCTCACCATCGCCCCGTCCGCCTGGTCCGCGGCGGCCTGCATCGCCAGGCCGCGTTTATGGACCAGTTCGAGGGCCTCCTCAAACCTGAGGACGCCTGCGGCATAAAGCGCCGTGTACTCGCCGAGGCTCAGCCCTGCGGTTACATCGGGTCTGAGTCCGGCCGTTCGGGGGCTTGTTCGCAGAACCTGTAGAATCGCCGCCGATGTCGTGAAGATGGCGGGCTGGGAAATGGTGGTAGAGTTGAGCTGCTCGGCGGGACCCTCGAAGCAAAGCGATGCCAAATCGAAGCCGAGCACGGCGTTGGCCCTGCCGAAAATTTCGGCGGCTGCCGGGAAGGCGGAGGCTACATCCTTGCCCATCCCAACGTGTTGTGCGCCCTGTCCTGGAAATAGAAAGGCTGTTTTCATCTTGCGATATCCACGCTCAAAAAGCCGGCACCATTCGGTCGGTAGGACCTCAGAATTCGATGACCGTGCCCCCCCAGGTCAAGCCTGCGCCAAATGCGACGAGTATAATTATATCACCCCGCTTGATCCTGCCCGTTCTCGCGCATTCATCGATGGCGATAGGAACAGATGCGGCCGAGGTGTTGCCGTAGCGGTCTATATTCATAAAGACCTTTTCGGCTGGCAGGTGAAGTCGCTTTGCAGCGGAATCGATGATCCGGGCGTTCATCTGGTGAGGGATGACCATTTTGACATCATCGAGCCTCAGATTGCTCCGCTCTATGCACTCATTGACGGTCTCGACGATGCGCCGGATGGCGTGCTGGTAGACCTCTCTGCCCTTTATTTCCATATATACCTTGTTTGGATCATCCAGAGGTTTGTCGGCCGGATAGCGTGAGCCGTAAGCCTGGCAGTTCAGGGCCTCCCAGCGGTCTCCATCGGAGTACATCGTGCTGTAGATCACGCCCCGGCGTCCGTCTTGAGCGCTTTTAAGAACGACGGCCCCGGCCCCGTCGCCAAACAGTATGCAGCTCGAACGATCCTTGAAATTCGTGATCTTCGTGAGTGTCTCGGCGCCGATAACGAGAGCCGCTTTCAACCGACCATTTTCTATGAACTGCTGGACGATAGATACACCGTAGATGAAGCCGCTGCAAGCGGCGGCCAGGTCGAATACAAAGGCGTTGTTCGCGGAAAGTGCACGCTGAACGAAAGACGCCGTCGAGGGGAAGACCATCTCCGGGGTAATGGTCGCGACTATGATCAACTCGAGCTCCTTGGGGTCGAGATTCGCAGAAGCCAGGGCCTTTCTGGCGGCCTCGGTCGCCAACAGGGCGGTGGTTTCTTCGTCGGTTGTGATATGGCGGGTCTTTATGCCGGTTCGGTTGGTTATCCATTCGTCGCTGGTATCGACCATTCTTTCCAGGTCCTCGTTCGTGAGGACCTTTTGCGGCACGAACGAGCCGTGACCGGCAATAACCGCTCGGGCAGCCCGGTTGTCAGGCTCAGTCGACTTGTCCATTGGCAGCTCTCACAGTGGTTCCTTCGAGATATTCGATGATCTTGTCGTTGATCTTCTCAGTGCTGCATCTCCTTGCAGCCAGGATGGCGTTCCTGATTGTTCTGGCTTTGCTGGAGCCGTGGCAGATCAGTCCGGTCCCGTCGACGCCGAGCAGCGGTGCGCCGCCGTACTCGTTGTAGTCGTATTTCCTATAGATTCTTGTCATTACGGGCTTGAACTTCATTGCCAGGCGGAGTTTTTCCTCGAGAAGCTCGTGCTTTATGGCTTTGAAAAGGCCGTCAACGAGACCCTCGGTCAGCTTAAGGACGACGTTTCCGACGAAGCCATCGCAGACGGCCACGTCGCAGACGCCCCTGAAAATGTCCCTTCCCTCGATGTTGCCGACAAAATCCATACCGTCGTCGGATTTGAACATCTCGCGGGCCTTCTTTACGACCTCGTTGCCTTTGGCGTCTTCCGAGCCTATGCTCATAAGTCCGACCCGGGGGTTTTCGATGCCGAGCAGATGCTTTGCATATACGGCGGCCATCACGCCGTACTGATACAGGTTTATGGGCTTACAGGCTATGTTAGCGCCGACATCGCAGATGGTTACCGGTCCTTCAAAGGTCGGAAAGACTACCGCAATACCGGGACGGTTGACTCCAGGAAGATTTCTCATCCTCATCTGGAAGGCAGCCACCGCGGCTCCGGTATTGCCGGCTGAGATGACCGCGTCGGCCAGCCCTCTCTTGGCCAGCTTGGCGGCGACCGCGATGGAGCTTTTCGGCTTCTTGCGGAGACTTTCGACGGGCGGCTCGTCCATTCCAATGGCATCCGGGGCGTTGACGACGGTAATCGCCGAACCCCGTGATTTTGGAGAAGGCAGCCGGGGCTCAATCACTTCTTCCGGGCCGACGAGGATTAACTGGTCGTCGTCGGCGAGAAACTCTATGGACTCCAGCGCGCCGGCAATGATTTCGTCGGGGGCGTTGTCGCCACCCATTGCATCAATTGCGATCCGCATATCTCAGCCGCTACGTTCGTTCCTTCGCCAGGTCAAGTGTAATGTTGGGGTTGAGGTAACCACAATTCTCACACGCTGCGTGGGGAAGCTTTGCCTGGTTGCACTTCTGGCAGACCGAATAGTTTATGGGCCGAAGGCGGTGATGGCTCCGCCTTGTGCGGGTCCTGGTTTTGCTGGTCTTCTTGGCTGGCAGCATTAACACAGACTCCAAACGAGTATTACCACTTTGCTACAGAACGCTTAAAAGAAGTATTCGGTACTGGACAAACCTCTCGTTGTCAAGACAATTTTGGCGCAATTTTGGAATGGGCCTTTATCGGTATATACCGCCTTTGCAGGCGCCCGATCGCCGTGTCTGCCCCACGGCATAGCCGTGGTACCGGCAACGTGTAAGTACCTGGCTCTATGCAGCTTACGCTTCCTGGGCAACACCAGCAGCACAAAAAAAGGCTACAATGCGAGGCCTTTGCCCGCTGCCGCAAACAAGGTGCAACCGTCCCGGCAACAGCTGCCGGGCCGTCGGGGCGAATCTTGCAGTAAATTGTAGTGGATACGCGCATTTGAGTGTTGCAATTGCCCGGCGAATACTATAAAAAACGATGTGGCCTGCTGGGCTGGCTGTATGCTCTTGCCAAGAGAAGAACAGGTAAGCTGTGCGGTGAAGAATCACGGTGGTTGGCGGGCACTATTATGGCACGTTATCGACGAGGAAAAATGGCTCTTTACGAGGTTATGAGCAAGGCTCGCATCAAGCCCAGCTACGGGCAGACGCTGGAGAAGCTGCGGGCCGAGGCACAGGCCCAGGAGCCGGAAGCTGACGCTGAGCAAGCCGCTGCAGGTCAGGCGGATGCCCGTCTGGCCGAGCCGGCCTCGGCCGAGACAACCAGGGCCGTCGAGGCTGCGAAGGGCGGCGTGCGGTGGCGGCGAAAGCCCCGCGTCGTGCAGTTCAATGCCGGGCGGATCGAGTTTTCGCTGCCATACCAACTCGCAATTGCGATGATGCTCGGGCTGGTTGTGCTGGTTTTGGTGGCGTTTCGGGCAGGGGAGTTGTCAGCCGGGGTAAGCGAGCTGCCAGCCGGCGGGCCGGCCGGACCGGCTCGCACTATGGGCGAGATCGGCCCACCGGCCGGCACACGACCGGCGCAGAGCCCCAGAACCGCCGGCCCGCAACCGACCCGCACGACGGACGGCGCTCCGGCGGGTGTGCGGCGCGGCGACAACGTTATCGTGTTGGTTCAGCACAACTCCCCCGTGGATCTGGTGCCCGTGCAGGCGCATTTCGCCGGGTACGGGATCGACACGGAGATAGTCAAGTGGGACGGGAAGTATTTTCTCATAACGAAGGATAGGTACACGAGCTTTGGCCCCGGCGGTGATGGATACGAGGCCAAGAAGCGGATAGCCGAGATCGGCGCCAAATACAAGGGCAAAGCACCTGAGGGTTATGAGAAGTTTGCCCCGCATTACTTCAGTGATGCGTACGGCAAGAAGGTCGAGTGAGCAAGAAGTGTGAGCTGTGTAGGAGAAGTTTTCGATGTCTATTGATCGTTCGTTGAAGATACGCGGAGCCTTGGAAAGGCACCGTAATGTTCTGACGCGTGCCGAGCGCGTCGAGGCGCTCAAAGATGAGAAGCGTTGGGCCGAGGGGGACCCGATCCTGGGGCTTCCCAAGGTAGCACACCGCAAGAGCCGGGCAGGGCGCAAAGGCAAAGCCGCTACTGCAAAGGCGGCCCCGACGGAGGCTGCGAGCGCGGCCGAGCCGGCCGGCGGCGCAGCAGACGTCGGTTAGAACAAGTACGGCCATTTCGAAAGCCGCTTCGGCCCGCATCGGACCGGGCGGCTTTTTGTACGCGCCAAGCTCGGCTGCATGCGGCTTCAAGGCACGTCGCGGCTCAGGCCGGGAAGGGCGTTTACGGCCGGCGGGCGCAGAGGTGTTCTGCCCCAACAGTGAGCGCGGCGAAGCGCGGAACACGGTGGATTTATGTTGATTATTCGAGGTGGCTCGGTATTATGCGGGCATTGTGAAGAAGCTACTTGCAGACAGAGTAGGTCTGGTCGATGCCAGCGGGATACGCAGCGTCTTCGCGCTGGCCGCGCAGTTAGCTGACCCGGTGAACCTTTCGATAGGTCAGCCTGACTTCGATGTGCCCGAGGTCGTCAAGGATGCGGCCATAAAGGCCATCCGCGATGGGGACAACAAGTACTCCCAAACAGCGGGCGACGCCGAGCTTAGAGATAAGATCGCCGCCCGGATAAGGCGCGAGTTTGGATGGGACGAGCCGGTGGTTCTGGTGAGCAGTGGTGTGAGCGGGGGACTGCTGTTAGCGTTTATGGCACTTGTTGACCCGGGCGACGAGGTGATAATGCCCGATCCATACTTCGTTATGTACAAGCATTTGGTAAGTATGTTGCGGGGCAGGTGTGTTTTTGTAGACAGCTACCCGGATTTTCGGCTGCCGGTCGAAAAAATAGCCCAGGCGATCACAGAGAGAACGAAGATGATCATCGTTAACTCGCCGAACAACCCGACGGGGGTTGTATATACACCGGAGGAATTGCAGAGCCTTGCAGAGATCGCGGCCGAGAACGACGTGCTCGTGCTGAGCGATGAGATATACGATGAATTCTGCTATGACGGTCCGTTTGCGAGCGTGGCGAGGTGGCACGCCAAGACGCTGGTGCTTCGCGGCTTCAGCAAGAGCTACGGGATGCCGGGCTGGCGGCTGGGATACGTTGCGGCCCATGCGTCGCTGAGGGAAGTCGTGGAGGAGATGGCCAAGCTCCAGCAGTTCACCTTCGTCTGTGCGCCGACGCCTTTTCAGAAGGCGGCCGTGACGGCATTGGATTGCGACGTGGCTTCGGTGGTCGAGGCATACCGCAGAAAAAGAGACATCGTGTATGAAGGCCTCTCGGAGGAATTCGAACTGGTTCGGCCAGCAGGTGCCTTCTACGCGTTTGTCAGGTCGCCTGGACCCAGTGCGACCCAGTTCGTCGAGAGGGCGATAAAGGATAACGTGCTGGTAATACCCGGGAATGTGTTCAGCAGCAGGGATACGCATTTCAGGATAAGTTACGCCACCAGCGACCAGAAACTGCGGGATGGGGTTGAGGTACTGCGCCAGCTTGCTCGAACGGAGCAGGCATCGGGCGATGGGTGAGAATATCTGGATGTGGGAGATCGTTGCAGCTGGCGGAGGAATTTGGCTTGACCACGGGGGCAAAACGGCGTACTACTACGCCAGACTACTTGCGCAGCCGGACGCGCGACGACCGGAAGACCTGAAAGACCAGGGTTCCAACCTCGATTGCCATTGTGTGTTGAGAAGGAGTGCAGATGGATATTAAAGATATGGCGTTCGGTACGTTAGGTGGCTTGGGTCTTTTTTTGTTCGGCATGGGCTTGATGTCCGACGGCCTGAAGAAGGCCGCGGGACAAAAGCTCAAGAGCCTGCTCGAGGCACTGACGAAGAATCGCGTTATAGCGGTCGTCGTCGGCGCTTTAGTGACGACACTTATACAGTCGAGCTCCGCGACAACGGTAATGACGGTGGGCCTGATCAATGCGGGTCTCTTGAGCTTGAAGCAGGCATTGTGTGTGGTATTGGGCGCAAACATAGGCACTACGATCACGGCCGGCCTGGTCTCGGTTCTGGCTGTTTTCAAGATCACCAATTACGCACTACCGGCGGTTGTGGTGGGGTTCCTGTTGAACGTTGCTGGTCGATCGCAGAAGGTGCGCGATGTCGGGCAGGTGATATTGGGGTTCGGCATTCTGTTCCTCGGGATCGACTTTATGAAGGATGCCTTCAGCCCGCTCAAGGACAGCGAAGCTGCGAGGCGGGCACTTGTGGGGCTCGGCCGAAATCCTATCCTTGCGGTGCTCGCGGGCACGGCGATAACGATGCTGCTTCAGAGTAGCTCAGCCTCCATCGCAATGATCCAGATGCTGGCCTTTCAAGAGGTGTTCGGGACGGACTGGGATCTGGTTCTGAGAGTTACAATACCATACATTCTGGGTGACAATATCGGCACGACCATAACTGCCCAGATAGCAGCTCTCAGGGCGGCAAGAAACTCGAAGCGAGCGGCGATGGGTCACACGATATTCAACGTGATCGGCGTCTGCTATATGCTTCCGCTTGTCTGGCTCGGATGGTTCGCGGATGCCGTTGAGTGGATTACACCTGGAGCGCTCGGCAAGGGCACCATTATGACGCACATATTCGCCGCCCACTGTGCCTTCAATGTCTTTAATACCATCGTATTCCTGCCGATGATCAATGTGCTGCGAGCTATTGTGGTCAAGATTATCCCCGTGACCCCGGAAGAGACCGCCCGCAAGCCCGTGGCCCTGGAAAGCCATTTGCTCAGGACACCTGCGATCGCGCTGGCCCAGACAAAGCGCGAGATCGTCCGTATGGCCAAGACCGCCAAGAAGACCTTGATGCTGGCCATAAACGGGATTCTAAACGCCGACAAAAAGGACCTCAAGGCGGTCAGAGATCTGGAAGACTACATTGATGACTTCCAGTTGGAAATAACCTCCTACCTTACGGCCTTGTCGCGCGAGACGCTCTCCAGCCAGGTGGCTACGGAACTGCCGGTGCTCTTGCACGCAGTCAACGATCTCGAACGTATCGGCGACCACGCCGTCAATATCGTTGAGATTGCTGAGCGGAAAATCGACCAGAGGCTGTCGTTCAGCGAGCCGGCCATGGCTGAGGCCGGTCAGCTGAAGGCGGAGATTGAAGAGATGTTCGACCACGTCATCGAAGCCCTGGAGCAAGACACCGTCGAGCCAGCGAAGCTGACCCAGGAGCACGAGCGCAATTTGAACCAGCTGCAGATAGACCTTCGCCGCAGCCACGTACAGCGCATGAGCGATGGGATATGTACGCCCGAGGGCGGCCTGATATTCATCGACCTGGTTGACAATATCGAGAAAATCGGCGATCACCTGACGAATATCGCCCAGGCGATAATAGGGGGCCTTCAATGGGAAGGAGTCAAGCCGCGAATCTCGCCGGATTCCTGAGTTAGCATTGCCACATTGCGGAGATGCGGTTAGAATACGTGGTGCTATGAAGGATTCGCGTCGAGAACTCGGGGTGCTCTCGCTGTCGTTGCTGTTGTCTATCAGTCTCGTCTTCGCAGTCGAGCCGACCGGTTCCGGGCAGGATTTGCCGGCTGCCAAGGCGGCCGTGGTTATCTGCAAGGGGATGGTCGACGATGGGCTGTTCAAGTCGATCAAGCGGCGCAGCCAGATCGCGCTGGAGCAGGGGGCCGACTACCTGATTTTCGAGATCGATACCTACGGAGGCGGGCTTTTCGCCGCTTACGACATATCGGAGTACTTGCTCCACGAGCTGAACGCAAAAGCCCACACAGTTGCATACATCCCCACGAAGGCAATCTCGGCCGGTGCCCTCATAAGCGTTGCCTGCAAGGACATCGTGATGAAGGAAAACACGCGGATAGGAGATTGCGCCCCGATCATGCTGGGAGGGAAACTGGAAGGCGTGGAAAGGGAGAAGATCGAGACGGACACACGGACCGCCTTCGCAGTGAGTGCCGAAGAGAACGGCTACCCGGATGTGCTGCTCAAGGCTATGGTAACCCAGCAGATCGAGGTATACCGGATCAAGAACCTTAAGACAAATCAATGCGAGTTTTTCGAGGGAGACCGTCTGCCGAGCGATGCCAACAGTTACGACCTTGAGAACAAGGAACTGATAGTAAGCAGCGACGAGCTCCTAACGCTCAAGGCATCGGAAGCCCTGGAGTACGGCCTGGCAAGGGCGCTGGTCAAAGACCGGCAGGGTGTGCTCGATTTCCTGGCCCAGCGAGACGGCGTCAGATTCGTCGGCGAGCCGATGGTGCTCAAAACAACTTGGTCGGAAGAGCTGGTGCGCTGGCTGAATTCGCCGGCGGTGATGGCGGTCCTGGTGATGCTGGCAATGCTGGGAGTGTACCTGGAGCTCAGTTCGCCAGGCGTGGGGCTCCCGGGGTTGGTAGCGCTGATCAGCATCGTGATTATCATCGGTAGTAAGTATATGGTTGACCTGGCGAACTGGGTGGAAGTGCTCGTACTCCTGCTCGGCGTAGCCCTGCTTTTGGTCGAGATATTCGTCCTGCCAGGCTTCGGCGTCGCGGGCATTGCGGGCATTCTCTGCATACTGGCAGGCATCTTCGGGATGCTTGTGAAGAACCCGCCGGACCAGGTGCCCTGGCCCCGAAGTCCCCTGGACTGGCGGTTGTTCTTCAACGGCGTGGTCGGGCTGGCTCTGGGATTCGTAGGGTTCATCGTCGCAGCGCGGCTGCTGGCCAAATACCTGCCGAAGACGCGGTTTATGAGCGGGCTCGTCCTCGTCCCCGGCGCGGCTAAGCCGGGCCGGGCGCGCGTCAGTATGACTCACCCGCCCGAGAGTCAGACCGTCAGTCTCCAGGTCGGACAGCTCGGAGAAGCGGTTTCAACGTTGCGACCGTCGGGCAAGGCGAGGTTTGGCGAGGCGATAGTGGATGTCGTCGCCGAGGCAGAGTTCCTTGACAGAGGTACCAGAGTCGAGATAATCGAGATTCGCGGCAACCGGGTCGTGGTCAGGGCCGCCCAGGACCGGCAATAAGGTTTTGGGCGCCTGGGCTGCTTGGCTGGGCCCGGATCGCAAGCTTGATTCTGCAGAAGTGAGATACGTATATGGGCTGGTGGTTCGTCTTGGCGGTGTTTCTTTATCTGGCCTGTGCGGCGCTGTTGATAGCGGAGGTATTCGTGCCGAGCGGGGGCCTGATAAGTATTTGTGCCATCGCGTGCCTTTTCGGCGGGACGCTTATTTTCTTCAACCAGAGCAGTACCGCAGGGATAATAGGCATAGCAGTCGCGGTGGTGATGATACCGTCGGTTTTAGTTTTTGCTTACCGAGTGTTTCCGAAAACAAGGTTCGGCAGCAGCGTTATACTGTCCGCTCCTAAGCGCCAGCAGGGCGATGCCGTGCCGGATACCGAACAGCTCAAGGACCTGTTGGGCGCGCGTGGTGTCGTGCTTACGCCTTTACGGCCCGTAGGGATATGCAGTTTTTCCGGCAAAAGGGTTGAATGCGTGGCTGAGAGCGGTTATGTTGACAAGGGCAAACAGGTAAAGGTAATAGACGTCGAAAGTACGCAGGTGACCGTCAGGATAGCGGAAGAGGATTAGGCAAAAGGTGACAAGATGAACGGTTTCGCGAACATCGTCATTGGAACGAACGATCAAACAAAGATAGCTGCGGTCATTGTTCTGATAGTGCTCGGCATCATTGCCCTGGTAGTGTTGCTTCTGGTCTGGAAGTTCGCCAGGCTCTGGCTGCAAGCCTTCTTTTCCCGCGCGGACGTTAAGCTCTCGGAATTGATCGGTATGTGGCTGAGGAAAGTAGATGCCAGAACCATCGTTCTGAGCAAGATCACCGCGGTTCAAGCGGGGCTGGCGGTTATTACTACAAAAGACCTTGAGAGCCACTACCTGGCCGGCGGCAGGGTGCCCAACGTCGTGCGCGCCCTGATCGCCGCGAATCGCGCGAACATCGACCTGTCCTTCCAGACCGCCACGGCGATCGACCTGGCAGGCCGCGACATACTCGATGCCGTCCAAACTAGCGTCAACCCGAAGGTGATCGACTGTCCGGACCCGACAAAGGGCAGGGAAACGGTCGATGCGGTCGCGCAGGATGGGATTCAGCTAAAGGCCAAGGCCAGGGTCACGGTTCGTGCAAACATCGAGAGGCTCATCGGCGGCGCGACCCAGGAGACCGTCGTCGCCCGCGTGGGCGAGGGTATCGTTACCACTATCGGCAGTGCGATGACGTACAAGAGCGTGTTGGAGAATCCTGACAAGATTTCCAAGGCTGTTCTTGCCAAGGGCCTGGATGCGGGGACGGCGTATGAGATACTGTCGATCGATATTGCTGATGTGGACGTAGGCAAGAACGTCGGCGCCGAGCTCCAGGCAGCGCAGGCCGAGGCAGACATGCGGCGGGCCAAGGCAGAGGCCGAGAAAAGACGGGCGATGGCCGTCGCCCGAGAGCAGGAAATGCGGGCCTTAGTTGTGGAGAACGAGGCCAAAGTGCCGCTGGCTATGGCTGATGCCTTCCGCAAGGGCAATCTGGGCGTGATGGACTACTATCGGATGAAGAACATTATGGCAGATACGGCAATGAGGGATTCGATAGCCAGGCCCGAAGAGAAGAAAGAGAATGAATAGAGCCAGTCGTTCGACGGCCCGAGCGGCCAGTCCGGCCCGATCGGGCCTTCCACAACGGATATGGGCATACTAAATTCACATTTCGACCCTCGTATGTTGTCCTCCGGCGCCGATGATGCCGGCTGGATGCAGCTCTTGGTGTTCATCGTCGTCGCAGCCCTGGCTGCTCTAAACAGCATTATCAAGGCCAGGACTCGCAAACTTGACCTCGAAGATGAGCAGTCTCGCCCGGAACCTCCAGGCAAAGCCCCCTCCGAAGTCCCTGACGCGGAAGTACCCCCGCAGAGCTCGACCCGGCAGCCCGGTGAACCTGCTCGGCCTGTGCGGCCGCGAGGACCTGCACGCCGGCGGTTGCCGGCTCGGCCAAGCCCGACCGCTGGCGCCGGACCCAGTAGGGCGGTTCACACCGTAGTTACTGAAATCGAGCGCAGCATCCCCGATGTAGTACAGCCTGAAATAGAGCCGCAACTGCCCACTCTTAAGCCGCGTATCGAGCTGGACTTCCAGCAGCTCGGCAAACCGGTGCCCGAGCCGCTCCCAAGGACCCCAAGAACCGCAGCCCGTCCGACCGTCAAGACCGTGAAGAAGGGGCCTCGCCCGCCATATGTTCTGCGCACTGTCCCCAGGCTCTCTACCGCAGCCGACCTTAGAAGGGCGGTCCTGTGCTACGAAATCCTCGGCAAGCCCGTCGGGCTAAGACATTCCCCCGACCATCTTATCGGACTATAATCACGCAGATCTCTTCTGCGCCTTGCCGCGTTTACATCAGCTACGCCGCTCCAGCGTCGCAACGCTCGCACCAGCGCCAGCGTTACAGCCCAACGGTCTTTCCTGGAATCCTCGTTGCGCTCAACTCGCCCCAGGAGCCGTCTCCACACAACCAAACACCGCCAGAAACCCTCAGTCAGGGCGCCCCGACGAAACTGCACCGGCCCGCAGGCCCAGCCGCTTAAGCAACGCATCCCGGAACCCTCGCGTGCCGGCCGGCTTGCGGTAAGTCCCACTAAATCGACGACTTATCGCTAGGCGGGCGTTGTGGCAGCACCGGTGGCCGCGAAAGAGCGCCGGCCGCAACGTCCCATAAGATATGTTATGTTTCATTCGGCAGGTTCGTGGGCTAAAGGCGTACGTCCTGGCCTGGTTTGCTCTATGCTCGTTCAAACGGCCAGTTCGGGCGGTGTACCATCATCATCGAGGGCCTGGTTCACCATTTCTGAGAGATCTTCCCAGGTTGCAGCTGTCCTTTCGAGGATCCCAAGGTTCTGGAGGACGGTGGAAATGTTCTCTGCGGCCGCCGGGCAGGTATAGTTCTCCTCGAGCGTGCGCTCGAGATTGAGCAAGGACGAGGCAAATTTAAGGCGGTTGCAGTAAAGCAGCGCCGTCTGATAATGGAGGTTAAGTGTCGCGGGGTCGAGGCAGTTCGGCCGGATCAGCTGTGCGACCGCCTGGCGCGCCTGGTTGGTCTCAAACAGGCAGATTGCAAGCTTTGTTCGAGCCCTGTCGTAGAGCGGGTTGATCTCAAGGGCAGTCCGGAATAGGCCCGCCGCCGTTTCCAGCTCGCCGGTACTCATCAGTAATATGCCGAGGCGGTAGTGAAGGTCGGGGTTCCGCGGCCGGCGGCTCAGTTCTCGGCGGTGCGCTTCAATTGCGTGTTCGGTCAGGTCGGCCTGCTCGGTTGAGCTGTCAAACGGATGGTCACGACGAAGCTCTGCCTTGAAGTGCAGCGTGGCCGTTTCGGCAAAGAGCAAGGAACTGTTTGGCTGGATTGCTCCGGCCAGCGACAGGGTTGCAAGTGCGTCGGAGGTGCGACCAGCGAGCTTGTACGCCGTTGCAAGACCGATGTACGCGTCAACGATGGAGTCGTTTGTCTCCACGCCGTTATTAAACTGGCGTGCGGCAAGATCGTCACGGCCGAGCTGTAGATACGCGGTACCCAGCTTTATTGTCGCCTCCAGAAAGTCGGGGCACAAACGAAGCGCCTGCTGGTATTGCGGGATGGCCTGGCCGGTCGCGCCGAGCATACAGAGGATGTCGGCCCTTTTCATCAGAAGCTGGGCCTGGTGCGGCTGCGTTTCGAGGAGTTTTTCGGTTTCTTCGAGAGCCTCGTGTAGCCGGCCCTCTTCTATCAGTTCCTCGATTTCAGGCTCGTCGTCACTTTGAAAGTTGTCCGGATGTATCAAGATCGCTGTATTGAAGGTCTCGGTCGCATCGGAGTATCTTTCAGCCACGATGTACAGTTGGCCCAGCGTCACCAGCGATCTGACGTCGTCGGGATACTCGGCTCTGAGGAGCTCGTACTGCTCGATAGCCTGCTCGACTCGGCCATTTTTGAAGGATATTGCAGCGAGCCGCTGAGCCGGAAGCTCAAGATAACTCTTGAATTTCAAGCAATCCTGGTAGAACTCCACGGCCTGGGCCTCTTTCGAGAGGCGCTCGTAACAGTGGCCCAGAGCGTAGAGTGCCATCGTGTTGTTGGGCTGCCTCATGTAGACGGAGTTCAGCTCCTCTATGGCGCGCTGGAGCTTATTTTCCTTGAGGCAGATCGCCGCTGCGGCCATCCGTCCCAGGACGCACGCCGAATTCTCAAAGAGGTAGAGCCTGAGCTGCTCGGCGGCCGTTTCCAGCTTGTCCCGACATATAAGCTCGACAATCTCTGCCAGGTGGTTCTTGTCGGCCGCCGGCAATCTTCGGCTGGTGCCGACAGCGCTGAGCCAATGGAGTATCAGATCGGCGGTGTCGATGGTGATCGCCCTGCCGAGAATTTCAAGCAAGCTGCTCATATTACCCTCTCACGCTTGGTGCCCTGCGATCGACAGACGCTCGACTCAGCTGCTTGCCAACCGCACAGCTTCTGTCCGGCACAATGGACGTATCGACAATCTGAGAGGGGTTGTTAATCCCGGCGCGGCCCGCGGAACGGGACCGCAGCGGATTTACACGGCGTGTATGGCGGTTGTGTGTGCTGTAGGGATTGTTTGGGTTTTACAAGGGCTGTTATCGGCTATTGGCCCCCCTGCCTGCACGGTTGGCGTCGATTGCAGGTGCCTCGCGATCAGGGCCTACGTGCGTGACTCTGGCGGCTCGGCCTTGGCTATCTGCGCCTGCTTTTCGATCTCGCTCAGGTATGCAAGCGTCCGTTCGAGCCGGTCTGTGAGGTGCTTGAGTTTGAGCATAGTTCGCACGCGCGTCAGCAGCTCAAGCTTGTTGACCGGCTTGCTCAAGAAGTCGTCCGTCCCACATTCGATGGCGTGCTCGATGTCCCCGAGCTCACCCAGGGCGGTGACCATAATCACCGGGATCTCGGCGGTCTTGGGGTCGTTCTTGAGCCTTCTGCAGACCTCAAATCCGCTCATTTTAGGCATCATTATGTCCAGCAGTATCAGGTCGGGCGGCTCTTTCGCCACGATATCGAGGGCCTCCGGACCGTCGGTCGCCGGAACCGCCCGGCAGTCGATATCCTCGAGGTACGCCTGGAGAAGCTCGAGGTTCTGCTGGTTGTCGTCCACAACGAGTATTACCGGGCTTCGCTTCGGGGACTGATCGGGTGGGATCTTTGTCATAGCGTTAGTTTCCAGCATCGAGTGCGCTAATAATGGCTTTGCAGAAAGCGGGCAGGTCGTCCGGCTTGCGCGATGTAATCAGGTTGCCGTCCACAACGCATTCAGCGTCGACGTACTCGGCGCCGGCATTCTTGATGTCGTCCTTTATGGCCAAAAAGCAAGTGGCCTTCTTGCCCTGATAGATTCTCGTGCTGCACAGAAGCCAGCCCCCGTGGCAGATAGCCGCGATGATTTTGCCGGCCGCGACCATGTCGTTTGCGAACTTTATTACGTCTGAGCTTCTGCGCATAAAGTCCGGTGCAAATCCGCCCGGTACCACCATACAGTCGTATTCATCGGCCCCAACCTGCCCTGCTGCCACATCCGAGACGCACGGATACCCTTCCTTGGAGAGATACTCTTTCTTTGCCTCGGCTCCAACGAGATGCACTTCGAAGCCTTCCTCCTTGAGTCGGTAGTACGGGTACCACACTTCGAGCACCTGATACAGCTGGTCAACCATAATCGCGACTTTTCGCCCTGCCATCGCACATGCTCCTTCCCGACCTAAGATGGCAACGAATCACCCGGTGGTGCACTTCGGTACAGCAATTAAGGCCGATTTCGCAGCCTTAGTCAAGTCCGACCCTGGAAGTTTTCCGCCTTTTGCTCCCCTACCGCCCTGCCAGCCTTCTTCACAGGGCTGTGGTAGGTTTCGGGGCAGCGGCGACAACTCTAAAGGGTGGTCTGGGTGTTGTGATTTTCGATGAACTCGCGCACTTCCGGCCTTATATAGATTTGCTCGATCTCGACGACCCTGGGCAGCGCTTCGGCACAAAGTGCCGCAACATCGCCTGCGGACGCCTGGGTATCGACGAAGAAAACCCATCGGCCCTTTACGTTGCAAAGCCCTCCGCCACGGCCGCCGAGCGGCTCATTACGTATCGTAACGTTGTTGGCTTCAAGCAGACCCAGGAGTTCGTCGAGGATTCGCTGGTCATTCATTTTGTCCGTATCGCCTATCGAGCCACGGCCGTCTTACTGCATACCGCCCTTAAACAGACACCGGCGACGCCCTGCTGCCCCAGGCCCACCATCGAGCCCGGCAAAGCTCAAGAAAAAGCATAGCAACAGTCGATATAAGTACAAGGCCAAAGGTACAACGCTGGAAACCAGGTAGATTGTATTTAAGGAGTTGGTGGTTGGCAAGCCTTACGGAAAAACGCCTGTGCCTGCACAGGGACCTGCAGAAGCAGCGGCGGGAAAATGAGGCGTTGAGGGCACAGGTCGCTGAGCTGCAGCACATAGCCAATATGGGCGTTGCCAGCTATATGATAGCCCACGAGCTGAATAATCTGCTCACGCCGGTGGGGACGTATGCAGCCCTTGCGCTGCAGAACCCCGGCGACGCGGAATTGGTCGAAAAGGCACTCCACAAGGCCGAGCGAAACTGCCAGAGAGCCGCGCAGATCACCGAGAGCATCCTGTCGCTGGCGGCCGGCGACCGGCAACCCAAGCAGCTCTGCAAGCTCGCCCCCCTGGTCGCCGAGGTCTTTGACTGCCTTGCCAGGGATTTCAGCAAGGACGGGATCGACATCGAGATAACGATACCCGACGATCTGGAGGTTTTCGCTGTGCCGGTCCAGCTCCAGCAGGTTCTGATGAACCTTATTCTCAACGCCCGCGAGGCGATGCTTGGGAGCGGTGGGACCCTGAGCATAAGTGCAGGCCTGGCAGCCGAGATGGTCGAGGTAAAAGTGCGCGACACCGGCGAGGGTATCGCCGGCCCCAAGCTGGCGGATGTCTTCGAGCCTTTTTTCACCACCAAAAAACGCGGCCACGGCTCGCGCACAGGTCGGACTGCGGGGCTTGGGCTCGCCTTCTGTCGGAAGGTTGTTGAGGCCCACAACGGAAAAATTTCCGTCGAGTCCAGACCCAACAACGGAACGACCTTCACCATCGCCCTTCCAAAAAGTGCACCTGGATGCGTGAACCGCGCATAGGTATTGGACATCGTAGCCCACAAAGCGTAAACTTACCGTGGATTCGTGCGGATTATGACTGTGAGTAGCGAGCGGTGCCGCGGTAAGCGGGCTGCGTCCGGCTCGTATCTCAAGCCGGGCCGTACACTGGCACGCAGCGACGCGACCGCTTGCAGGTCGGTAATAATCGGGCAATAGCTGGCCGTGGGACAGATTCTTCAACATTTCGGCCATATCGTGCTGATGTTGGCTCTTTTGGTGGTCTCAGCCTTTTTCTCCGGATCGGAAACCGCATTTTTCAACCTCAGCAACAGGCAGATTCGTCTTCTGTGCTCGTCGAGACACAGAGTTCAGCGGCTGGTTGCAGCAATATTGGACCAGCCGGGGCATCTGTTGAACAGCCTTTTGTTCGGAAACATGGCGGTCAACGTGCTGTATTTTAGCACGGCCAGCGTCCTGTCGATGACCATAAAGAAGGACGCGGGGCTGACCGCAGCGGCGCTTGCGGCTCTGTTGAGCTTCGTTTTGCTCGTGCTGATGGGCGAGATAGTGCCGAAGTCGCTGGCGTATGCAAACTCACCGGTGCTGTGCACCATCGTGGCAGTTCCGGCCTATCTGTGGATGAAGATTTTCAGGCCGTTCGAATTCATATTCAAAGTGTTCATCCTTGAGCCTGTTCTTCGCATAGTCCTTGGGCCCGCAAGGGCGCCCAAAGAGCTGACGGTGGCGGAGTTCCGGTCTCTCATAGAGGCGACGCGCAGACAAGGCCTGATTAGCGCCCACGAGAATAGGCTCCTGACCGAAGTTATCGAGCTGGGCTTTTTGAAGGTCCGTCACGTTATGCGCCCAAGGGTAGATATGGTCGTCTGCTCGCTGACGAGTTCGCCGCAGGCGGCCATAGAGCTTATGCGAACGCACGGATTGACGAAGATTCCGGTATATTCACGCAAGCGCGACAACATCGTGGGCGTGGTATATCTTAGAGACCTCTTGCTCAAGCCGAGCGCAAAGATAAGCGACCTGGTCAAACCGGTGCACTTTGTCCCCGAGCAGAAAACCGTTGAATCGCTGCTCGAGTTTTTCCGGCAGAGCGGCACGGATATGGCGGTGGTTGTCGATGAGTACGGGGGTATCGCGGGGTCCGTCCGCCTCGAGGACATCGCCCAAGAGCTTTTCGGCCAGATAGAGGGGCAGCAGCGTACAGAACCTATCAAACAACTGGGCCCTTTCGAGTACCGTCTATCTGGCAGTTTGCCTATCCACGACTGGGCAGAGGCGTTCGGCATCGACATCTCCCACGCGAAGATTTGCACCATGGGCGGACTGGTGACCGCCCTGCTGGGCAGGATCCCCCGAAGCGGCGACGTCGCCCGGCTGAAAAACCTGAAGTTCACGGTGGAGAACGTAACCAAGGGCCGAATCGAGAGCGTCAGACTAACGCTGGGGGCCTCGGCAAAAGATGGATAACAAGATAGTCCTGCTGGTAGCGTTTGTATTTTTCGTCGGTCTGGCGGGCCTCTTTGGAGGCTCGGAGACAGGGATGTATCAGCTCAGCAAGGTCCGGCTGCGCCTTGGAGTGGAGAAAAAGAAGTTCTTGTTTGTAGTATTGGAGCGGGTTATGAAGGACAGCCCGAGCCTGCTTCTTACCACTCTGGTGGGCTCAAATCTGGCGCATTATTTTGCCACGAGCATCATCACGTATATGTTTTTTGTGCAGACCGACGTCCACTCAGCCGAGGCATCAGCCACACTCGTCGCCGTCCCGCTGCTCTTTGTTTTTTCCGAGCTGATTCCCAAGAACATTTTCTTCCACCGCAGCGACTTCCTTATGCCGTATGCAGCACCGGTGCTGTATATCGCGCACAAGTTGTTCAGCTGGTGTGGAGCGGTGCCGCTGCTTCGCGTGATTTCCGGCGGTTTCGGCCGGCTGGCGGGTTTGTCGGCCCCATCTAAGACCCCGATAACCTCTGGCCCAAGGCACCGCATCCTTGCGCTTCTAAGGGATACACACGAAGAAGGGATACTAAGCCCGATCCAGACGGATATGCTCAATCGCGTTGTTGCCATCCCGGGTACACGCATAAGGTCCGTGATGATCCCGCTTGGCAGGGTTGAATCGGTCGAGTTCAACTCGGACCGAGCGTCCCTGCTGAGCAGATTGGAGAAATGTCCTTTTACACGGCTGCTGGTCTACAGGCGCAGGCCTTCAAACATCGTGGGGTTTGTGGACATCTACGAGACCCTGAGTGGCTCGCGGGATTTCAACAGCCTGGCCGAGTACGTGCGCCAGATACGGAAGCTGGACGAGAATACGACGGTTACCGAGGCGATCCACGTAATGCAAAGCGAAGGGCACAAGATAATTCTGGTGACCCGGCGCACGCGCGGCCGTCGTCAAAGGCCGGTTGGAATCGTGACGATGAAGGACCTGGCCGAAGAGCTGCTCGGCGAATTATCCGGATGGTGAAGCTGCAACCAGCCTGCCTTCGAAGAACAGGTGTCCGATGTCAGCGAAGACTGCCGATATAGTGACTATCGCGGTGGTGGTTCTGCTATCGCTGGCGATCCTCGCCAACAGTATGAGCAAGCCCATAGGCCGTGATGAGCAGATGTATTGCACCGCCGGCGTGCTGACGGCGCAGGGCAAGATGGTTTACAGGGATTTTTCATACGCGGCCCAGTTGCCCTACCATCCGCTCCTATATGCGGCTGTGTACAGGCTGACCGGTACAAGCTATTACCTGCTGGCCGGTAGAATGATCTCGGTCGTCTGCGATGTCTTGATTATGGTCTGCATCATAGGCATATATCGGCAGGTGTTCAGGGACGCTCATCTTTGCGGCTCGCTTTTCGGGCTGGCCGCACTGGCCTTGTACCTGTTCAATCCATTGGTCGACTACGCGAATGGATACGCCTGGAACCACGACGTTGTTATCCTGTGTGTTGTGGCGGCTTCTTGGTTGTACTTAGCCTGCGAACAGGGCCGATGTGGGTGGTGGTCGTGGAAGATCGCCGTGATGGGCGCATTGCTGACATTCGCCAGTTGTATGCGGATTACGACGGTGCTGGCACAGGCAGTGTTCTTTGCTATGCTCTTGAGCGGACCGGCAAAGTCGCTAAAAGAAAGGTGGGGGCGCGTTCTGCCCTTTCTCGTTGCAACCGCGCTGGTGCTTATCTGGCCAATATGGGTCATCCTGCAAGCGCCCCAAGCCTTTTATCTCAACATAGTCAAGATACCGCAGCTATACGGCCGGTGGCTGGCGGACCGCGGAATGGTATTCGACAAGCTCGAATTGACGGCTGCGTGCCTGCGCACGCCGGCCTATCTTGCACTGCTTGCTTTTGGGGCGTACCTGGGGCTTGCGGTCCTGTTTTTGCGTGGGCGGATTGAGTTTTCAAACTGGCGGTGTGCGGTTCTGGGCGGGCTGTTGGCGGTTATCTTTTTCGTGATAGCGTGGATTCCTCCGACAATGTGGCGGCAGTATCTTGCTATGCCGGTTCCGTTTATAGTAATTGCCCTGGCCCTGCCTCTCCGCTACCTGAGGAAATTGGGGACCAGCGTGCCGGCACGATGGTGCTTCAAGGTGGGCTGCCTGCTCGCCGGGATGTGCGTTTTTGCAGCCGTTGCTTCCAATCCCGTGGTGCTGCAGAAAGCTCCGCTGGCCTTGGTGCCTGAGCACTGGGTGCCTGTTGCCAAGCACAAGATAGCAGAGCAGATAGCGCCGAAGGTCCCTGAGCCAAAGAAGGTTCTGACGCTGGCACCGCTGCTCGCCCTTGAAGGACGCTGCAGCATCTACACCGAACTTGCCGCCGGCTCGATTATCTACAGAATAGGTGACCTCTTGACCGCCCGGCAGCGCGCGCTCACGCACACGGTGGGTCCGTCGGGTATAAAAAAGCTCGTAGAGACCTGCCCTGCCTCGGCGGTGGTAGTGGGGGTTGAGGCCCCGCATATGGCCTTTCTGGAAAAGCCGCTGGCCGCCGCTGTGGCCTCCGACTGGCGGCGGGAAGTTTGTGTCGATGGAACGGTGGTATTTGTGCGGCCCTGACCGGCTGGGCTTTATTCCTTTCCCGATCAGGTAACTACGCCCTCCCCGCCCTGCCGGCGGTGTCTCCGCGGGCTTCTGACGCTGCCCTACCGCGGCTTTTCTGAGCGGGCGTTACGGCTCGGCCTCGTCAATAATTGCAACGGCAATGTCATTGATTGCACCTCGGGTCAGGCCGTTGGCGTTGTTGGCAAGGATTGAAAAGATGTAGTCACCCTTTTTCGTGATGCACACACCTGAGAAGGCTCTGACTCCTTCGAGATAGCCTGTCTTGCCGAGGATTCTGCCCTTGTATTTGGGCCGGTAAAAGTACTTTGCAATCGTGCCGTCCACCCCCCCTACCGCCAGAGAATCTCTGTAAATCCGCCAGGCAGCCGTCCCGTAAACGCTGCGGAGGACCTTCGTGATGGCGTGGGCGCTGAGCTCATTCTGCCGGCTCAGGCCGCTGCCGTCGTCGATGTAGAACTGGCTGTCGTCAAGGCCGAGGTCCGATAAGTATTGGCTGATAAGCTCCGTACCCCCCTTCCAGCTGCCGTTTTTCTTATCGGGCGTCTTTTCCGCGGCGATCGTTTTGACCAGTGCTTCGGCCACAAGCCCGAGACTGTTCTTGTTGCACCGTGCCAGGCAGTCGTGGATGCTGGTGGTGAACTCGGTCAGCCGAACCAATGACCCGCGATTTTGGAAAGCCATCTCGATGAACCTTCCACTGGTTTTTATGCCTCGCTGTGCGAGGTTCTCGGCGAGCAGAAATGCGAAAAAGGCGGCGGGTCTTTCGATGGCGACATCGGCAAGGGTCGCCTTGGTCTTGCACCTGCCGTTGAGGCTAAGTTTATTCGGCTGGCTGGTGCGATAACAGGCGATTGCATCGGTTCCGCTGCTGATGGGTGTTATCTCGTTGATAAGCTCAATAAAGCTCGTGCGCGGCTCGGTCGAGACAATGACCTTGCCGCCGACGTTTCGGGCAATTATGTCCACGCAATTCGTGTTGTAGTTGAGACCACAGACCTCGGCGGCATACCAGCGGTTCAACTGGTCGGCCGGCCAGCTGGGGTGGACACGCTGATCGTCGAACACCGTGGTGTCTACGATAATATCATTTATGACGGTAACACCCTTGCTCGTGAGGGCACCTGCTATATCCGCGAAGATCCAGCCGGCTTTGCGCCCGTACATCGAGTCGGTCTTTGCATCACCGAGAAGCGGATCGCCGCTGCCGATTATCACAAGCGTATCGCCGGCCAGTCCCACCGTGGTAACGTATGTGTAATCTGGGCCCAGGTAGTGCAGGGCTGCTGCCGTCGTGATGATTTTCATGTTTGACGCGGGGATCATCAGTTCGCGTGCGTCGTGCTGGTAGACGACTCGGCCGGAGCCAGCTTCTACTACTTCGATCGAAAAAAGGACCTTCCGGTTGGCCGGACGCTTGAGAATCTCGTCGATTCGCTCCGCCAGCTCGGCCCTGCCAACGGCCCCGACCAAAACGTTCACCAGGAAGACGACGGCTATGACTGTTCTCTTGGTCTGATTGCTCATAGAGTCCGTTATCCGATACACAACCAACTCCCTATCTTTCGAACAGGCCAGAGATATATACCGTGGGCCGATAGAATACCACAGCGGCAGACCCTTGTGAAGGGCCCGGCGCCGGTGATGGCACACCCTGCTGTTCGCGGCTTACCCTCGGCCTCGGGCCGGCGGCATTGTTAGCCGATCGGTCCACTACCTCCGTTTCCCGTATCAGTCCGGCCAGATTCAACTAACCGAAATGTTTGATGCTCAGATTGACAAGTCCTGCTTGTCGCTATACCATCCTGCGGCATGGGCAGCAGGCAGGTGAACATACTGGGCATCGAGACAAGCTGCGATGAGACCGCCGCAGCCGTTGTCGCCGACGGCAGGGTCGTCAAGTCCTCGGTCGTTGCCTCGCAGACCGACCTGCACGAAAAATATGGCGGTGTTGTCCCCGAGATTGCCTCACGGGCGCACATAGAGAAGATATACCCGGTCTTGGCTGAGGCCCTCAACGCTGCGAAAGTCACCCGGAATGATATTGATGCGGTCGCCGTTGCGAATCAGCCCGGCCTTACAATCGCACTGGTGGTCGGCGTTACTGCTGCCAAGGCCCTGAGCTTTGCGTGGGAAAAACCCCTGATAGCGGTCAATCATCTCCACGCGCACCTGCAGTCTGCGATGCTGGCCGACTCGGCCTGCGGCGAGTTGGAGCTGCCGGCCGTTGCGCTTATCGTTTCCGGCGGACATACCTGCCTTTACCAGTGCCGCTCGCCGCTGGAATTGCGGCTGCTGGGCTCGACGAACGACGACGCAGCCGGAGAGGCGTTCGACAAGGTAGCCGCGATACTGAGCTTGCCGTATCCGGGCGGACCGAGCATCGAAAAAGTGGCCGCCACCGGCAACCCCCGTGCAGTCGAGTTCCCTCGATCCATGCTGGGGCCGGACTCGCTGGACTTCTCTTTCAGCGGGATAAAAACCGCAGTGCTCTATTATTGCCGGGGACAAGATATGAAGGGAGAGGACCGCGTCGGTTCTATGAGCCAGCAGGAGATAGCGGACATTGCTGCATCGTTCCAGGCAGCGGTCGTCGAGGTACTCGTCAAGAAAACTCGGCGCGCCGTCAGAAAGACACGGGCCAGGACCGTTCTGCTCGGAGGAGGAGTGGCTGCGAACACGGCTCTCCGCCAGGCGATGGAGCGGATGTGCCAGTCGAGCACGCCGCCGATAAGGCTGCTGGTTGCGGCAAAACGATATTGCACGGATAATGCGGTTATGGTAGCCTCTCTGGCGTATTATAAGTACAAGGCAGGGCTGTTCGCGGATTTGAGTCTTGAAGCCAGGGCGACCGGCTGAAAAACTGCTCTGCCCTGAAAGGAAGGTGAGACTATTCGAGCCGATCAGATCAAAGACTTACTCGAGCAGGTCAAGAGCGGCCAGCTGCAAATAGAAGAGGCGATCGATAAACTCCGCCACCTGCCTTTTGAGGACCTTGGCTTTGCCTGCGTGGATCATCATCGCCAGATCAGGCGAGGCTTTCCGGAGGTTATTTACTGTCCGGGTAAGACAACGCAGCAAATCATCAGGATATTCGAGACCCTTGCCAGCAAGGGCAATAATGTCCTGGCGACACGTGCAGCACCAGAGGTGTTCGACGAATTGTCTGCCACGGGCAAGTTTCCGGCGGCGCGATACGAAAATGCCGCGCGGGCGATAGTGCTCGAGCAAAGAAAGCTCAAGCCATCGAGGTCTGTCCTCCCGATAGTTACCGCCGGTACGGCTGATCTGCCGGTCGCCGAAGAAGCCAGGGTTACCGCCGAGATAATGGGCCAGCGAACGGACCTTATCTGCGATGTGGGAGTAGCTGGCCTGCACAGATTGTTCAAGCACCTGCCCAGACTTCAGCAGGCTGACGTCGTGATCGTTACGGCGGGTATGGAAGGGGCTCTGGCCTCCGTTATCGGCGGACTGGTCAGCTGCCCGGTGATAGCAGTGCCCACGAGCATCGGGTACGGCTCAAGTTTCGAGGGGCTTTCGGCGCTTCTGACGATGCTCAACAGTTGCGCCTCGGGGGTTGTAGTGGTAAATATAGATAACGGCTTTTCGGCGGCGGTCACCGCAACGCTGATAATTAGAAAGATAGAGGCCCAGGGGCACGATGCAGATCGTTGAGCAAATCCCGCGGCTCGAAACGCGCGCTCCGGACGCCCACAAGGGTGACTTCGGGAAGGTCTGCATCATAGCGGGTAGCCTGGGGATGAGCGGTGCGGCCGCCCTGGCCGGGCACGCAGCGCTCCGCGCCGGGGCGGGTTTGGTGCGGGTGGCAACTCCGGAAGGTGTGCTGCCCATAGTGGCGTCACTCTATCCGTGTTTTACCACGATCCCCCTGCCGCAGGACGACGCCGGGCGAATAACCACACCTGCCGTAGAAGCAATCTTAGACGCTGTGCGTGAAAACGATGTGATGGCGTTCGGTCCGGGCCTCGGAACCAGCAGTGATTTGCGCTCGATCCTCCAGCTACTGCTGGAGCAGGAGGGGCTAAGGCTGGTAATCGACGCGGACGGCCTGAACAACCTCGCGGCTCTGGAGCAGTGGTTCGTCGGACTCAGGGCCAAGCTGCTCCTGACGCCGCATCCAGGAGAAATGAGGCTGCTTTGGCCGAGCGTTTTCCGGGAAGCGATACCCGGCGACCGCAAGGAACTGGCTGCGCGGGTCGCCAAGGAGACCAGGACGGTCGTGGTATTGAAAGGGGCCGGGACGGTCGTGACGGACGGCGAGAGGCTTTATGTCAATAAGACGGGCAATCCCGGTATGGCAACCGCGGGATCGGGAGACGTCCTGACCGGCGTGATAACCGCCCTGCTCGGCCAGGGGTTGAGCGATTTTGATGCGGCGGTTCTGGGCGTCCACGTCCACGGCCTTGCCGGCGATATCGCGGCGGAGAAGACCGGGCAGGTCGGCTTGATAGCAACCGACATTGCAGAGGCTCTGCCTGAAGCGTTCAAGAGGATTTAACTAACAGGAGACTTATGATGGAACAAGAGATCAAAGAGTACTTTGAGAAATTCCAAAAAGATATGGTAAGAATGAAGGAACAGGTGCCGGATGCCATCAACGGTTTTTCCGTGTTGTTCAGCAAGGTGATGAAGGACGGGGCCTTGGCGCTTCTGGAGAAGGAGCTCGTGGCACTGGGGATAGCAGTCGCCATTCGTTGCACCCCGTGTATCAGGCTTCACACAAAGAAATGCCTGGATGCGGGTGCCACGAAGGAGCAGATTCTCGAAGCGGCCTCGGTGGCTGTAATGATGGGTGGCGGCCCGGCCTATACGCATATCCCCATTGTTATGGACACACTGGCGGCCCTGGGCGCCGGTTAGCTGGTACACAGAGCACCGAGACGCGCTTTGCTGCAGCGACAGGGCAAGGAGCACGCAATTGCGGCGAATCTTGGCGGTGCTTAGACAACCAAATCACTTCGCGGATGGCCAGAAAGAGGGCCTCGGCAGAGAACGCCTAAACTAAAAGGAGCTCGCAAATGGAACTGAGCAATTTAGACCTCGGCGTGTTGGCAGTATTCTTCGTTTGTGTAATTACCGTCGGCCTGTTCAAGAGCCGTAAAGAGAAGACCAGCGAAGATTACTTTCTTGCTGGCCGGGGCCTGAAGTGGTGGTTGATCGGGTTTTCGCTGATCGCCGCGAATATCTCAGCCGAGCAGTTTGTCGGTATGTCCGGCCAGGCGGCCAAGAGCTCGATCGGGCTGGCGGTGGCGAGCTACGAATGGCTCGCCGCGATAACGCTGGTCGTGGTGGCATTCTTCTTCCTCCCGACCTTCCTCAAGAGCGGGATCTTCACGATACCTGAGTACCTTGAGTATCGTTTTAATCATACCGCCCGGCTGGTGATGTCACTGTTAATGGTGATTATCTATCTGGGAGTAACAATCCCTACGGTGATCTATCTCGGAGCCAAGGCGCTCAGTCCGCTGTTCAGGGGGGAGCTGATGGGAATACCGATCAATATCACCACGCTTTCCTGGTTTGTCGGTATCCTCGCAGGTGTGTATGTGGCGGCCGGAGGCCTCAAGGCCTGCGCCTGGGCGGACCTGATCCAGGGCTCGGCACTCATAATTGGCGGTGCGGTCATAATGGCGCTGTCGTTTATGGCACTGGACAACCCGGGTAAGTTCGAGGGGATTGACGCCACAGCGGTCAATACATCGTTAGGGCTGGCCGATGGCGCGACGTTAGGCCAGAAATTCGCCGTGCTCAAGCAAGCCAATATGCACATGGTACTGCCGAGGACCAGTGACTTCCTGCCGTGGACGGCATTGCTCTTGGGGATATGGATACCCAACTTCTACTACTGGGGCCTCAACCAGTACATTATGCAGAGGACGCTTGGAGCTCACTCCCTGCGAGAGGGCCAGAAGGGCGTGGTCTTTGCAGCCTTCTTGAAGTTGATCATTCCCTTTATCGTGTGCATTCCGGGCATTATCGCGTTCACGTTATACCAGGGGAAGATGCAAGAGGACGCGATGAACCAGGACTCGCTCAACAAGCCGGTCCTGCAGGCATTTGAGCGTGCCAAGGCATCTCCGGCCGAGGCCGGGATAGTTATTCCATTCGACAGCGACTTTGCCCGGCTGCACCCCCAACTCGCCAAAGAGCTGCTCGCGTTCAACGCAGCGGTAATGGGTAAGGCCGTCCCAGCCGGCGACGATCTGTGCCAAATCAACAGAGAACTCATCGCAGGCGTGGACAAAACCCACCCCGGCCTCGAGGTCCAGCAGGAGTTGGTGGGCTATGACTACGACGGTGCATTTCCGCTGTTGATTCGGTATCTGACCCCGAGTGGCCTGCGCGGATTTGTGCTCGCGGCGCTGATGGGAGCGGTGATCAGCTCACTTGCATCGATGTTGAACGCCGCTTCGACCATCTTCACGATGGATATTTACAGAGAGTGGTTCAACAAGAAAGCAGCCCAGAAAGTGCTGGTGTGGGTGGGTCGTTGCTGCGTGCCGATAGGTGTGATCATCGGCTGTCAGATCGCCCCTGCGCTGGCAAACCCCAGGTTCAAAGGCGCTTTCGCCTTCATTCAGGAGTTCCAGGGATTCGTATCCCCGGGTGTGCTGACCATCTTCCTGTTTGGATTGTTCTTGAAACGAACGCCGCGGTACTGCGGGGTTCTGGGGCTGGTTCTCAGCCCGATCATCTACGGGATTTTGTTCTTGGGCTGGGGTGATATGGCATTCCTGAACCGCATGGGAATCACGGTGGGCGCCATTGCAGCCGTCCTGCTGCTGGTAACGTTGATCAACCCGATGACAGAGCGAATCGTGCTGCCGGAGCAGGCAAAGATTGAGCTGAGCTGGTCCAGGGGCTCCGTGTTCTTCGGGTTGTTTGTGGTGCTCTTGACAATAACGCTTTACATCATCTTCTGGTAAGACGGCCGGCGTTGGTGGTAGAGTGGGCTAAGTCGGGAGGATGACCCTGTCTCGTGCGCGCCGGGAGTCAGCGCGATGGCACCTGCATATCGTCAGGTAGCCCCGGGTCTATATGCCCTGTTTTGGAGGTAGCGCAAAATGACTGGCAAAACCTACCTTAGTTGTCTGTGTGTGGCCCTGTTGCTTTGCATCTGTGGCGACCTGGCGCGGGCAAAGTTTGCCCGGCCGACTTATCTACCCGTCGATAGGCTTATAACCAACGCCTCCGCTTATGTAACCGAGCACCCCAAGGATCCGCACGGCTACTATGTACTCGGCCGGATCCACTACCTGGCCTTTGCAAACAAGGCTTTCGAGGTCGGAACCACAGGCACCGGTGACGAAAGTCCACCCAAGGTCGCCCCCGATTGGCTCCTCGGCGGGCATACCGCCGAGGAGCTCCGGCAACACGCCGTGGACCTTACACTTAAAGAATTCGGCTACACAACCGTCCAGCAGGTGCCCGAGGACGAGCGGAGCCGATTCTGGAACCAGGTCAGCCGGAAACAACAACAGCTCGAAGAACAGAACTGGCAGCCCGAAAGCCCACCCCAGCACGCTCTGATCCGACACGCCGCCGAGGCAATGACGAACTTCAACAAGGCCATACAACTGGACCCCGACAACGGGCTTTACTATCTCGGCCTTGCAAGCTTGTTGGAACAGTACGGCGATTTCCTGCGGCAGAAAAACTCCGAAGACGTCCCCGAAGAGTTCCGCAGCTTGTTCTTGTGGCGTGCCAAAGAGCTATACTACTGCTCTTACGAGCTTGCCATCCGCAACGACCTCAAGCACAAGTACCGGCCTCTGGCCGGGCTAAGAAGCCTGGTAGGGTACGAGGCAGGCAGAGCCTATATGCGCCTGCTCGCCGCGGACAGGTCCGCCTCCGAGGCCGAAAAACGCAACTCCGCAGCCGTACAAGAGAACCTCAAGAAACTTGAGGCCCTCCAAATTCGGGTGATTACCCCCATCATATTTTCTCTGCAGGCGCACTCGAGCTTGGCGGAATTACTGGCCGAGGATACACGCGTGCGGTTCGACCTTGACGGCGATGACGTCGTGGAGCTGCGGCCGTGGGTCAGACCAACAACGGGAATCCTCGTGTGGGACCCCCGGCGAACGGGCCTGATTACTTCGGGACGACAGATGTTCGGCTCGGTAACCTGGTGGCTGTTCTTCGCCGATGGCTATCAGGCCCTGGATGTCCTGGATGATGATCGGGACGGGACCCTGACCGGGCCGGAACTGGCTGGAATATCGGTCTGGTTCGACCGTGACAGCGACGGTATATCCGATACCGCCGAGGTGCTGCCCATCGAGCAACTGGCAGTAGTCTCGGTCGCAACCAAGTCCTGCGGGCACGACAATGGCTCACCAATGAACGAACAGGGGCTGGAACTGGCCGACGGCCGGACGGTTGCTACGTACGACTGGATCGCGGGCCCGGCCGAAGCACTTAAGAACACCAACCGAGCGTGCCCGGCCGGCCAGAGCAACCGATGAGCACCGGGGATCGAGCTTGATCTTTCTGCACCAGACGGGTATAGTCCGGCGATTGAGGTTCGCTTTACGGCCGGCCGTGATTCGAAAGTGGGAGGCGCCGAATGGAACTAACCAAGGAAGGACAGGCGGCATTGGACAAGATCCGCCAGCTCGCAAAGGACAATGGTCTGGATATTGCGGGCGGCAAGGTCCGCAGAACCTCGTCGCGGTTTTGCCTGGGAGTGGAACACGGAGACTACAACGGAACCGAGCTTTTCGGGGTCGCAACGGACCGCTTCATCTGGATGGCGTACAGGCCGAATGGAACGAATAAGGTTCGGCTGTACAGCGGCAACTTCCCGGACGACGGCGTGATCGAATTCGAGCTGGGCAGGGTCCCCCAGCCAAGGTCGAAGGAGATAGCACGGACCTGGGGGCGCTTCCCATACGGGGTGGATTACATCCTCAGACGCGAGGGTTACAAGCTAGCCCAGGGTATGGACGCGGTAATCTACGGGAATATCCCGGGCGGTGGGATGAGCCGGTCGGCCTCGCTGAGCCTGAATCTTATCCTTTCCCTGCTCGACGTCAACGACCTCGAGATCCAGGACGAGATGACGGTCGTCGATCTGGCACAGGCCGTCGAGAACGACTACATCGGCTCGCCCTGTGGCCAGCTCGACCAGATTATGATACTCTTCGGCAGAGAAGGAAAAGGGACGTACTACGATCCGGCCAGGAGGTCCGTGGACTACGTCGAGTTAGGTGCCGGAGCCATTGATTTTCGGATAGTCGTCTTAGACACGGGCACCGAACGCCCGGGATTGGAGAAATCAACATACAAAATTCGACGGGCTGAATGTGATAAGTTCGCCTCGATGTTAAAGACGGCAGGCCATCCGGTGAGCTGTCTGGCCGACGTCAAGGATGAGCAGCTATACAAAGAGATTATCAGCAAGTTCGCAGGCGACCACCCGGCTTTGTGTGAACGACTGAAGTATATCTTTGGTGCCCAGAAGCGATTCTATCAGATGCTGGAGGCGTGGAAGTCTGGAGACATCGAGACGGTGGGTGCCATATTCCGGGAAGATGGGATCGGCTTACGGGACGACTACAAGATATCCGGGCCGGAACTGGAGACGATGTGCGATATTGTGCGGACGGTCCCCGGTGTCCTGGGTGAGAGAATGCTCGGCGGCGGTGATAAGGGAGCTTCGGGCGCCCTGGTCCAGGCCGAGAGCGTAAATGCCGTCAGGGCAGCCGTCAACCAGGCGTACCCAAGAAGTCGTCCGGCGTTTGCAGATAAATACGCGGTACATGTATGCAGACTCGTCGATGGTGTGCGGGTTTACCAGGGCCTGCTTTGATGGTTGATTATGGGCGGTACTGACACAACACCGCTTACTAAAGGGCCGTTTGAGGCGATTGTGCTCTCGAACAGGCAGATAGGTCCGGCTTTCTACAAGATGAGGCTCGCCTTCGATGGGCCAGCGGCACAGGCCTTCGCGGAACTGCGCCCGGGACAGTTTGCCCAGCTCGATGTCAGCCGGGCCGCCCTGCCGCCGGCCGAGAAGATACCGCAGGAGCTGGCCGAGGCCGCGAACCGCAGCATACTCCTACGCAGGCCCTTTAGCTTCACGGACGTCAACGCCGAGCAAGGCAGGACGGTTCTTGAGCTGCTCTACTGCGCGGTGGGGCCCGCCACGCTGCGAATGACGACCCTAAAGTCGGGCGATGCGCTCAGCGCGATCGGCCCTTTGGGTAAAGGCTTTTGGGTCCCGCCGGGCAAGAACAAGGCTCTGCTCGTTTCCGGAGGGATGGGGACGGCCCCTATGCAACACCTGGCCAAGTCGCTCGCGTGGGAACAGAAGGAAAACGGAATCGAGGTTATTGCCTTTGCCGGCGCCAAAACGTCCAGCGACCTTCCATTCGAGGGGAAAATGGACGAGATCTCCCGGCAGTTGGGCTTTTCGATACGCGAGTTTGCCAAGTACACGGTAGAGTCGATGGTGGCTACCGATGACGGCTCCGTCGGATTCCGCGGAACGGTGACAGACTGCTTCTCGCACTGGCTCAAAAAGAACCCGCCGGACCCGGCGGCCACGATCATATATAGCTGCGGGCCGGAGCCCATGCTCGCCAAAGTAGCAGAGATTGCAAGACAGAGGAACATAGACTGCCAGGTGAGTCTGGAACGGCGGATGGCCTGTGGCATCGGCGTCTGCCAGAGCTGCGCCGTCGAATGCAGAGTGGGAGCATCAGAACAGACCATTTATAAGATGTGCTGCGAAGACGGCCCGGTGTTCGATGCCAGAGAAGTGGTTTTTCGGGAAGGTCGCTGACGGACAAAGCCCACAGGATTCGACTCAGGACCTCGATTCGGCTTTGCCCGGCGAGAGTTTCTAAAAGGGTGGAGAGCTGTTGTGAACGACGTTGATATGTCGGTTGAGTTCGGGCGGCTACGGCTGGCCAATCCCGTGTTCACCGCCTCCGGAACGTGCGGGTACGCCGATGAGCTTGGAGAGTAGAGAACGCCGTAAACGGGCTATGGAACTGTCAAAGCCTGTATATCAGAAAGTTCGGCTTTACGAAGAGGCCCTCAATAGATACCATCAAACCCTTGAACGTCATTGGATGTCGCTAAGAGGAGAGCGCTTTGAAAAGCAGTTGGCTCGCCTGTATAAGAGACTCGGTTATTCTGTTGAGCGAACCCGAACCTCAGGCGACGCGGGGATAGATCTAATCTTGCGGCATGACAATGGTAAGACCGTTGTACAGTGCAAGGGCCACCGGAAGCCTATTGGCGTAACTGCTGCCCGAGAGCTTTATGGGGCGATGATGCACTTCCACGCTGACAATGCTGTGCTTGCTTGCCCTGCCGGATTTACGAGGGGAGTCGAAAAGTTTGTCGCGGGCAAACCCATAGAGCTTATTTCAGCCAAGGACCTCGTTGAGATGGCGGAACCTGCTGGGAGCAAAGGTGAACCCTGAAAAATGGCATCACGCTACAAGGCCATCCTATTGGCGTGTGGGAAGCTTCACACTTGGACATTTGTCCTATTCTGGGCGGGCCTTTATGAGCAAACTTGGACTTTTCCTGGGAAATAGGTTAAAGTTGTGAGCGGTAACCTAATCCAATTTGTGAACGAGTATATGAATCCTAAATCTTTTATATGCACTGAATGCCCACATTTGTGGTCTATACTTAACCAAAAAGCGAGGAGAGAGCTTCCGCCAGGATTCAGAGAATACCTCAACGGGAATTCTGGTGAAACCGGCCAGGCCTGGTTGAAAACGGCAGACCGCGCAATTCGTGATTTGTTCGAGATACTTTCGGAAAAAGAAGTGGGGGACTGCTATAGGAGATATTTATCAGCCATAGGTACCGCGCGCGAACTTGCTCAACGCTTGTGTGAAATTACACTTGCTGCTGAACTGTCGAAGCTCTCGTCACAAAAGCCGGTCCTCTCGCAAACGCATGACAGCGGAACCAGTTGCGACGTCAAAGTCACTCTCGAAGGTACTGACGTATATGCGGAATACAAACGGCTTGAAGATCCAGGGCCGTGCGGGCAAAGGGCGATTGTTAGGTCGCCTGTGGGTCAAAAACCCGAGAACGCCCAGAGACCGCGTTCAATGGACCTTCATAGCAAGCTCGAAGACGTCCACCGCCAATTTCCGCAAGGTACTGTTAACATAGTATTTCTTTCTCATCCTTCGTACGCCGACAGTAAGGATATTGTGCGTCAGGCCCTCTTCGGTGGAAGTTTTTCAGCAGGCAGCGGGAACGTTCAACGTAATGGTTTGTTTGCGAATGAAGAGTGGGCCACCATTTCTGCTTGTGTGTTGGCTCAAATCGGTCTCCAAAACGGCCCTCTGACAATAATAGAGTTTTGGGACAATCCCGAAGCCGAAAGGCCGGTCCCAAAGGAAGTAAGAGATAAATTGGCCGAACTGACCACAAAATGAGCAACAGCGTTGATATGTCGGTTGAGTTCGGGCGGCTACGGCTGGCCAATCCGGTGTTCACCGCCTCCGGAACGTGCGGGTACGCCGATGAGCTTGGAGAGTTTATGGATGTCAACTGCCTGGGTGGATTCGTCACCAAGAGCATAACAGCCAGGCAGAGGAAAGGAAATCCCCCCCCGCGGATAGTCGAAACAGATGCAGGGATGCTCAACGCGATCGGGCTGGCCAACATAGGACTTGACAGATTTATCCGCGAAAAGCTGCCTATCCTGGCACAGATGAGGCCCGCGGTGTTCGTGAACGTGGCCGGCGAGACGATCGAGGAATACGTAGCCGTCGTAGCGCGGCTGGCGAACGAAGATGCAATTGCCGGATTCGAGCTAAACATAAGCTGCCCGAACGTGGAACGCGGCGGCATATCCTTCGGGAAGGACCCACAGCAGGTTATGCAAATCACCTCGGCCGTCAAAGATGCAGCCGGCGAGAAAATGCTTATGGTAAAGCTGACGCCGAACGTAACCGACATCGCCGCGACCGCCGCCGCTGCGGTTGACGCCGGGGCCGATGCACTGAGCCTGGTCAACACCTTTACCGCAATGGCAATCGACATTAAAACCCGCACAGCCGTTCTTGCTAACTCAACGGGCGGGCTGTCGGGGCCCGCGATAAAGCCGATAGCCGTGTACTTGGTGAATACCGTGTACAACAAGGTCGCCAAAACCAGGGGCATACCGATCCTCGGGATGGGCGGAATCAGAACGGCCTCCGACGCCGTCGAGTTTATGATCGCCGGCGCCTCAGCGGTGGCCGTCGGCACGGCGAGCTTCATCGAGCCAGCCTGCGCAGAGCACATCCTCGACGGCATCAAGCAGTACTGTATCAAGAATAACCTTGCCAGCCTCGGACAGCTCACCGGTTCATTGCGTCTCTCCGGCGCGCCTATGACCTGAGGTATCTATCTCCGGCTTTGTCCAGAGCCATACGGAGGAAACACTCTGCACGACGGGATAAACACAACCATCAGCGCCTTGGCCGGGACGTCGTTGATCCTCGCCTCGGGCATCTGTGCAGCGCTATCCCAGGAAGGCTTCCCCCTGTCAATCAAGCTGCACGAAAGGCCCGCAGCCCCGGGGGAATGGGGCTACCGCCCTGCCGATTATTCCGTTCCGCCACAAACTGGCGATGACCCATTTTTTTGTGTGCTGGAAGGAAGGATTGGTCTGACTGT
>CAZWAP010000012.1:0-60175 GCA_964632005.1 uncultured Pirellulales bacterium | reverse complement strand
CCAACTCGCTGTGTCGCTCCCCGCTGTCCCCCAAGCCTCAATAGTTCCATTTCCACTGTCGTCTGCCCGGACGGCATCGGGTACAAACGGATTGCTCGGGACTTTCTGGAGATAGGGGCCATACTTTCCATCATCTGGGTTTACTGTGCCGTCAACATCGGTTTTGCGCGTCATCTGCGCCACAAAGTCGGCCAGCCTTGGGGGTCTGTCATCGTGCTGGATCTTATACAGCTCGATCTGGGATCGCAAAGTCTGCAGGTCCGTGCATAGGCTCGACTCCTTGGCCTCGGTGCTTGCCTCGGTAAACTGCGGTATCACGATTGCCGCAAGGATACCCAGGATGACCACGACGATCAGAATTTCGACTAATGTAAAACCACTTTTCGCTCTCATTTTCGTTCCCCTTTTCTTTTCTCAAAAAACCTCTCTGCTGTTTTGCAGGATGAACTACATCCGATGTAATGGTTCCCCTGGCGTTCTGGTGTATCGACCTAATCGATACGCGACTTAACCTACACGCTTTTGCTTGAGTTGAAAATCCTCCCAAAAACCACCCGAATCCAGTCAATTACTTTCCGAACTACTTCAAAACCCTTTCTCGGATGCCAACCGAACCCCGGGAACCTGCGCTGCCCGAGTCCGAAAACATCCAAGGCTCTTGTTCGCAGAGCCTTTAAAGCTCTCCAAACAAAATATACGAACCAAAACACGCAAATCCAAAATGCCGCCTCCACCCGGGATGCCTCCGCATTGAGCAGACGTACCTCCCCAACGGCCCGATGAAACCGCCTCCGGAGTGATTAAGGAAAGCGACAGGAACCACTGCTAACGGCAGCGAACGTACTCGGGCAGGTCCTTGATGCGTATCACCCTCTTGGATGGCCCCGCATGCTCAAGTTCGATGCGAATACAATCCACCGAGCAAAGGGCGGACTCAACCCTGTCGGCCCACTCGATTATCACCACCGAACCAGGATGGCAGAACTCGTCAAACCCGATCATCTCGAACTCGGCCACCGAGCCCAACCTGTAGGCGTCCACGTGGTAGATATGCAGTCGGCCGGCGTATTCGTTGACAATGACAAATGTCGGACTGTTTACACCACTGCAGTCCACCCCCCCGGCGCCGGACGCAATCCCTTTGACCAGGTGCGTCTTGCCGCTGCTCAGGGGCCCGACAAGCGCGATTACCTCGCCGCCCCTTAAGTCCTGGCCTATCCGCCGCCCTAATCCTATCGTCTCCTCGGGCGACTGCGATACCAACTCAATCTCCATAGCTCATCAAGTCCCTTTCGCCTGCCTTGCAACAGCCCCCCTACCGCTGCCGTCGAGGCCGCCGATGCCGACCTTCCGGGAATTATACTCCCCGTTGAACGGGATACCCAGATACCCCTCCGGTAAGCACCACGCTAAAATCGAGCCTCTCGGTCTCCCTGAGAACCTCGTCAGCGCTGAATCCGTACGGCGCCTCGCCACCGACACGCACGACCCCAAAGGCCGTAGCCCCCAGCAGGTCTACAGCCGCCGGTAAAGCCCCAATTCCATAATGACCGCTTCCCCGCAACTGCCGGTCAGTCCTTCAAATGGTCGTATCCTCCAGCCTGCAGGTCCTGCACGCGCCCATCGGGCAGCCGTATCTGCATACCACCCGGCTCAACCACCTTGCCGATCCGCGTAATCCCTACCCCCCCATCCCATTCCTCCAGCAGCCTTCGGCAGTTCTCTTCCGACAGAGTGAACAACAGCTCGAAATCCTCTCCGTCGTTCAGCGCCGAATCCAGCGGATCCCTGCTCTCACCGGCCGCCCGCGATATCGGAATAAGCTCGGCCTCCACGAAAGCCCCGACCCCGCTCTGCGCGCAAATCCGATTCAGGTCCGCGCTGAGCCCGTCGCTTATGTCGATCATCGAGTTCACCTTCACCAGACCTGCAATTCTCAACGCCTCCTTCACCCTCGGCTCGAATTCGAGATGTTTTCCATAAATGGAACCGCCCAGCTCGCCGGTAACGCATATACAGTCACCCACCCTGGCGCCCGCCCTGCTCACCGGCTCATTTTGCGCCGGCCTACTGAGCATCGCCACGCTTACCACAAATGGGCTGCCATCCGGCCAGCACGTTATATCACCGCCTACCAGCGCGCAGCCGAACTTCTCTCCAGCCCGGCTTATACCTGCGTGCAGCTGCCTCAACTCCCTCTGCCCAAATCCCTGTGGAAGTGCAGTGGAAACAACAGCGGCAACCGGCTGCGTAGCCATCGCCGCGCAGTCACTCAGGCTCACCGCCATCGCCTTGTACCCAACCTGTTCCAGCGTCGCCTCCTTCAGATCGAAGTGCACCCCGTCCAGCAGCATATCCGTCGTTACAAGGACCCACTCGCCCCCCCACCGAATCTGCGCCATATCGTCGCCGATGCCGATAGGAAAATCCGCCTTGGGCAAACCCGCCTGGCGGGCGAACCACGCGGTTATCTCGTCTTCACCACCGCTCATCGCCGTCTCAATTCGCCTCTCCAGTAGTCAATTTGCTCCTTGGCCTGACTGACCCCGCCGGCCCCTGCCGTCGCGTATCTGCCCACAACGCCCTTGACGCCAAGATAGTCGTACACGTCGGCTTCGATCTTGTCACAGTGCCGCTTGAGCTGATCAAGACTCAGCCCGCTCAAAGCCTTGTCCGCTTTCTCACACTCGGCCACGAGCGTCCCCACGATACCGTGTGCCTCCCGGAAAGGCACGCCCTTGCCCACCAGGTATTCCGCCAGCGCTGTGGCATCCAGGAAACCCTCATCCAATCCGGCTGAAATCCTCTTCGTGTCGAATTTCGTGTGAGCGACTATGGCTTCTGCGACATCCAGGCACGCCTCGACCGTATCGCTCGCGCTGAACAGGTGGACCTTGTCCTCCTGCAAGTCCCGGTTGTAGCCGGAGGGCTGGGCCTTCAGAACGGCCAGCATCCCCATCAGCGAGCCATACAGCCGACCCACCCTCGCCCGAATCAGCTCAAGCATATCGGGATTCCGTTTTTGAGGCATCATGCTCGATGAGGTGCAGTAGGCGTCGTCGATCCGTACGAAGCCGAATTCACTCGAACAGTATATTATCCAGTCCTCGGCCAGACGCGACAGGTGCGTCCCGATAAGCGCGCAATCAAAAATGAACTCCACGCAGAAGTCCCTGTCCCCCACCGCGTCAACGCTGTTGTAGCTGATCCCTGAAAAACCCAGCTGTGCCGCCGTGCTCTTCCTGTCCAAGGGTAAAGTCGAACCCGCAATCGAGCCACTACCGAGCGGCGAGAAATCGACCAGCCTGCGGCAGTTCCGTAAACGCAAAAAATCACGTTCAAACTGCTCCACGAAACTCAACAGATAGGAGGCGATGACAATAGGCTGAGCCCGCTGCAAATGCGTATAGGCCGGCATAATGTCCTCGGTATGCCGGCCCGCCAACTTGACCAGGGCCTTTTGAAGTGCCGTCAGCTTGGCCTGGAGAATCTCGATCTCGTCCCGCATCCACAAACGCAAGTCGGTCGCGACCTGATCGTTGCGGCTCCTGCCGGTGTGGAGCTTCTTGCCGGCCGGGCCGACCTTGGCTATCAGGGCCGCCTCGATAGCCATGTGGATATCTTCGTACTCCTTGCGAAACCTGAACCGCCCTGCCGCAATCTCCTCGCTCACTTCGATCAGCCCGTCCTTTATCAGCTTGAACTCCGCCTTGCTTATGAGCTTCCGCTCGGCCAGCATCTGAGCATGGGCGATGGAACCAACGATGTCGTACTTGTACAGCCGTCTGTCCGTCGATAGCGACTCCACGAAATCCACCGCAAGCGCGTCGGGTCTGCCGGCCAGCCGTTTTTCCCAGCTCTTCTCAACTTTGCCCATAGCTTGGTCTCCGGAACAAAAGCCCCTTGCAACTGATAGTATGCCGGCCTACCACCCCTGTCAAGGACAACCCCTCTCCCCATCCCGCCTCTCCAGGAGCCTCCCACCAGAGGATCAAAGCCGTCAGTTCAGCAAAAAAAGCAGGCCTGCGCGGGCAAATTTTGCTTGATGTGGCCGGCAGGATTTCCTAAAATATAATCGTTGCGAGTGCAACCTGGCGGTTTCGTCAATTTATTTGGTGGAAATAATGGCACTTCGCAACAAGGAGGCGGGGTTGCAAGATAATCCATACCAATAGCCCGTGCCTCCTTTTTTCTGCGCTGATCTCGGGCTGTACGTGTGCGTCCGGCCGTCCCGGAACTTGACCGCCTGCCGGCCCCCATAGGCTCCCCCCACGCCAAAGGCCAACGCTACCTCATAACCCAACGGTTTGATTTGTAGATGAGGTTGGCTGCGGTACGCCTCGCCGCATCACCTTCCAGGGCGTAGGTCAGCTCAAGTGTCTTCCTCAGGAACACCTTCACCGGCCTGCCATCTTTGTCCCTGGCAACCGGGTGCTCGACTACCGCCGTCTCGTTGCTCAGCCCTGCGATGAAGATCTTGATCGTCTTGGCTTTGCTGTCAAAATCGGGCCAGATTACGGCGATGTCCCTCGCATTGTCCTCGCCCTGGAGAATCCTGTTATCTGTGCTTTCCAGCGATTCGAGGAAGGGGTATCGTGTACGGTGGCGTTTCTTGACCGCTGCAAAGACCGATGGCAGAACGTCCTGGCCCGCAGGGATAACCTGGAACGTGTCGGTTACCAATTCGCATTTGGGATAAAAATCCACGTCCCTGCCGGTCTTGTTGGTAATCGTCAGCAGCACGTACCAGAACCGCCTCGGCTTGTTATCAAGACCGGTCCGCAGCACAATCTGCTGCGGATGCGTAAACCTGATGTGGACGGTCCACAGACCCGGACGCGCCACCAACGCAGGTTCCGGCGCGGTGGCCCCGGAAATGCCGACCCCGACCGTCGTGGCTATCAAGACCGCAAATACAAACCCTCTCATTCGACAGCCCCCGTTACTAACGTATTTTCCAGCTTGTCGCACTCACACATCCTTGCCCCGTTCATCTTACACCATCGCCGTCCGGCAGCCAAGCACAATCCGTTCGCTCTATAAATACTTTTCGGCTCTCTCCGGTCGGTTTGTTCGGTCATTCTGCGGTTTTTTCTACGTGGCTTCCCGTCTCCTATCTTGCCGCCCGCTCAAATACCCGCTCCATACCCACCACGCGGCAAACGTGCCCACCAGTCAGCCGATCCCCATCAGCGCCGATCACCGGCCTTTTTGTAAAATTGTTGCCGCAGGGCCCCAATTGGGTTATTTTCTTCACCATACGCCGAACCTGCGGTTTGAGGATCGCAGACCGCCCGCTATGCCACGGGAACAACATTCTTGAAGCTGATGGACGAAACCCAATGGCAGACGAACAAAGACAACTGCTTGAACAGATTCAACCGCTGCTCGAATCGCGGGACCTATCCACCCTGCGCTCTTTGCTGAGCGAGCAACGGAGCAGCGACATCGCCGAGGTCGTTGAACTGGTTGATAACGAGCAGCGGCGCTTAATATTCGACACGCTTGACAAGCCGGTGGCGGCGGAGGTCCTGGAAAAAGTCAACGAGGCAACACGGGCAGAGATGTTCGAGCTGCTGGAGAAGAGCGAAATAAAGGGCATCATCTCCGAGCTGGACCACGACGATGCCGCGGACCTCTTGGCAGAGCTCCCGGACGAAGACAGGGCCGAACTTCTGGCGAGCATCCCGGCGGCCCAGTCGGCCGAGATCGAGGAGCTGATGAGGTATTCCGAAGACTCGGCCGGCGGCATTATGGACCCTCTGGTCATAAGCGTTCCCGAGGATGCCACGGTCGCTGAGGCCATCAATAAAATACGCGCCGCCGAGATAGACGAGGATTTCTACAGCGTCTACGTCGTCGACAAGAATGGGCGGTTCTTAGGTGACGTCCGCGTGCGCTTCCTGCTCACCCGACCGGAGAACACCCGGATCCATGACCTGGTCGACACCGGCACGATTTATGTAACCGTTGATACCGACCAGGAGGAAGTACGAAACATATTCAGCAAGAACGACCTTATTGTCGTGCCGGTGCTGGACTCGGAGCACCGGCTGGTGGGTCGAATCACCGCAGATCGAGTGATAGAGGTGGCCGAGGAAGAAGCCGCCGAGGACCTCTACGCGATGGCCGGCACCGATGCAGACGAGCTTGACGATGTCTCAGTCTTCCACGCCGCACGGGTACGGATGACCTGGCTGTTGCCGTGTCTTATCGGCACGTCACTGACCGCTATGGTCCTGATGGTGTTCAAAAGCCACCACCAGACCGTCTTTATGGCCGCCGCGGCCTTTGCGCCGATGATAGCGGCAATCAGCGGCAACGCAGGGCTGCAGACCTCCGCGATCGTCGTCTCAGGCCTGGCAACCGGCCACTTAGCGGCATTGAAGCTGAGCCAGGTCTTCGTCCGCGAGGCGCGAATCGCCGTACTGGTCGCGCTGGGTTGCGGCCTGATCGGGGGGCTTCTGTGCGCGTTTCTGCCCCAATTGCTGGCCGGCAGCCGCGTGGTAAATACGAACGTTATCGATCACTCGAGGGTGGTTTTTGCATTCGGGACAGGAATGTTCGCGGCAATTATGGTCTCCACAACGCTCGGACTGTCTCTGCCGTTCCTGTTCCGCAAGATCGGAATAGACCCCGCCATCAGCTCAGGTCCACTGGTTACCACCGCGAACGATTCGATCAGCGTGGCGATATATATGACACTCACGCTGATCTTGCTGTAGAATGGAGGCAGAGATATGGAAAGGCTCAACTATACCTGTCCGAAATGCAAGAACACCGGATACGAGGTGGCAGAATTTCGGGCAACAGGAGGATTTGTGAGCAAGCTCTTCGACGTGCAGTCCAGGAGGTTCACAACCGTCACCTGCACCCGGTGCCAGTACACCGAGCTATACCGCGCTGCATCGAGCATGCTCGGGGACATCTTTGACCTGTTCACGGGCTGACGATCCACGTCCGATATACCCCCCCAGAAGACCCACGCGCAACCAGGCTGCTGGCACGGTCTTATCGCCGGCGATTTCTGGGCAAGCGCCGCTAAAGCACCTGATTCCAACAGCCGATAGTAACCCCGGGCCAAAATATGGCCGGCCGTAACCAGCCTGCGCTTGTTGCTTAACGGTAAGAAGAAAATGCTCAACCCGTTCAAAAGAAAAAGGGTCGTCAGGTTCAAACACAGGCTGCACCCTCAGATTGACTGCCACAAGTGGGCCAACAAGATGGAAACCCATCGGCTGATCTCGAGCAAGTCACACGTAAAGCTGATTCAAAAGTCGATCTCCAGGACCGTTCAGTAAAAGGCCCTTTCGCAGACTGAACGCTCCCGGCGGAGGGTAATTCCTGATGCGGCGCACGGCCCGTTAAGCCCCGCTTGTATCTTCCCCACAGCCTGCAGGTCTGAGTCCTCCAACCAGGCAGCAGAGCAAGACGCCCGGGCACCCTGACCTGTCGCCATTTCTACTTGTTCAGGTTTCTGGCGATATAGTACCGCAGCTCACACTTGCAGAAGGTCCTGTCCATAAACGAGAACCGGTACTCGCAGGGAAAGTCGTTCTCCGGTGAGCATTCGATGATCTTGCCGTCGCCGATGACCTTGATCTTGCAGAGGTTCTGGAATCCCGACTTGAAACACGCGAAATCCTTCGAACACTTCATCGAGCTTATTATCTGCTCTATCTCGTTTATCTGTCGCTCGTGCTCCTGGGCAGCGGCCGGCTCCTCAGCCTGCCTACGGCGGGGTTTCTTGGGGATCCATACGCCCTGAAAAATGGCGGAGAAGTCCTTTTGCAATCCTGCTCTTTGTTTGGGTTTAGCCACTTGCTACCTCCTCAGCCCAGATGGGCTCGGCGAGGATTTCCTCAACCAGGGATCTATAGTCGGCCGCGCCTCTGCTTTCGGGGGCGTATGTCAGTATCGGCTCGCCGGCACTCGGCGCCTCGGCAAGTCTTATCGTCTTGTGAATCACCGTGTTGAAGACCAGCTCGCCAAAAAAGCCACGCATCTCCTGCTGTACCTGCCTGCTAAAGATCGTCCCATCTTCAACAAAGGTCAGCAGCAACCCGAGTATTTCGGAAGAACACGGGTGAAATCGCTCTCTGATGATACGAACTGTCTCAAGCAAGCGCTTGAGCCCTTCCAGGGCGAAGTAGTGCACCTGGACAGGTACGATCACGTCGGTGCTCGCGACCAGGGCGTTGAGCGTCAGGATACCCAGTGCCGGCGGCGAGTCTATGATGCATACGTCGTACCTCTCGCTAACGACCCTGAGCTTCGTTGCCAGTATCAGCTCCTTGCCAAGAACACCCGCCAGCTCCAGTTCGGCCCCTGCCAGCAGCACATTGCAGGGGACCAGATCAAGCCACTCGACCTTCGTCTTCGTTATTATGTTCGCCAGCGAAAACTGCGCGTTTGTCAGCACGTCGTAAATGGTCCTGTTGAGCTTGTCCGGGTCGATGCCGAGTCCCATGCAGGCGTGGCCCTGTGGGTCCAGATCCACCAAGAGAACGCGATAGCCCAGCTCGGCAAACGCCGCGGCAGTATTAATGGCCGTCGTGGTCTTGCCGCAGCCGCCTTTTTGATTTATCATTGCTATCGTCCGCATCCAGGCAACCTCACGGCTCAGCCAATACCCCGTTCAGCCACGCTCCTGCCCACACGACGCGCTAAACGGGCCCAGACCCTTCAACCACCCAAATCGTCCCCGCGTCCTCCGTGAACACGGCCTCTGCCAACCCCTTCGTATTTTACCGGACCGCAGGCTATCAGTCAAGCAAAAACCGCCTTTCCGCTACGAGCAGCTATATGTCGTATCTGCATCATCTATAACAAATATGATGTGCGCCCCCTCCGGAGCGGCCGCTCGGAAGATAGGAATCGCCGATTTTCTCTTCGTTCAGGCAAGAAAACCGTACCCAAAGACGCTAACCCACCCCGGAAAGGCCCCCAACGCGCCCTGTAGCTACGTTCGCCCGTCCCGGTATAATAGGTTCGATGAGCCTGGCAGACGACATCAAGTACCGAGCCCTCGAATTAGGCTTTGACGCCGTCGGAATAACCGATGCCGCGCCGATTGGCATCGAGCACAGCGAGCATCTTGCCAGGTGGCTGCAGGCCGGGTATGCCGCCGGTATGACCTATATGCACCGCAACCTCGACAAGAGGATCGAGCCAGCAAGGCTGTTGAGACGAGCACGCTCGGTCATCGTCGTCGCCTTGAATTACAAGCCCGCCCTGCCAAACGCCGATACCGGAGGTACCGCCGCGCCCCTTGGCAGAGTGGCACGCTACGCACAATACGAGGATTACCACCTCTTCATAAAACGCCGCCTCCGCGACCTGGCCAAGTTCATATCGGCGACTACGCAGAGAAACGTACGATCCAGGATCTGTGTCGATTCGGCGCCCCTCGCCGAGCGAGCCCTGGCCCAAAGAGCAGGGCTGGGGTTCATCGGCAGGAATCATATGCTCATAAGCCCGCTCCACGGGCCTGAACTCTTTATCGCAGAGTTAGTCACCACATTGACTGTGCAGCCGGACGAGCCGGCGGCCGCCAGCTGCGAAGGATGCAACAGGTGCCTGCAAGCCTGCCCGACCGGTGCTCTGCGAGCCGACGGACAATTCGACGCCGGACGCTGTATCAGCTACCTGACTATCGAACACAAGGGCCAGATACCCGCCGAATACACACAACACATAGCGGATAGGTTGTTCGGCTGTGACGAGTGTGTGCTGGTATGTCCGTATCAGCAAAATGCCCCTGCCTGTGCCAACACAGAAATCAGGTTCTATCCCGACAGGGCGAGACTCGAACTCAACGAGGTCCTTGGCCTCGGCCCCCGATCGTTCAGCACGCAGTTCGCTGATTCAGCAATAAGGCGGCTCGGCCTCGAACGTCTCAAACGCAACGCGCAAGTGTGCCTGGCCAACGCCGCCCGGCCACGCCCGGACCGCCCGTAAAAAAAGACCCGTCTTACGGACGCTTTTCCTGCAGCAGCGACCCCAGCCGATCCTTCGCAAAAAGATACTTGTCGCGCTCGAGCCTGCTGACCACTTCCTGACGCTCGGGATACATCATCTTGAACTGCTGGCGGTAGCTGTCTTCGATTTCGATCGCCTTGCTGTACTGCTGGATGGCCACCTCGGTCCTGCCCAGCTCCTCGGCTATCCTGCCCAGCTGGACCCTCAGTCTTGCGCAGCCGCCGTACCGCTCCACGGCCTGCGTGGCGGCCCAATAGGCCTGATCCACCCACGCCCTCTTGTCCTCCGGCGGCGAGGTCTCGGCCAACAGCATATACGTCTCGCAAAGCCACTCGAAGTTCTTGAAGCTGGCCGGGTTCCGGACTATCGCCGTCAGAAAAGAGTCTCTGGCCTCGACCAGCAGTCCGCGATCACTTTTGCCGCTAAGCTCGAACTGGCGCAAGCACAGCTTGCCCTTCAGCGACAACGCCGTCAGGCTGAGCGAGTCGTCCCGAGCCGCCGAATCGAGAAGCTCACAAGCCTCATCGAATCGCCCGATGGAAATTGCGCGATGAGCCGCGCAGATTTTCTTGCCGCTCTTGACCACGGGCACAAACGCGTAGCCGAAAAACGCCAGGCCCACCAGCCCGGCCGCCACAACCCCCAGGCCCCCAACAGCCCTCGGACACGTTACCTCGATGGCCTTGCGCGGATTCCGTTGGTACTCCCCGGCCACCAGGCACGCAACTATTGCCCAAAAAGTAGTAAACACGCCCGGTTCAAAAATGGCAAAATCTATCTGACTGTGGACCAGCACGCCCACCGCTGCGCCGAACAGCGCCCCGCAGACGACGCTCCTGCGCCCGGACTCGGCAGGTCGCAAGCCCGCCGATACCAGCAGCATCCCTGCGAGGAACACAAGGACTGGCGTCAGGTACAATATCAATATCGCCGCTTGTCTTTCCTCGGCCGAGGCACCCGGCGGCAGCGGGAAGATGATCGGCCTCACTATCAGCAAACCCAGCGCCACAAAGATCGAGTAAACAACCGCCAAGTGCCGAAAAGAAACCAACTTGCGCACGCCCACAGCCGGGGCCTCTCCGACAACAGGGCACAGCACACGCAGCAGCGGGCCGGCGATAACCGCCAGGAATCCGAGCAGGCCCAACGGCCCAAACTGGGCCAGAATGCTCAACACAAAATTATGCGGATCGGCAACTGATTCCAGTGCCGCCTCCGGCTTGTAATGCGTGTAATAGCTCGAAAAATTGCCGGGACCCACACCGGTTATCGGGTGATCGACATACATCCTCGCCGCCGCCTGCCAGTACTGCCACCGCACTAACATCGAACTGCCGCCGGGAAGACTGCCCCGGGTCAATCCCCACAATCCAACCAGACAAGCAATCGCGCCGCCCAGCAGCAAGCAGCCACAGAACAAGGCCCTTCTATGCGTCCGCAGCCAGCTCTCCCGCCGCAGGTACGCAAGAAACACCCCCACAGCCGCAATCAACCCCATAAACGCGCCCTTGCTCCTGGTGACAGCAAGACTCAAAAACACCACGACAACCGCCGCGCCCGAGCCCAGTAGATACAACCAGACGCCGCGTTTCGCCCTGCTGAACTGCTCAATGAACAATGCCCCCGTCACGAAACACGCCATAAGCATAAACGACCCCGCCGAGTTGCGCGTCGTAAAAAAGCCCCGTATGCCCCGTGAATAGATTCTGTGCTCGTAGAGGAACGCCTGGAACGTGCCCGGTTCGATCCCAAGAGGCTCAAGCATCCCGCGGGGGTCCTGCTCGTACGCATCGATGGCCGCCTGATTGCTGCTGAGAAACTGGTCGGCAGACTGCTGGGCGTTCACAATCGCCAGGGCGGCTATCACCGCAAGACCGAGATAAACCTTCTGCCGGCTGTCGAGTATCTGCACAAGCAGAACACCCATCAGAACCGGCGCCAGAAGGACCACAGAACTGGTAATCGCCAGGCGCTTGTCCGCCGCCGCAAAACCCGCGATAACGGTCGCAACAATCCAGATGAACAGCCCGACCTCCATTCCGCCAGGCCGATATATCACACGCCCGCTCAGCAAACTCCAGACCAGCCAGACCAGCAGCGAAAATATCAGCACCGCCGAGACCGAAAGACTGTAAATGGTGTCGGACAGGTTCTCCGGCGTTGTGGCCGGCCTGGCCGTCGGGCTCTCAGGGTAGCTAACCCGAAGCCCCAGAACACACAGGCATACACCTAACAGGACGTACTCGAGTACTATCAGTTGCCTGCTCTTACGCGCAGCGGTTCTGGTTGCGGATTTCGGCATTGTTTGCAGTGCTTTCGAGGACGGCGATGATGCACAGGACCATAACCATCTGGACGAAGATCAATATCGCCCCGGCCAGGTTCACCTGGTAAAGGAAAATCCCCGCAAGGCCGGTGCAAAGGGTCGCCAGGTACAGGGTAAGGGCAGTCTGCACGTCACTCAGCCCCGCCTTTCTGAGCCTGTGCGAGAAATGCTGCGTGTCGCCCACAAAAGGGCTCTTGCCTTGGCTGATTCGCAGGACAGTTACGCTCAGGAAGTCGTAAAGCGGCACGGCCATCACAACAAGGGGCATAAGAACCGGGTACCATCGGCCGCTCTGGGCCTGGTGGTAATACGTCGTCCGCAGGGTAAGCATCGCCACAAAAAAACCCACCACCATAGAACCGGCGTCCCCCATAAATATCTTCGCCGGCGGAAAATTCAACACCAGAAAACCCAGAACCGCCCCAACGAAGACCAACGCAAGACCACCTACAAACACCTGTCCGCTCGTCGCCGCCGCCACAAACAGAATGCACGTCGTTATAACAGCGATCCCCGCCGAGAGCCCATCCATGTTGTCCAGAAAGTTGAAGGCGTTAACGATAATAACTATCCACAACGCCGAAAGCAACGAGGTGATCAGTGGGTTCTCGATGAACAGCTCCACCCGGACCCGCCCTAATGTCACCGCAACCAGCGCAGCGCCGAACTGCACCAAAAGCTTCAGCAAGGGGCCCCGATGCTTAATATCATCCCACAGGCCCAGGGCAAACAGTACCGTCGCAGCTAACAACACCCCCCATAGCTCGTTCAGCTTGGCCACGAAATCAGCCGGCTCGACACCGGCACGCTCCCAGAGCCGGCCCAAGCGCCCGGCAGCGAATACAAACTTCACCGCCCCAGCCCCCCCAAGAACGAATAGCACCATCGTCACGTAGATCGCGATGCCCCCGCCCAGCGGAACCACGCCGCGATGGTACCTGTCAGCGACGGGCCGAGCCAAAAAACCCGCCCAAACCGCCGCCCGCCTGACCACAAGCGTCAAAACCAGCGACAACACAAACGAGCTACCCACCAGTGCTATTGCAGCTATGACCAGAACGATCCCTCCTTATCAGTCGGGCCCGTCGGGCAAACCACCCGAAAAATACCTTCCCTTCAACGAGCAAAGCGACGCTGCGATCTTAGCTGCTCCAGTAAGCGCTTCCTGGCTCTCTCGAAGAACTCGTGGTAGTGCGGCTGCCTGTAATCCGGGTAGGTGTAATCAAAAGCCTGCCACCGACCGTCCCTGAAAACCAGCGTCACCTCTGCGTACATCTTTTTCCCGATGTATATACGATGCGAGTAGTTTTTTGTTGTCGCCAGCACCAGTTTTGCCGGCCCGATTATCCCAGGATCCAGATTCACGGGCCTGGGCAAAGGGATGCCCAGCGTCCGCGCCAGCTTCTTCTCAATCTTGTTCGTCTGGTGCTTGATCCTGGCCAGCTTTCCCGGATGTATAAGCCGCTCAAAGCACACAAATTGCCTGAAAATCGCCGGCCCGGTCTGATCTTTGTAGTAATCGGTCTCGGCGAAAGGCCAGATGTGGCTGGTGAAATCGTCTCGGCCGAACTTGTCAATCACCGCCTCCAGAGCAGCGTGCATACAGTTACGATCAGCCGCCAGCATCCCTATTATCAGCTTAACCGGTCGTGGTTTGGTCAATTCCCACATCTGATGCAACCCCGGCAGTCACCTCAAACCGGCCCGCCAGCCCTTACACGTCGCAGATCCGCGCCGCGTAGGCCAGGGCCGCCAGCGGATCGCCCTTCGGAATGAATTCGTGGGCTACGTATCCCTTAAACCCCGTCTCGGCAACGGCCCGCATAATGGCCGGATAGTACAGTTCCTGGGTCTGGTCAATCTCGTTCCGACCGGGATTGCCTCCCGTATGGTAGTGCCCGATGTAATCCTTGTAGGTTCGGATGGTACGAATGATGTCGCCTTCCATGATCTGCGCGTGGTAGATATCATACAGTATCTTCACTCGCTCCGAACCGACCCTCTTGCACACCTCAACGCCCCACTTCATGTTGTCGAACATATAATCCTTGTGATCGACCTTGCTATTGAGGTACTCGATGCAGATCGTAACCTTCTTCTTTTCGGCGTAGCCGGCGATCTGCTTCAGGGCGGTCACGGTATTCTCAATTCCAACGTCGTCGGGCATCCCGGCCCGGTTCCCCGGATGCGTGATCACGTTGGCAAAGCCGTGCTCAGCGGCAGCGTCTATGGACTCGCGGATCTTTGCGAGGCACTGATTGTGATGTTCCTTTCTATTGAGGCCCCTGGTCAAGCCGTGCGTATTGATCATCGAGCAGACCAGACCGTGCTTCTTGAGGGTCGGAAATGCCGACGGATCGAGCAGGTCGATCGCCTTCAATCCAAGCCTGGCAGAGACCGCGCAGAGCTGGTCCAGCGACCACTTGCGGTAGCACCATTTACTGACCGACTGCTTTATCCTGCCTTTGCTGACGACCCGATCGATCTTGTCAATATCGAGCTCGACGGCGCCCGCCCGCCGGGCCAGGGCCGCCGCCACCGTCCCCGCAGCCGCAACAGAACCCTTGCAGATCAGCATCCGCCTCGAGAGCTTATCGCTGCTCATAGATTACCTCCTTCTCTAATTCTTCAAACCTCCCCGGCAGGATACAACCCGCCGGACCCCTGAAAACTCGCCCCGAACCACGACAGAGACATTATCACCACGCGCGCAGCGTACCGTCAACCAATTGGCGCCAGCGGCCGCCGCCTCTTCACTGCAACCTGCAACCTTCTGTTCGACCACGCAAGACGCCTTAGGCCTCGAGCTCCTTTCTCAAAGAATCCACCAGCTCCACCACCCCTGCGACGACCCGGTCGAGCCGAATCTCTCGGCTGCCAGATTCCCGGCGAAGTTTGACCTCTGCATTACCTTCGGCAATCGATTTCCTGCCCACCGTGACACGCACGGGGATCCCTATCAGGTCCGCATCCTTGAACTTCACGCCCGCCCGCAGCTCGCGGTCGTCGTAAAGAACCTCGAGGCCCGCTTCGAGCAGGTCCCGGTATACTGACTCAGCCGCCCCGGCCGCCTCCCGGTCGTCCTGGTTCACGCACGTAACGAGCACCTCGTAGGGTGCTATGCTTATCGGCCAGATGATGCCGTCCTCGTCGTTGCCTAACTCGATGGCCGAGGCCAAAATCCGGTTGACCCCGATCCCGTAGCACCCCATCAGGCAGGGTTTTTCAACGCCACGCTCGTCGAGGAATTTCGCCCCCAGCTTCGAACTGTACTTTGTGCCCAGCTTGAAGACCTGGCCAACCTCGATGCCCCTCTTGAACAGCAGCCTCTCGCCCCTGTATCTGTCGCCGGCCTGAGCATAGCGGATGTCCGTGACGATGATGTTCTGGCCTTCAAGTTGGAAGTCCCTGCCCGGAACGACATTCCTGATGTGGTAATCCGTCCTATTCGCACCCGTGACCGCCACCCCCATCGAGGCGACCGCGTGGTCGATAATCACCCTTGAGACTTTTTCCGCAATTCCTATCGGCCCGGCAAAGCCAACCTTCGCCCCGGTAACCTCCTCGATGGTCCGCTCATCCGCAAGCTCCACGCCAGCGCCATCGAGAGCCTGCCGCAGCTTCTCGGGATTCACCTCGTGGTCGCCCCGTACCAGCGCCGCGGCCGCACCGTCTCCGACGGCATAGACCAGCGTCTTGATCATATCTTTCGGCTCGGTCCGCAGGAACGCGCAGACCGCCTCGATAGACCCGACACCGGGAGTGTGTACCTCTTCGGCCGGTGGTATCTGGGCCTCGGCCTTCTCCTTCGGCAACGGATCGACCGCCGCCTTTTCCAGATTCGCCGCGTACGAGCCATCCGCCGTATACACGATCGTATCCTCGCCGGATTCGCAGGGCACGGTAAACTGGTGGGACCCCGACCCGCCCATCTCCCCGGACTCGGCCTCCACAACGACGTACTCCAGTCCGCAACGCTTGAAAATGCGGCAGTAAGCCTCGTACATCGCCATGTAGCTCTTGTGAAGTCCTTCCGGGTCCGCATCGAAACTGTAGGCATCCTTCATAATGAACTCACGCGAGCGAACCGGGCCAAAACGCGGACGGAACTCATCGCGAAACTTGGGGCTTATCTGGTAAAGGTTGATCGGCAGCTGTTTGTAGGACTTTATCTCACCGGCCACGAGGGTCGTAAAAACCTCCTCGGCGGTCGGCCCGAGCACGTTCATCCTGCCGTGGCGGTCCTCCAGACAAAACATCGTCGGACCGTAGTCCTGACTTCGGCCGGTCTTATCCCAGAGCTCCTTCGGTTGCATCGACGGGACCATTATCTCCAGTGCACCGGCCCTGTTCATCTCCTCCCGAACGATCGCGATGATCTTCAGCAAGCTCCGCCAGCCGAGAGGCAGATACGTATACGTACCGCTGGAGACCCTGCGAATCAGGCCGGCCCGGACCATTAGCTGATGGCTGAGGCACTCCGCGTCCGCCGGCACCTCCTTGACAGTGGGTATGAAAGTCTGGCTGTACCTCATCTTCGCATCGTATCTTGCTCTTGGCGATTATTGGAAAAACGCTTATAGCCCAAAACCCAACCGGTTGCAAGCATAAACTCCCCCCAGACCTCCCTTCCCGCAAACACCAACCGACCATAAAAAAATGACCCCCTCATCCCCCTGGTACCTGAGATTTACTACAACCACAACAACCAGTTCAGCCCCTCCAGCACAAGCCAGGGGCATAAGGCCATACAATCTTGAAGCAGTTGGCCCCCCACCCGCGACCACTCCATTGCCCGCTCCGGGCGGCCCGCTCTTGAGAGCAAAATGCACACAGCAAACAAAACAAGCCGAAAACGCCGATTTCTGCCCTGGCAGCGGTGGTAATCAAGATCGACAGCTGGACCGGCCGGCCCTTATTATCTGCAAATAAATACCGTCTATGAGCAAAGTTGAATGTCGCTCCTTGCATAAAAGGCGTTTGGGAAATATGATTGGGGCCTCGGCAAATGGCAGGGACAAGACTCATAACTTTGTGAGCGCGTAACGAGGTTTGCGATGACGCACAAGTTTATCAACCAGATCGTACCGGGCGAGGTGATTGATGATGTGTATATGGTCAAAGACCCAATTCTAAGAAGTACGACGCGGGGGGATTTGTATATTGCGATGTTCCTCTGCGACAAGACGGGCCAGTTGAACGGGCGGATGTGGCAGGCCACTGAGAGCATCTACAGGGCCCTGCCGAAGCCCGGCTTTGTCCACGTACAGGGCAGAAGCGAGCTGTACCAGAACACCCTCCAAATCATCGTCAACAACGTCGGCGTCGTCGACGCCAGCCAGGTCAAGATCGACGATTATCTCGCCCGAACTGACAAGGACATCACCCAGATGTTCGACCAGGTCAAAAAGATGCTGGGGGCGATAAACAACGCCCAGCTCAAGGCGCTGGTCGAGACCTTCCTGGCTGATGAGGACCTGATGGAGAAATTCCGCAAGGCTCCGGGCGGGATGAAGCTCCACCACGATTACATCGGCGGCCTGCTCGAGCATACACACAACATGCTCCGGGCAGCCGCGGCGCTGCTGCCCCTGTATCCCCAGGTGCAGCCGGACCTGGTCTTAGCAGGTCTGTTCCTCCACGATATGGGCAAGACCGAGGAACTAACCTATGATATGGCCTTTGCCTACACCGACTCGGGCCAGCTGATCGGCCACGTAGTCAAGAGCGTCTTGATGATAAATCAGAAGGCTCGGGAGCTCCAAGAAAAGGGCACGCAAATCGACGCCGAAGTGCTCGATGCGCTCGGCCACATTATCCTCGCCCATCACGGAGAATACCAGTTCGGCTCGCCGAAGCTGCCGGCTACGCCGGAAGCATTTATGGTCTATTTCATCGACAACCTCGACGCCAAGCTCAACCAGGTCAGCTCGGCCATCGAGAGCGAGCCGAGTGATTCGAACTGGACCGCCTGGCAGGGTGCACTACAAACCAAGCTCTACCGAAAACGCCTTGAATGACGGCCGGCGCGCAGGTGACAGCGCACCCTCAGCGGCGTTAACCTCGTTCTGCCCTCTTTTTTTGCACGGGCGTCTTTGGCAGCCCAATGGCCCACCGATCAGTACGGCAAAGCCGCAAACCCTGGAGCCCGGCCGCTGCCGTCCGCCCGGGGCAGCGGCCGGCGGCTCCAAGAAAACGCCCCTGATGAGCCGGGGAGCCTCTTCCTCTCACCAGCATCTTTTTTAGCTTACACGCTCCATTACTGCCAGCTTTTTTTCCTCTCCTGTGACAACGTTATGTCACCGAGCGCAAAAAAACCGGCCTATCCCGCAAACTCAGCACGCCTCCCGCCCCAGGATGCCCAAAAACGCTACTCCCCTCTCAGCCATAACCCGCTCGCTCACCGCTAACAAGCCAGCCGGCCCACAGAGTAGGCTCAGATATTGTGGACCACCCTCCGCTCGAGGATTATCCCCGTGAATCGCCAGCTCTTCTCGAATTGCTCCCGCGGGATATTCAGCATCCCCAGGGCGGGGTCCGCCACAACGACGCTCTTGTCGGAGACACCGAGTACGGCTACGCAATGGTCGCGGAGAAATGCATCCCTGACGATAGCGAGCGTAATGCCCGCGCCTTTTAGTTCGGCGACCGACTTGAAATATCGGTAGCGACACCTCAGACCCGCCGGACCATAGCGACTCTGCAGGGCCGACTCGAGGCAGACCGGCAGTGTGCCCGTCACCGGACTTGTGTGCGACAGGACGGCTATCTCACCTTCTTGCGCGGGAAAACCCAGTTTCTTCAGCGCCGTTACTGCCGCAGCAGGCCCGCAAGTATAGTCCCTGCTCTGAAGACAAATCCCCTGCGGATCGAGCTGCGTCCGCAGGGCCGACAGATCACCTCGCAGAAAAATCGGGGCAAGGAACGGCACAGCGCTGAAGCGCACCACGAACACCCCTGCCAGAAGGCAAACCACCCACCGCTCCCAGCGCCGGTGCAGACGCGAGACGGGCGTCATCAAGCCCAGTATTATCGCCCAGGCCGTCACGACATATCTGCCGCGACCCGCCACCACCCAGGAAAACGGCGAGCTAGCGCCCAGTGCCGCATTGAACCTGGCAGTCACCAACAACCCGATAAACACCAACGAGATGAAATATCCACAGAGCCAATAAGACCTGCCCAGCCGTGAAAACAGCCGGCTCGCCAGCACGCCCGAAACCACCACCGCCCCAAGACCTGCCGTCCCAAGCAAAAGTTCCATCTATCTCCTCGAAAAGAACTCCGTCTCAGAGAGCTTGTCTTAATGGTCTTACAAACCTTCACATCACACTTTTCAGGATTCTGCGCTTGATAATAGGCAGCGTCCGACCGATAATCAAGCGCTTCTCGGCAAAAACCTGGGGCCTCGCCTCAAAATTTGCCGCAGCAGCACGCCGTGGATGGATCGCAAGCAGCCTCGATTTATGTTATGATCCCGGCGAAAAACCATACGAGGCCAGCAGCGCAAAGGCCGAACGTCTTAAACGGGCCAGCCAGCTATGAATGGAAAAGAGCGACAAGCCTTTTGGTCGGTGTCTTTCCTGGCGTGGCCTGCCGAAATGATTGTCGTCGTTGCCGGCTCTGCCCCGGCCGGCGCCGAGTCCCTCAAGCGAATCGACATCTACAGGCCGAATCCGGCGTACTGGCAATACGGCGGCAAGCCCGTGCTCCTCTTAGGCGCAAGCAAAGACGACAACCTCTTTCAGATTCCCGACCTCCAGGAGCACCTCGACCTGCTAAAGTCCGCGGGCGGCAACTATATCCGCAATACGATGAGTTCACGCAAGGATAAAGGTTTTGAGGTCCAGCCCTTCAGGAAACTGCCCAACGCCAAGTACGACCTGAACCAATGGAACAACCAGTACTGGACGCGCTTCTCCAATATGCTCAGGTGGACGTACCAACGTGACATCATCGTTCAAATCGAGATCTGGGCGACGTTCGACTACTATCGAGACAACTGGGCAGCCAAGCCAGCAATATGGTATGATGATACCGCTCGGCGACGGTCCGGCTTCGTACCCGTACGCCGGTGAGCTATGATGTGCGGTTGATTCCTCAGACCAGGAATTTGACCACGGCAAGATGAACAACGGCGCCAGAATATTTACCGTAAGCCAGGTTAATGCAATGATCAAGGCCGCCCTGGAGCGCAGTCTGCCGGCTCAATTGATCGTGCGAGGCGAGATAACCGGCTGGAAACGTCATAGCTCCAGCGGGCACTGCTACTTCTCGCTCAAGGACGCCAGCGGCGTGCTGCCCTGCGTTATGTGGGCCAGCAGGTTCAGGACGCTCAAATTCACGCCGGAGGATGGGATGGCCGTCCTGGCGACCGGCCACGTAGACGTATATAAGGTCGCCGGCAAGTACCAGCTCTATGTGGACTGGCTCGAACCCGAAGGTATCGGCGCCTTGCAGCTGGCTTTTGAGCAGATGGTCGCAATGCTGCGGGCCGAAGGGCTCTTCGAGGATCGCCATAAAAAACCGCTGCCGCCATACCCCCAGAGGATAGCAATACTCACGAGCGAGTCGGGAGCCGCCGTCCACGATATAACCGAGAGCATCCTCAACCGCTGGCCCTGCGCAAAGATCTTGCTCTACCCGGTGCCCGTCCAGGGCGAAGGGGCCGCAGCGAAAATCGCCGCCGCAATAACGGATCTAAACCAGCGTAACGCTCAGCTCAAGATAGACGTCCTGATACTCGGAAGAGGAGGAGGATCGATCGAGGACCTTTGGGCTTTCAACCAGGAGGTTCTCGCCAGGGCGATCTTCGACTCCCAGATACCCATCGTCAGTGCGGTCGGCCACGAGGTCGACGTCACCGTGGCCGACTTGGTCGCCGACAAGCGTGCATCCACCCCGACAAAGGCCGGCGTCGAGGTAGTGCCAGATATGCGCGAGGTCCTTGAGCAGCTCGCCCTCCTGAGCAGCAGACTGCAAAGTAACGTCCAGGCCGGTATCCGCCTGGCCAAGCAGCGCCTCGAGACCCTCCTGGCAAGTGCGCCGTTTAGCAGGCCGCTCTCACCGGTCCGCACAGGCCAGCAGCAGGTTGACGAATTGGCAGCAGCGCTGGCCGAGGCAACCAGGGCCCTGGTGGACCAGGCACATCGCAGGCTCGCTGGGCTGTACGAGCAAGTCGCCCGGATCGAACCGCACCGACTGATCGGCAGGAAGCTGGTCGAGCTGAACGACCTGGAAAACCGGGCGACCGTCGGGCTCGGCGCCCTTATCAATCGGTGGAGTATTCGCCTACCCGACCTGGAGAACCGCCTGGGCGACAGAACGCTGCTGATAGTCAGCCGTCGGCGGATCGAGCTTACGGCGGCTGAGAATCGCCTGGCGGGGCTGAATCCGCGGGCCGTGCTCAAACGCGGCTACAGTATTACAACGAACAAAAACACAGGCAGCGTAGTAAGGACTCCCGGAGACGTCGAGCTCGGCGACCTGATGATCACCGAGCTTGCAGACGAAAATTTGATTGAAAGCAAGGTAACAAAAAAGTAAAAAGAACCAGGCCACGGGGAACGCCCGGCAGCACACAGAAAACCGCGAACGCAGCGGTGACCGCGCATCTGCGTGCCTGTCTTACGCGCCTCCTGAAGCCTGTATAAACAGAGAAGGCCGGACCGAGGAAAAAATGACCAAGAAAAAACGAGATCACGCCATCGGCAACCTGAGCTTCGAACAGGCCATCAGTGAGCTAACCGATATCGTACAGAAAATAGAACGAGGCGAGATTCCACTGCAGGACAGCCTCGAACAGTACGAGCGAGGTATGGCCCTGATAAAACACTGCAGGGGAATCTTGAAAAAAGCCGAGAAGCGGATCGAGAAGATCTCAGGGGCTCAGCAGGCCGAAGACGCCGAGGATGAAAAACCGGACGATCTTTAGCGTAACATAATCAGGCAAGCGCGAGCGTGGCGGAATTGGCAGACGCGCCAGGTTTAGGTCCTGGTGTCCATTAGGACGTGGAGGTTCGAATCCTCTCGCTCGCAGTCCACGCACGCCACGGGAGAAAAACGCCACGCCGAAAGCCCATACTTCTTCGGGCACTATCCGTCGGCTCAGCCGCTAAGCTGTGCTTAATACAGAAAAAGGCCCTGCCGTTCGGCGGGGCCTTTTGCTCGTCGGCAAAGTCCTCGGATTAGATAGACCTTACATTGGTCGCACAGGGCCCCTTTCTGCCCTGGCCAACCTCGAACTCGACCTTCTGCCCGTCTGTCAGGGAGGCATAGCCGGTTGTCCTGATTTCCGAGTGGTGGACGAAAAGATCTTCGCCACCGTCATCCGGCGTAATAAAGCCAAACCCCTTGTTCGAACTAAACCATTTTACTGTTCCTTTGCTCACTCGTACTTCTCCTTGGCTTGTTTCTCAAGCCGCTAAGCTGATGCCTCTCATTCTCGGTTGAATGGAATATGCTCTCGAGAGGCGAAAGAGCGTAGTCCAGATACTCTTTTATTGTTCGGCCGGCCACCTGCCTGCCCCTTCAGGAACTGCCCCCACCTGGGCTCCCAAAAGTTGACAAGGACCTTGCGAAAGTTACTACTCGGCTTCCGGAACTGTTGACTCTACGATTGTCATCAGTTCAACATCGAATATAAGGTCTTTACCGGCCAGGGGGTGGTTGGCATCTATCGTAATACTCTGCTCTGAGATATCGGTCACGACCACCGAAATCGCCCGGCCGTCGAGCCGAGTGGCCCTCAGTCTCTGGCCGACCTCCGGTTCGAGATCCGCAGGCAGCACCGTTCGACTTACGGTCTGCACCAGTTCTTCATGGTGGACCCCATAGGCCTCCTCGGCAGGTACCTTGAAGGTCTTGCAATCGCCGGGCTCCATACCAACTATCGCTTTTTCGAAGGCGGGTATGGCCCTACCCTCTCCGATGGTCAGTTGCACAGGACCCCGACTCGCGGATGTATCAAATACCGTATTGTCGTCCAACCTGCCAATGTACTCGATGATGACTGTGTCACCAGATTTTGCCCGTGTCATTCGACTCCCTTTCACTCTTCGTGATTTGATGATGCCCGTAACTCGCGGCAGAGCCGCTCTCGGTCGAAATTACGTTTGGAGGCCTACCCAAAGCATCACGCCCTTATAATTTATCGTCCGCCCTCAGAACCGACGCCGGGTGCGCCTGCCGGACACACCACCTTCCCGCCTTTTTGAGCCCCGGGCATTGCCCACCGGTCCACTGCCCCCCCTTGCGCCGGGTGATCTCTGCCTGCGCCTGCCAGGAACAAATGCTGCTCTCGCCCTGCCCTGCTCTACCGTAATAGTCTGACCATCAAGAGCCTTACCATTCATCTGGTCGATGGCAGCCCGCGCTTCGCTGTCGATCGGCATCGTCAGAAATCCAAATCCCCGCGATTCTCCCGTCGTACCATCTCTTATGATACGCACCGACCGGACCTCACCGAAGACCGAAAAACTGTCGCGCAGGTTATCCTCGGTAGTTTCGCGCGCCAAATTCCCTACGTAGATATTCATCTCAACTTCCTTCCAACATACCAGAACACCCCCGCGCCGAGTCCGATAGACCCGCCAAACCACCTGCTGCCAAGCGCCTCGCGTAAGGACTTGTCAATGTATGAAAAGCCATCATTTTTAGAAAGACTACACCAAAACCACTGAAATGACGCGGAAGAAAGGTCTTGAGGCTAAGGCCGGATTACGAAAGGCAGGTTCGCTTCAAGGCTTTGCTGCACGATCATCTCAAATCGCAACGCTATTAACTTGCTATCAGTATAACGCACGTCATCCCTTATGCAAACGCTTAAATCTTTTTTTTTCTGAAATGGCTACGCCGGGCGTTCCCGGGTATCCACGCGACTTTCCGGCGGGTTCAACTCGTCCTCTGCCGCCAACACCCCTATCACCCCCCCGAGCCAACTCGACCCCAATCCACACCCGGGCACTCCAGATAATGCGCCCAAACCTCACAAATCCCCGCTCCGGATAAACACGGGGTGCCTCTCAAGGCCCAACAAAAAGGATTTGACACCTTCGCAGCGCCCGCCTAAATATGCCAAGAAAAAGGGGACCTCGGCCGAGCGCCGGGTACGCCGGACCAGTTCAGCGGCTCTCCAGGCGACGGGCAAAATGGAAGTATCGAAATTCGGGAAAAAAATAGCGGCTGCGTCGGGAATCAGCCTGCTGATGGAAGACCTCGGCGCCGCAATGGCCCGGGATAATAACATCCTTATGCTTGGCGGCGGCAACCCTGCCCACATACCCGCGATCCAGCAGCAACTCCGCAACAGCATGGCCAGGCTCCTCGCAGGCGACCGCGGGTTCGAGCGGGCCGTCGGAAATTACGACCCGCCCCAGGGCAACAGCGAATTCATCGACGCTATCTGCAAGCTGCTCAACGACCAGTTCGGCTGGGGCATCACGCCAAAAAACATCGCATTAACCAACGGAAGTCAATCCGCCTTCTTCATCCTCTTCAATATATTCGCAGGAGAGTTTGACAGCGGCGTGAAGAAAAAAATACTCCTTCCTTTGGCGCCGGAGTACATCGGATATTGTGACGTCGGCCTGACAAAGGACTTGTTCGTCGCCATAAGACCAGAGATCAGAGAGATCGACAAGCACATCTTCAAGTACCATATAGACTTCGACAGAATCGAGATCGGCAGCGAAATAGGGGCGATCTGCCTCTCGCGCCCCACCAACCCTACCGGCAATGTGCTCACCGACCCCGAGCTTGAGAAGCTCGCCCACCTGGCCCGTGCAAACGACATCCCCCTCATAATCGACAACGCCTACGGCACGCCCTTCCCAAACATAATCTTTACCCACGCCAGGCCGGTGTGGAACGAACAAACAATCGTCTGCATGAGTCTTTCGAAGCTCGGCTTGCCGGGCACACGCACCGGCATCGTCATCGCCCGAGAAGAAGTCGCCAGGATGGTCTGCCGGGTCAACGCGGTAATCAGCCTCGCCCCCGGTAGCCTCGGTGCAGCGATTGTAACGGACCTGGTTCGCACCGGCCGGATACTCACGCTCAGCCGCGAAATCATCCAGCCGTTCTACCGAAAAAAAGCAGAGAAAGCCGTCGAGTCCCTCGAAAACGAGCTCGACGGCCTCGATTTCCACCTACACAAGCCCGAAGGGGCCATATTCCTCTGGCTGTGGCTCAAGAACCTCCCCATCAGCAGCGCAGAACTCTACCAGCGCCTGAAGAACAGGGGAGTCCTCGTTGTGCCGGGCCACTACTTCTTCCCCGGTCTTACAGAGAAATGGCGACACAAGGACGAATGCATCCGTATAAGCTACGCCCAGGACGAACAAACGGTGCACCGCGGCCTGAAAATCATAGCCGAGGAGGTCAAAAACGCCTACCACGCCACCTAACCATCCACTTGGCCGCTTATCTGTGCCCAAATGCCCCCCCGCCAACCAACGCCTACGACTTGGCCCCACCAAGAGGGAAAACCGCCGACTCGGTTCTGGCCCTGCGGCAACTGTTCCACTCGACCCATCTGACTCCCGGTGGCCCTCCAAATATTACTCCATAGCCGGGCGTAATAATTCGGCGTCAATTGACAGGTCGCTGCTCTTTTTTGAGGTGTTAAGTACGTGGATTGCCAGTATGTTTGTCCCGGCGGTAAGCAATTCGGAAGTGTTCTTTATCACATACTCTGTCCATTCGGCATTACCTATCCACTGCCCGGTATCATTATAACTCTTATCACCCTCCGAGACGCGGATCCGATAAACCTCGCGGCCGTTGATCCAGACAATACAACCATCATCGACGTACACGCGCAAAATCAGAGTATCAGGAAAAACCCTGCCAGAATCAAGCTCGAAAGCGTGGCGTAGATATACCGTAGTGTAGTTGTTCTGCATGTCATCAAGAACCGTATTGTCGTCACCGTCGCCAAAGCCGATGCTCGTCTGGCCAATCAGCCAGGTTTCATCCTCTGTAAAACCAATTTCACGCCAGTCCGAAGGTGGTTCAGAGGTGCCTTTGCGATAATGCCAGTCCGTGGATTGTACCTCAATCAGAGGTACGGGTGGGAAAGGCTTCGTGGTGAATTTGGCTGTCGTGTTCGCCCAATCGACGCCAAACGAGTTCGACGCATAGCAGCGGAAATAATAGGTCGTATCCTGAACAAGCCCCGAAATGTCAGCATGGAATGTCCCAACGCCTTGCGTACCCAGATTGACCACGTAGTCCCAGATACCGGGTGTTGTACTTGTACCACCGTCGCTGGCGCCCCAGTAAATCTCAACTGTGGGATCATCAGTGCCGTTGTACACCACCTGGCCATTGAGCGTGGCCGTATGGGTGGTAATGTTGCTTGCAATCAGATTAATCACCCTCGGCGGGCCAGCTTGGTTGGTAAACGTATCGTCCAGCCAGTGACCTGTAATGACGGCCAGGTCAGATAGGCCGACCTGACCACTTTCGTCAAGATCGGTCCCCTGACACCAGCCAGACGATTCGCAATCGGTACTCCTCCATTTCTCGGCCAACTGCGAAAAATCCCCCAGATCAACTATCCCGTCCTCGTTGAGATCGCCCGGGACGCGGCCCGTCAGTTTGTAGGAAATCTCGTCGAGTTGATACGTAATCGTGGGCTCATAGTCGTTTTTCTGCTCAAAAAATTTAACCTTCCAGTAAATGCTTCGCGTGCCATCCCAGTGTTCGTCGATGAACCAGGCGTTTGAACCGGGCCAGCCCAAACTGCCAGGGCACGAGACAAGCTCCGTCAGACCGGTGATCTCCAAGTCGGTCGTCCATCTGGCTATGTAATTGCCCCCGTAGTATGTCCCTGGTCCGTAGTATGTGTATTTACCGTCGTAAGTATCAACAGTGTAAACCGGCGCTACCGCTGTAAGGATCGGGCCGCATTGTTCCAGATGCGCCGGCTCGGTGATTGGCGCAGAGGGAAGATATATCCGCAGACCCGGGTCGCCATAAAAGGCGAATATATTCCCATCATCAATGTTGCCTTTGCCTATCTTGCTGAGATATCTCTGCGTATTCTGGGCCTGTTTCCACGCCTGCCCCAGCGTTTTACCTGCCGCCACCGCGTTCCAGAATTCGGTGTTGAGGGTGTTATATGCCCCTGTGGCCGAACGTGTGCTCCCAATATAGGCGATGGCGCCGCGACGCAGGAACTTCGGGGCAATTATCCGATCCCAACTAAATTTGTCCAGGTCGATCCCGGCCACCGAACAACCACCGCTGCCGGCAACACACGGCGCCAGGAAAATATTGTCCAGGTTGGGCTTCTCCAGAGCCGGGTCAAAGTAATTCGGCCCCCATCCCCAACTGACCTCCGTAGAGTGCCACGAATGTGCTATCACCGATCGATTCTGCATGTACGGAAGATTCTCATGGCCGAACTCACGGTCTATTTCATGGGCCGGCTGGAAACCGACGTTTTCCAGGTATTTCCCGACAAACCTGGTCTGATGCAGCGAACCTCCACCCATCAACAAAGACTTGTCAGCCCACTCAGGGCTAACCAGGTCATCATAGGTCAGTGATCGTGCCGCCAGCAATGTCCCGAATGACAGATTCTCACCAAAAACCCGCCCCGTAGCCAACTCCAGCCATACGTCATCATCGACGTTAGAAATATCGGCGTCGTTCACGCTGCATTCAGTCCCCCCGCCCCAATACTTATTTGTGCCGAAAGGTATGACGTCAAACAGGCCAACTATACACAGATGCTCAGGCAGCCCTGCCATAACCGTGAAATAACTCGTTAGTTCGTCAACCATGTCTGAAACGCACGGATACTTCAGCTTGATATCACCCAAATCGTTGTGTGATCCTTCCGGCCCCATCACAAGCTGAAACCGCTTGCCGTTAAATTCAACTTCATTGCCCGCTTCAATGAATGGTCCCTCCCCGGGGTCGCCGTAATCGCCGTCATTGTTAAAGTCGATATTGCAATATTTCCAGGTCTCGTTATCAACCGTAATTACAAAAGCATACGTATTGGCAACCGGTGTCATACTGCCGGTCAGCCATTTATCGCCGCTGGGGGCGCCACTCGGCCGGGTGGTTGTCTCGCCGCTATGATAAAAAGGAATGTTCCATTGAGTCTCGAACCCGAACGGTATAACCGCTCCTTCCCTCCCCGTCGCCAGCAAGGGTGCCACTATCGACTGCTTTTTTACTATGATACCGGACATATACCGATCATTCGGATTGGCGTAAGCAAAGTAATCCACCGGCAGGTTGTTATCGACCATCCACTGCAGTGAATCGTGCGCATCGGCCAATGACGTCGTTGACACCCTCTCACCGCTCAACTGTGTTACCACTGTAGAATTATCACCTACCAGTAGTGCCGAGGTCGGACCCAACTGTCTAATAACCGTCAACGCTTCAGCGGACAGCCCGCTGGAGCGGTCGAAGTAAAACAAAGGAGCCTCTAACCGCCCGGCCAACCCCGAGGCCACCAGGGCATTTTCATAGTCCTGGTCGTCGCACAACACGATGCGGTCGGCCGTCGTCCAAAACATCCCGGCCAGCGTGTAAGCCATCTGCTCAGCAGATTCGGCGATAATATCAGGATTCGGCGACGAAGCGTCTCCCAGAACGTATACGACTTTGGGCGAATATCGGGCGAGGTAATCCTGGATTTCTTCTGAGATTACTCCAGAAGCGTCCAGCGCAATGACCGACGGTTTGTTGCCACTGATCTTTTGCGAGGCTGGGATCGCCGCCATATACGCGAACTCGTACCACGAAACCGAATCTTCGGGAACCGGAACCAGAAAAACATTCTTATCACCGGCCATACCAGTCCCCGTCGCTGCGAGAACCGGCCAAAAAAACGCCAGCAACGTTAACAATATCCTTGGGTGGTTTCTCAGTTTCATCCCCTGCACACTCCTTCCGTATGAGAATTGCTGCGGTTATTAAACTTCTATGAGCGTGGATTTCGCATATAGCATTACATATGTTGCTCAGCTACGCCGTTGGCCCCTTTTCTGATAGGATACCAAATTCGTCTCGAAAACTCAAGCATATCGTGCACGCGATTACCCGTTTTGGCACGGGATGCGCAAAAGACTCCCCTTGTCGTTGCTGGAAGCCGTTTTTGGAACATTATCCTGTGCAAGACGACAAGGAGGTCCAAAAATGATACGTAAAGATTTTATACTAAGCCAAGCCAGGAATCTACTGTCCGAATTTCTGTAACTGTCCCAACGATTGTGGAGATTTTTACGATGCCCAACTTATTGTGCTTTTCAGGCTCACCGAACCACAAGGTTTTGAGCCCAAAATAGGCAGCCACAGAATTTGGGACGATTACCCCGGCCCTGGAACGACCGAACCTTACAATGCGCCCTTCCTGCTGGCAGCCTGTTTTGCCCGCGCCTCCCCGCTGGACTCTCTGTTCGGCCGCTTCAACTTGGCACGGGCATCCTGCTCGGCCATAAATTTCCTTAGCACCTCAGGGGACGTCCGACCCTTGAGCGCAACCACGGCAGGGTCGCCCGTCCGCTCCATCCACCTGAGCAACTCGTTGCGCAGTCGTTCCACCTCACTGCGATACCTTGGATCGTCGATAAGATTGTGCAGGGCGTCCGGGTCCTTTTCGAAGTCGTAAAACTCCTCCAAAACCCTGTACTGAAACAATTTGACACGGGCCGCGATGTCCGCATCCGTCCTGGCAGCAGCCTGCATAGCCTTGAATGTCAGCCCGCTCTGCGATCCGTTTTTGAAGACGCGTTTGCCGTCCGACCACGGGTTGAAGATGTACCCGAAACGACGGTCCTGCACCGTCCGCATCGGGTATCTCCGCCTGGCCGACGTCTGGTGAAATTGCGTAAAGACCTTGTCACGCCCGGCCTGTTCGCGCCCAAGGAGCACCGGCAGGAACGAGAACCCATCCATCCCCTCGGGCGCATCCAGCCCGGCTGCATCCAGTACCGTAGGCATAAAGTCGATGCCGGAAATAAAGTGCCGGGCATCAACTACCCCGGCCTTGATTTTCCCGGGCCAGACGACAATCCACGGCGTGCGTGTGCTGTGCAAGTAGCAGTTGGTCTTCGAAAACGGCAACGCCATACCGTTATCCGAAAGGAACATCACCAGCGTGTTCTCGGCCTGGCCCGACTCGCGCAGGGCGCGCATAATCGCACCGACCGTATCGTCGCACCGCCGAACGGAGCTGTAATACTGCGCGATCTCCTTGCGAACGTCGGGCAAGTCCGGCAAAAAACCCGGCACTTCCACCTCGTCCTCCAGGTACACTCGTGAAGGCGCAGGTATGTCTTTGAGCTTCTTGGCGAACACCCTCTTCTCCTGCAGGCTCCCGTGAAATGGACGGTGTGGATCATGCGAATTGGCCATCAGGAAAAAAGGACGCCCCTCGCGCGCCGCTCTGCGGAAAAACTCCTTTGCAAAGCTATGATAAAGTCCTGGATCGCGCCCGCACCCCAATTCCTCAAAGTCCCTTACCATATCCCATTTGAACTTCTCTATTGGAGCCAGATGCTCGACCTTGCCCAGGATACCATTGAGGTAGCCGGCCTGATGAAGCCGTTCCTGTAGCGTAGGCACATCCCGACGAATAGGCTGGAAACCCTCGGCTCCGTTGCGGTGCGGATACCTGCCGGTCATCAACACCGACCGACTCGGCTGACAAACCGCGATTGTAATATGCGCGTACTTGAACCGCATCCCCGCCGAGGCCAGCCGGTCAATGTTCGGCGTTATATCCGGCGTCCGCCCGCCAAAACAGCCCGGCGCATCCCAGTTCATATCGTCCGCCGTTATCAAAACTACGTTCGGTCGCCTTTTGCGATCGCCCGCCGGCGCCTCTAACCACCCCGAGGCCGCAAGTGCTGCCCCCAGCCCGACGCTCTTCAAAAACCTGCGACGTGTTATCTTGTTCCTGCTCATTTCGTTTCTCTCTATCCTCTTGTCCTTACATCCAAACTTTTCTCCAGCAGTCAGGCCCGGACAACTTCACTATCCTGGCCCGCTCACCACTTCTCGTTCAGGAATCACCTCCAGCCCATACAATGCTGGAGCAACATCTATCGACGAGGATTCACCGGCCTCTGGAACCAGCTCCAGCTCCAGGTCCCTTTTTACCACAACCTCCGGGATCGTGCAGAAAACAGCCCTGCTCGGCCCCTCAGCGGCGCCCGCAATATCAAACTTACTCCGTACCACCCTGCCCTGGAGCTTGACGTCGAAAACACGTTTGCCCCGCCCATCACCCCCAGAGTTCGCAAAGTACAGCCTTACCGTATAGCTGCGCGGCGCATCATCCGCGGACAGCAGCGGGATCACGCAGCGTCTGAGTCCCCGCGCACAGGATGCATAAAGCCACGGCATATCTGTCCCGCTCAGCGCGATCGCCTCGCTGCTACGACTGTCAAACCCACCGCCTTTTGCAAAGTCAGCCCTTACCGGAAGCGACAGCCCCATTGCCGCACGATCCCCCGGCAACGCCGGCCGGGGATACGCAAGCCACAATGTCCCCCGACGGTCACGCCTGTCGCCCGGCGCGCCGAAATTCACCGCCAACTGTTCCACGGGCGTAATCGGGCCCCGGGCGCTGTAAATCCCCCATCGCTCATGACCCGGCCGGGGCTCAAGGACAACCGTGCAGACGATCGGAAACAAGCATACACAGCCCGCGCTGGCCTCCGGCATCAGGGCTAGTCCATCAGCGGGTATCGCGTTTATCCAGCAGCCCAGCCGATGCCCCGCAAAATGACGAATGCCGCTGTCCTCCCGCAAGTCGTAGTAACTCGTGGACCCCGATCGCATAAACAGCATCTGCGGACACGCCGAGACCGCTCCGCAGTGGTGGCCCGGCCGAAAAACCTGCCAGACCGTCGGCTTGCCTGTAATCGGGTGTATCCGCGTCTTCTGCCGGCCGCTCTTCAGATCAAATGCCCACGGCTCCGCCACAACTACGTCTTCGACGATGATCGGCCGATGCCGGTAGTTAGCGTCCTTGGCCCAGAGGACCTCCCCCGTCTTCGCCGACAGTGCAACAAGTCTCCGCCGTCTAAACTGGCCGGCCAAAAATTGCCGCCAGTAATGCCCGTTGGCATTCGCCCCGCAAAGAACGACGACACCATCGCGGTACATCGCCGTCAGCTCACCTCCCCCGATGCCCACCCCGCTGCAGTCGGTTACGTCAACGGCCCTGGCCCAAAGTTCCTCGCCGGTCCGCGCATCAAGGGCCACCGCCAGACGCGCATCGATCTTCTTCTGCATAGCCTCGGCCTTTTTTGCCGCCTCGCCTGTGAGCTTCTTCAGGTGCGACTTGTCCTGTCGGAGCATCTCCTCGCGCTGCCGCGGCGTAAGCGAACTGTCGATGAAGAATATCCGCCCGCCCCCGATAGCGACGGTCAGGTTGACGATGTTCCTGCCGGTGTAACTCCACAGCCGTTTGCCGTCGGCAACATTCACAGCGAAAACCGAGTCAGAAACACCCGTCTGCTTCAATGTGCTGCCGTACAGAATGCCGTCAACATACCCGACATACCCCCACATCCGTGCAGCTGTACCGGATACCTCGGGCACTTTGTAGGTTGCAAGTGTTTGGCCCGTCTCAGGATCGACTCGCAGGCACTTCGGGCCAACTGCGACGTAGAGCCCGTCCTCACAGACCGCAAGGTTACCGCACTCCCGCCCTTTCAGCCGTGTCCGCATCGCACCTGGAATCGTCCGTTTCCACAGCAGCAGGCCGTTATATGAATCGTATGCCATCACCACGTTCTCACCCTGGACAAACATACGTCCGTTCAGCGCAAGCGGTGCAGCCGCTGCGTCGTGCCGGTTGACCATCACCGACGGTCCAGGCTCGCCGAACCACAACAAACCAAGCGGTCCGCCTACTATCCGGTCGTCGCTGCAGGCCGTGTTGCCGGGCTCGGCATACTGATGCGTCCACTTGCCCGCCCCGGGCAACGGCCCACGCTTCAACACGGCCCATAGCCCGTCGGTTCGCCTGATATGGCATTCTCCAAGTCGCATCCGGCCTATCCATCCGCTGAGCTTATCGGCAGATACGTCGGCGGCCGAGCCGGACAGCCCCCCAGGCACACCCAGACAGACCACCCCGCCACAAGGCTTGAGATGCCTGGCAACCTTGCGGGGATCGGCAGGAACCTCACCGCTCAGCAGCAAAGTGTCACTGACGATCAGGTTGGCGAAATAGTTCGAATAAGGCAGCTCGCAGAGCTCCGTCTGCTCGATCGTAACACGCCGCCCGTAAAGCCCCGCGGCATCCAACGCGGCTCGTGCAGCAGCGACCTTCTTCGCGTCGCGCTCAACTGCGATTATCATCAGCTCGGTCCGCTTGGCCAGCTCGTACGCCAGCCGTCCGCGCTCGGCCCCCAGTATGAGGCAGTAGCCTCGCTTGACCCCGCTGTGCCTGACGATCGCTTCGGCAGCGGCTCGATAGGCCCCCGTCAGCTCGTCTTGCGGATATGGACTTCTCACCAGGCGGTCAGCCTGCTTTACTTCGCCGCCGGACCTGCCTGCCCGCCGGGGTCCAAAGCAATAGATATTCCCGGTATCCGTGCTGACGAACAGCCGCCCATCCGCCACCGCCAGTCCGCGAGCCTTACCCTCAACCTTCGCCTCCCAGGCAATCTCGCCCCTCTGGCGGTCATGTCCCTGCACTATGCCCTGCCCGCCCGCAAATACCAGATTCTCGCACACGATCAGCTCGGCATCGCACCGACTTGGTACCCTCCATTTGAACGCCGGCTCTATGCGCTGCGCCTTGAGCTTCTCCAGTTCCTCTTCTGCCTGATCCAGTTGTTGCTCCCGCCTCTTGCGTTCCTGGCCGCTCGCGCGCCCGACACTTCTCCGAAGTCCTCTTATCCTGTATTCCAGGGCGTTTTGCTTTCTGCTGGCCTCGGCAAACTTGAGGCGCTTCATCGCCACAAGTTCCTCGCCCGTAGCCAGATAGGCCATATCCCCAACCACGGCGAGACGCCGGCCGGGAAACCACCCAAAGCCCACCTTGCCCGTCTTCTGATTCAAGGCCAGCAGGTGGTTCTGCGTCCCCGTATATATCTGTTCGTCTGCCAGCAGTGCGTAGGTGCCGCCGATGGGTCCACCAGCCTCCTGCCCCCTCCAGGCGTAACTTCGCCTGAAAAGCATCCGGCCGGTCCTGCGGTCAAAGCCGACCGGCAAGGCCCTGCCCGACGGTATGAAAAGCTGCTGGCCGCCGCAGAGAAGGTATCCCTGCGGAGAAAGGTCGTTGCGGTACGCATCGGCCTGGCTGATCCAACCATTCTTCCACACAATACTTCCGTCGTCAGCCCGGACCGCACAGATGTACACGTCCTCGTGTGGAAAGATCCCACCAGCAAAGTACGCGACCCCGTCGGCGACAAGCACACCCGTACGCACCGGCCAGCGACAGATCATCCTGCCGTTTCCAAGAAGCCTCTCGTCGCCCGGGCCCGCGCGGACCTTCCAGAGAAGCTTCCCATCCTTCGCCCGGAGGCAATAGGCATACCCGTCATCCGAACCGAAATACACGCGCCCCTCGCAAAACGCCGGGGCCAGGCGCACCGGCCCGCCCGTAATAAACGACCATACCTCCCGCCCCGTGGCCGCGTCGAGCGCATAGACCTTGCCGTCCGAGGAAGACCCGAAATAGACAAGCCCGCCGGCAACCGCAACCTGGAAAGCGCTATCGAAGTCCACCCTGTGGCGTAGGAGAAACCCTTCTCGCGGACGCTTGGCCGGCCCCGACCACGCAGGCTCGGGCGCAGATAAAGGCCTGTATATCCAACATACATCCAGGCTCGTCGCAAGCGATTCGGTTGTGTAACCGCTGCGAGCATTGTCAGCCCGATAGGTCGGCCAGTCCCCCCCCACTGCCGACGTGCAAATCAAGCCCAGCCCCACAAGGACAAGCATCCCAGACAATCCAGGTCGTCTCTGCGCCATCGTCTGCAACCTCCAAGCACGGAAACTTACAAAAAGGTCCTGAGAAAAGGCGTTCTCACGGCGGAGTCGCTCCCAAAAACCCAACCCCGCAGATCATACACCATACACGCCCCAATCGCAACGAAAATCGACCCTCCACCCGCACAGCAGAACCGCGCCGCACTAAAACGGCAACGGCGCCGCGTCCCATATTATCGCACCTGCCAGCAGTGGCCGACCAAACAGGCCGGAAAAAGTGCCCACCAGGCGATTTTTTGTTCGGTTTTTGTTTGGGTTTCTCCGGGCCACTTGCCGATACATCTGCCTATGGACACCAACAAACCTCTCAGCTGGACCGCCAATATGGAATCAAGCCAGACCCGAACCGACTCTCAACACATCCCTGTCTGCAAGTTCGGCCCGGGCGGCGACTTCGTCAGCTACTGGCCTGGCGCCGGGTGGAATTCCCGCTCGCTGTCGGGCGAGCTGGCAAATCTATTGGCCAGGCTGGCAAGCCGGCTCGGTGGACTGCCCGCCCAAAACGCCCCGCAACCCACGCCAGACTCCGCCACGAAGGAACCCAACAATGCACATACCGGCAAATCCGAGAACCACAAATCACCCAACGCCCCGTCAATTGCAATTATTGAAACTCGTAGCCTCTTCTCAGAACCAACGAGGCTACTGCCCAACCATAGCCGAGCTCGCCAGAGAATTAGGCATAAGCCGAAGCACCGTGTACGAACATATCGCAGAGGCCCGAAGAAAGCGCCTGCTGTACGCCCATCCGGGCAGGGCACGCTCTTTAAAACTCACTCCCGAAGCGCAAGAACTGCTTAGCCGAATCCAGGACCGCTGCCATCCCACCACGCCGCACGCCCAGGCCCGGTCCATCCCGCTGGCCGGCCTCGTTGCAGCAGGTCAGCCGATCGAGGCAGTCGAAAACATCGAGTACCTGTCCCTCGAGTCCTGTTTCGGCATCGATGACGAGACCTTCGCCCTCCAGGTGAGGGGCGAGAGCATGATCGAAGCGGGTATCCAACCCGGCGATTATGTCATTTGCCGACGGTGCCGCACCGCCGAGAACGGTCAACTCGTCGTCGCGCTGCTCGACGACGGAAATGCAACACTCAAGAAGTTCTACAAAGAGAAGGCCCGCGTACGCCTGGAGCCCGCCAACAGCGAATACGAGCCCATTTTCTCCTCGAACTGCCGTATCGAAGCCGTCGTCGTCGGATTGCTCCGCAAGCTCTAAACAACCCCCACGCCCGGTCCGGTCGATCGATTTATCTGCCCGCAACTTTCACTGCAGCGCTTTGGCCGGCGGATAAAAGCCCCCCTACCGCCGCAGATGCTGCTCAAAGATACCGTAACTGGTCCTGGTCATACCCAGCTTGGCGTAAGCGCTCTGGGCCGTATCGTTCGAGCCTTCGAAATAAAGGCGAAATCCACAAACCAGAGGGTCCTTCGAGGCCAGCTGCTTCAGAAACTCGTACAGCCTCCTGAAAACGCCTCGCCTGCGGAAGTCCGGCCTGACGTACACGCTTTGAATCCACCAGAACAGCCCGCACCGCCAATCGCTCCATTCATAAGTTACCATCAAAGACCCTACCACTCGACCCTCCACCTCCGCAACCACATAGAAGCCATACTTGGGATTGTCCAGCAGCGACTGCACACCCCTGGCCACTACCGGCACCGAAAGCCTCTTGTCCTCCGTCTCGCGGGCCATCGCCACGTTGAACTGCGTGATCGTCTCAATGTCCCGCGGTTCGGCCGGCCGAATCGTTATACTTTCCCGCATCGTCCCTGCATCCTGTCTTTGCTCACTCTTGCCCAGCTTTGCCCGAGAGAAAATACACCCCAACAAACATAAACACCATACCCAATATCTGCATAATGGTAGCGGATTCCCCCAGCACCAGGAAACCCAGCACCGTCGCGAAAAAGAGCGTTGACAGCTCCAACGCCGAAACCTGGGCCGCCTTTATCCGCTTCAAGCTTTCGTAGTATAGTATCATGCCGACCCCGGCCACCATGCCTACCAGCACCTGGTACACGTTCGAGAGTACCAGCCCGCCGGTAGATGAGACGTACCCTACCAGAACCACCGCTGCCATGGAGAACCTGTAGAAAGTGATCACCCCTGCATTCAGCTCGCGGAGATATTTTCTCATCGCGATACCGGTCGTTGACCAGGCCACCACCGCCAGAAGAACGATAAGGTCGCCGGTGGTTCCAAACCGCATCGCTGCAAAATTGGCCCACGTCTTGGTCGTAACCAGCAGCCCGGCCGCTATCATAACAGCCACGCCCAGATAATCATACGACCCGAGCTTATCCTCTCTCAAAACGAAGTACCCCATCAGCACCACGAAAATCGGCTGCAGATGGGCGATCAAAACGGCATTGATCACCGGGATTTTCCCCAGCGCAAAGAGATACAAGAGGTCCGCGAATACCGTCCCGGCCAGGGCTATATACACCAGAACAGAGAACTGCTTTCGGTTCACCCTGAAATCCGCCTTGTTCGTCACGAGAACGTACACAAAAGCGATCGCCGCCACGCTGATCGCCAGGATGGCCGAGGTCTGAAGAAAGTCCGAGCCGCGGTAGGCTAACTTTGCGAATATCGGTTCCAGGGCCCACATAAAGCTGGCCCCGAAGATGGCCAATACGCCCTTTGTCTTTGTGCCCATCTCAAACATATCGTACTTCAGAGCCGGTCAATAACGCTCGCCCCGACACCCTCCGGGTCGTACTATCTGTCTCTGCCCCGGCCGGCACCTGGTCAGATATACCCCGCTCACTATCCAGTAGCATCCGGTTTGCCCGCCCGCTACCCGCAGCCCCAGGATATATGGTGATTGCCGGCCCGTTCAAAGTACCGCCGGAGTTCTTCGGCGCCCTCAAAGTCGAATCTCCAACCGCGACCCCCACGCCGCCAAACCATCCCACCCCCAGCTACTGCCCGGATGTATCTCTGGCCCGCGCCTCCAGTCTCCTGCGAATATCTCGTACCTGCCGATCCAGAAGAAACAGGTATCCAAAATACACTATCCAGACAGCTGACGCTGCAAGACAAAGGTAAAACATATGGTAGCCTCCACTAATGGCCCAGTTCGCTTTCGAGTCTTGTTCTGCACTTTAGTATCCCCACCTTCAAGTCAATAAGCAGCCCTGCCAGCAATACAATGCCCAGGATACTCAGGCCCAACGATACCACCTGCCAGGGCGTTTCGAACCGGACGTTTGATATATGAATATCCCGCGTCATCCGGGCGGCCAGAAAAACCATCGGCACATCCAGAAAGGCGATTATCCCGAAGACCGCACAAATACGCGCCCGACGCCTCGCATCCTCAATGTTCCCTCGAAGTATAAGGTAAGCTGCACACAGAAACCACAGCATGGCCGAGCTCACCAGCCGTGGGCTTGGAGTCCACCACGTGTTCCAGTAAGGCCGTGCGAAGATCGAACCGGTAACATTCAGCACCGTCGCGAAGACCAGCGCGACCTCCGCCGAGGCCGCACCCAGATAGTCCCACTTCGCCGCGCCGGTTGCCAGATAGCTGATACCGGCAACAAGCAGGACCCCGAAGCACAACGCCGTGCAAACCGCGCTGGGAACGTGAAAGTATACGATATTCTTTTCGACCGTCAGGCCACTCTGGTCCGGTGTCACCTCGCCGAGCGTAAGTGCCAGCCACGTCGAGCCCAATATCACCGCAAGCGCCAGCGCATACAGAAAACGCCGCATATCGTCTCTCCTATTCCTGCACCACGAACCCGAACAGCATCCAGCAGACGACCGTGAAGATGGCGTCGAAGGCCACCATATACCCGACCGCCGCCTTGAAATTTCCGACGAACGCCAGTACACCGGAGCCGACTACCTGTTCCGGCAGCGCCCCGAAAAGCACAAGTAGTGCAAACGTAGCCGGTATCATCATCGGCAGCAATACCACAAGCACTACTATGCTGAATACGGCGCTGCCAAACTGCACAATCGCACTGAACAACGTCCCTATGCTCGAGATCCCGATGTTGCCCAGCACCAGCACCACAATCACATCCGACCACCTGCCCGACGGGTCCAGCCTGAAAAACAACAGCACCATCGGCACGACGATAACCTCGAAAACGCACAACATCACCACATTTACGGCCAATTTCGCCAGGAAAATCGTCCCCACGTCCACCGGCGCCAGCAGCAGGCCGAAGATGCAATCCTGCTGTTGTTCGCTCCTGAAAGACCTTTCCTGGGCCAGCAGACCGGAGAATAACAGCGCTACCCACAACGCCGCCGGCCCTATTACCGCCGAGCTACCACCCGTGGCCTCGGCCGCCAGCCAGAGTATCCAGACCACGAGCATCCCGAGCACTACCATCGTCGGCAAAACCCGCTTCGCCCGCAGCTCGATCACAATGTCCTTGAAAAAGATCGCTTTCAAACTAAGCCAGAAATAATTCAATCACTGCTCCTTGCGTAAGAAAGGTAATCCATCAGAAAAGCGGACTTGTCTATTTTGTCGGTGGTCGAGTCAAAGATGACTGCCCGGCTATCGAGAACCGCCACCCGGTCGCAGCATTCCAGGCCCACGCTTATATCGTGCGTGGTCATCACGATTGCACCGCCCTCATTCCTGAAATCCGTAAAAACGCTGACAAGATACCTGCAAGCCTCCAAGTCCAGACCCGTAAAAGGTTCGTCCGCCAACAGGACCCGCGGCCCGTGCACCAATGCCCTGGCTATCGCCAGGCGCTGCAGCAGCCCGCGAGACAGAACCCCCGCTTTATCGTACCGGTACCGGGCCAGCCCCAACTTCTCCAGAAATCCCGTGACCCGCGCCGCCCTGTCACTTACCCCGTACAGCCTGGCGAAGAACGAAAGATTCTCCCAGACCGTCAGCTCGGGATATACCATGCTCTTATGGCCAATCACCCCAAGTTGCGGCTTGGTTTTTGCCGCCTCGGCCCGCACATCATGTCCGTTGAGCCTGACGGTGCCCGTATCAGGACACAATAAACCTGCTATTATCCGCAGCAGCGTGCTCTTGCCCGCACCGTTGACGCCACACAGACAGACCCCCTCCGATCGCCTCACCACGAGCCTGACGCCCCTGAGCACCAACCTGGGCCCAAAAGCCTTGCTGACCGAGCAAACCTCGATAGCAGCTTGTTCCGTATTCTCGGCCTGTCCTTCCCTGTTCATCGCTCCTGAGACCTGGAGGAAAGAAAAAAAGATCTCTGCCGCTAACTCTTCTCCCGCAAGAGCCTTGCAAGGGCCACAAGCAAAAGCGCCCCGAAAACGACCGCCAGAACAATCCAGCCTGTCACGCCCGAGCTGCCCACCCTGAACCCCGTAATCTCAAAGGCCAATTCGTCACCGGCGGCAAGACCGGTCCGCCTGTAGTATTCGACCTCCATACCGCTCGGGCTCGTGGCACGCTCGGGCGCCCCCAGCCCTTCGATCCGCGCCTGACCCAGCTCCCCGAAAACCACTACGCTCGACGTCGGCAGGGTAAATCTCCTCACGATATTCAACCTCTCAGAAGGAATGTCCAGACTGTACGAAACCCTGAATTCGTATTCACCAGGCGGTATAGCCATCGTATCGTAGAATCCATTTTGCGTCGCTACGACCGCGTCCTCCTCGAAGGAGCTAGCCGTCCGGAGATTCTTGAAACCTTCAGGAAGCAACATCTCCAGGATGATCGGCCTACCCTGATTGTCCCTCCGCTCTGAGCTAACGGCCATATCGGACGAGTTCACCACCATCACGTACTCTTCAAACGCAAGCATCTTGGGCTGGGCCTTTATTATTATGTGATGAGCACGAACCGACAGCTTCGATGTATCAAAGCATACGTCGAAGACCCGAACCCCGGCCGTGATTTGTTCCTCACCAGCTCGCAGCGCAACGACCCGGCCGCTAAACATCATCTCCTGGTGTCGCACCCGCGGCACCGCGAAAACCCCTGGACCCGCCGGCAAGGCTTCAAAGACCACCTTCCCGTCCGCCCCCACCGTACCCTCTATAGTTCTTAAGAGCCTCTTGTCCTTAAATATGTCAACGAAAACCGGATCTGCCTCCACAGGAGCACCGCCTTGCGTCCCATTTGTCACATCCAGAACAAGACTGACTTCTCTTGTGCCGGCCGAATCCGTCTCGGTCGCAACGCCCGCCGGGCACGCCAGGCCAAACCAAATCGGCACACAGATCATCCACAACGAATATCTCACCGCATTACCCCTTACTCTCCGAGCCGTCGGATTTCCTCGACAGTAGCGGCGATACGACAAACAACACGCAAACCGCCAGAAGGACCCACTTCAGATAGCTCATCGCCACTCCTCCCTGTCATCCCCACGCGACCTTATTCTCAGCCGGTAGGGCCAGATCAGCAACATCGCCACGCCCAGTATCATCACACAGACGCCTACCCAGATCCAGTTTATCAGCGGCTTGACCATTATGTGCAAATTTATCAGGCCCCCTGCCTGGTCAACATCCGTCAGCGCCAGATACAGATCGCCGGCCAGAGTCCTTCTGACGTCGACTTCGCTGATGATTTTTCCGCCCGGGCTGTAATATGCCCTGGCCGGCTTGAGTGTCGCGATCATCCTGCCGCCGCTTCGAACCGACATAACGGCCGTTACAGCCGTGAAATTAGGTCCGTGTTCGGCCATAAGATCTTCAAACGTCAGTTCATACCTTGTGATGTTGGTCTTTTCCCTCGGCCGCAGTGCAACCGTCTTCTCCGTATCGTAGCCCCCTGACCCGGCAATACCAATAAAGACCAGTGCTACTCCAAGATGGACAATACGTGAGCCGTACCAGCGAAGATTCCGCGGCCCTCCTCGCCCCGACCTCTTGCCGGCCGATCGCCGCCTTTCGTACTGAACCAGGTCGGCGACCACGTTAACGACGATAAGCCCGCAGAAAACCAGGCACGGTATCGCAGGCGACCCGCTCAGCAGCCATTGCCCCGCCCATCCTAAGGCCCCCAAGACCCCGCCCGGAACAGGCCTATCCAGCGAACAACTCACCAGCCACGCCCCTGCAGCCCCCATCACCGCCGCCAGGGCCAGCAGCGACCGCCAGTGCCTCTTCAAACCCTGGCCCACTAAATGGGGGCAAAGACCCAGCAGCAACAGTAGCAACAGCCCGCCCGGAGCAGTGACCTTGGTGAAGAATTCAGGCGCCAGCGAAATAACGTGCCCCGCATGCACGGCCCCGCCGGATATAACCCTTGCGATCTTCAGAAAGACCCCGCTCAAAAACGGAAACAGAGTCCCCACGAATATCACCAACATCAGCAAAATCAGCAGCCAGTTGTTCAACAGGATGAACTTATTGACGCCGGCAGCTTCCTCGACGCCACGCTTCCTCTTGCGCACGCGGTTGCGCACAATCAATCCCGCTCCAACAAGCCACACGCTGATCAGCAGCACGATGTACAATATGCCCAGGCCCGGCTCGGCAAACGAATGTACGCTCGAGACCAGCCCGTACTTGGTCAAAAACCTCCCGAACACGCACAGGCTGAACGTCAGACTACTCAACACTATAATCCAGCCGGCAATCGAGCTGCGAGGTCTGTAAGTCCTGAAGCAGTGCACCAGAGCCGTGCTTACCAACCACGGCAGCAGCGACGCGTTCTCCACGGGGTCCCACGCCCAGTAACCGCCCCAGCCAAGCTCCTCGTAGGCCCACCACGCACCTAACGCTATCCCCGCCGTTAGAAACAGCCACGCCACCAGAGTCCACCGCCGTGCCTTAGACAACAGCGGAACATCGCACCCGGCAGGGCCCAGCTTGAGCCACCCAAAGGCCCACGCAAACGGGATCAAAAAACCCGCGTACCCCACGAACAAGATCGGTGGATGCAGCACCATCGCCGGGTGCTGCAGAAGCGGATTGAGACCGGAGCCGTCCCGCGGAACTACGGCCGAAAGTTCGAAAGGATTCCTGTCGAAAATCAGGATGGCAAAGAAAAATGCATTCACAAAGTTCGCCAGGGCCCGGGCATCCGCCAAGAAGTATCGCCCGACCCCCCCACACCTGCCATATGCCACAACGACGAAGCCGACCTGTATCCACAACCACAAAAGCAGTGAGCCTGCAGCACCGGCCCACAGGGCGCTTATCTTGTATGCAAGCGGCAAGCTCCGCGAGCTATGCTCGGCTACGTAAGTCACCCCAAAGTCGCTTCGTACCAGCACCACCCACAGTACAAGCATCGCCACGCTCAGGCACGCAAAGCACCCTACCGTCGCGTTCCGGCCACTCCTCACAAACCCGATGTCCTGCCGCCACGACCCCACAAGGTCGATCAAAACGGCATAACCGCTCAAGAAAAGCCCGAGCAGCAGAGCGAAGTGTCCTAATTCCGACATACCTAACCTAACTCAAACCGACCGGTACCACCACCCAAGAAAATAACGTAACCCATTATCCTGGAAGCAATTAGAAGAATGAAACGATCATCAGAACCCCGCCCCCACCTGGCTCGGCACTCCACGGCTTTGCCTCTTCAACTCGCCTTCTTGCACTGTCAAACTGACTGCCGGTCAGTTCGAGTTACTCGATTTTCACCTTCTCGCCTTATATTTCGATTCGCACTTGGTCATCAGCGTATCGGCCTCGAAGATCTCTGCCGCATTCAACCGACCTGCAACAACCACTTCCTTGCCCTCGGCAAAATTGTCCGGGACCGCCCCGGTGTACTGTACGGGAACCTCGCTCGTGGGGCTGGCTAACGTGAAAGTTAACCGCAGCTCCCGCAAATCGCGATGGACACTTCCCTCCTTTACACGCCCGGCGATCCGAACTGGCTGGTCCTTTATCAGCGCGCGGTTCGCAACGAACTCATCAACCGAGTAGTAATATGCCCAGGATGACTGCATAGCTTGGACCATAAAGTACAGCAGGCCACCACCGATTACAACCACCCCCACCACGGTTTTCAGTATCGTCTTGCTCTTCATAAGCGTGTCCCTTGTTCCCTGCAAGCGGCACTGTTACCTGCGTAAATCCCCTGCCCAACAATTACAAAACGCTTTTACCTTGCGACCGGGCTGCAGCCCCGGCAGGCTCGGCCGGTCTTCGCCTCGCTTCTCCCGGGGCATCGACCCGAAGGTGCGCCGGGAACTTCAACACATCCATCTCAGGCCCACCTGGCCATTATAGTCAGACCCGCCACCGCGGTCAAAGACGCATATCGTATCGCCGCCAGAATCGAACAGATACGCCCCCTCGCTCGCCCCGGACTATGCAAGCCCCGAGCTTTCTTCAACCGCTCAGGCCTAAATAAAAACACAAATCGGCCCCACAAAAGGAAAGTATCCGCCTTAAGAAATCCTCGGGTGACCTGTCACGACACAAGGCAGGACTCAAAAAGTTGTCACAAGGATACTAACCCGATGCCCAAAAGCAAAGCCACCTATCAGCCCCCCAAACGCCGCAAACCCTCCGTAATCGGATATGGTAGGTAAAAACGGCGTCAGGTCACAGCGGCTCTGTCCGGCCCTTTCAGCTCTTAACTGAGGCCCAGCCTTTCGGCCTCCTCGTAAAGCCCGTATCGCTTCATCTTCTTAAACAAGGTCGTTCGGTTTATTCGCAACGCCTTCGCCGTCTCCTGCCGGTTCCAGTTGTTGGCCTCCAACGCCTCACGAATAATCCGCTTCTCAGGCTCGGCCAGAGCCTCCTTCAGACCCATCGGCCTGTACTTGCCCTTGTGCCGATTCTCTTCTCGCCTTACCGTCTCAGGCAAATCCTCGGCCCCGATGAACTTGCCCTTGCTCAACAACGCCGCACGCTCAACCACGTTCTCCAATTCACGCACATTCCCCGGCCAGGAGTACCGCTCCAGGTACGCCATCGCCTCCTCCGTAAAGCCGAGCTTCTCCCTGTTGTGCTGAACCGAATACATCTTCAGGAAATGCTCCGCCAGCAACCTCACGTCGCCAACCCTTTCGCACAACGGCGGCAGCTCTATCTGCACCACGTTTATCCGGTAGTAGAGGTCCTCTCGGAATCTACCCTCCCTCACCTCCTCTTTCAGGTCACGGTTCGAGGCCAGTATTATCCGCGTGTCCACCGTTATCGTCTTGTTGCTCCCTACCGCCTCGAACTGCCGATCCTCCAGTACCCTCAGCAGCTTGGCCTGCAGCGCCGCCGACGCATTCGAGATCTCATCCAGAAAAATCGTACCCCCGTCCGCCGCCAGAAATTTGCCCTCCTTGTTGTTGACCGCACCGGTAAACGCACCCTTGGCGTGCCCGAACAGCTCGCTCTCAAGCAACGTCTCGGGCAGCGCCCCGCAGCTGACCTCCACGAACGGCTGATCCCGCCGGCTCGACCGATGGTGTATCGCGCGAGCCAGCATACTCTTGCCCGTCCCCGAAGGTCCCGTCATCAGGATCGTTGTCTTACTGTCGGCCACCGCCTCGACCAGATCGAAAATCTTTGCCATCTTGTAGTGATGGCTGATTATGTTCTCCAGGCTGTATTTCCGCTCAAGCTCACCACGCAACTTCTCGTTTTCGCTCACTATTGCCTGCTGCTTGATCGCCCGTTCAACCGCGAGCCGAAGTTCGTCGTCAACGATCGGTTTGGTCAGGTAATCATGTGCCCCTAACTTTATCGCCTGCACCGCGCTCTCAATCGTCCCGTAACCGGTTATAACGATCACCACCGTCCCCGGGTAATCCCGCCGAACAGCATGAAGCAGCTCCAGCCCGTCGCCGTCCGGCAGGTGAACATCCGTTATCATAAGTGAAAAGCTCTGCTCGCCCAGTTTCTCCAGTGCAGCCTTAAATGTCTCCACCCCCGACGCTGCGTACCCCTCCAGCGAAAGAAATTCGCACAGCGAATCCAGTATAATTCGGTCGTCTTCTACCACCAGTATCTTCTTCTTCGATCCCATCGCTTCTCCAATCAGCTCTTATCAGGCCCCCCCGCGGACCCACCACGAACCGGCAAAAACACCGTGAAAATGCTCCCACCACCCGGGGCATTCTCCGCCGTGATTCGCCCCTCGAATCGCTCAACAATGTCCCGGCATATCGCCAGCCCCAGCCCCGTACCCCGACCAGGACCTTTAGTCGTGAAAAATGGCTCAAACAGCAACTCCGCCTCCTCCGGCGAAAAACCGCCCCCCGTATCGCGAAACTCCACAACAGCCGTATCCGCCCCCTCAAGCCGGGTGGATATCCGAAGCTCCCCGCCCTGCGGCATCGCCTCCAGAGCATTCTTGGTAAGGTTGCAGAACACCTGAAACAAATTGCCTGCAACCATCTGCGGAATATCCCGATCGTACTGCCGCACTATCCGGACACCCTGCCGATCTATCGTCGATTCCAGCGTACGTAGTGCCTCCTCGACGAGCTGTTCGATCCGCACCCGCTCCAACGGCGCCCTCATACCCCGCGAAAATTCAAGCAGCTCACTGGTGATTTGTACCATCCGCATTAGCCCTTCACGGCATTGAGAGAGGTACTCTTTCGGCTTTTCCAGCCCCTCACGCTCAACCATCCTTGCCGCCAGGCTCAGGTACCGCAGTATCCCGTCCATCGGATTGTTAAGTTCATGGGCAACCTTCGAAGCCAGCCTACCCACGGCCGCCAGACGCTCCGCCTCGGCCAGGTGTCTTTGCTCCTCCACCCGCTCGGTCACATCCTCGATAACAATCATCCCCGCGCATATCCGGCCTCTCCCCTTGCCCTTGACAGCCGTGCAGGTAAGCCGCAACAGCCTCGCTGCCTCCTCCTTCGTATAGCGGACCTCCCCGAAAGTACGGCTCCCCCCTCCCCCCAAAACCGACCTGAGCTCCTCAGTCCAGCTGGCCCGCACGGACTCGTCTGTCCCCTTGGCCAGTGACTCGTCGATATGCTCGACCAAATAGATCATGTCCCGCGCCGCCGCGTTCGCCGCCACCACCCTCAAGTCCTCGTCGAATGCCACCACCGCCACGGGCAACGACTCGATGATAGCTTCCGCTGCCGGCATAGTCCTGCCCCTGCGCGACCCGACCCGCCCGCTCGCGTCACGATTCCTCCTATTGCTCCCGGGCTCCTGCCGACGGCGTCCAGATAGCTTACCCATAACTCACCCGATTCTCTCCCGACTCGGCCGTTCCTTGCTGCACACTGTTGAAGAATATCAACGTCCGTGTTGCCCTTTTCGAACATCCAATCCTCTACCTTTAGCTGAAAATCAAAATTCCAACCTCCAAACCATAAAGCGTGCCTCCTCTGTCGGCCAAGGTCCCCCGGTGTGCTCAGGTAGCCCCACTGGTGTTGTCCAGTCGCAACATCTTCCCTGCCTCCTCGAGCACCGCCGCCCGCAAACCGCCAATCACTGGCCTATAACCGTATCGGCCGCAACCAGTTGCGTCAAGTGAAAATGGGGTATTTTTTCTACGCCGATATGGAACGACTTTTGCACCTCGTCTTCACCCAGCAGAAACGCGACCCGGATTTAGTCGTGCTGCCGGCCTCGCAAGGAGTGCCATTGTGAACGGATTCGAGAGACGCAGACACGGAAGGTTGCCGATAAAGCTCGATTTGCTCTGCCGGAAGCTCGGGACCTCTGCGGGGCCAATACACACCGGTTTTACGCTCAACGCTTCCGTCGGTGGGCTTTGTTTTGAGGCCGCCGAGACACATTTCCACCCCGGAAACCTCGCAGAAGTCCTCCTTTCGGTGCCTCCTGCAGCCGGCCAGCTCAAATTCGGCGGCACTATCCGCGCTGTCGGCAAAATCCTGAGGATCGAGACCGGCCGCCACCCCCCTGCCCACAGGATAGCCCTCCAATTCACCGACCGCCCCAGACTCTACCCCTGATCTCGACCACCCCGCCAGACCCCCTCGAATACCTCCGCTGCCGGGCCTGTTAGGTACACGCACCCATCCTCCTGGCACCAGTTCAACTCCAGGTCCCCACCCGGCAAATGGCCGGTGCAAACCCGCTCCTGTCGCCCCGTCAGCACCGCCGCAACGCAGCACGCGCAGGCCCCCGTCCCGCAGGCCATCGTAATCCCGCTTCCTCGTTCCCACGTCCGCATCCTGAACTCCGCGGGGCCCTCGACCGCCACGAAGTGAACGTTTATCCGATTCGGAAAAAGCGGATAGTTCTCCACCGCAGGACCAACCCGCGACAGGTCTATCGCATCCGGATCATCACAGAAAAACACCGCGTGGGGGTTACCCATTGAAACGCACGTCATCTCCAGAGTCTCCCCGAGCACATCTATCGGATGCTCGATCACCTCCTTGACCGCCAGATTCACCGGTATATCCGACGGCGAGAGGATCGGCCGGCCCATGTTAACGCAAACCTTATCAACCTTATCATCCCTGTCCAATGCCAGCCCTACCCTTACAACACCCCTGCCCGTCTCTACCCTAAGCGACGCCGGAAAAGACCGCTGCCCCGGCACCGACAACCCTTCGCCCGGCTCGGCCAGCCTGTGCTCATAGACGTACTTGGCCACGCAGCGAATCCCGTTGCCGCACATCTCCGCCTCCGAGCCGTCTGCATTGTACATCCGCATCCGCACGTCCGCGACTTCGGACGGCTCCATCAAAATCAGCCCATCTGCACCGATGCCGGTATGACGATCGCTCACGATCCGAGCAACCTCCCGCGGATTCTCAACCCGCTCTTCAAAGCAGTTGACGTAAACATAGTCGTTGCCCAGCCCGTGCATCTTGGTAAATCGCATTCTGTGCCTCCTTCGTCGGCGAAGACCACTATATCTCTCCCCGACGACAAATCAACACCCTTTCTGCCGCCTGTGCCGCGCACAACCGCCCCCAGGACAAAAAAACGACCGCGCCGAATCGCCCCCTCGCGCCTAAGGCTTGCTGCAGGATAGGTATCCTTGACTCCGCCCAACGGTGCGCTCGCCCCCCATAAACAGGGTCGAATTACCGCTGCTCTCCCTCTCTGACCGCCGCCTCTACATCGACCTCACCCGATCCCGAATTCTTTCTTCCGCGTGTGCAACTGGGCCTTCAGCCGGTCTATGATAGAAGAGTGCATCTGGGAAACCCGCGACTCTGACAAATCCAGAGTCGCCCCGATCTCCTTCATCGTCATCTCTTCGTAGTAGTAAAGCACGATGATCAGACGCTCGGCACGCGTCAGACCCTTTGTCAGAAGGCTCTTGAGGTCCCGTTTCTGCGCCTCAATCACCGGATTCTCGCTCCTTTCGTCCCTGATAATGTCGACTTCACGTATCTCCTTGTCCCCCTCACTGTCGCTGTAGTTCGTGTTGAGCGAGACCTGGCTGGCGGCATTCGCGTCCCTCTGCAGTCTGCTGAACTCTTCCATATCCAGCCCGAGCTCCCTGGCGATCTCTTCCTCAGTGGGCTTGCGACCCAAGTGCGTCTCCAGGGTGTGTGCCGCCCTTGAGAGCCGACCCGCACGGGCACGCACCAACCGCGGAACCCAGTCCATGCTCCGAAGCTCATCCAGAATAGCACCCTTGATCCGCGCCGAGCAATACGTCTCGAATTTCACGCCCCGAGCCGGATCAAAAGCCTCTATCGCGTCCATCAGCCCGAAGTTACCGGCGCTGATCAAATCATCCAACTCGACCTTGCCCGGCAGTTTCGCGTGAACACGTCCCGCCGTGTAACGAACAATATCGCCGTAATACTCCATCAAAAGGTTCCGATAGTGATCATCCCTGGTCTCGTGAAATCGCTCCCAGATCTGATCGACCGTCAGTTCTTCTTGACGTGTCTTCACGGTATGCCTCCCTGACAAGTAGCCCTACTGGCAGCTTTGACCGACTCCCGAACGAGCTGGAAAGACAAAGACTGCAACATCTCTCCATAAATACCCCATTCGATGGCGCCCTATGGTGCGAAGATACACCTGCTGCCCAGCAATCTTTATCGGCGCTCCGGCCGATAACTTTAGAAAAACCAGTGAGCAACCTTCTTGAAAAAGCTCCGGTTATCGGGCCTTACGGCCAAACCCTTGCTTAACTTCGTCGCAAGCGCCACGATCGACGCCGTCACCTTCGAGCGAGGATAAGCCAGAACCACCGGCTTTCGCATCCGAACCGCTCGGCGCAGCCGCTCATCCCACGGCAGAACACCGGCATAATCAACGTGCGTATCGAGAAATCGGCGGGCAACCTGCGCGATCTGCTGGTAAATCTGCCGCCCGCTGAGCGCCGTCTCGGCCATGTTCACCACCAGGCTTATTCGCCCCCCGTACAGATTCCCCGCCAGAACCTTGATCATTGCATACGCGTCCGTGATCGCCGTCGCCTCCGGCGTCGTTACCACCAACACGTGGTCAGCAGCCAGGCAAAACGCCACGTTCGACCTGGAAATCCCTGCCGCTGTGTCCACTATCACCGCGTCGTTTTGACTCTGGAGCTTCGAAAGTTCCCCTATCAGACGCCTCCGCTGGAATTCACTGATATCCGCCAGCTTCTCAAGACCCGATGCCCCACAGACCACCTCCACCCCTGCCGGACCAACCTCGATGATCTCCTCCATCGTCTTGCGCCCTTCCAGCAGATGCGAAATGTTGTATCTGCTGTTGATGTGCATTATCAAATCCAGGTTCGCAAGCGACATATCGGCGTCGAACAACACCACCTTCCGACCAGATGCCGCAAGGCACACCCCAAGGTTCGCTGCGATATTCGTCTTGCCCACCCCACCCTTGCCGCTCGCTATCGCTACAACAGCAGCTTTGTTGCGATAGGAGTTCATCATTTGCTGCAACTGAAACGATTCGCTTCTCATCGTATCCTTACTCGCCCCCCATACCCCCTACCGAACAGAGCAAGCCACAGCCTGTCTTTCTTTCAGCAGCTCCGCCGCCACACGCTGGTTCAAAGCGTTCTCCAGCAGCTTGCTTATCTGCATCTCGACGTACTCATTCCGCGATTCCTCAAGTAGCTCCAGCGCCTCGGTATCGACGATCGGCTGGGCTTCTATGCCCGCATCTATCTGGAATTTCACGTTTTCCGTATCGCAGAGCACAAGCCGGTTGTGGCGCAGATACTCCCCGATAGCCACGTTCAGCGAGTCCGAAAACTCATCAACCGCAAGATCAAGCGGCACAAAATCAGGCTGGTTCATCCGGTTGATATTGCGGACCAGAACCTTTTGTCTGTTCTCCGTGAACTCGATTATCCTCACCAGAAGCTCGCTGATGTTATCCCTAACCAGTCCCTGCAAGTTCATATTCCGTTTCCTTTCGAAGGCTCAGCTCACCAAGACACGCCAGAGTACCGCTGCACCAACACCGCCCCCCTCCACTGCAAATCTCCGCACAGACCTCGATTTCGCGCCACGGATGCACTGCCTGCTGCTCCGGGTAAACTCGCCCCCCAGCGGACTCGCGTGAGGTCCGAATTTCGCTCGCTGTTCCGCATCAACTCAGCCCCCGTTTCCGTCCGCCGCGGAAAGCCACCCCCGGCGGGCTCTAACCCGGTTATCATCCCTGAACATCCCGTTGCTTCCCTCGACCCTGCCGATACGCCGCCGCAAACGCTTCCATCACGGCAGCACAACTGTTAGTTGTTTGCCCCGGACCCTCTGCACCACCTCCGACCCGCTCGCTTCGAACCGACCTGACCTCTTGAGCCACCTCGTCCGAGCGCATCGTCCCGGCCGAGAATCTCCCGTATCTCCGCAAGCGTTTTCGTCTTCTTGAGCTCCAGGATCCGAGATAGCCTGTAAAAAACAGACTCGTCGTACAGCCGATGCCCTCCCTTTGTCCGTTCCACTTCTCTTATCAGCCCCATAATCGTGTAATTGTGAATGGTCTGACGCGAGAAGGGCGTGTAACTCACCAACTCCCCTATTCGATACAGCTTGGCAGGTATCGCTAAAGCCTCACTCTTTGCTCGAGCTCTTTGCATCTATGCTTTTCTACTGCTGACTCTCGATCCTGAATCAGGTGACGCTCACCGGACAGCCGGCCGCTCTTTGCTCTGAGCCTGCTGTTCCGATCCTGCTCTTTTTCGCACTCCACCCCCGGCAACGACTATGACGGTAGAAAACTCAACTCTACAAATCATCCTTGACCACCGCACCGCTTTACCAATCCACGCAGAGACCCCTGCGGACTGCCAGCCGGTAACGTCACCCCACGGAGTAACCGGAACGCGGTAAAGCACACAGGTTTACAGTCGATGCGAAAAAACAACTGTCGCTGACAACCACGGATGCAACAGATGACCGCATAACGAAGCGCGACGCAAAAAACACGACAGCACCTCAAAAAGATTCCCGTATGGACGATAATATATTTTGCATTTTGCAAAATGTAAAATGCCTTCCTGCACGTGTCAAACTTTTTTCGCGATTTTTTTCAAAAAGGTCTTCGCACTCAAAACCCCCAAATTTTTCCGGACCTACTTCGCCCATTCTCCACATCGCCAGGAAAACTCTTCCCCGCTTACGAAGGCTTGCCGGCTGTTCTTGCTCCCTTCCTCCTGTTCCCGGCTGTATCCGCGCACGCTATCGGCGCAGCTGGCTTTTTTTTCCAAACACGCCGCCGAAAATATCCGATACGAGTAGGGGTGGGCGGTTGCCCGTGTTGTACGAATGAACAAAAAGCCGCTACCTTGTCGTAATCCGACTATGCAAACAGACCCTGACAATTATGCACCCCAACAAACAGACGGCTCCGCCGGGTCCGCCGACAACGTCCATCGGAGCGTATCACTGCTCCAGCAGGTCACGCCGTTGGCTCAGCAGGTGAACTGTCTCGACATCAGCCGTATCGCCGAGGCATGCATCCAGAAAATCCCCCCGATGGTCGGTGTGCGCTTCGCCTCGCTCTATATACTTGATGAGACCAGCAATATCCTGCACCTCCTCCGACACAACCATCCCTTCTTGATAAACAAGATAGTCTCGCTGAACCAGAGGCCGGCGTCACCGATGGTAATGGCCGTCAGAAGCAAAAGACTTATCCTCACACCTGACATCGACACCCACAAAAAACCGGTCATCAGAAAATCCCAGCGCATCTTCGCCCACAACTACGAAACGAAAAACTGCGCCATCGCGCCGCTCGTCTGCCAGGCCCGCGTCGTAGGCGTACTAAACCTCGCGGATAAAAAGGACGCGGTCTTCGATTCAGCCGACATCGCCCTGATAGAGTTACTCAGCCAATTGGTCGGGGCCTCAATCGGCAACGTCAAACTCTTCGAGAAAATCCAGCGCCAGGCCTCGACCGACGGCCTGACCGGCCTTCTCAACCACAAAACGTTCTACGAGACCCTTGAAAAGGAGCTTTGGAGGTCGCGAAGGTACGGCGGGCACGTATCCCTGATTATGGTCGACGTCGATGGTCTAAAGAAGGTTAACGACACCTACGGCCATAGAGCTGGCGACAAGGTTATAAAGGAGATCAGCGCCAGGATAAAACGCTGTATCCGCCAGATCGACGTGGCAGCCAGGTACGGCGGCGACGAGTTTGCCGTTATTCTACCAAACACCTCCCTGGAAGAGGCGACCATCGTCGCACGCCGTATGGTGGACGTGGTGGCCACCCAGCCGGTGGTGTGGATGGGAGAGGAAATACCCCTGTCAATCAGCGTGGGCCTCAGCCAGCACGACGCCCAGGCAAGCCCAGAGGATATTACCAGCCGATCCGACAAGGCACTCTACAATGCAAAACAGGCAGGCAAGAATACCCTTCGCGTCTATGAAGACGCCGGACGCTAGCCGAACGCGCACCACACCCGCAGCAAGCCCAACTTAGCGGCCTGGCCCAGCTGTATTGCAGGATGGACAGAGCCATTCCCTTACTGTCAACAACCCGGCCCCACTTGACCGCGGTGGATTGACACAAATCACGTTACCGCGTAAACTTGGCCGGCTCTCACAAGTTTATGCCGGTCCTATACTATGCAAAATAGCCATCCCTTAAATACCAGCAGTGCTCACCACTGCCCAGCCCTGGCAGATTCCCCTGCCGCTCTTGGCTCCAACGCCGTGCGCCTCTCCCCCTGCCAGTGGCTCATCGCCGCCGCACTGCTGGCAGCCCTGGCTTGCGGGCTTCCCGCCCTTTGCGACCGAGCCGAGAGCTTCCAGCCCGGCCCCGACTACCGTATCCCCTACCCTCTCGCCAGCGACTACCGCCTCTACCGCCGCTACTGCCAACTGGCCGCCGCACGCGGCCAAACGCTCGTCGTCGGTGATTCCGCCATCTGGGGTCACTACGTCCCCTCCAACCACACCCTGACCCACTACCTCAACCAGCTCACCGGCAGCCAACACTTCGCCAATCTCGGCCTCGACGGCACGCACCCGGCTGCGCTCTACGGCCTGTTACGCTACTACGCCCCCGCCATCAACCATCGCAGAGTTATCCTGCACCTCAATCCACTCTGGCTCAGTTCCTCCAAGTACGACCTGAGCACCCAAAAAGAGCTCCATTTCAATCACCCCCGGCTCGTCCCCCAGTTTATCCCCACAATCCCCTGCTACAGAGCCTCCTGCTCACAGCGAATATCCATCCTCCTCGAACGACACATCCCCCTTTTCAACTGGGTCTCCCACCTTAGAATCGCCTACTTCGAGTCCACCGACATCCCGACCTGGACGCTCCGCCATCCCTACGACAACCCCCTCGACGCCCTCACCTTCGAGCTGCCCCCATCCGACGATTACGAGCCGCCCCGCAGACCGGCCCGGCCCACCACAAAAAGCTCCTACGCCTGGGTCGACCTGCAAACCTCTCTTCAATGGCGATTCTTCAAGCGCTCCGTCCAGCTCCTCAGGGAACGCGGCAATACCGTATTTGTCCTGATCGGCCCGTTCAACGAGCACCTCCTGGCCCCCGAAAGCCGCCAGACCTACCAAAGACTCACCTGCAAAATCCAGAGCTGGCTCCGCCGCGAAAACATCCTCTACTACGCCCCCGCCGCACTGCCCGCCGACCTCTACGTCGATGCCAGCCATCCCCGCCGGGCCGGCTATGCCCGGCTCGCAAACCACCTCCTCGCTAACCTGCCCCTCAACCAGCCGTCGCACTCACCCTCGGATTGACCCGACCACCTTTGAAGGATTTTGCTGAGTCTGCGAAGATCGTAAAATCGGCCGGCAGTGGCTCATTGGGGATACCCACTCTCTCCACTACGCTACAGCAACGCAAGCCAGCCGCCGTCAACGTATATAATCTGGCCGGTGATGAATCGGCCGGCATCAGAAGCAAGCAAAACGGCAGCCCCCACCAGATCCTCAGGCCGGCCCCAGCAACCAAGCGGAGTCTTCGAGAGCACCCACTTATTGAAATCTTCGTCGGCCCTCAGATCTGCGGTCAGGTCTGTTACAATATAGCCGGGCCCGAGGGCGTTGACCGTGATGCCGTGCACAGCCCACTCGACCGCCAGTGTTTTCGTCAGCATTAGCAGTCCACCCTTGCTGGCCGCATACGCAGCCGTGCCAGAACGGGCACCGCTGCACATCAGTGAGCCGATATTTATGATTCGCCCGCCCCCGCCAAGTTGCCGCCGGTGCTTACAAAACGCCTGCGAGAGCACAAGAACGGATTTCAAGTTTACGGCCTGCACACGCTCCCAGTCCTCAAGGCTAACATCCTCGGAGGCCCCCCGCATCGTCGTTCCACCGCAGTTCACCAAGATCTCAACACCACCGGTTTCTTCCACCACCTCCCGGAAAAGCCCTTCGATACCCCCGAGGTTCGCCAGGTCGAAGGGGAACCTCCACGTCTTGCGCCCCGAAGCGCCAGTGATCTCCTTGCACGCGGCCTCAAGCTGCCGGACGGTACGAGCCACCAGTGCCACCTCCGCCCCGTACCCCGCAAGGCCCTTTGCTATCGCAAAGCCGATCCCGCGCCCCCCGCCGGTTATCAATGCCCTCTTGCCAGTCAAATCGAATAGATCGCTCGCCATACCCCCACAGTAAATCAAAAAACCCCCCCGCCGACAAGCCCGTGCACGCTCCTTGACCTTGTTGCCCGCGCCGGGCCGGTCGGTTATAATGCCGGGCACGATGGATAAGAACACGCAAGAACACGCAAAGCCCTTCGTCGAACTGGCCATAAAACTCGGCGCCGAGCACGCACTGCCGTTCAAAACCGAGCAGATCGTTTTCGACCCGCGCACCATACTCAAGTGTATGTTCGGCTGCAGCGACTGGGGAAAAGGCAACACCTGCCCGTCTCGGCCCGGCTCACTCCGGCCCTGGGAGTACCAGAAGCTCTTCCAGCGATACGCCTGGGGAATCCTCGTGCACTGCACAGACAAAAAGCTCTCACAGGATATTTCATTCGAGATAGAAAAGCAGGCTTTTCTAAAGGGCTATTATTTCGCGTTTTCGCTCAGCGACTGCGCGATCTGCCGGGAATGTCAGGGACACCTGGGCAGGGACTGTGCAAACCCAAAAAAGGCACGCCCCGCAATGCAGGGCGTCGGCATCGACGTTTTCAAGACCGTCCACGCTTTCGGCCTTCCTCTGGAAACTCTCAAGGACCAGAATCAGCCCCAGAACTGGTACTCCGCTGTGTTCATCGAGTAAGCGGAATCTTGCACTCCGCCCAAGCTCCAGGACCTCAGCTGCTCTGCATCTGCACGTTTTGCCTCAGCACGTCGAGCTTTTCCCGGATTTCCTCGGCCATCCGGCTGTTGGGAAAGTCCTCGATGATCTGCTGGCCCACGTCCAGCGCGGTGGTCCACTGCCGCTCGGTAACGGCGATAGAAAACTGCACACCCAGGTTGTGCAGCTTCGTCCTGAACACGTCTCGTGCTGCCTCCTGCAGCGCAAGGCCCTCGCTCGGAGTTAGATACATATCAAGCTCCTTGAGGATCTCCAGGCTGCGGTCGGTCTCTTGCTTCTGGACCGCGTCGTCCCAGGCTGCAAGGAGTATCCGCTTGCGTTCCTGTTTCTTTTCGATGAGCTCTCGCCTGACGGCCTTTGCCCTCTCGTCATCCGGATAGGTCTTGATCAGCTCCTCGATCTGGCTGCTGGCCCTCGCCCACTGGCACCGGTCGATAAGTTTTTCGACGTTTGCTATCACTTGCGAGATTCGCTCCTGGTCGGTGGCGGTACGGTACTTCTCGGTCTGCTCTTTAAGCTGCACGGCCAGGTCGCTGTACTCCGGCCTCTTGGCAATCTCCGCGATAAGCTGCTCAGCAGCAGCAAAATCCTGCTTCTGAAGTTTCTCGAAAACCGCCTGCCGAAGCGACATCCTGTCCACATCCCGAAATGCGATGGCCTTGGCCGCCTCGCTTACACGCGTGCTCTGGTTGATCTGCGCAAGTCCGGTACTGATCTTTTCCAGCGCCCCCGCCAGGTTCTCCAGCTTGGCGCTGTTGTCCTTGAGCGCATCGAGAATCTTGAAAACCCGTGAGAGCATCGTCAACAACGCTACCAGGAACATCAACGCCCCCAGCATCAGTATCATCTGGCGCAGCAGGCTGGTCTCGGAAGGTTCGAACAGATCGGTGGTGAACATCAGCACCACCACAACCGCCAGGGCAGCACAGATAATAACGATGTGCCATCTGTACTTGCGGACAAAACCGTCGCTTGCGGAGTCCATAAGTATATCCCTTGAAAAAATGCTTTAAGAGCCTTCCTGCAAAGTATATATTAGCTCAAGTAGCCGGCCCTGTCAATATGCGCACAAGCCGGACGCAAAAAATACAGAATCCAAGGCTGGCAACGCCCCGACCGAGGCCCAGCCCCGCAGATATACACCATCGAGCAACGTCTTCCGCTGGATTATCGGCTGGTAAGTCATACCGCCGCAAGAGCGATTTGTCCTGACCACGGTGATCGGAATTTTCTGGAGAGCTGAAAAATGAACCCGTACAAGTATCTCCTCAATCTGGCGATTCTTCTGGCCCTGGGTACGGCTTCCGTCGCGGCCGATAGAACCCGGCCCCCCCGAAAAGATCTCCAGGCCCTCGTGCAGGCCAACAATAACTTCGCCCTGGCCCTCTACGAAAAACTGAACAAACGACCCGGAAATCTGTTCTTCAGCCCTTACAGCATCTCCAGTGCCCTTGCAATGGCGTACTCCGGGGCCCGTGGCACCACCGCAGAGCAGATGGCCAATGTGCTTCGGTTGCCCCCGGAGCCCAGCGAATCGCCCACTGGTCAGGCCGCGGACCGCCAGAACCGCCGCGCCAGGCTCAAGCCCTGCAGCCCAGAACGCCTGGCCCGGGCCTTTGCCCAACTCCAGCGAACCTTGCAGCCCAACGTGCACAAGAAAGGATACGAGCTTCACCTTGCCAATGCCCTGTGGGGCCAGAGCGGATATGAATTCCTCGACGCCTTCCTCCAGATTGTAGAACAAGGTTACCGAGGTCGCCTCAGCCAGGTGGATTTTATCGGGGCCCCAGAGAAAGCCCGCCAGACAATCAATCTGTGGGTGGAAAGGCAAACAAGAAACAAGATCAAGGACCTTATCAAGCCGGGCGTCCTGAACAGCCTGACCAGGCTGGTTCTGACCAACGCGATATACTTCAAGGGCCGATGGGAAAAGAAATTCGACAACGCAGCCACACGCTCGGCCCCTTTCACCACCGCTGACGGTCAAAAGGTCGAGGTCCCAATGATGAACCACACCGGCGATTTCAGGTATATGCAGACCGACAATCTCCAGGGCCTTGAACTTCCTTACGTGGATAATGACCTCTCAATGTTCATCTTTTTGCCCAGGCAAGCCGACGGGATCGCTTCCCTCGAGCAAATGCTTACCCCAGAGAGCCTTTCGCGATGGCTCAACAAGTTCGCAAAAAGGAAGGTGGCTGTATCGATCCCGAAGTTCAAGGTGACCACCCAGTTTTCACTGGCGTCAGCTCTGCGCTCGATGGGGATGACCGATGCGTTCACGCCGGACAGCGCCGACTTTTCGGGCATCAACGGCAGAAGGGACCTTTTCATATCCGCGGTCATCCATAAGGCCTACGTCGAGGTAAACGAGGAAGGAACAGAAGCAGCAGCCGCAACGGGCGTGGTGATTGGCGTCACCTCGGTCGCGCCGGCCCGGCCGGTCGTCTTCCGCGCCGACCATCCTTTCCTCTTCCTTGTCCGGGATAACCGCACGGGCAGCATCTTATTCCTGGCTCGCCTGGCGAACCCCGCCGCCTGAGCCCAGCACCAAACAGCCTGCCCCCCGCCCCCAGGCGGACAATTCCAATCTCTGCTTGCCCCCGCCCTTATGTCGGGCCCCTCGCGGTTCAGCTGGTAACTACGCTGGCCCCCAGCTCCACCTTGCTGCTCTACCGCGCAAAGGAAAAGGCCGGATGCGCTCAGCACCCGGCCTTTGTAATTCCTGGCGATGACCTACTCTCGCCCCGAAGGACTACCATCGGCCTGACGGGCTTAGCTTCTGTGTTCGGAATGGGAACAGGCGTTTCCCCGCCAGTATGGTCACCAGGAAGCTCGTTTTATCAGGCACAAGCCTGATAAATTCAAAAATCAAACAGGGCAATGCAAAATTGAGGAATTCAGCACCTGAAATTTTCAAGTGCTGGATGACCTCCTTATTCTGCATCTTGATTCCTGCGTTATATGAAGTATGCGGATACGGATATGAGGCCGCCAGACCCTTCAACCAATGATTGATATGGTCAAGTGCTCGAGCGTTAGTACCGGTTAGCTGAAGCGATTTCTCGCCTTACACACCCGGCCTATCAACCTGATAGTCTATCAGGGCTCTTCATCCGCACAAGGCAGATTGGAATCCTCATCTTGGAGTAGGCTTCCCGCTTAGATGCTTTCAGCGGTTATCCTTTCCCGACTTAGCTACCCGGCGGTGCCCCTAGCGGGACAACCGGTACACCAGCGGTCGGTGCTTCCCAATCCTCTCGTACTAAGGAAACATCTCCTCAAGATTCCTACGCCCACGGCAGATAGGGACCGACCTGGCTCGCGCCGGTCTGAACCCAGCTCGCG
>CAZWAP010000011.1:47157-61384 GCA_964632005.1 uncultured Pirellulales bacterium | reverse complement strand
CGTTTTCCTCGGCGACCTTCGCCGCATCAATCGCTACCCGCATATAGCGCTCATCTTCGGTCTGATGGGGCGACTTATTCATCGTCGAAGTGTCTCCTGACATCCTCAAGGCCTAATTCCCACAGGATACGGACGAGGCACACCTGAACCTTCGTGGACTTCTCTATGCTATATGGAATCACTCCCACCTAAGCTCTGCGAGCAATCTTGTATCCGGCTTGCAGTGTTCTTCAATAAACTCTGCCGGAGGGTCCTTACACCTGAGAGGATATCGCTCTACAAAGTTGAGGATGCCCGACAATGAGCTTAGTGGATATACTTGCTGCCCTTCACCTTTTTCCTCTTCAAAGAGTGCACAGATACCGAGCATATAAAAGCGAAGGGTAATTTGCTGCAAGAAGCCAAAGAATGGTTCCCACCGTCGTAACTCCCCGCCATTAAGCAAGGTGAGCCTGTATATATCGAGCGGCGCTTTTAGGAGCCATAAGTTGCGCCCAAAGTCTTCCGTTCTCTCATCAGGTTCTGTCTCGGCAGTCATCGAGTGGGCGTTCCCTCGGATGGATCGGTCGAGCATACGGCGACCGCACTTGAGCGTTTGCTTGTTTTACATCTACTGTTCAGTTGTTCTTCTGCTCAAATGCTCTACTTTGACCGACCGTGTCGGTCAAAATACCCCCAAGGGGAGTCGAACCCCTGTCTCCAGGATGAGAACCTGATATCCTAGGCCACTAGACGATGGGGGCACAAAAAACTCAAAACTCGAAATCCAGAACAACACCGGTGCCCTCGGCCTTATCCAGGCCAGGCTGTTCGTTTTGGACTTTCCGACCTCTGGTCATTCGGATTTGTTCCACACTCAAAATATCGTGCCTCGCATTTCCCTGCTCTATGGCGGACCGCCAAGCGGGCAATAGCGGCGGTTGGATTCGAACCAACGACCCTGGGCTTATGAATCCCATGCTCTAACCAGCTGAGCTACGCCGCCAGTAGCTTGTAAACGCCAGAAGAGTAGCATCTGCCAGGACAGGTTGTCAACTGCGAAGCCCCAAAAATCGCCAAAAAACGCGCTCTATAGCCTTGGTTCGGCCCGCGCCCACGGGCTCGACCAACGGCAGCTGCTGTTGCCGGTGGCGCCCGGCTGCAGGTCGGCTGGGAGGTGACCTATGGCAGCCTTAGCGCCGGTAAAGCCTTCACGCCGGCCGGCCGGACGATATAATTACCCGATATGAAGCAGTTACTCAGTAAACTCGTTCGGTGCGAATCCACCGCCGCAGCCGGGGAATTGTCAGCAGCACAAGTGATCCGCGACGAGCTTGCCCGCTCCGGCATAGAGACCCGCATAGATGTCTGGGACGAAAACAGGGCCAACGTCTCGGCCTGGATAGAAGCTCCAGGCGACAGAGACGCCCTCTTATTCGCCTGCCATCTTGACGTCGTCGGTCCAGGCGAGGCGACCTGGAAGCATCCGCCTTTCAGCGGCATCGAAGCGGACGGCAGGATCCATGGGCGGGGCTCCGCCGATATGAAGGGCGGGATTACGGCGGTTGTTACCGCAATCAAGCAGGTGGTCGAAGCAGGGACTGAGCTGCTCGGCGGGATAGTCTTTGCGGCCCTTGCCGGCGAGGAGACCGATAGCTGCGGGGCGCTGCGGTTCATTCGTGACCGTGGTAACCTTCCGGAGCTTGCAGGCGTCATTATCCCCGAGCCGACGAACTTCGATATTGTTACCGCCCACAGGGGGATGCTGTGGCTTGAGCTTACAACCAGGGGCAAGACCGCCCACAGTTCAACGCCACATCTGGGCGTCAATGCCATAACTTCAATGAGAGCCGTCCTCGATGAGCTGGCTGAGTATGATAGCGGGGTCGAACCCCACGAGCTTCTGGGCGGTTGCTCTATGAGCATCAATACGATCGTCGGCGGCAAGGCCCTCAATGTTGTACCGGACAAATGCACCATCGGCATCGATTTTCGCACGCTACCCGCCCAGAATCACCTCGACATAGTCAGCGGCGTCAGAGAGATTCTCGCAAAGCTACGCTCGCGCGATGCTCAATTTGACGCGGATGTAACCGTTCTTCGAGAGGTCGAGCCGCTTGAAACGGATAACGGCTGTAGTTTTGTGCGGGATTTATGCAGTGCCGTGGGCATCGACCGGACCGAGGCAGTCGGCTTTACCACGGACGGGCCGCATTTCGCCCGGCTCGGGGTCCCCGTGGTAATTTTCGGACCCGGCAAGTCGGACCTGTGCCACAAGCCTGATGAGTACATCGACATTTGTGACGTCGAAAAGGGCGTTGACTACTACAGGAGGATCATCCTGAAGTTCCTGACCTGAGCCCGCCTGCAAGCCCCAAATTGAGGACTGCGATTATCCCCACGCTCGTTCCTCCATTTCTGCCAGGGTGAAGATTTCGCCTGCTTCCCGAAGCTCTTCTTGTTTTTCCTGGTCGAGACCGATCTCCTCGTTTGTGAGGTAGCAGGCCGGGTCCGGCGCCCACGGGTCGCCGAAACGCAGCTCAGCGCGGACCCTTAAACTGCCGCCGCAGGCATCGAAGAACCTGCAGAGCCGACATCGGCCCTTTATGTACGCCTTTCGGTTCCTAAGCCCCTTCAACAACGGCTCATCAGGGTCGGTCCAGATTCGGCTGAAGGGTTTTTCGTGGACGCTTCCGAGGTCATAATGCCACCAGAACTGGTCGGGATGGACCCTGCCGTTGAAGTCGATACAGCCTATTCCCACCCCGCTGCTGTACAATCCGCCGCCGTTCCAGCATAGCAATTTCCAGACGTTTTCGGCCCGTTTCGGGTCTCTCTTGAGCAGTTTGAGGTAGAGATAGACCCCATCGACGTGGTTATCCACGGTGAGGATGTCGGTCTTTCTGCCCGCCTGTTTGAGCTGTTCGGTCTTCGAAAGGATGACCTCCACCGCCGAGCGGCTCTGGGGGTGGGCGAGGCCTTCGACGCTGATGGCCCGGCCTCTTCCACTGGGAACAAGGTGGTAGAAGCAGGCTCGCTCGATATTCTCTTTTTCGAGGAATTCAAAGAGGGCCTCCAGATCCTGGACGTTCCGCTGGGTCAGCGTCAGCCTAAGGCCGATTCGGATCCCGGCGTCCTGGCAGTGCCTTATCCCGGCTACGGCCCGCTCGAATGCCCCTTCGACCGCCCTGAACCTGTCGTTTACGGCCCCTATACCATCGAGGCTGATGCCCACGTAACAGACGCCTTCTTGCTTGATTATCGCCGCTTTCTCCCTTGTTATGAGGGTTCCGTTCGTCGATATAACTGTCCGCAGGCCCTTGTTGCCAGCGTATTCGATAAGCTCGAACAGGTCCTCCCTCATAAGAGGCTCACCGCCGGAGAACAGCACCGACGGGCAGCCAAACCTCGCCAGGTCATCCAGAATCTCCTTCGCCTTGCTCGTCGAGACCTCGTCGGCTGGCTTGCCGGCCCCGCTGTCATTGTAGCAGTGTATGCACTTGAGGTTGCAGGCCCTCGTGATATTCCACACCACGATGGGGCGTCTTTCGGATGCCTTTTTCGGTACGACCTCGCCCGGCCGTTCCCCGTAGCCCTTCTCTCCATACCTCAGCCAGTCCCCCGGCGTTACCTGCTCGCAATACAACTTGCTGATGTTTATCATCTTGGCTCCTGTTCTTGGTTGGGGTCAGGCTCCGGTTTCGGCCTGCGGCGGTATATACGCGCAGAAGGGTTCCTCGGCCAGGTAGTTGCCGGTCGCCGCGTATGCTCTGGCCCGGCAGCCGCCGCAGAGCTTCTTGTATTCGCATATCCCGCATTTTCCTTCGAGGTTGTCGCTGTCTCTCATCCTGGCCAGGTCCTCGTTGTTTTGCCATATCTCGATGAGCCTGCTCTCGAGGATATTTCCGCACTTAACCGGCAGGTAGCCGCACGGAAAAACATCCCCCTTATGCCCAACGAACAGCACAGCCAAGCCCGCCAGGCATCCTCTCACCGGGCCGGGTGGCCCCGAGCCAGGCTGGACTGCACGGGTCCTTCCGACCCCCTGCTGGCGGATTACCCTCTCGTAATGCGGGCCGCAGGTAACCTTGACCTGGAGCCGACCCAGGCCGTCGAGCCTGGATACCTCCAGGAGCATCTGCTCGTACTCCTCCGGCGAGAGCATATCGCTCTTGGCCAGATCCTGCCCGCAGCCGACCGGCACCAGCATAAATATGTGCAAAGCCACTGCCCCAAGCGACCTAGCCAGCTCGTACACGTCCCGAAGCTGGTGGCAATTTTGCCTGGTCAGGGTGATATTTATCTGGAAGGGTACCCCTCTGTCGCGTAAATGGCCTATACCCTCGAGGGCCTTCTCGAACGAGCCTTCCAGTTGCCGCAGCTTGTTATGGACATCGCTGGTTGCCCCATCCAGGCTCACTGAGACCCTTGCGAAGTGGTTGTCGTGTATCTTCTGGGCTACGGCCGGCTCGATGAGGGTCCCGTTCGTTGCCAGGGCGAGCGTCAGACCCGCCTGGCGAGCGTGAGAAGCCAGCTCGAAGATGTCCTCCCGGCAGAGCGGCTCACCCCCAGAGAAGACCAGCACCGGCATTATCCGCTGTTCTTGGCCTATCTCGGCCAGCTGATCTATCAACCCAAGGCCTTCGCTGGTGCCCAGATCGGCCGGGCTGGCCCGGTCCGATTCGATTCGCCGACAATGGGCGCAGCTCAGATTGCACCTTATAGTTGTCTCCCAGAACAGCAGTCTGAGGATTCGGCTCGGCTGTGGGGGGTGTTTCACGGCTCTGCATCCTTATCGCTGGCAGTGGTAGTGTTTCGCTGCTCTACCTGGCTCGATTGCGAGGCAATCTCTTCGGCACGTCGCACGATGCTATCGAGTAGTCTTGCGGCCTCGGCCGGCCCATTATCCCTGGCCACAAGGTTGACGTTGTGGATCACGCAGTGCACAAGCTTGTTGACCACCCGGTTGATCATAGCCTCCATAACATCCCGGCAGGAGGCGTCCTGCCGGGGTCCTACGAAGAACCGCTCCATCTCCTCCTTTCCGATCCGTGCGAATTGCTCCTTCATCCGGCCGATCAGCGGCCCTATATCCCTGGCCCCGAACCACTCCATAAACTCCGCGGCGCTCTCGGCAACAATCTGCATACCCCTTGCCATATCCCGCTCGCGGGCCTTGCGGTTCTGCTCTGCTACCTCGGCAAGGTCGTCCACACTGTAGAGGTAGACCTCCTCAAGCTCGTTGATGGCCGGATCGAAGTTCCGTGGTACCGCAATGTCGATTATCAGCAACGCTCCTCGTCGCCGGCGTCTTATTTGTTTGAAGGAATCCTTCCTGAACAGGTAATCCTGCACGGAGGCCGAGGCTATGGCTATAGCCGCCTCTGCCAGCTGCTCGTTGAGTTCTTGCCATTTTCCCACCTTGACGCCGTACTGCTCGGCGGTTTTTCGGCCTTGGTCGAACGAGCGGTTGACTACCGTTATATCCCTGGCCCCGGCCTTCAGCAGGTGCTCAATGATCAACTGACCCATCTGGCCGGCCCCAATGACAACCACTTTGGCCGAGCTGATCTCGGCAAATAGCTGCTCGGCCAGTTGCACCGCCACACCGGCCACGCTGACCCGCCCACTGGAGATGGAGGTTGTGGAATATACCTTCTTGCTGGTGGCGAACGCGCAGTGGAAGAGCCGATTGAGAACCTTGCCGGTGCTCTTGGCCGCACACGCAAGCCGGTAGCTGTCCTTGACCTGCCCTATTATCTGCGCCTCTCCGACCACCATGCTGTCAAGGCTCGAAGCAACCGTCAGCAGGTGCTTGACCGCCTGTTGACCCTCATGAACGTACAGGAACCGCTCGAAGTCCTCCAGCTTCACACCGTGGAACTCTGCGAGGAACCCAGCCAGAACCTCCGCATCGGCCCGCCCGTACTGTCTGCCGGCACAGTATAGCTCGACCCGGTTGCACGTGGATATCAGCACGAATTCAGCGTCTGTAAATCGCTTCTTGAGCTCGCTCAGGGCCCTGACGGCCTGGTCGGCGTCGAACGCGAGCCTCTCGCGGACCTCCACCGGAGCGGTCTTATGATTCAGTCCAAGTACTATTATTTTCATCTCTAACTGTTATCCAGCCTGTTTGGTGCCTCGGCGCCCCGCCCGGTAAACTTGTGCCCGGAGCCGCAGAAAACCGAGGTCCCCACCACCGCAAACAGGATCAATGCGAACGCCACGATGGTTACGTACGCGACGGTCCTTTCCTTTAATTTAGCGCTCCTGCACAGCACCAGTACAAGCCCCAACAGCACCCAGACCGCGGTGATAAGGACGATCTTGGGGTCTGTGGCCCAGTCCCAGCCGGTCATATTCAGCGAGCTCGAGATCGTCGCCAGGCCGATCCCGCTGGCCAGGCCCAGGCTCATCAGTACGAAGCACGCCCTCAGGCTCAGCATATTCATCCTCTGGAGCCGCTCGATGTTCGGGACCTTCCCGAGGACTTGCAGAACCTTCTTCTGTTTCAGCTTGTGCCTGCCAAGCAGGTAGAGAACCGCGCTTGCGGTGGCCAGCGTTGCAGCGGCACCACCTAAGATCATCGCGATGGCGTGGGCGATCGCCCAGGGTGTTGAGGCCGCCTCCTGGGCTGTTGAGGCCGGCTCAGCCACCATCGCCGCCAGGATCACAAGGCCCAAAATTACCCAGACTACCAGCGACCCGAACCATACACGATGGACCGTTATCCCAAGGAACAGGTAAGCCAGCACGAAGACCATCGTCAGGACAATCAACGACTCGAATATACCCGTCAGGGGCACCGCCTTTATCGTCACGGCCCTGGCCACCAGCACCGCCGCCTCCAGTACCGCACCCGAGACCATCAGGGGCACTAAGTACCGGCTGTACCTGCGACTCTCGCCGAGCAGTTGAACGACCCCTACTACCGCAGCGCCCGAGTAAATCACTATCACCAGGGTCCACAAGATCATCTCGTGTAATGGCAGGTTCAGCATTTTCGTCCGTCAAGCCTCCCGGAGGTTCTGTTCGTTTGCGGTTTCCTGTTATCCGCTCTTGTCGTCCATCCTCTGCTTGGTCGTCACGTAAGTGGGAGGAGCCTTCTTGAGCTCCCTTACCGTCCTTAGTATACAATAATCGCTAACCCCGTGTTCCCGCTCGATCTGCTCGACGAGGCCTCGGACCTCCTGAGCTGTGCGGCCGTGCACCATCGCATAGAGATTGTAAGGCCAGTTCTCAGCGGTCCTTCTGCAGTATGCGTGGCTGATCTGTTCGAGGCTGGCCAGGCCCCGGCCTATCTCGTCTACCCTCTCCGGCTCGACACGCCAGACCACCATTGCCCCGGCGCCGAGACCCACCTTGAAGTGGTTCACAATCGCCCCGATCCGGCGGAGTTTACCGTTGCGTTTCCAGCTGCGCAGCATCGATAACAGCTGCTCAGTCTCTATCCCTATTTGTTTGGCCAAATCCCTGTAGGGATTCCGGCTCCTCGGCAGTCCTCTTTGAAGAACTGCCAGAACCTTTCGTTCCAGGCTGGTCAGACCCTCTTTCATTTGCCGGGGACATCGTTTATCTGGGCGGTTCACGCGGGGTCCGTATTTTCTCATAAATAGCAATAATGCGTCGCGGACGGACCTTGATCTTATATGATAAAGTCCTTTATTTCAATACCGGCTTCTCGGCCGAGAACTTGAAACTGCTGGGCTTGCACTGTAGAATCGCCCCAAAGGCTCCCCTCAGACTTCAAGTTTTTTGGAAGGCCAAGATGAGGACTATCAGGATCGCCAGCCGGGCCAGCAAGTTGGCCCTGGTTCAGTCCAGCTATGTCAGCAGGCTCCTCAAAGGGCTGGCGGGCGAGCTTGATACTTCCATCGTGAAGCTCACAACCAAGGGCGACCGCGACAGATCCGATTTCCTGCACAAGTCCGACTCGGTCGGCTATTTTACCAGCGAGGTTGAAAAGGCGCTGCTTGCAGGTCGGGCGGATATTGCCGTGCATAGCCTGAAAGACCTTCCCACCGCGCATACCCCCGGCCTGGTAGTAGCGGCGATACCCAGACGGGAATGCGTCGCTGACGCCTTGATTAGCCGGCACAAGGTCGATTCCATCGCGGACCTGCCTGCGGGGACTGCCGTGGGGACCTCGAGCCTTAGGAGAATAGCCCAGATTCGAAGGCTCAGGGACGACCTGAGGTGTGTTCCTTTGCGGGGCAACCTCGAGACACGGCTGAGGAAGGTATCCGAGGGTGTTGTGGACGCCGCTATTGTCGCCTTTGCGGGCCTGAAGAGGCTGGGCCTGGAGGAGAGGGTATCGGCTGTTCTGCCGCCCGAGCAGTTTCTCCCTGCGCCGGCCCAAGGGGCCCTGGCTGTGCAGGTCCGCAGCGACCAGGCCGAACTGATCCAGCTGGTCTCAAAGCTCGATGATAGGGCTTCCCGCGCAACCTCCGAGACCGAACGCCATATCCTGGCAACGATCCGCGGCGGCTGCAGCATACCATTGGGAGTGTACTCCCGGATCGAGGGCGATAATATCCTGATTGATGCGTTGATATCGGACGTTGATGGCAACAAGTACGTCAGGCTCTCCAGAACCGCCCCTCTCGATCGAGCCAGGAGCTGCGCCGAGCAGCTGGCCGAGGAGCTCCTGGCGGCCGGTGGATGGGACATCATCGAGCAAATAAGAGCCGGGCAAGGTGGCTAAGCCCCCAGGGATTTTGCCGCTTCCTTGGCAAAATAGGTAATTATAATGTCGGCGCCGGCGCGCTTGATACAGGTCAGTGCCTCCATCATTGCTGCCTCCTTATCCAGCAGGCCGGCCTGGGCCGCTGCATTTATCATCATATACTCGCCGCTGACGAAATAGGCCGCTACGGGGCAGTCAAACCGGGTTTTTGCCCGATGTATGATATCCAGGAAGCAGAGGGCCGGTTTGACCATCACGATATCGGCACCTTCCTCTATGTCCAGCTCGATCTCCTGCATCGCCTGGTTGGAGTTAGCCGGGTCCATCTGGTAACCCCTGCGGTCGCCGAACTGGGGGGCCGAATCGGCTGCATCTCTGAATGGCCCGTAAAATGCTGAAGCGTATTTGGCGGCGTAGGACATAATGGCCGTGTTGTGGAAGCCGTTTTCTTCCAAGCATCGGCGGATATAACCAACCCGGCCGTCCATCATATCCGACGGCGCGATCACGTCAGCCCCGGCCTGGGCGTGTGAAAGGGCCGTTTTGGCCAACAACTCACAGGTCGCATCGTTGTCTACTCTGCCTTGCTTGACCACGCCGCAATGGCCTGTGGTGGTGTAGGCACAGAGGCACAAATCGGTGATGACCACCAGCTCCGGGCAGCTATCTTTGATCCGCCTGGTAGCCTGCTGGACGACCCCGTCTTCGGCCCACGCTGCCGAACCCTGCTCGTCCTTGGTATCAGGCAGGCCGAACAACAATACCGCCGGTATCCCCAGGGAGGCGACTGTGGCGGCCTCGGCTGCCATCAAGTCCGGCGAGAGGTGGAAGCAGCCGTCCATCGACTTGATAGGCTCCTTGAGCCCCTTTCCGCTACGGACAAAGAGCGGATACACCAGGTCATTGATGCTCACAACGGCCTGCCGGACCAACTTTCGCATGGCATCGCTACTGCGAAGCCGCCGCATTCTACGTTTCGGAAAGCCCATCAGATAGTACCTTTCGCAAATGGCAAACGACTGACCGTCTCTTTATCGGCCGTAGCACGCTGCCCGGCCTGGCTGGTCAGCGCTGTTTATCATATCGTCGGTAATCATCTAAGGAACCTTTTTTTTGGCAGGCCTGCCGCGAAAGCAGGCATTTGACCTTTTTTGAAGCTTTTCAGAAAAAACTCTTGACGGCGAACCTTTCTGCCTATATTATAGTATTCCGATTGACATAGTGTAGATGGTTTTGCGTAACTATGATCAGACTGTCAAGGAAATGTGAATATGCCCTCAGGGCGCTATTCGAACTGGCGATGCGTGGCGACGGCCATCCCGTAAAGATCCACCGGATAGCCACGGCCCAGAGCCTGCCGCCCCGGTTCCTGGAGGTTATCCTCAATGAGCTCAGGCATGCCGGATTGGTTCAGTCCCGGCGGGGCAATGCCGGCGGGTATACACTGGCCCGGCCAGCCAAGCAACTGAGCGTCGGGGAGGTAATCGAGCAGATTCAGGGACCCATCGAGTTGAGCGGCCAGCACCACCGCGGCTCGAAGTACTACTACGGCGATTACGCCTTTGCAAGGCTGTGGAAGCAGATAAGCAGGGCGGTATCTGGAATGTGCAACTCTACCAGCTTTGCAGAGCTGGTAGAGTGCGAGAAGAAAGAGATGGCCAAAAGGGTGTTGAACTACACGATATAAATCTTTTTTTAGCCCTATAGGCTGGTATATCCATAGGAATACTTGCACCAGGAGGAGTCAAGGACCGTGGAATCGCACGTTAGGAGCATTGCCAAGGCCGTAACGTGGCGTACGGGCGGGACACTGGTAACCTTTGTGGTTGCGTGGGTTATGACCCGGAAACTGGATCTGGCTGCCCAAATCGGCCTGCTGGACACGGCGGTAAAAGTAGCTGCGTTCTACGTGCACGAGAGGTTGTGGAACAGGGTGGGCTTCGGCAAACTCAAGCCCCCGGAATATCAGATATAAGTTCAGAAGGAGACTTGGGTTATGTTGATAAGGCAGGTCGAGCGGAATGTTATGGAATTAGTGGAGAATCTCAACTTCGCCGAGAAGGTTGAGAGGTCTCTGAGCCTTATAAAGCAGGCGTACGAGCAGTTCGGCGACAGACTCGTAGTGGCCAATAGTCTTGGCAAGGACTCCAGCGCGGTCTGGCATCTGGCCAAGCGAGTCAGCCCGGAGATCCGGGGATTTATCATAACCACGAGATTCAAGCCGCCCGAGACCAAGCAGTTCATGGCCGAGGAGGTGGCGAGATACCCTGAGTTGAGGGTATTCAGCAACGACGAGCAGATACCGGATAAGCTCTATGCGACCGACCCGGACAGGTGCTGCGAGCTGCTCAAGGTCAAGCCGACCCGCCGGGCTGTTAAAGAGATGAACGTCGCCTGCTGGGTCACCGGGCTTCGCTGCACGGAAGGCAGGACCCGCACGGACTATACCGAGGTACAGGAATTGGACAAAGGACTGATCAAGCTCAACCCCATCCTGACCTGGTATGAGCGGGAGGTATGGCAGTATCTGGCGTTGAACGGCGTTCGTGTAAATCCGCTATACGCAAAGGGTTACAGGTCTCTGGGCTGCGCACCATGCACCAAGATCACTCAAGGCGCCGATGAGCGGGCCGGCAGGTGGATAGGCACAAGTAAGTGCGGCGGCGAGTGCGGCATTCATACCAAGCCGTTGCTTGATTACCAGATATAGGAAAGGCTGTTTCGATGAGGGCCAGCACAACAGCGATACACGCCTCTTTCGCGGGCGACGAATACACCGGGCCAACATACCCCTGGTGGTGGATAACACCGTTACAACGCCGGTTCTTATCAGGCCGGGCGTCTTTGGTGCCGACATAGTGGTGCACTCGACCTCGAAGTTCATCAACGGGCACGGCACGGCCGTAGGCGGGGTGCTAATAGATACGGGCAATTTTGACTGGTCGAAGGGGCCTTTTGAGGATATCAGGAGGCTCTCGGAGCGGTTGGGGAGGCTGGCTCTTCTCGGACACCTGCGTAACCTGATCTGTCGCGACCTCGGTGGCTGCCCGGCCCCATTCAATTCGTTCCTGATGCTGCAAGGTCTGGAGACGCTGCCCGGGAGAATGGCCCGGCACTGCGAGAACGCCCTGAAGCTGGCCCGTTTTCTCCAAGGCCATCCACAGGTAAGGTGGGTAAATTATCCCGGTCTGGACCAGAGCAGGTTCAAAGAAAGGGTGGTCAGGCTCTTCGCCGGCAGGGCAGGTGGATTATTGACGTTCGGTCTGGGCGATAAGCAGAGGGCGTTTGGCTTGATTAATTCGCTCAGGCTCGCCCGCAATCTGGCCAATCTTGGCGACGCCAGGACACTGGTCATTCACCCGGCCTCGACCATATTTGCAGAGTTCAGCGGGTCCCAGAAGCGCCGGCTCGGCGTCAGAGAGGATATGGTAAGGGTCTCGGTCGGGATTGAGGACTTTGACGACATAAAGGATGATTTCAACAGGGCTATCGAAAAAAGCTGCGGGAGGATAAAATGAAACTCGTAGTCAACGGCGAGGAAACTACCGTCGGTGAGCGTTTGACGATAACTGAGCTGCTCGAGCAGCAGCAGGTCAAGATGCCGGAGATGGTATCGGTCGAACTCAACGGCCGAATCCTCAAGAGAACCGAGTTCGAGAGCACTAAGGTCCAGGACGGAGACAAAATCGAGTTCCTCTACTTTATGGGAGGCGGAAAGTGGGGCTAACCAAAGAGCAAATAGAACGGTACAGCAGGCACATCATACTGGAACGGGTTGGGGGCGCCGGCCAGGAGAAGCTCCTTGAATCCAGCGTGCTGATCGTAGGCGCCGGGGGACTGGGCTCGCCGGCGGGTTTGTATCTCGCGGCGGCCGGTATAGGCACGATCGGTATAGTGGACGCGGACCGCGTGGACCTGACGAATTTGCAAAGGCAGATAATTCACTACACCGCCGACGTGGGCCGGGAAAAGGTTGTCTCGGCGGCAGACAAGATCAAGGCGTTGAACCCTGATGTTGCCGTCAAGACCTATCGGCAGTGGGCCAAGGCGGACAACTTCAGGCAAATCATTCGCGAGTATGATTTCGTAATCGACGGCACGGACAACTTTGCGGCCAAGTTTCTCGTCAATGACGCCTGCTATTTCGAGAGGAAACCGTTTTCTCACGCGGGGATTCTTCGGTTTGATGGGCAGTTGATGACGGTAATTCCGGGCCGGACGGCCTGTTATCGCTGCGTTTTCCACTCGCCGCCGCCTCCGGGCTCGGTCCCATCGTGTTCACAGGCTGGCGTGTTAGGGGTGCTTGCCGGTGTGATCGGTTCTTTGCAGGCCACCGAGGCGATAAAGTTTCTGCTCGGCATCGGGGAGCTGCTGACCGACACGCTGCTTAGCTATAGCGGTTTGACGATGGAGTTTCGCAAGAAACAGCTCAGGCGTAATCCGGACTGCCCGCTGTGTGGTGCGCATCCTGAGATAACCGAGCTGAGGGATGAAGTCGACCCCGGGGCGGTTTGCGATCCGAAGAACTGCGAATATTAAGGTTGGAGATTCCGCGCGAGATTTTGGAGGAGATGCTTGAGCGGGCCGGCTCTGCGGCCCCGGCCGAGACCTGCGGTATTCTTGCGGGGGCCGAGGGCATCTACGAGCACAGAGCCGAGGGTAGGTATATGGTGCGGATACGCGTCGGCGCCGGTCTTGTTCGGCCGTACCAGCTGGAGCGGATCGCAGAATTGAGCGAGAGGTACGGCAGCGGCGTCGTTCATATCACCACCAGGCAGGACATCCAGATTCACAATCTCGCAATCGAAGATACTCCCGACGTGCTCGAAGGTCTCCTGGAAGTAGGGCTTTCGGCGCGAGGAGGCGGCGGCAATACGGTTCGCAACGTGACCGTGTGCCCGCGAGCCGGGGTCTGCCCGAAGGAGGAGTTCGACGTGGCGCCCTACGCGATCGCGGTTGCCGAGTACCTGCTGCAGTTCAACAGCTCTTACAATCTGCCGAGGAAGTACAAGATAGTCTTTTCCGGCTGTTCGGAGGATTGTGCCTTTGCGTCGGTGGCCGACTTGGGTTTTTTTGCACATCTCAGGGCCGGAGCCAGGGGTTTTGCCGTTTATGCCGGCGGAGGGCTGGGTTCTAACCCGGCCGTCGCAGTCAAGATCGAAGATTTCGTGGCCGAGGCCGAGGTTCTGGAAGTAGCCGAGGCCGTCAGAAGGGTCTTCGATGGGCACGGGGACAGATCGAACAAACACAAAGCAAGGCTGCGATACGTACTAAGGAGGGTCGGGCAGGAAGAGTTTGTTAAGCTCTACCAGGCCGAGCGGAGGCAGCTTTACAAGGAGGGCCTTGCGGGTGATGTACCAGCGGTGCGGGAGATTGAAGCGGCTTTCGGCGGGACCAAGGGCACGGCGGGCACCGGCACGGCGGAGGCGTCCTTCGGGCCGAGCGTACTCGCTGAGAAGATGGAGGGGCTGTACACGATAAAGGTCCCCTTGCATCTTGGTGACGTATCGGCGGATGACTTAGTCGCGGTGGGGCGGCTTGCCGAGCGGCTTGGGGCCGGCG
>CAZWAP010000011.1:27861-47057 GCA_964632005.1 uncultured Pirellulales bacterium | reverse complement strand
GGCCGGGCGAGTGCGGTGCAGGCGTGATGGACGTGATAAAGGTGGACATCGACGAGGCCAAGAGCGCGGTCAAATCCGCAGCCGACCAGTCGCCGCCCGAAAAGGACCAGAGCCTCTACGAGGCGCTTATAGCGGCCACGAGGGCATTGTTGGTCGTATTCGGACTTGAGCCGACGAAGGACAGGGAGATATTCGAGGCCTTCAAGAAGTACCTAATCGATGGAGGCTGGGTCGCGCCTGATACACAGGAGCTTCTCGATGCAGCGGTTGACTGGCGTATGGGCGACGGCGGTTCGATCGCAGCGTTATCGCAACAGATTGAGCAGCTGGTCGCCAGGGTCGAGGAGCTTTTCGGCTCTCTTGACGCCAACCTCAAGTTCAGGGCCCAGCCGATTGCGCAGCCGGCCGACTCAAATGTGGACGATGCCGCTGAGCAAAGCTATGTTGTTGACCTGCGCGGCGTGGCGTGCCCGTTGAACTTTGTCAGGGCGAAGATAGAGCTTGAGAAGATTCCACTCGGCGGGACTCTGGAGGTTCTGCTCGACGCCGGCGAACCCGTGAGGAACGTGCCGGCGGGTTTCGCCCAGCAGGGCCAGGAGGTGCTGGAGGTCGAAAGCAGGGGCGACCACTTTTGTCTAAGGGTGCGCCACAGGAAGTGAGCTGCTGGCCGATGAGCTCTTGACGGGGAGGTCTTTGAGGTTTTGAGGTATGAAGATAGCAAACGATATGACCGAACTCGTCGGGTGAACACCTCTGGTGCGATTGAACCGGGTAGTGGCTCAGTGCCCTGCGGAGGTTGCGGGCAAAAAGGACCGCATCAGCCTCAGTATGCTGCTGGACGCTGAGCACAGGGGGCAGAATAAAGCCTGGGGACACGATAGTCGATATGCCTCAGCAATTCGAGAATCCAGCCAACCCTCAGATACACAGGGAGACGACCGCGGAGGAGATCTGTGAAGATAAGGAGGGGGCGGTGGGCATATTTGTCGCCGGTGTCGGGGCGGGCGGGACGCTCGAATAGAACAAGGCCAGCGTCCGGTCGAACCTTCGTCGGGCAATACGGGTATCGCGCTGACGGCCCTGGCAAATGCCAGGGGCATCCCTGTAGAGATAGCTGTTCCCGAGAGGATACCCGAGGAGAAAAAGACCATACTGAGGCTGCTGCGGGTACGGACTTTGTGGCAGGCCGACGACGCCTACCGAGCCGGGATCGAACTGGCAAGACAAGACGGGATTCTCGTGGGTCCTACGACGGGTGCGATTCTGTCTGCCGCTCTTGGATATGCCAAGAAATGCAAAGGGCTGGCAGTCGCGATTTCCCCCGACGACGCCTTCAAGTACATCAGTCTCTACGGGCCTTATGTAGAAGACCAGGGCAAGCCTTGAAGCCGGGGGGGGTGTTCAAGACGAGCAAAGGCTGCGGCGGTTTTTGCCCAGGCCTATCCGTTGGAATCGGCTGGCCCGGTCCTGCTCGATAGGTACTGGTAAGCACTATGGGCCGCGGTGACGCCCTGTGCGACGCCGGTTATGGCCTGCTTGAACTCGCTGTCAACGACGTCTCCGCAGGCAAAAACTCCGGGGATGTTCGTTCTCGAATTCTTGTCTACCACGATCTCGCCTTTTTCGTTGGTCTTTACGCCCATCAGCCGGGCCAGGTCGGAACGCGGAATCTGGCCGACCTGGATAAACAGCGCGTCGAGCGGCAATTCGTTCGAGCCTTTGTAGGGCCTGTCCAGAATAACCGACTTGAGAAACTTGTCGCCCCGGATCTCGGTGATATTTGTGTTGTTGATTATTTCTATCTTGTCGTGTCGTTCAACTCTTCGGGCGGTTACCGGCTCGGCGCGTATCTTGTCTTTTCTGTAGATGATAAAGACCTTTTTTCCGTACTCGGCCAGCAACAAGGCCTCGGTCGCCGCTGAATCCGACCCGCCGACCACGGCGATGACCCGGTCTGTGTAGAAAACCCCGTCGCACAGGGCGCAGTAGTGTACTCCCCTGCCCGAGAACTCTTTCTCCCCGGGGACGTTCAGCCTGCGCAGCTGGGTGCCGGTGGCGAAGATTACTGTCGTAGTATCGAGCTTGCGGTCTTCAGTGGAAACTTTGAAATGGTCACCGTTTTTTTCGACCGACTCAACCCTTTTTTCGAGGATTTCTACGTCGTACTCGAGGGCATGGTCCTTTACGCGGGCGAACAGCTCGGCCCCCGTTATTTTCTTGAAGCCCGGGTAATTGCATATATCGTTCGTCAAGAGGACGGTTCCGCCCAGCTTTTCCGCGACGACGAGGGTCTTGAGCTGGAACCTGCCTGCGTAAAGTGCAGCCGCCAGGGCCGCAACTCCGCCGCCGATTATTACCAGATCGTACATCTTATTGGATGTTAAGAGCCTTTTTGATTGCCTCTTTATCAAAGCCGACGATTATCGTCCCGTCGATGTCGAGGACGGGCACGCTCATACTTCCGGTCTTTTTCACCATCTCATCCCTCGCGGCGGCGTCCTCGCCGACGTCCTTTTCTTCAAACTCGACATTGTTCTCTGCAAGGAAATCCTTGGCGACCCTGCACCACGGGCAGATCTTGGTCGAATAAACGATTGTCTTGGCCATTTTGCTTTGTTCCTTCCACAAAAACGCTTGTCGATTTTCCATCATACCTTCTAATTTTTCCGGCGGGCATCCAAGCACAGGCCTGCTGAGACGATTCCTCACACCCAGGCACACTTGCTTACACACGGCCGACAGGTTCTACCAACCAACGACACTTGGTTTCTCGGCACGACCCTGAGACGCCAGCCCTGAGGCTACTGCCCGGCTGACCCAGCGGCGTTCTGTTCCGCCGCCGGCGCCGACCAAGAAAACGGCTTCGGAGCGTCGCGGAACGGCATCTGGTAAAATCTCCTGCTGGCCGGCGGTTCCCTGCCGAAAAAGATCTTGTCGGCAAAGTCAACCAGCACCCGCCAGTCCTCCTCATTCTGTGCATGCCCGCCTTGGCGGAAATGCAGCGCCAGCCTGCCGGGCACCCCCAGAAAATCAAAGGCGGGCTGTGCGGCCCGGTTGGACTGCTGCGTCCCCAAGGGATTGGCCCAGAGGTCTCCCAGGGCATCGATAGAGATCAGCGCGCGAGGAGCCACCAGCGCTTTTAGAAAATGCTGGTCGAACGGGAGCCGGTCTTCCTTGCCTACAAACTCTCTGAACCGCGGTTGGAACCAGTACGCGAACCTTGATGGCTTGGTTATGTCGTCGAGTCTTTCGGACCTCGGTCCCTGGATGCGATAGCAGCCGGAGCCGCCGCACCCCGACCCGTTCGGGGCTACCAGTGCAATCCGCTCATCCAGCGCCCCGGCAAGCAAAGCCGTCTTACCCCCGCGCGAATGCCCCGTAAAGACGATCTTCTGCTCATCCACCACGTCCAAAGTTACCAGGTAGTCGATAACGCGCATACCACCCCAGGCCCAGACCGCAAGCGTCGCCCAGTCATAGTCGGGATAAGCGGCCTGTGCCGGCCCCACCACGCCGGGCTTGTCAGGGTCGAGATCCGTCCTGAGGTAGTCGGCCACGATGTAGCCCCGCTTGATGATCTCCTCTGCTATGGGGACATTGAATATTTTTCGGTCGTTTTTCAGAATAACCGGGAACGGGCCTTTGCCCTTTGGAATGATCATCCCAACGTTGACCTTTATTTGCCTGTCAGGCCCCATCGAAAGCAGGATGTGCTGCTTCGTTGCGGCCCCGTCGTAGATACGCTCCGAGGAAAGTATCTCAGCCCTGACGTTCACCGGGGCCGGAGGCATATGTCCGTACTGGTAATACAGAAGCATCTCCCTGATTTCTTCCCTGCGTCTGGCCCAGTCCTTCCTGCTCCTGACGGTCTTTCCATTGTTCATAACGAAAGGGTTCGGCAGCTCCTTTATCACGGGCAGCTCATCGGGGCCCGGCATCTGTTTCTGGCCGGCCGGCCCTGGCAGCGTGCCTGCCCGGCTGACTGGCAGTATCGTCAGCGCCACCGCCGCACCCAGCCTCGCCCAAGTATTTGCCCGAATACGTGATCGTTCGCACATAATTTCACCTGCCTGCACAGTACGGTAAAGCCCGCACAACTTTTATCACGGGTACACCTAATGTGCCTTTAGGAGCCATCCTCAACGGCAGTCTAACGTGCATTCGTTTCGCCAAAATTTATGCCGCCAGAAACCTTTTCGTAATATCTTACCTCTTTAAGAGTACCATATCATACGGTGCCGTCGGTAGGCTACGTAGCTTTCTCGAGCACAAGGACCCAGTCCTGTGCCAGAGGAACGGGCGGTGCCTTCCAGGAACCAGACTGGCTCGCCTCACGTGGTACTCTGCCTACATCATATTCCCTGCCTGTAGCAGGGTCGAAGTAAAATGCGCGATAGGTCACATCTTTTTCGAGCTTCTTAACCGTAGGCCCCGACCAGTTATACCTTCTACAAGGAATATATATTATTCTCACCTCGCGTGGTATGCCAGCGGCATACGGCAGCATGAAATTCCCTCCTTCCCTGTTCCAGCGAACGAGCGGACGGTACCAGGTATCATGCGGCTCGGCAAAGGACTTGCCGGCAGGCTCAACCCAGTCCTGGTGAGGCTCGAATCGCCACCACTGATACCGCATAAGAAGTGCCTTGCCTATGCCGAGATGTGTCGAGCCCTCAAAATTCATCGCTTCGTTCCAGGGGATATCCTCGTAAGTGCCGCCATGAGGCGAAGGGCCGTGAGGATTACCGGGCGCATTCATTTGCCAGATGCCGCCGGCGCCATAGGTATGACCACATGCACCGTTCAGAATAGACGTCCAGAAGAGAAACCTTTGTACAGGAGGAAAACCAAGCTGCTGATGCCGCTCGTAAGTGACCTCGCCGACTATTACCGGTTTGGTCGGGATCATTGAACGACAGGCGGAAACCATTCCTATCGTGTTTTTGCCTACGTAATCTAATTCACCGTGTCCGGTTTGCAGCATGTCAAAGTCCAGCAAATACGGGTCGTCTTTAGTCAGGATCCTGGCGATCTTGGTGGGGTTGGCCTCGTGCACACACACCGGACTGTGATAAGGGTCGATGGATTTTACGTACTTGGCAACTTCAAGCCAGGCCTGCTCTGGACTTACAGATAGCCGTTCTGCCACGAAGTAACCTGCCGTCTTTACGTAGAAGCCCATAGTCCACTCACCAGCCAGGCACCACACGACCGGATAAGCTCCGTATCGTGCCACGAGATTGCGCCAATGCTGCTTCATCTTAGTCACCCCCATCCACGGCATATAATACCCCCAGCTGCCGACGATACAGGGTACGAGCTCTGAATCCACGAGATGCTTTATACGCCGGTCGGCATAATCGAAGTATTTGGGGTTGATTCTGGCATAGTTCGGTTCCCAGACCCAGCCGCCCTCGTTTTCGGCACGCTCATCGAATGGTGGCTCATCAGGATAAAGTCCGGCCACCATCTGAATTACGGTAAAGCCCTTTTTGCGGCGGTCGGCAGTCAGTCTCTGGAAGCCTGACCAATGGAGCCTGCTGCACAGACCCTTCCACCACGTATCACCCAACCAGAAGAACGGCGTCCCGTCTGCGTGCTCAAAATAACGATGGTTTTCACTGATCCTCAGGTGTCCACGTAGTAACAACTTGTTTGCGCCTTGGTACTCGCTCACCTCCAAAGTACCTGCATGGCCGTTCAAATCAGGATTGTTTGCATCCGTGCATTCCCAGCGATAGTGATATGTACCAGTCTGGGGCGGAGCAAATCGAACCTTCCATTGCTGTCGGCCTGCCCAGAAAGCCGGCACCCGCCATATCTGCTTTGCCTTGGTGAACACGACATCGACTTCTACCTCGTTAAATGGGTCCGAATATGGAGTTGTAGAGGTCCGGGAGAATTCGACAACTTCGTTTCTGGCGCACTTTTGCGGCTGAGCAGGTGCCCAACCTACGTGGCAAGTTAACAAAACTACGGAGAACAGTTTGTAGCGTACCATTTTAGGGTCCTTTGTAAGAGTCCAAGAGTTCTTGTTTTCTGCGATTTTTGTACGATGCAGGATGCCCTGTTTGGCCTCATAATCGGTGCCTCTGCATCCGAGGCAGTATAATACCACGATGGGGTCCTCGATTGCAACACATCCGGTCGCGAACACCGCGTCCACGGCTGCCAGAGAGGCCCCCGAAAATGCCGAGCCGCTGCGAATACGGCATTCTTGGCCTTCCCCCGGAGACCCTGACCGGCGAGTCGGCCTCGGTGGTGCAGCCTTTCGCCGTATTGCTGGTCATCCTGCCGGCACCAATTCCAGGCCGGATTTCGCTCAACAATTTGCCGAAAAATCCCCGCGGCACAACCGCGCCGGCTATCTGGAACACCCCTACTGCAAGTGCCCAACCAGCTCGGCTGCGGCCTTGATCAACTTCCGATGGAGCGCCATTACGTGCCTCACTAATGGATGCGGTAGGCTCCAGTGATCCGCGCAGACCCTGTACTATTAGAATACGGTGCGTCTGCCACGGTTTACCTGGGAAATCTCCGTTCTTTTTCGCAGCCGGCGCCAACAACCCGGTCTGTCAGTCTTTTCAAGCGCCGTGCGAGACGCCTACTGCCCGGTAGCCTTTCCTGCGAGTTTCCGAACCTGCACCTCCCGCACACAGAATTCCGATTTCTTGCTGGCCAGCAACCTTTCGACATACAGCCCGATTCGGCCCTTCTGTGGCGCGGTCGTCCGCACCGCCCCGATCTCTTCGCCGTTGAGCCATATCTGCACACGTCCAGCTTCGACCCTGGCCGAGATCGTGTTCCAACCCTGCCGGTCCACAAGGTCCTCACGAATGTTCCGAAGCACCAGCCCCTGACCGATCACTGAGAGGCTTCCGGTATAGGCTCGAGACTCGCTGCTCTCGAATATCTCTATCCGCACGCTTCCCTTGGAGCCGTCTCCACGAAGCCAGATGCCGGCACGAACGGGTCCTTCCATCCGGAAGGTTACCGCCAGCAGATAATCTTCGTACTGGTCTTCGCTCCAGAGGCTGGAGCTTCTGGTCTTCGCGTCGGCTGTCCCCATCAGTCTGCCGGCCTTTACGACCCACGAGCCGCTGCGGGGGGCTTCCCAGCCGGCCAGGTCACGCCCGTTGAATGCGTTGACCCAGGGGGACTGCTGCCCGGCCTGGTTGTTACTGCCTGTACCCTTGTCGATGTTGTGGGTGCCATGGCAGTCCGTGCATACCGAATCTTCGTTTATGGTTCGGCCGTTCGGCCGGATGCGGCCGCCCCATTTCTGGCGGAACTCCTCGACGGCCTCCGGATTCTCGTGTCCGCTGTGGCATTTTATGCACATCCCAGCCACCTCCGACCGCCCGAACAGCAGGTCCGGCTTGGTCATCAGCATCTCGTCGTGCATATGCTCAATCGAGGGCCCGTGACACTTCCCGCAGGTGATACCCACCTGAAGGTGTTTTGTCGTAATCGCTTCCTGCTTCATCGTAGGATGGCAGACGTAACAGCCGCTGTTGCTGCCCGAACTGCCCGCCTGCGATTCACCTGCCACAAGGCACAAAGCCGTCGCCGCCGCGCAACCTACCAGGGTTACACACCAAAAGCTCAAACAGCCGCGCCCGATCAAATTCACTGTTCGTCTCCTTGCATTGAACCATCAACCGATACTGCCTCTGCCGACCATAATCAGGGCGGCGGGTGCCCGTTTGCACCCGCCGTCGATCCGCTCTTGCCCGTCTGGGCCTTTTCGTCCGGCCCCGGAGCCTCGCCTCAACCGGGTTCTACACGACTTCCCAATCGCGAAGCCACTCGTATTCAGCCGGCAGGTTCGCCCAGCGCTCGTCGGTCATCTTCATCAGCCACTCTTTCTCTGCGGCCGTCTGCCCGAGAGGTCGCGTGTAGGACGCTCGTGCGGCATTTTCCACCTCATACACGGTCGAGAGCCCCGGTACCGTCGCCGTTATCGCCTTGTTCGCGAGGATGCACTGGAGTGTCAGCCGGGCCAGATCGTTCTCGGTCTTGCTGCCGACCCCCATCACCGGGAACTTCAACTGACCGTAGCTTTTGAACAGGTTGCCCCCGAAGAACGGCTTTATCGTTACAACGCCGACGTCTTTTTGCAGCACGGTTTTGAAAATGCTCTGAGTCTGGTCGGAACCATACCCGGGATTGGCCTCCTGAACGTTACTGCCTATCGGTGGTCGGCCTTTCTCCCGTGTCTTGGCACTGCAGGGGAATATCACCATCTCGAACTCGGGATACTTCTCGAGCACGTGCTCAAGCCACGGCCGCGAGTGCGATGACATCCCCAGGTGGCGGACCTTGCCGGCCTTGTGCACCTTTTGGAAGGTCTCGATCAGCGATTCGACCTCGGCGTCCGTATTCGAGCCGTCCATTTTCGCCTGCGGACGCCAGATGTCCAGGTAGTCGGTCTTCAGCAGCCGAAGGCATGTCTCGACGTTGAAGGTTTGGTCTTTGACATTGCAACGGGCGGGTTTCCGCGGGCCCAGGTCGTGGATATCGGCCCCGACGATCATCTTCTGGCGCCTGCCCTTGAGCGCCGCTCCATAGCTGAGGCACTCGGCAGCGGTCGTAATATCGAGGTAGTTGATGCCCGCGTCGATACAGGCGCTGATGACATCGGTGCGGTTTTTCGCTACGTCTTGCGGGACCTCCTCATTGGCGAAGCGATCCCAGTATCGGCCGGCATTGCGGTTCTTCCAGTGGCCACCCAGACTCACCTCTGAGAGCATCAGGTTGGACTTGCCCAGCCGGCGATAGTGCATTTTCTCGTTGTAGTTCACGATCTTCTTTGGCGAAGGCCCTGTCTGTCCGGCCCTACCTTTATCCGCCAAGGCCCCGGCGAGCGTCCCGGCAGCGGCCAATGATGTGCCAAGCATAAAGTCACGGCGTGAGATTCTATCGTTCTTCATCGTCTTTCTCCTTTTCTGGCTGCCGGCGGCCTCAGTGACAGAGCTCCCGCAAGATACACCTGCGTAAAGCCGCCGACAAAAACCGGCTCATCAATAAAACTGTCTTGGAATATGATGGCAAAAATGCCAGCCTGCGTCAACCAAATTCCGGCACAGCGGGCCATCACCGGTTAGACTCATCGCTCGGCCCGCTGGGCACCCGGGCCCACGCTATTTTCCGTTTATACTTGCCAGTCCGGGCCGGGTGTGTATAATGCCCTGCTCGAAGAAGCCGGAAACTCAGATAAATCCTTGTTATCGGAGAATCTACAAGAAATGGCAGATGCACCGAAAGCAAATGCTGTAGTGGCCCAATCAGGCGGGCCGACCGGCGTGATAAACGCCTCTCTGGTGGGCGTCATAGAGGAAGCCAGAAAGCACCCCGAGATACAGCGGATGTATGGAGCGATCCACGCAGTGGCCGGAATGGCAAAGGACGATTTCATTGACCTCGGCAAGCTCTCAGACGATACGCTGGAGCTGGTGGCCGCCTCGCCGTCGGCGGCTATCGGCACCAGCAGGGATAAACCCGACGCCGAGTACTGCGCGAGGATCCTCGAGGTCTTCAAGAAGCGTAACGTCCGATACTTCTTCTATATCGGCGGCAACGACTCGGCCAACACCGCCAACATCCTCAACAGGATGGCCGACGAAATCAACTTCGACATCCGCGCGTTCCACATCCCCAAAACCATCGATAACGACCTGCTGGTTACGGACCACTGTCCGGGTTTCGGGACCGCAGCGCTTTTCGAGGCCCGTGCGCTGATGGGTGATGATCTCGACAACCGCGCGCTGCCGGGGGTGAAGATCGACGTGATTATGGGCAGGCATGCCGGCTTCCTCACCGCCGCGACGGTTCTCGGCAAGCAGCGCGATGACGACGGACCCCACCTGGTATATGTTCCGGAAAGATCGGTCTCGATGGACAAGTTCATCGGCGACATCGACGCCGTGCTCACCAGGCTCGGCCGATGCGTGGTGACCGTCAGCGAGGGACTTTGCGACGCCGACGGTGCGCCCTGGGCCAAGAAGCTCGCCCAGCAGGCGGAAACCGACGCCCACGGGAATATTCAGCTATCCGGGACCGGCGCGCTGGCGGACTTCTTGGCCGCACAGGTCAAGAGCAAACTCAAGGTAAAGCGGGTCCGCGCCGATACGTTTGGTTATCTCCAGAGGAGCTTTGCGGGATTGCAGTCGTCGGTCGACCTCGATGAGGCCAGGCGGTGTGGGCAGGCAGCCGTCAGGCTTGCGATGGAGCACGATAATGGCTCAGTGGCCATAAGACGGCTCGGCAACGGCCCCGACTACGCCGCGGAGATGTTCCGCACCGAGCTTAGCAGCGTCGCGGGGAAGACCAAGTCTATGCCCGATGAGTTCATCAACGAACAGGGTAACGGCATAACCGAAGCCTTTGTTGAGTACGCGATGCCCCTGGTGGGCGAGCTCCCGAAAACGGCGTATCTCGGCAATTATCCGCGGATCTGACCATCCAGGCCCGGGCAGAGCCAGCCTGACAGGGAAAGGTGAACCGCGCGCACGAATTGTATTATGTTGCGCCATATTACGTTGCGCCCGCCCTTGGCCGTGCGCCCCTCTGCAACCTTGCTTTTGTAGGGCCCTTCGACTGCCGAGTGTTACTGACAACCCAGTCGGTGCCCGTATTCACGACCTCTATCTTGAGTACTGCCGCGTGCCAGGTGGTCTAATTTGCTTGATAGGCCTGTCGGTGTGGTGCTATAATCCCCGGCATTGATTGAGGGCAAGAAGATGGCTGTCCTGAACGTGAACATTGACCACGTAGCGACGATCCGCCAGGCCCGCCGGACCGATGAACCGGACCCGGTCTGGGCGGCCGTGCAGTGTCAGCTGGCTGGAGCGAACGGAATTACGGTCCATCTACGGCTGGACAGGCGACATATAAACGACCGCGACGTCAGGCTGCTCAAACAGACCGTTGCTTGCAAGCTGAACCTTGAGATGTGTATGGCCGAGCCGATAGTCAGGATCGCCGAAGAGCTCCGGCCGGACCAGGTGACGTTGGTGCCGGAGAAAAGGCAGGAGCTCACCACCGAGGGCGGGCTCGAGTGTGTACGCTACAAGAAGCGGCTTGCCCAGGTCGTTCGTCGGATGCACAAGAAAGGCATCGTGGTCAGCGTGTTCATCACGCCGGAGGCTGAGCAGATCTCGGCCTCGGTTGAGACTGGCTGCGATGCGATCGAGCTGCACACGGGGATGTATGCAAACGCCAAGACCCCGGCATCTCGAAAAAGGAGGCTGGCGGAGCTGGAACGAGCCAAGGACCTCGCCATCGAAAACGGGCTGGTCGTTCATGCAGGGCACGGCTTGACGTATCGCAACATCGAGCCGGTCGCTGCTATGCCCGGGCTGTGCGAGTTGAACATCGGCCACAGCATCGTGTCCCGGGCAGTTCTGGTGGGGATGAAACGGGCTACGGCGGAGATGATGGCATTGATAGACAAGTATGCTCCGCCGGCACCAAACTAAGGCACAAATATTCCGATCGAGAAAACACACGGAGGTTAAGATGTTCACAGGGGCAATGGTCGCGCTGGTGACGCCGTTTCAAGATGGGCGGGTGGATTTTGAGACATTAGAGGAGCTTGTCGGCTTCCAGTTGGATGGGGGTATAGATGCCATCGTGCCCGTTGGAACCACGGGCGAATCGCCGACACTCAGTCACGACGAGCACAAGCAGGTGATCGAGGCGGTCGTCAAGGCCGTGGCCGGCCAAGTGCCCGTTATCGCCGGAGCCGGGTCCAACAGCACCGCCGAGGCAATCGATCTTACCGCCTTTGCAAAGAAGGTCGGTGCGGATGCCACGCTTCAGGTCGGCCCCTATTACAACAAGCCCACCCAGGAAGGTTTCTATCAGCATTTCAAGGCCATCGCCGAAGAGGTCGACCTGCCGATGGTCCTTTACAACATTCCCGGTCGCTGCGGAGCCGGTATGACCCCGCAGACAATCGCCCGTCTTGCCGAGATTGAGAATATCGTGGCGATCAAGGAGGCCACGGGTAATCTCGACCAGGCCAGCGAAATTGCAATGCGCTGCGATTTGACTGTCATCTCAGGTGACGATTCGCTCACGCTTCCGCTGGCCTCTGTCGGCGGCAAGGGTGTTATCAGCGTCGTGGCGAACATAGTACCCGCCGACGTCAAGGCTATGACCGACCTGATTCTCGAAGGCGACCTTGCCTCGGCCCGGCAGTGGCACAGAAAGCTATTCCCCCTGAGCAAGAAAATGCTGACGCTCGCGACCAACCCGATTCCGATCAAGGCGGCGATGGCGATGCTCAATATGTGCTCGGCGGAACTGCGCCTGCCGTTGACCCCGCTCGAAGGGGACGAGCAGACCGTTCTGGCGGAAACATTACGGGAATACGGTTTGCTCGGTTAATCACCTTGTAGCCCCCGCTCGTTCGGCGAAGACCCATCTTGGTCGGTTCACGCATAGCCCAGACAGCCGGCCGTTGTTCTGCCGTAGATCACGACCGCCACGTCTCTCAGCAGGGACTATGCGGAAGCAGCCTTCGAGGCTTTTTCTCCTTGCCGCGCCTCCAGGGACCCGTGAGTTAGCAGGCTATCGACTCGAGTCTGTGTGCCACTGTACCGCGTCGTTGTATGTCTGCAGGACCTGGCTCATCATAGCGCTGACCGAGTAATTTTCCCGGACGTAGTTCTGGGCGGCCTGTCCTATCTTGCGTGCAAGCTCGCGTCTGCCCAGCAGTTGCTTGAGAGTCGCGGTGATACTGATCTCGTCGTCGGGGTCGATAGCCATAGCGGTCTTGCCGTCGATGATCAGGTCCGCCACGCCGCCCCTGCAGCCGACGACGGCAGCGCCGACGCTCATCGCCTCCAGCATAAAGGGATTGAATTTGTAATCGGGTCTGGGCTGGATAAAAATATCACCGGCCGAGAGCACCGAGCGCCAGGGCCTCAACCTCGGAACGATAGTCACGATACGCAGCAGGTCAAGTGCCGCCAAGAGCTCGCGAACCTGGCCTTCGGCCCGGCCCCCGGCCATCACCAAGACCACAAACTCGTACCCGTCGAGCATCATATGTCGGGCGGCTGTAAACAGGTTCTCGAAGTCGTTGACGTTATCCAGCGGATGGGTGAGCATCATCGTCGCCACCCGGCCCGGCTGGGCAAAACAGCAGCTTTTCCCGGCCGCAAAAGTGCCGGGATTGATCTGCCGTACAATCTCTTTGAAACGTGGGTGCAGCAAGCGTACACTCTCAGCGATGCTCTTGGCAGGGGTGATTATCGCCGCACAGCGGGCCGCTGACAGAGGGAAAGGGTGCCGGCGTTTCTGGAGCGAGTTCACATTCAAAACGTAGGGCAGCTCTAAACGGCGCGCCAGGTACCCGGCCAGGGTCGCCTTTGTCTGGCACAGACAGTGGATCAGGTGCGGCTTGAACCCGGCAAGTCGCCCGGCAAGGGTTTTTCTGCTGAATGGCTCTACGAACGGCAGATCCACCGCCGGGTGCTGCAGCAGCTCTACCGTCCCACGCAGGAGCCCTTGGACCTCCCGGCCCGGCGGATATATCAAGGCCACCGGGATCGATTCATCCGCCAGGCCAACAAGCAGACGTTCCAGGAGCGCCGAGTATTCGCACAGCGTCTGTTCCGATACAATCAATGCTACCCGCAGTGATTTGTTCTTGCCGTTTGTCAACGCCTCGACCCCACAGATAGCCCTTACAGCCGTGCGCTCAGCTTTACCCTGGGCGCCGGGTCCTCCCTGCCTTTGCTGATACCAGCACGCTCGAAAACCGCAGCAAAAGGCACCGAGCAACTACTCGCCAGAGACGATATGATATATTACAGCAGGAACCTCCGCCCGGCTATGGCAAACAGCCCACCCGGACGACGGCGCCGCCCGGCGTCGACAAAACCGAAAAGTAAGCCCAAGAGCCTGCCGTACATCAGCTCGTCGAGGGGTGAGTGATTTGCCTGGTCAGCTCGTCCAGAAGCCCGCTCATCTGCGGGTCGGTGTCCTTGGCGAGCGTTATCTTGTTGCAGGCGTGCATAACGGTTGTGTGGTCACGGCCGCCCAAGTGGCCGCCTATTTCTTCAAGGCTGTGCCTCGTAAGGTTCCTGGCCAGGTACATACAGATCTGGCGGGGCAGAGTCACGCTCTGGCTTCGCTTCTTGCTCTGCAAGTCGGCAAGGCGGACGCCGAAGTGACGTGTAACCACTTCTATGATGTCGGTAATGCTCGTGTGCCTGGCTGTAGGCTTTATCTGGCCTTCCAGCGCGGTTCGCGCCAGCTCCGGGGTGATATCCTTCTGCGTCGTCGCTGCCACAGCATAGATGGTGGTCAGGGCGCCCTCGAGTTCCCTGATATTCGCCTGTACCTTCCGGGCGACGTACTCTGCTATTTCATCGGTTATCTTCAGCCCCTTCAGCCGGGCCTTCTTCTGGACAATGGCCACCCGGGTCTCGTAGCTCGGCGGGTCGATGCGGGCCACCAGCCCCCAGTTGAATCGGCTGATAAGGCGTTCCTCGAGAGCCGGCAGCTTGCCGGGCGGATTGTCCGCGCTGAGAATGATCTGCTTGCCATTATTGTACAGGGCGTTGAAGGTGTGGAAGAACTCCTCCTGGCTGTGCTCTCGCTCTCGAAGGAACTGGATATCGTCGATTACAAGCATATCCGCGGAGCGGAACTGGCTCTGGAAGCCGGACAGGTTTCCCTCCTGGATCGCGTTGATGAATCGGTTGACGAATTCCTCGCAGCTCAGGAATTGAATCACGGCCCCGTTGAACCTGTTGCGGGCTTCAAAACAGACCGCGTGCAACAGGTGCGTCTTGCCCAGTCCCGAGTTGCCGTAGATAAACAGCGGGTTGTACGTGTTGCCCGGCGACTGGCTTACCGCGACGCAACTGGCGTGCGCGAGGCGGTTGCTCGGCCCGACAACAAAGCTCTCGAAGGTATAATCGGGATGTAAATTGGGTGCCCATTGGGGTCTGGTGTCCTGGGTCGCGGCTTTGTTGTCTCCTCTGACGCGGAATTCCACGCTGACCAGATGCCCGGTTATCTGCTGCGCCGCCCGGGTAAAACTGGCCTTGCAATTGGCGCGGAGAAAGTTAGCTTTAACCTCGTCAGGGCAGCCGATTTCTATTGACCCGCCGGCCAGGCGGACGAAGGTCAGCTCATCAAACCATTCCCGGACATTTGCGGGGTCCAGCACTCGTGCACGGTCAAGTATCTCCGCAAAAATACTTTCCACTTCCTGAACCGCCACGTCACACTCCTTTATGCATGACCAGCCCTCTGCGCTGCCTCGGGCTGCCGGGCTCCCAGCCAACATCCCTGTCCCGCTCTGTAGCCGACCCCTCGAGCCGACCCGAAACACTTGAAGAAGACCCTTCCCCGAGCACCTCCAAGAAGAAACGGCATCAGGTGCGGGGCGATAACAATGCTGAGACAAAATTTAGCTCCGCCCTGCAGGTTTGTCAAAGAAAAATGCGCCGGCCCGAAAAATTTGAAGAAAGCTACGTACTCAGAGGCGCTGCGGTGGTTTCCCTTCGCGCGACGATCTGCGAATATCACGCAGATTGGCCGCGAGGCACACTTGAATTCCCGGGCGTTGCCGGTATCATCGTCGAAGGTAAACCACCGCGCCGTTGCGGTGCCGACGCTTTAGAGTCTCGATAGCAGGGGAAATCCGGTGGGGATATTCACGAGAACGGCGGAATTCTTCAAGGGCCGGCTTGGCAAGACGCGCGACAGGATCAGCTCCTCGCTCAAAGCCGTCCTCAGCCTCAGCAGAAACATCGATGAAGAACTGCTCGATCAGCTTGAGGAAACCCTTATCGGTGATGATATCGGCGTTGAGACAACCGACAAGCTCATATCGGAGCTGCGCCGGGCCTACCGCGACAGGCAGATCGCCACGACCGACCATATCATCCCCTTTCTAAAAGAGCATATCAAGAATTACTGGCCGGACCGCGACAGGCAGTTGAACTTCGCTCAATCAGGGCCGACGGTGGTCCTGGTAGCGGGTGTGAACGGGACGGGCAAGACCACCAGCATCGCCAAACTCGCTTACATGCTCAGCCGAGACAATAAGAAAGTCATCGTAGCCGCCTGCGACACCTTCCGTGCCGCCGCCGTCGAGCAGTTGACCATCTGGGCCGAGCGGATCGGCGTCCAGATCGTCAAGCACCAGACCGGCGGCGACCCCGCCGCAGTCGCCTTCGATGCCTGCCAGGCCGCCGTTGCAAGAGGAACGGACATCCTGATCCTCGATACCGCCGGACGCCTGCACACCAAGAAGGACCTTATGCAGCAATTGACCAAGATGCGCGACGTAGTGGCCAGACAGATCTCCGGAGCACCGAACGAGGTCTTGCTCGTCCTCGATGCGACGACCGGCCAGAACGCGATAGCACAGGCAAAGATGTTCACCGAGGCCATTAACGTCACGGGCATATTCCTGGCCAAGCTCGACGGCACGGCACGCGGTGGAATCGTCATCGCTATCAAAGACCAGCTCGATATCCCGGTTAAGTTCGTGGGCCTGGGCGAAAGACCCGAGGACATCGCCGAATTTGACCCGGAAAAGTTCGTCGAAGCGTTGTTCGGCTGAGGATTTCACCGGGGCAAACTACAGGGCCAGCCGGGAGGGCCGTACCGGTATCGTTGGAATGAAGCTGAATTGGGCAACGCGAATCACGATCGTCAGAATCCTGCTCATAGTGCCCTTTGTGAGCTGTATGCTGAAGATAAACGACCCGGAGCTTAGCCTCGCCCTGCGAAGGTTGATGAGGTATATCTCCATCGCTGTCTTTTTGGTGATGGCCGTCAGCGATGCTATAGACGGGTATCTCGCACGCAAACGCAACCAGATTACCAAGCTCGGCGCCTTCCTGGACCCTATTGCCGACAAGCTGCTGATGACCTGTGCCTGTCTTCTTCTGTCGTCGCAGCGGGCGCACGTTGAGGGCTTTTTGTTGCCGCCGACGGTTGTGGTATTGATTATCGGCAAGGATTTGTTCCTGTTGATCGGCTTTACGATCGTCTATTTGATCACGTTGCAGATTCGGATCGAGCCAGTCTTGGTCGGCAAGACCGCCACCACACTCCAGCTGTGTATGGTGGCGGGGATTCTCGTAGCACCCGAAGTCAGCCGATTGCTGCCCAGCTGGATACGGTTCCTGCAGGTACTCTGGTGGTCCGCAGCCGGCACCGCCCTTTGCGCCACGCTTGTTTACATCCGGAATGGAAGCCGCTATATTGAAGAGTATGAGCAGGGTCTGGCGAACAAGACACACCAGTAAGCAGTAAGAAGCAACGTGAACCGGGGCATTCCTGGCGAAGGTTTCCGGTGCGTGTCTTTCCGCTCCATATGACGGGGTACGGGCGTGGCAGTTCAATTCAGCGAAATACCGGAAGTGCTGGAGGAGCTTCGGCAGGGCAGGATGATTGTCCTGGTCGACGACGAGGACCGCGAAAATGAGGGCGACCTGGTCTGCGCCGCGGAAAAGGTTACGCCCGAAATAATCAATTTTATGGCCAGGTACGGACGAGGCCTGATATGCTTGCCGTTGCCACCGGAGAAATGTGATGCCCTTGGCCTGTATCCCCAGACCGCTGAAAACACCGCCAAGTTCCAGACCGCCTTTACCGTGAGCATCGACGCCGCCGAGGGCATAACGACCGGGATCAGCGCAGCCGACAGGGCGAAGACCATCCAGACCGCAATCGCCGAAGACGCCAAGCCGAGCGACCTTGTCCGGCCGGGCCACATATTTCCGCTCCGGGCCAGGGAAGGCGGCGTCCTTGTCCGGGCTGGACAGACCGAAGGAGCGGTAGACCTGATGCGCCTGGCGGGATTGAAGAGCGCCGGCGTCATCTGCGAGGTAATGAACGAAGATGGCACAATGGCCCGCGTGCCGCAGCTGCTCGAGTTCTGTGAAAAGCACAATCTCAAGATAGTCTCCATCGCCAAGTTGATAGAATACCGGCTACAGCGAGAGAGCCAGGTCAAGCGTATCGAGGAAGTGTATCTGCCCACCGATTACGGGGAGTTCAGGCTACTTGCCTACCAGAGCATTACCTCCGCCGAGCCGCACCTGGCATTATGCAAAGGCGACGTGGGCAAGCTCGACGGCGACGGCAACCCCATCCTGCACAATGAGCCGGTCCTGGTCAGGGTCCACTCGGAATGTATGACCGGCGACCTGTTCCGCTCGCAGCGCTGCGAATGCGGCTACCAGCTTGTTGCGGCGATGAAGATGATAGAGCAGGCTGGCAAGGGAGCCCTGATCTACCTCCGGCAGGAGGGCAGGGGTATCGGCCTGACCAACAAGCTCCACGCGTACAAGCTCCAGGAGCAGGGCCTCGATACCGTTGAAGCCAACCTCAGGCTCGGATTCAGGCCCGACAGGCGCGACTACGGGATAGGTGCACAGATCTGCCGTGACCTCGGCCTGAGGGACATCCGGATATTGACAAATAACCCGAAGAAGATCAGCCGGCTGGAGGTCTACGGCATAAAGATAGTCGAGCAAATCCCCCTGCGAGCCAAACCCACAAAGCACAACATCGACTACCTGCGAACCAAGAAATACCGCCTCGGTCATATGCTCGATGAGGACCTGTAGCTTTGCATGTATTGTCTTGCCTATGAGAGTAATTGGCGCTTTACCGCTGTTTTGTCTGGTCGCCGTGCTGGTTGCTCAGGCCGGGTGCGTACCACCCGAGGGCACCGCCCTTCCGCAGACCAACCGCAGTAATGCCGAGATGACCCGCCCGTGTGCCTGCTATGCCCCGGCCAGGGTGGACATACTGCCTCTGACCGAATTTGCCGAGCAAGACTCAGGCCCCGAACAGGGGATAAGGGCGTACGTGAGCCTGCTCGATGCGTCCGGCTGCCAGATGAAGGCCCCGGGCAAGTTCCGCTTCGAGCTTTATCAGTACCTACCCCGGTCCGCCGAGCCCAAAGGAAAAAGGCTGAAAATCTGGCCCGATTTCGACCTGTCTGAGCCGGCCTCAAACAACCTCTATTGGCGAGATTTCCTCAGGGCATACGAGTTTTCCCCCTCCGATCTGCCCTTCGAGCCAGGACCGTCGGACTATATCTTGGAAGTTACCTGTTTGACCCTCGACGCAAGGAGGTTGACCGCCGAATACTTGCTCAGGCCCGATCAGTAAAATCTCGGTCCGGCTGCGGCGCCGTAGTTCTGGGC
>CAZWAP010000011.1:0-27761 GCA_964632005.1 uncultured Pirellulales bacterium | reverse complement strand
CGGCTCGATCTGCGGGCGCGGTTCGACCCGGTTGTCCCTCACCCAGTTTTCGATAGCCTCAACAATTTCGGGATGGCGGGCGGCGACGTCGTTGCTCTCGCCTATATCTTTACTGAGGTCGTACAGCTCGAAAGGTGCACCAGACCTGGGCCGGACCGCCTTCCATTTGCCCATTCGAACAGCCTGCATTGGGCCGCCCGGTTCGTTTTTGCGTTTGGCCCAATTGTACCCCTGCCACTCCCAGTACATAAAGTCGTGCTTTCGTTGCCTTTCGGCCCGGCCGAGCAGAGTGGGCACGATCGAGATGCCGTCGATGTTCGCCGGTAAATATTCCTCGGCGCCGGCCAATTCGGCGAGCGTGGGCATAATATCGGCGAAATAGCAGGGCAGGTTGCTCGGCGAGTGCGGTTTTATCTTGCCGGGCCAGCGAGCAATAAGCGGAACGCGAATTCCGCCCTCGTACATCGATCTCTTGAATCCTCTCAACGGCCCGCAGGAATCGAGTACGCCGTCGAATCGGGCCGCGGCGCCATTGTCGGAGCAGAAAAAGACGATGGTTTTCTCATCGATTCCGAGGCTCTTGAGCAAATCGAGCAATTCTCCGACGTGCCTGTCGATCATTGTATCCATAGCCGCGACCACTTTTGCGTTGTTCGGCCAATCCCTGTCTTTGTAGATTTTCCAGGCGGGCTCGTCTTCGGGTATCTGGTATTTGCCGTGAGGCGGCGTCCAGGGGGCATAGCAGAAGAAGGGCCTGTCCTTGTTCTTGCGGATAAAAGCCAGTGTTTGCTCGAAGATTCGGTTATGCGTGTAGCGCTCCATACTGCCGGGCGAACCGGTCATCGGAACCCTTTCGCTGTTGCGCCACAGGTACTCGGTCCAGTAATCGTGGGCGTGGACCTGGTGATAGTATCCGAAGAATTCGTCGAAGCCCTGCCTTTCGGGCACACCGGGCGTACCGACGTCTCCGAGGCCCCACTTTCCGAAGCCGCCGGTGGCATAGCCTGCTTTCTTGAGGACCTCGGCGACGGTAACATCCTCGTCACGCAGCGGTATTCCGCCGGTATTGCCGCGGACGCTGGTATGGCCCATATGCAGTCCCGTCATCAGGACGCTGCGGGCCGGCGCACAGACGGTGCAGCCGGAGTAGGCATCGGTGAAACGGATTCCTTCTTCGGCCATCTTGTCGATGTTGGGCGTTCTTATCTGCCTGCTGCCGTAGCAGCCCAGATCGGCCCAGCCCATATCGTCCACGATAATAAAGACGATGTTGGGCCTTTCGGCCGCTGCTGCGCCGGTGTCTTTGCGGGGCATGCCGAGGCACCCGTTTGTCGCCAGGGCTGCGAGGCCCGTACCTATTGCCTTGAGAAAGTCTCGCCGTTTCATCGTCTGTCCTCTCCAGATGGGACTTTTTTGTTATGCCTTTTTTCTTTTTCCGGGTCTTATCGTCGTTGCGGCGTTAGGGTCGTAGCGCGGGTTTTTCTCGGTGGGCACCGGCGCGTTGAGCCTCTTTCGCCAGGCAAGCAGCATGTTGTGCAGCTCCCTGGTTTTCCTGGGCAGGGCACAGGCCAGGTCGTTTGACTCGCCGATGTCTTCTTTGAGGTTATACAGCTCGAGTTTGCCGTCCTCGAAGAACTCTATCAGCTTCCAGTCGCCTTTTCGGACGGCCCCGGCCGGGGTGGTTCGCCAGGGGCGTTGTTTTTCGTTATACGGTTCGAGATAGGCAGGGAAGTGCCAGTAGATGGCGGTGCGTTTTAGCTTATCCCGCCCTTTGAGCAGGGGCACGATACTTTCTCCGTCGAGGATGTGCCCTCGCGGCCTCGGCAGAGAGGCCATCTCGAGCATCGTTGGGAAAAAATCTATCCCGATGACGGGCACCTCGCAGCGGCCCGGCTTGGCCCGGCCGGGCCAGCGCACGATCAAAGGCACGCGTATGCCGCCCTCGTAGAGCATCCCCTTCGAGCCGCGCAAAGGGGTCATAGCGGTAACATTGCCGTAGCCGCCGTTGTCGGAGAAGAAGAAAACAACGGTCTCTTCTGCAAGGCCGAGGCACTCGAGCTTATTCAGTATCCTGCCGACGCTCTCGTCCACGCTCTCGATCATCGCGGCATAGGTAGGGTTGTTGTGTATGGCATCACCCTTTTTCTTTTCGTACTTACGGATCAATTCAGGTTTGGCCTGAATAGGGGTATGCACGGCGTGATGGGCGAGATAAAGAAAGAAGGGCCTGTTTTTGTTGGATTCGATGAATTCGAGGGCCTTGTCGGTAAGGACGTCGGTAAGGTATTGGCTGTCCCTGGTGAAATGTCCTCCGCCGGTCCTGTCGAACACGAAATCGAAGCCGCGGTCCTGCGGCCGATACGGCTTGGCCCTGCCTAAGTGCCACTTTCCGATGCAAGCGGAGGTATAACCGCCGGCCTTCAGGGCCTCGGCGATCGTTATAGAACTGGTCGGGAGACTCCTGGTATTCTTAACCGGGATGAGCTTGCGCATATTAGCGGGGCCTCGTTCGGAGGTCCCGACCGTATAGATGCCGTGTCTCGGGCCGTACTGGCCCGACATAAGGCACGCGCGCGTCGGTGCGCAGTTGGGAGCGTTGGTGTATGCGCTCGTAAAGACAACGCCCTCGGTGGCGAGCTCGTCGATGTGCGGGGTCTCGTAGTACGTGCTGCCCATAAAACCGAGGTCTCTCCAACCCAGATCGTCGATAAGAATAAAAACAAAGTTCGGCTTTCGGCCGGCGGTTTTGCGCGGGTAACCGGCCGGGGCCGCCGCGCATCCGGACGATACGAGCGAGAGTAACGACAGGCCTGCAGTCTTCAAAAATTCGCGTCTTTTCATCATAGCTTTCATCCAGGATACAAGGCACCCTGCCGAGAGACACATTCAGTCCCAGGGCATTTTCCAGTACTGGGAGGGTGCGTGAGCTTTTCTCATAATTTCAGCGATCCTTGCAACGATGTCGGGGTGCTGAGCGGCGATGTTGTCCTTTTCGCCGATGTCGTTTTTCAGGTCATACAGTTCGATGTAGCCGTCAGGGTTCCTGGCGACGTTTTGGCGGACGCCTTTCCAGCGGCCCATGCGGACGGCCTGTTTTTTGCCTTGCTCGTGGAACTCCCAGTACAGGTACTCGTGCTTCTTCTGCTTCTGGGGGTGTCCGAGCAGTGTAGGAAGCATCGATATACCGTCGAGTCCCGGGGGCGTTTCGATGCCGGCCAGCTCGCAGCAGGTGGGCAGGAAGTCCCAGAAGGCCGAGATATGGTCGCTCTTTGAGCCGGCTTTTATCTTCCCCGGCCACCAGGCGATCGTCGGCACCCGGATGCCGCCTTCGTAGACGGCCCGCTTGTAACCGCGAAGGGGCCCGGCACTGTCGAAGAACTCGGGGTCCGCGCCGCCCTCTTTGTGGGGGCCGTTGTCGCTGGAGAAGAGCACCAAGGTATCCCGCTCTATCCCCAGCCGGCGCAGCCTGGCTATCAGCCTGCCGATGTCGCGATCCATCCGGGTGATCATCGCCGCGTGCCCTTTTTGCGGCTCGGGCCAATCCTCGTCGGCATAGGGGCCGTAGTCCGGCACTTCCATACCTTTCTTCCCGGCCTCGTTGTTCGCGTGCGGGATGGTAAAGGCCAGGTAGAGGAAAAAGGGGCGGTCCTTGTTGTCTTCGACGAACTTCAAGGCCTCGGCTGCAAACAGATCGTGCGAATACTGGAGGCGCTTGGTCGCGACCCCGCCCGGCGGATTGACGTCCCTGACCTCGTTTTTCAAGATGTACTTCTCGGTGTTACGCCAGAGGTATCTGGGGTAATAGTTGTGGGCGTGTCTCTGGTTGAGGTAGCCGAAGAAGTAGTCGAAGCCCTGTTTGTTGGGGATGCCGGTGCTGCCGGCCTCGCCGAGTCCCCACTTGCCGATTATGCCGGTGGTATAGCCCGCCGTCTTGAGCAGCTCGGCTACGGTGACATCCTTCGGCCGTAGCGGCACGCGGCCATTGCCGCGGATAAGGGCGTGGCCGGTATGCAGGCCGGTCATCAGGCAGCACCGCGAGGGCGCACAGACCGTGCTGCCGGCATAGTGGTCGGTCAGGCGCATACCCTCAGCGGCGAGCCTGTCGATATTTGGCGTCTGGATGGTCTTCTGCCCGAAGCAGCCTATGTCGCCGTAGCCGAGGTCGTCTGCCAGGATGAAGATGATGTTGGGTTTCCTCGCTCTTTGGCTTCCTGCCCGGGCGGTGACAGCCGAGCCCGGGAGCATCGAGCAAGTCCCTGCGCCTGCGGCGGCCAGCCCCATCGTCTTTAGGAATTCTCTTCTATTTTGCTCGGTCACAATCGCTGCCTTTCACTGGGATATCGGCCAGCCTTCAAAGTCGTAGAGTGCAAATATACCGGCTGACCGCGTCTGAATCAACCGCCGGGACTAATCACAAACAAAGTACACCGTTACCGTCGTCTGTGGGAAGGGGCGTCTGAGCCGGACATGGGCTCGAGGCGGAGTGGTTCGAGTAGCTGCAGGTACGCCCGAAGCGCCCGCGCCAGGTCGGCGCCGAAGGCCCTGGCGGTCTCGGCGGTGACGGCGTTGCCTCGCACGTCCGCATAGGGTATCTCGATGGTCGCGGCCAGTTTTATGCCGTCCAGCTCACTGGCCCATTGGCTGCACGTCTTGAGGGAGCCGTAATTTGCGTGGGTGTTCCAGGCTCGGCCGAAGGGAAGATTGTCGTCGGGCCGGTAAGGCAGCGGGCCGGTGCGGACATCTTCGAGGATTATGCTGAATCTTTGCTGCTCGGCCCAGATTCTTTCATCGTGGTTGCCGACGAGGTAGATGCAAGAGCCCTTGATGTACGGGCAGTGCAGGTCCAGGGCGACGCGGAGCTTGCCTTTCGACCAGTCCGGCACGAAGGTCCGCAGGGCCGTGACCGAGGGGTAGATGCCCTTTTCTATGTAGTCGCAGTAATGGTCGTGGGGCCGGCGGTTCTTGCCCTGGTCGCCCTCTTCGACGCCGTCCTTATCCATAAACGGCACGGCCATTATTTCGACGTTGCGGCGGAACCAGAGCCCGTCGTCGGTCTCGGCGAGCACCGCGTCAAGCAAGCCTTCCAGGGCATAACTCGCGATGGATTCGCAGGCGTGGTGACGGGCGGTCAACAGCACGCGGAACCTGACGCGCCCATCCAACCTGCCGACGTGTATCCGCTCGACGCCTCGGTCGTGCCGGGTCCTGCAAAGCTGCCGGACCGTAAGGTTCGTGCAGTCTGCGTGCCGGGCCAAGAACCTTTGCAGATCGCTCTGCTGATAGGGGATAGCAAAGCAGAAGCGTACCTCGCGGATGTCCGGCGGGAATACGTAGCTGAAGGATGCGGCCTTCACCTTTTCGGTGCCGAGCCAGGCCCAGGTACGCCCGGCATCAGTGCTCACGGCTGGCCCGCGGACGCCGATGGGGTTTTTGTTGGTGAATACGAACCTCAGCGTTCGGCCGGTGACGCCCCTGACACGGAAGTTCCAGTAGAACCACCAGCCCTCGGTGTCGCGCAGATCCTGCCTGAGGTAAACGGTATCGCCCTCGATGCGCTCGAGGATGATGTTACCGCCCGGGTAGTCGGCGTCGATAGCAAAGGGCTGCTGGTTGCGGGTTTCGGGACTGTCGGCCATAGCCTGCTGCCAGCTGCCGGACAACAGCACCACAAGGGTCAGTACCGACAAGATGCCCCGACTTGCAGAGCGAGCGAACCCCGGGTGGTGTTCGGCGGGATTCGGTACCGGTAACAGTCGGCCGGTGCTCATAACGACTCCTCGTGGAAACGGCCTCGATTTGTTCGATTGAGAAAACGGTGCAGGAGACTGTAGTACGCCCGAAGCGCCGTGTCAAGAGACCGAACCCGGTGCGTCTTCGGCTCGTTTGTCCGTGTCGCTTCGTAGGTCTTACGCGGGCAGGTAGCCGGCCAAAAAGCAGTCTTCGACCAAGACGGAAGGACCACACCGGTCCACCCCGGCAAAGCAGTTGATTGCTATTGTGCCGGACTTGGCCTTTTGGTATGATCACATTGCGAGCAGAAACCAAGTCGGGGCCCGGCTCCTGATGAAGCAAGGAAACACAGATCGAGCCCTTCGGGCTGGACGACTCGGGTCTGCGGGCCCGGAGCAACATAAACGTAATAGGAAAGGAAAGGGAAAAACGATGAAGCAGGCTACATCTAAGATCATCCCACTAATCTTGTCTTCATCAATACTTGTTCCGCTGGGATGCATCTACGCTGCGGACCGCAGCGGTCCGCAGGCCCGGTCCCTGAATCAACCTCCAAAGGGATTCAAGGCCCTGTTCAACGGCAGGGACCTCACCGGCTGGAAAGGACTCGTGGGAAACCCCAAGACCCGCGCCAAGATGAGCAAGCAAGAACTGGCCAGGGCACAGGCCAGGGCCGACGAGGATATGCGTGCCCACTGGAAGGTGGTCGATGGCATCCTTACCTTTGACGGCAAGGGGCACAACCTCTGCACAGCCAGGGACTACGGCGATTTCGAGCTCTGGGTGGACTGGAAGATCGAAAAGGGCGGTGACAGCGGCATATACCTCCGGGGCTGTCCCCAGGTCCAGATATGGGACACCAGCCTGACGTCTGTCGGCGCCCAGGTCGGCTCGGGAGGGCTGTACAACAATAAGCAGGGTCCCAGCAAACCGCTGAAAAAAGCCGACAAGCCCGTCGGCCAATGGAACACCTTCAGGATCATAATGATCGACGAGGACGTAACGGTCTATCTCAACGACGTCCTCGTAGTGGACAACGTCAGGATGGAGAATTACTGGGAGCGCGACAAACCGATCTACCCGGCCGGCCCAATCGAGCTGCAGTCGCACGGCAGCAAGCTTTGCTTCAGGAACATATTCATCCGCGAGATCCCCCGAACAAAAGCAACCAACCGCTTGAGCCCAGAGGAAAAGGCCAAGGGTTTCAAGCTGCTTTTCAATGGCAAAGACATAGACGGCTGGGTCGGCAACAAGGACGGATACATCGTCCGCAACGGCGCCATAGTGGTTGACCCCAAACGGGGCGGCGGCAACCTCTACACCGCCGAGCAGTATGGCGACTTCATTATGCGATTCGAGTTCAGGCTCACCCCCGGCGCAAATAACGGCCTGGGAATCCGAACCCCCCTCCGGGGCGACCCGGCCTATGTCGGAATGGAACTCCAAATCCTCGACAACACCTCCCCGAAATATAAGAACCTACGTCCGTATCAGTATCACGGCTCGATATACGGCGTGGTCCCCGCAAAACGTGGTTACCTAAAACCCATCGGCGAGTGGAACTACGAGGAAGTCATCGCCGACGGCCCCCACATAATCGTAAGGCTCAATGGCACAACGATCGTCGATGCGGACATAGAAAAGGCAAGCACTCCCCAGACAATGGACCACAGGAAGCACCCCGGACTGAAACGTGACAAGGGCCACATCGCTTTCTGTGGCCACGGAGACCGCGTCGAATTCCGCAACCTTAGAATAAAACCGCTCGATTGACCAGAACGCCATAACCCAGAATCAGGAAGGAAGATACTATGAAAAGCAAGAAGACAACTCTCAGGACGAACAATCTGAGCCGGAGGGAATTCTTGAAGGCCTCGGCCGTCACGACCGGCGCAGCAGTTGCCTGGCCGGCCATTGTCCCATCTTCGGTCTTCGGTGCCAATGCTCCGAGCAACCGCATCACCATCGGCTGTATCGGTCTTGGAGGACAGGGCCGGGGCAATATGAACAACTTCAAGGGCAATCCCGGCTCGCAAGTCGTTGCCGTCTGCGACGTGGACGCCGACCACAGGGAAAAGGCCAGGCAGGCCGCTGGACTCAGCCCAAAGGCCTCCTACAATGATTTCCGCGACCTGCTCGCACGGGACGACGTCGATGCCGTATCCATCGCAACCCCGGACCACTGGCACGTCCCGACCTCGATCGCCGCTGTCCGCGCCGGAAAAGACGTTTACTGCGAAAAACCCCTCACCCTGACGATAGCCGAGGGTCGGGCCCTCGCCGACGAAGTAGAACGCTACGGTCGCGTCCTCCAGACTGGCTCCCAGCAGCGATCCTCCAGCCGCTTCCGCTTCGCGTGTGAACTTGTTCGCAACGGCAGAATAGGCCGAGTCAAGACGGTCCGCGTCGGCATCCCCGGCAACAACAAAAAATGCGAACCGACCTGGACTGCCGAACCCGTGCCCCAAGGCCTCGACTACGATTTCTGGCTGGGTCCCGCTCCCTGGGCGCCTTATCACCACCAGCGGTGTCACTACCAGTTCCGCTTCATACTCGACTACTCCGGCGGACAGGTAACCAACTGGGGAGCACACCACCTCGACATCGCCCAGTGGGGCCTCGGGATGGACGACTCCGGCCCGGTCGAGATATACGGGCAGGGAGAATTTCCGAAGACCGGCCTGTTCACCACCGCAACCAAGGTCTACTTCGAGGCGACTTACGCCAACGGTGTCAAGCTGATCTGCTCCACCGGCGGCTCCAGCACCAGGTTCGAGGGCACGGAAGGCTGGGTGGAAGTAAGCCGTGGCAGCCTCAAAACCTCGCCAGAGTCGCTCAAGACCACCACGATCGGCCCCAACGAAATACACCTCTATGACAGTCGCAACCACGCCCAGAATTTTTTAGACTGCGTAAAGAGCCGCAGGCAGCCGATCTGCAACGCCGAAGTCGGCCACCGCTCCAGCACCATCTGTCACCTGGGCAATATAGCGATGCTCCTCAACCGCAGACTCAGGTGGGACCCCAAGGCCGAGCAGTTCATTGGCGACTCAGAGGCCAACCGAATGACCTGGCGACCGAGACGTTCACCCTGGCTGCTGTAGCCGGCAGGTCCTCAATCCTCGGGCCCGGTAGAAAGAAGCTATGGAAGGGTAGAGCTATGGCTATCCAGCTCGTAGTCGTCGGCGCAGCCGGCCGAATGGGCAAGAGAATCATCGCGCTGGCCGTCGAATCCGGTGATTTCGAGATCTGCGGCGCGGTCGAGGCCCCCGGGCACGGCGAACTCGGCAAAGACGCGGGCCTTGCAGCCGGCACAAAGGCCCTCGGTGTGAAGCTGACCGAGACCTATCCTGCCGGCGCCGAGGTAGTGATCGAATTTTCGCTGCCCGAAGCGGTGCCGGCGACGCTCGATTACTGCACGAAACACCAGGCCGCTCTGGTATCCGGCACCACAGGACTTTCCAGCGAGCAGCGCGCCGCAATCGAGGCCGCCTCTGGAAAAATCCCGGTTATATACGGCACCAATATGAGCGTCGGGATGAACATCCTGTTCGGGCTTGTTGGCAAGGTCGCCGCGACGTTGGGTGACCAGTACGACATCGAGATAATCGAGCAGCACCACCGCTTCAAGAAAGATGCTCCCAGTGGAAGCGCCCTCACTCTGGCTGAGAACATCTGCAAGGCCACCGGGCGGGGCTTCCCCGGCTGCCTCACGCACGGCCGAAGCGGCAAGGCTGGCCCGAGAGAAAAGGGCACTATCGGAATGCACGCCGTCCGCGCCGGCGATATCACCGGCGTCCACTCGGTAATCTTCGGGGCCCTCGGTGAAACCGTCACCATCAGCCACACAGCCAACAACCGGGATACTTTCGTTCGCGGGGCCTTGAGAGCCGCAAAGTGGCTTGTGGACAAGCAGCCGGGCCTTTATTCAATGGCCGAGGTCCTTGGGGTCTCCTAACCCGTTTGCAACTCTGCGCGTGTCGTTTCCGTCTTCACGCCGAATGTCTGGACCCTCTTGACCCATCACCGGCGCGGCTATCGAGGGTAGTCGGTCCCTTTGATCCCGCGGAAGGTAAGGTTGGCGTCCGGCAGGGCGTTGCGGGCCGGCCGTATCTGCTTGGCCGCCAGATAACGCACCTGTCCGTCGGCGAAAAGGTAGTTCCGCGTCCCCTCCCAGGTCCACCAGCCCTTGTCCTCGTCGATCGGCCGGTGATTACTGAACCACTCTCCTATCAGAATCTTGCCGGAAGGATTGCCCACGGTGACCTGTTTCTGGGGGATCGAGGGCTGCGGGTTGGTGTAGGTATCCTCGATCCGGTTCATAGTGTCTATCTGCTCTGGGCTGTGGTAGAAGGCCATCGAGTATCCGTAGCTCGTTGATTCATATTTGTCCGGGTCGGTACGATCCGCCGGGCACAGCAGGACCGAGGGATTGTTGACATCGATGCTTCCGTCCAGGTATGGCTCGAGAAAGCCTCGCCACCCGCGGCCCATCCACAGCCAGTAAAACGGGCTCGTCGATACCGGGTCCTGCGCGCACGGGTACGCATTGTCGTGTGCGTCGAGATAAAGGCCGACCGCCACGTAAATCTGCCTCAGGTTGCTCGTGCACTCAAGCCGCCTGGCCAGCGCCTTGGCCCTCATAAGAGAGGGCATTAGTATCGAGAGCAATACCCCAGTGATCGCGATAACAACCAGCAGCTCGACGATTGTGAATCCGCATCGTGTAACCGCCGGCAAGGCTGCTAACTTCGAACGTTTCTTATCTCTGAATCCCACACTATGTTCTCTAACGACTACCCGTTCGTCAGGCCGGCGCGATAGAATAGTCGCCAGCCGGACGCTCTTCAAGCTCATCTTCGCTGCAACCGTGGCTCCCTTCAGGTCTGGCCGGCCATTTTCCCTCAATTCGGGGCAGCTGCGCGCGATTTTCCAGGGTCTGAGAAAGTACGCGAAAAATTTCTGAACCTCCGGCCGGCTCGCCAGGCGTGCACCTGGCCCTTTGGTTTCCCGGGCAGCTACATAGCGGCAGTCCAAACGCCGGGTGTCGAGGCGAAACAACCCGTGGTAACTACGTGATTTTGCAGAAAATCGCATATTATCGGAGGTTCGGCTTGACAAACCGGGGGTGATCAGATTACAGTATCTATCCGAGAAGGTCGGACAGCATCTGAATTTATCTGCCGGCCTGGTTTTACTTAAGAAGGTTATCAGCTGCGTCGGGAATGGCGCTTAGCCGTCTGGGCAGCTAAAGGGGGTTGTCAGGGATTACGTAGGGAGGTGTCTTTATGCAGGTCTGCAGGATGTCTGTAGATCGGCATATGCTTTGAGCGAACTTTCCACGGATGGAGGTTTGGTGGGGCTGCGGGTGGAAACCTGCGGCCCCTTTTTCTCTGCGCGTCAGGGCGACGGTCGGAGCGGAACGCCCCGGCTTATCAAGCTCAGAAATGTAGCCGCCAAATCCCGGGAGAATTCTGCGCATCGCCAGATTATCTCTCGGCAAACAGACGCAGCATCGCGACGCCGTGTCGGGGGATCTCGGTCTCGAAGTTATCGTCGAAGACGCCGATATTTTTTTGCCGCCAGAGATCGCGCAGCCGGTGCGGCCCTTCGATGCCCAGCTGCGACCAGGTTACCTTGATCGTCGCCGCCATTTCGTCGAGGTTGAACAGGCCGACGGCAAGCGAGCCGTCGTCCATCGGCTTGGCGAGTATGAGGGCCTGACCTGTCTGTACAATCGGGCGGCCTTGTCGGCCGAGCGGGTCCTGGTCCACCTCGATGACCTCGGCGTTGCAGAGGATATTGAGCGTAAACTCGTCAAGCCTGGCCATATCACCGGAGAAGAACAGCGGGGCCGCCATCAGGCACCACATCGACATATAGCTGTACTGTTCGTTCGGCGTCAGCGTGGTAGGTTGCGGAGGTTGGTCGTGCCGCCGGGCGTTGCCGACGTAGCCGATGAGGATGTAATCAGGGTCGTTCCAGCAGCCGGGCCCGGCGTACTGCCAGTGCCGGGCGTTGCTCAAGCCGATGTGATAGAAGCCGGGCAGGCTTGTGCCGCGGGCCAGCCCGAGATCGCCCGTCGTCCGCCAGCAGTTGCCGCCGACCTCGCAGCCCCATTCCCAGACGTTGCCCATGCCGTACTGGCAGAGGTTCAGCACGATGTCGCGGTCGAGTTTTTTGAGTATCTCGGCCATTTTCCGGTAAGGTTTCTGAAGCTCCGTCAGCGACCGGTTCTTCGCTATCTTTCCGTACGAACACCAGTCATACTTGAGAAAATCAAATCCCCACTCGGCGAAACGCCTGGCATCCTGCTGTTCGTGCTGGTAACTGCCGAGGAATCCTGCGCAGGTGCGCGGGCCGGGCGAGGTATAAAGCCCGGCCTTTAGCCCCTTGCTGTGGATGTAGTCGGCCAGTGCTTTCATATCGGGGAATCTGCCGTTGCTGTTTATCATCCCGTTTTCATCTCGCGGCTGTCCGCCGAGGAGCGGGTCGTCGCTGTCGGGCTTGACCATCCAGCAATCATCGATGTTGACGTACTGGTAGCCGAAGTCCGCCATACCGGATTCGATCATCGCATCGGCGGCCTGCCTCAGGTGCTCGGCAGTGATCTTGTTGTACCAGGTGTACCAGTGGTTCCAGCCCATCGGCGGCGTCAACGCGAGCTTATCGCCGACGACGACCTTGAACTGGCGCCGAGCCTTACCGTAGGCGTTGACGGCAGTGAGGGTCAGGGTGTATCGTCCGCGTTTTTCAGGCGCACGGCCCGTGATGATGCCGGTCTTCTTATCGAGTTTCAGTCCGGCGGGTAGGTTCTCCGCGCCGAATGTAATCGGGCGTGTCCCGGTGCACGGGATTCTGTAGAGGAAGGGTCTTCCCGGCCGACAGCCGTAGATACGCGGGCCGTTTATTTGTGGTGCCGGCCCGGGCCTGGGGGTGAGGATTACCTTCTCTTCCTTTATGGCCGGCGGGTCGATCGCTTTGGGAGCGGGACCGACGACCTCAAACCTGGCGTCAGCCCAGTCGGCGTGGTCGTAGTGGATGTTATCGCCAGCCGAGCCGACGATAAGTACAAGGCTCTTCAGGCCCGTAAGGTCCAGGTCGACGTACTTGGCCGCCTGGCCGGCTTTCACAGTCCCGCTCGACCAGAGCAACCTGCCGTCCCCGTAGACCCGGAACTCGACGCTTCCGATATTGCCGTCGACCTCATCATCTACGCCGACAAAGGCGGTGAACCGCCTGGCGGCGCCCGCCAGGTCGATGTACATCGTGCTGGGGGCGTGCGTGCCGACGCCCCTGTCGAACTTTCGGCCGGCTATGGAGATCGGTTTGCCCTGGACGGACTTGTCGGCGACAGGCTCGCCCCAGCCGGCCGTCATCTTCCCCAAATCCAGCGAGCTGAGCCAGACGGTCTGGTCGGCACAGACCGGCACAGGAGCCTCCAGCGAGGTCAAGATGATCGCACTGATCGCCGATATTATAACACGACGGATTCTCTTGAACTTGGCCATATTTTCGGCCTCCCGTTGTTATGTATGTCCGGTTATTGCAACCAGAGTAATATTGCTGCAGGCTTTGCCGGCGTCAAGCAAAATAGGCCGACGAGGCTCGGCCGGCGGATTGTCCCGCGGACCGGCAAAAAACGAGCCCGAGCCCGGGGTAAAATCCTTGACAGCCAGGCCCGGCGGTCCAATAATAGTGCCGTGCCCTTGGTGAAGGGGCCTTTTTATTTTATACCTGCGAAAGGATGGGATTATGAGAGTTCACATTTTCCGAGCGTTGACGTGGGCTGCGCTGTTGCTGTTGGTTTTGAGTCCGACGGCGTGTAAGGAGAAACCAACGGTCGAGCCGGATGTCAACCAGCCGGCTTCGCCGCCGAAGTCCGAGGCCGAGCCCGAAAGGTCGGGTGCCAACGCGGTCACTGCCCCAGAGCCTCCACCGGTCGGGCGAGGCGACGAAGTCTTAGTGACCGTCGACGACGTGAATATCACCGCCGGCCAGCTCGACGAGATGATACAGCCATACCTTGATAGGCTCGCCAAGCAGGCGGCAAATCTGCCTCCTGCCTTCCTCGAACAGCAGAAAAAGGTTCTCAGAGACCAGGCCCTCCAAGAGATGATAAAGATGCAGTTGCTGGACGCGAAGGTCAAGCAGGCCGGGATCACCGTCTCCGATGAAGAGCTTGACAACGAGATCGCAAAGATGGCCTCGCTGCAGAAGCCGCCTATAACCACCGCGGAATTCCGCGCTAAGCTGGAGTCCTTCGGGTACGACTTCCAGCAGTTCAGCAGCCGGGTCCGCACCGTGCTCGCGCAGCAAAAACTCATCAAGCAAAAGTTCCCCGATCAGGTGAAGGTCACCGAGGCTGAAGCCAGGCAGTACTACGAGCAAAACAAGGCCAAGTACGATCTGCCGGAGCAGGTCAGGGCCAGCCACATTTTGATCAAGCCCGACCCCAATTCCGACCCGAACCAGGCTGGGGCGGCTGCAAAGGCAAAGGCCGAGCAGTTGCTCAAGCAGATAAAAGAAGGTGCGGACTTTGCCGCCCTTGCCAAAGCGAACTCGGCCTGTCCGTCGGCGTCGCGCGGCGGAGACCTGGATTTCTTCTCCAGAGGGGAGATGGTGCCGGCCTTTGAAAAGGCCGCCTTCGTGCTGGACGTCAACCAGGTCAGCGACGTGGTCGAGACAAAATTCGGCTACCACATCATAAAGGTCACCGACCGCAAGGAAGCAAAGCTGCTTCCATTCGAACAGGTCAAGGACGAGATCATCAACGAGCTGGCCCAGAAGAAACTACGAGAGACTGCGATGCAGTACATCAAGCAGCTTGAGTCGGAGGCGGATATCGTCTATCCTCCCGGCAAAGAGCCGCAGGCTGTCTCGCCCATGCCCGTACCCGGGGCAACACCGGTCAGATAAGGCAATCTCTCGGCCGAGCCGATAAGAAGCACGGGAGACTCACGGCGTGAGTCTCCCGTGCGTGGTGTACATATCTTCCGGGCGCCGATCGACCTACTCGAGTAAAGTTCCCGGGTCGAGGTTGGCCGCCTCTATGTCCTTGAAGTACTTGACGGTGCCGACCTTGAGCTCGGCCGTCGCCTCTTCGTCGCAAACGATTATCCCGTTTGGATGCATCTGCAGGGCGCTTATCGTCCACATATGGTTGACACTGCCCTCGATGGCGTGTTTCAGTGCGAGGGCTTTTTTGTGCCCGTTGACGATGATAACGACCTCCTCGGCATCCATAACCGTGCCGACGCCGACGGTCAGGGCCGTGCGCGGGACCTTATTGATGTCACCGTCGAAAAATCGCGCGTTGGCAACAATTGTATCATAGGTAAGGGTCTTAATACGCGTCCTGGACGTAAGCGAGGAGCCCGGCTCGTTAAATGCGATATGGCCATCCGGCCCGATACCACCGAGAAACAGCTTTACCCCTCCGAGCTGTTTTATCTTCGCTTCGTACCGCTGGCATTCAGCCTCGAGGTCGGCCGCGTTGCCGTCGAGGATGTTAACGTTCTGCTTGGTGATATCAACGTGGCTGAACAGGTGCCTCCACATAAACGAATGGTAGCTTTCGGGGTGGTCTTCAGGCAGGTTGACGTACTCATCCATATTGAAGGTGACCACGTTCTTGAACGAGATTTTTCCGGCTTTGCACAACTCGACCAGCTCGCGGTAGACACCGATCGGGGAAGAGCCGGTCGGCAGGCCCAGCACAAAGGGCCTCTCGGCGGTCGGGCCGAACTCGTTTATTCTCCTGACGATATGACATGCGGTCCACTTGGCTGCCGATTCGTAATCAGGCTCGATTATCACTCTCATACGTACTCCTCTTATAAAAAGACCAACATTGTTACCCGTATCCCGGCAGAACGCCAGGTACGGCCGACAAACCTGCTGACGGTGACGTATTTTACAGCCTCGGCCCGCAAAAGCAAGGATCGATCTGGCTTTGCTCGGCCTGCCGGCTGGGACCGGCCGACCCAACCGGGCTGTCCGGGCCGGCTAAATCCTTTCCAGACGCGCAATCAGCTCATCACCCAACGCCGTCTTGCGGGCTATGTGGTCCGCTATTTCGCGCACAAAGTCGTTCTGTTCGAACGTGCCGCGGACCTGCTCGAAATCTGCCTGCCTGCTGTCCTCGTCGCCGTCGAGCCCGAAGCCGATCTGGGCGGCGGCGGTGAATTCCTTCGCGGCGTCGGCGCGTAGTAGCTCGTCAAGCTCGACCACCGCCTTTTTCCAGCAATTGACCTGGTCGATGACGTCCCCGGGGGTGACCTGGTCGATGCTTTTTCCGATTCGCTGCTGCAAGATACCGGCTGCCCAGGTCCATTCATACTCGGGATAGTGCTCGTGCATAAAGCGGAAAGCATCGGCAAGCTGTTCGAGCGTTTCGATTCGGCCGGCCTCGATCTCCTCCAGCAGTCTCTCGACCGCCTCGTACGGTGCAAAAAGGCCGGCCAGATCCGCCCACCTGCCGCTGCCTATGGGACTTTCCGGCAAGAGCGCCGAACGAAGCTCTGCGACGCTCTTGAAAGGCCTGTCCTGCAGGCGATTTATCAGGCAGTTGCCCAGGAATTTGGCCGTGCCCATCTCGTAGAGCCTGATGCCCTTTTCGAGGGAGGTATTCTTGATCCTGACGTTGTTGTAGGTGAAGTACTCCGAGCCGCCCCCGGAAGCGGTCCTCAGGTCCGTCAGGAGCCGAATAGCGTTGAGCATCTTCTGGATCGTGTACGGGCTGAGGAGCTTGAAGTTTATATGGTCGAGCTTTTCCGGGTCCCTGCGTCTGTCACGTCGCGGCCATTTCCTCGCGTCACGCACGGTGCCGACGCTTCGCAGGTTCACACCGGGCACGAGAATACTCTCGTCCTCGTGCTCAATCAGGTACGAGAAAGGCAGATCGGAGGTGTCGGAATTCTTGTAATGCCTGCCCATAACGACAGTGAACGGCCCGACCCTCGCAGGCCATAGGATATAGGAGTCGCTGGCCGTCTTCGAGCCCCGCTCTACGATACCCTGGTGATTCGGCCCGAGCTTGTACATATGGTTGCTCTGGTTGGTTCCGCTGCCGGCGTTGAGGAAGGAAAAGAGCCCGGCGATCAACAGCGTTGACTTGTGGTGGGTGACGGTGTAGGGGCCGGCGAATATCGAGCAGGCCTCGCCGTGGAAGCCGCCGCAATTGGCGAAGAAGACCGACCTTTCGGCGGAGTAGTGCTTGGCCAGCTCGACGCCCTGTCCGACAAAACACTTCGATACGACCACACCGTCGGTGATCTTTGAGCCGCTGCAGATGATGAAGTCTTCGGCGTAGACGCCCGGTCCGATATAGACCGGGTCGGCCGGCGAGCTGTTGATCGAGCCATTCTCCAGCCTGTTGACGCCCTCAACGATGCTGGCAGGTCCTATCCGCATATTCTTTACGATTCTGCAGTTGGTGAGCCTGGCGCCGGCCGCGACCAGCCCCATCGAGGATTTAACCGAGGCGGTGTACTCGGCGATCATCGCCCTGATCCGCTCGATCAGTCTCGTGCGGTGCCGATAGAACGCCAGAATATAAGCCGTGTGCGCCGAGAGCCGGTCGTAGATGGGTATCTCCCTGCCGCCGGCCTCGTTGACCACCGCGACCTCTGTGCCGTTGCCGAACGAACTTTCACCCTCGACCGCGAGCAAATCCACGTTCTCGATCACCGCGTCGTCTTCGATCACGTAATTGGCGATGCAGCTTCTGACCTGGTTGATATAGACGTTGTTGCCGATTGTGCAGTTGTGGATCGTGGCGTTGCTGATCCCTGCCGGTTTTTCGACCCCGCCAAAGAACCGGACCTTCTTATCAAAAACCCCCAGCCTCAGACGTCCGCTAAAATGAGTTGCCCTGACCGCCGAGGCGTCGAAGCCCTCGGCGACCTCGACGGCGGACCAGTCCGAGCAGGTGCAGCCCTGGTCGGTGAGCCTGGAGATCTCTTCACCGCGCAGCGGACGCGTCCGGGCGCGTTCTGTTATGGCCTGGCAACCGGCACTGGATTCCTGTCCCATCTTTGCACCTCGCTCTCGAGAAACTAACGACGCTGGCCGGGAATCATCACCGCCACGCAGAAAGAAACAGCGTTCGTTCCACTATCAACCGGTTAAGGCAATATAGTCGGCCCTGTCCCATAAATCAACAGGTTTATAACAGGGCATCTGTGAGGACCCGCATCGGCCGATCCGGGGAAAAGCATCGAGCATCGAAAAATTCCGATAGCTCGTGCAGGCCTCTGGCGGCCTTGTGAGCAAACTATGCCAAATCAGAGAATTTTCGGCAAAATCTGGAGTTACACCGTCGTGCGTGCCGATGTTTAGAATAGGACTTCGTTGTGTTTCTCCACCGCAGATAAGCTACAAGGTTTTACTTTGTCAGTTGGGGTGTGATATGTCGAACCAGACCAGAGTCGTAAAGGTTCTGGCGGCACTGCTGGCATCAATGACCATCGGTGCGGTCGTGCTGATGGCCCTGAGCGATAAGCCCCCACTGGCAGGTCCATTCAGCCTTTCGAGTTATGTGGCTCTCGACCCCGTCGGGCAGGCTGTCCGCTCGCAAGTAGTCCAGCGCCCGGACCGCTGGGATAGGATCGAAGTGTTCTACGGCCGGACCAACGCAGGCAGTCTTGAGCAGTTGGCTCGGCAGATGAATCTGCGTAGCGCCGAAGATATCAACTGCCACTTTGTCGTGTGCAATAGCTCGGGCGGCAAGGACGGCCGGATACTGGCTACGCCCAGGTGGAAAAAGCAGTGGTCGAGCATACCGGGGCAGGGCTGGTACGGTGACAGCCGAACCATCCGCATCTGCGTTATCACCGACGGCCAAAACTCAAAACCCACCGATTACCAAGTCAAACGGGTCTGCGCCCTGGTCGAAGCGCTTGCTCAGAGCTTCAGCATCAGGCCCCAATTCATTCATTACCCACAGAACTGGCAGTAACTCGACTGCCGCTGATTACTCCTTCCATATCTTTTCGGCCCGGTTGGTCGGTCTTCGAGTCCCGCCGATCGGGAATTCATTGATACCGTCGGGTTTGTGCGGTCAGGCCGGTAGGTGAGCCGTGTGCGGCCCGTGCGCGCTCAAGCCCTTAGGTCGAATCTTATCCGGGCATCGGAGGCGAACTTCTTCTCGTTGATTCTCAGGCCGAATCCCGGCGCATCCGGTACGCGGGCGTAACCTTCCCGGATCTTGTAGCCGTCGGCGATGAGCACGGGATTGGAAAGCGGATCGTGCTCGGCTCTGTAGAAGTTCGTAATTGCTCTGCCCACGTGCAACTGCATATAGAATCCCACCAGCGACCCCCAGTTGTGCGGCGCGACCCTCAGGCCCTTCGGCTTGCACCACGCCGCCTCGGTCAGGATCCCCTCGAATCCGAACCGCCTCATATCCCCCTGGAATACGTCAATCGCCCGCGCCTCGATAAAAGGCTTATAGGCATCGAGGTTACCCTGTGTCTCGCCGTCGGCTATGAGGGTCTCCAGCCCGTGGGCCTGCAGGAAATCTTTGAGTGAGAGGTACTGCTCAACGTCCTCTGGGAACATCTCCTCCACAAAGGCAAGGTTCAAATCGCCTACCTCGGCCAGGAGCTTTCTGGTGCTGGCCGGGTCGTAGCCGTTGTTGGCATCAACGCCGATGAGAATTTTCGCACCTGCGTGTTTGCGGATAACGCGCAGCACCTCTACGTCACGTGCGTAGCCTTCTGCCGACGGCATCCACTTGGCGCCTCGGCCGATCTTGACCTTGAAGGCACGGTGCCCGGCGGCGAGGCCCATGTCGATCTCTTCGCGAAAACGGTCGCGCCAACTCGTACTGTACTGTTCGAGCAGATCGCTGAAATAAATCGACCCGTCATAGACGGGGACTTTTTTCGGCCCGGCCCCGCCCAGCAACTCGTACACGGCTCTGCCCAGAACCTTACCTGCTATGTCCCACAGCGGCATCGTCCCGGCGCCCAGTGGTCCGTTGAACCTCCGCTCCGCCCGTCGGTAGAAATCAAACGGGTTCTTTCCCAACAGTTGCGCGAGGGCCTCCTTGCTCGCCCGGCAGTTTCCGATGCCCTCGATACCAGCGTTGGTGAACAACCGAACCATCCGGTCCGTTGCCTGCCTGCCGTGAATGCCCCGCCGTGAGTTCTTGCCGACCAGCTTCGGCCTGGTGCTGAGCAAGTCGAAGGCCACGATGCGGGTAACCTTAATATCCGGGGGGATGTCGGCCGCCCACGCCCAGGCGGGCATCAGGACGGCACCACCGGCAGCCTTGAGAAAATCCCGCCGATTCATAAACTACCTCCTTTTCCCAACTGCCCGGCCGGGCAGACGCCGGTTTACTCGCCGGTCTTCAACAACCTATCTCGCTCTTGCTCGAAGCGCACCTTGTGCCGAACCTCCTCCTGCGCCATCTCCAGCAGCGTCTCTTTGGCCTGCGAGTCGGAAGCCTGCGCGACAAGCCCAACATACAATCGAAAGGCCGCATCCTCTTTGGCAATCGCCAGCTCCAGCACGTCCCTGTAATCAATATCCAGCTCGGCCGCATCCGACCATACATAATCAGCCGGGTCGATTTCTTCAGGCTCGGAATCCGCTTTCACCACCCTTCCTACCTTGATCAGTTCGAATTCAAGCTTAGCCTTGTGCTCGAGTTCCTCGGCGGCCAGGTCCTTGAAGACCTTTTTTATCGCAGGGTCAGCGGCACGCTGTGCCATCGCCGTATAGAAATTGTGGGCCTGTTGCTCCTTGAACAGACCCAACTCGAGAATCTCCTCGTAGGTCTCGTATTTTGCCATTGCAAGGCCCTTTTGCCGCCTTTATTTACAGCTGTTTACCACGTTCGACTAAGCGGCCGTCCACCCAGCCATATTGTACCGGCCGAGCGGGCCGTGGCAACCAGAATGCAGTGTATCTCCGCTACCCGGCCCTTCTGCAAACATTCGGGGGGCAATCGCGCGGCCCCTATTCTGTGGTTCGGCCCCAATTCTCGCCCAAGACCGCGAAGTCCAGCTCGTTTATAACCTCATCGGGCGGCTCGGAGATGTCGCACGCCGCGGACCAGTCGGCATCAGCTGGTGTGCTCAGCCACGCATCACAAAGCGCTACCAGGTCCGCCGTGTCAACGCTGCAGTTCTGCACGATGTCTCCGGGCAAGGGCTGTCCGCCCGTCGTCGATTTGAGCCGTATACTGGGTACGGCGGTCGCGCCATACGGCCAGTATGGGAAGAAAGTATCGTCGCTCCAGTCTGTCGGTGCCCCGTGCCAACTGTCCGAAAAGTTCAGCACCACCCGGGGAACGCCGGTCTCCCAGACCGTGCAGAACCCATCGTAGGAATTGGACCTGTTGTCGTGGCTGAAATCGACCATCAGGTTGTCGATGCCGTTGTACTCGAAGGGCGTCTGGAAGTCGAACTCGTACCATCCTGTGGTCGGTCGTGGTTCATTCTTGAGATATACGGTCGTCCAGCCGGCCGTCTCGAAGAACGGGGGTCCGTAGAATCCGTCGCGGGCGGTATGTTTCAGCCGAATCGTCCAGTGATTTAGCTCGTATCCCGGCCGTTCGTAAACGTCGATCGCCAGGCCCGTAATCCGCTTGGGGCCGCCTATCTCCGAGGACAGGTAAATAACCTGAGTCCTGCTGTCGTCGTAGCTCGTCATCAGGGGCCAGGGTGCAATGTAGGGCGAATCAGCCCCGAATGTCGTGTAGAACACATCGTTGACGTCGATCCCCACCCGAGCCGGGGCAGACTCGCCCCCGGTCGGTGGCGCTCCCCCGTCATCGACGACGAAAAGAAACTCGTCGGGGCCACTGTAATAGGAGCAGCCTCGGTAGTTTATGACGTTCCCGCCGTTTGCAAGCGTGTAAGGCACGGCGGTTACCTCGCCGCCAAACGGGTCGCTGAGCGAGCCGTGCGAGGGCAGCCGCGTTATCTTGTAGCTCAGCCGTCCCGGTGGGTTCGGCAGACCGTCGTCGGTGCCCACCAGGGCGATGGGCGTGGCCTCGCCGGCGATAACGGAGATGCTCTGGTCGTGCGCGACCGGCGGTGCACTGCCGGTCGCGACAAAATCGACGCCCCAGAGATTACCCGTGCTGCCATAGTCGTTCGATGTGCCCGTTTGGACGGTCCGGGCCGGGAACGTATAGCCGCTCTTGGAGACACCGAGGGCAATAGACCTGTTCGACGGCAGGTTGGGCAGGGCGTAAATGCCGTTCTCATCAGTAGTTGCGTAACGGCTTGTCGAGCCGGCCGGCGTGGCCTGTATCACTGCGCCCGGGATTGGATTCCCGGCGATATCGGCAACACGGCCGCTTATAATCTCCCCGGAGCCGGACGGGTAGATGTTATAGACACAGGTATGGATCAAATAGTAGTAGTAAGACGAATCGACCACCGGCAGGGCATACCAGGCGTTCTCACGACCGCTCAAGCCCATATTCAGATGGTGATAAAGCGTCGAGGCATTGTAGCCGTATCCGTCGCAGACCACCGCGTGCCCGCCTTCGGTCCCCTCGAAGCCCAGCAGCACGGGCAGCCCGGCATCGAGATTCGGATTGACCATATTGTTGAGCACGGTCCCGGCCGGCGGGTTCCTGGCGATCACCGAGTTGCCGTAGCCGAAGGTATCTCTCAGCCGTAAGTATGCCACATCCAGGGAAGCCGACGAGCCGCCCGACTTGGTGGGGGCAAATTTTGTGCCGATTGATTCGGCCGCACGGTAGCACAGCCATCCTATGGTCCGCCGCTGGGCAAGCGTAATACTGGGATCCGGCTGAAGCGGCATATCGGCCCAGTTGTACGAGGTAGGGTGTTGGTGGTACCGCATCAACTGGGCCATAGCATTGGCCACGCACCCTATAGGGTAGTTATCCGGGTCGCCAGGCTCATACGGTGGGGTGTAGTAATTGTAACAGCTGATGCCGCCGATGTAATCGCCCACGGTGGTCTGCCCCCACGTGCTGGCCAGCAGCGGGCCGGCCCGCAGGTCGGCTACACCGGGCCGCCCCATCATCATCACCGACGAGTCGGCAGACAAAAGGCGATCCCACTTAGCACGAGCATCGCCTACAACCTGTTTGAGTGCGTTATTATCGGAAGTTTGGGTCTGTACCATCGCCTCAGCCTCGACCGCCCGGGCCGCGGCGATCCGGGCTGGCACGTCCTGTCCCACAAGGGCCCCAAGCGGCCACTCGGCCGTGCCCCGATAACCGCCCCTCTCGACGAAGCAGAGTATCGGCTCGACTCCGTCGTCGGCCGGGACGATGACGTAGCCGCTCGGCTCCAGGTATACAACGTGGTAAATCGCGTTATCGGACCCGTCATAAAATGTCTCAACACGCCCAACGCTTCTGCCGAGTTCTGCGCCGAGTGGGCGGGGATGAATGTTGAGCCAGCCTTCCACCACGCGCTGCGCCTGCCCCGCATCGGCCGGACCGGCGGCCAGCTTGGCCTGTAGGCAGGCCAGGATGCAGAAAAACGCCAGAATTATCGGATGCACCGCTGCCTTACGGTTGCGAATGCGCCCCAATAGCAAGACACGTTTCATCGTTTGTCCTCTCGGCCTGATAGGACCCGAAAACCCTTGATTGGCCTGGCTTACCCCTCCCTGGTATGACTGTCCTTTTGACCATTGTACTTCTTTTGGCCGGTCACGACAAGCGAATTCATACCAGAGCAGGGCTTCTCAGACCAACCTGTCGACGATGAACGTCGCCGACAGATAGATATCGACCGCCAGGGCCGAGCAAAGCACGGCCGTCCTCACAACGGCCATCCGCAACCTCGCCCGGGCCAAGAAGAAAAGGATCATCATCGCTATCGCGCCGAGGATATACATCTCGCCGGTCCGGACGAAGAGCCTTGCGTACTCGTCCGCCAGGCTCAGGAAGACCTGGAAATACCTCGCTGCGAGCATAAGAGCCGCAATCGCAAAGCCGGTCTGGATGAGCGAGCCGGCCAGCAGCCACTTTGCGTCGGCCGGCCCTGCCGAGATTATACCCTGGATGCCCGCCCCTATAAGTACCGAGCAGCACAGCGCAGGAATAGCAAGCCAGATCACTGGGCTGACCGCGAAAAACGGCCTCCAGCAGCTCAACGCGATACCTGTCCCCATCAAGACCAGGATATGGAGCCTCCGCGCAGCCAGCAGCATAGCCGAACCCATCAGCAGAGCTGCTATGGGAACATGATAAAACCCTATTATGTTCGTTCCGATTGCGTCGTGCTCGGCAACCACCAGCGGCGTGAGCAGGCTGAGAAGGTCGTCGGTGCGCAGCCTGGCCTGGGTCGATACCGCGAACAGCCCATAATGAGTGGACAGTTGGAAGAAAACGATGACGAGTATGAAAGGCACGCTTACCGATACACCGGCGGCGAACCGCCACTTGGTATTCCGGCCGAAGGCCGCCGGACAGAACAACCACGGTATCGAGGCCACGAGAAGTCCAGCGGTCGGGTGGAACCTGGCAAGGCTCAACATAAAAGGCCCGAAGCCGTAAACAGCACCAGCAAAGACAGACCCGACAAACGAGGAGACCCACCGCCGAGATAAGAGGTAGCAGCCCAGCGCCGCCAGGGACACGTTGACCGGCAAGAGCCACTCCCAGCGGTCAAAGCTCTGAAAGTGAATGTGGTAGAGCTGGAAGGACAGGGCCGTATAAATCAGGGCAGCCAGAATCAAGTTGCCGTAACCGAATCTTCGCATGTGCATCCTTATTCAACCGGGCATCAAGCCCCCGGCGGTGTCGGTCGAACCGGACGAACGGTCCGGCTTGTCCACAGGTGGAGTACTCGACCCTGCGACCGGCCGCACCACACATCCGCTATCGAGCGTCGCTCATCTGAGGACCACTTTGCCGGTTCCGCTTGTGATCCTTCCGATCTTATAGACCTGCTCGCCGTACCTGGCCAGTCTTCGCGCAATCGAGTCGGCGAAATCCTCGGCCACTATCAGCACAAAACCGATTCCCATATTGAATACGCGGAACATCTCGCTTTCTTCGACGGGGCCTTTTTCCTGCAGGAACGTAAATATCCGCGGTACCGGCCAACTCGATTTCCTGATCACGGCGTTGCAGTTCTTCGGAAGCACCCGCGGGATGTTTCCAACCAGGCCTCCGCCGGTGATGTGCGCCATCGCGTGCACCACCTTCTTGACCTTGTATCGCCCCAGCAGCCTGACAACCGAGCGGACGTATATCCGGGTCGGCTCCAGCAGTGTCTCACCGAGTTCGGCGCCGTCCAGGTCGGTGGGCCTATCGCCGAAGCTCATATTGTGTCGCTTGAAGCATATATTTCGCACCAGAGTATAGCCGTTGCTGTGCAGGCCGCTTGAGGCCAGGCCGAGGATCACGTCCCCTTTCCTGACGGTCTTGCCCGTGATAATCTTCTTGCGCTCGACCACGCCGACGGCGAAGCCCGCCATATCGAAGTCACCTTTGGCGTAGGTATCTGGCATCTCGGCCGTTTCCCCACCGATAAGCGCGCAATCGGCCTGCCGACAGCCGGCGGCAATACCCTTTACTATCTCGGCTATCATAGTCGGCTCGACCTTGTTGACGGCCAGATAGTCGAGAAAGAACAACGGCTCGGCGCCCTGGACGAGCATATCGTTGACGTTCATCGCGACAAGGTCGATGCCGACCGTCCCAAATCTTTTCATCTTGCCGGCCAGCTGGACCTTGCTGCCCACCCCATCCGTGCAGGCGACCAGCACCGGGTTCCTGTAATTCTTTTTGAACAGCCGTTCATCGTAGTCCAGCCGAAACATCCCCGCGAAGGCATTCTTGCTACGGATAACCCTCGGTCCGAATGTCGCGGCCACGTAGGACTGTATCCGCTCGACTATCTCCTCGCCGGCCTCTATGCTCACGCCGGACTGCTGGTAGCTTATGTAGCTGCTCATTTACGAAAGGCCTTCGGGTGGCCTCAAGGGCCCCTTGGTTCCTACAATCCGCCTGCGGCGCGAACTCTGCACCGGTCCTATTGGTCCTCGAGTTCGTCGAACATCCGCATCTGGTATCGCTCCATCACGAACTTGTTGACGGCGATATCGACGGGAATCTTGTATCGACCGGTCCAGCAGGCCGTGCAGTAGTGGTCTGACGGCAAAGTCGCGCAGGAAAGCAGCCCCTCCAGCGACATATACCCGACGCTGTCTACCTCGAGGAAATCGCGTATCTGCTCCAAGTCGCGATTGTTCGCGAGCAGTTCTTCCTTCGTCGGGAAATCGATCCCGTAAAAGCACGGGAACCGGATCGGCGGACAGCTCACCCGCATATGTATCTCTTTTGCGCCGGCCTGTCGCAGCGCCCTGATCTTGCCTCTTGTCGTGGTGCCGCGGACGATGGAATCGTCCACGACCACCACGCGCCTGCCGCCCACCACGTCGCCGATGACCTGCAGCTTGAGGCTGACCTCAAGCTCCCTTAGCTTCTGGTCAGGGGCGATGAACGTCCGCCCGACGTAGTGGCTCCTGACCATACCCATATCGAAGGGGATTCTGCTTTTCTCAGAGAAACCCACCGCCGCCGATGTGCCCGAGTCAGGAATCGGTATAACAACGTCGGCTTCCGCGGGGCACTCTGCTGCCAGGCGTCGGCCGAGCTTCTTTCTGAACTCGTGCACGTTTTCACCGAAAATGCGGCTGTTCTGTTTTGCGAAGTAGATGTGCTCAAAGATACAGTGTCCCGGCGTGATGGTGCCGGGCGTAACAAAGAATCGGCTGGACAGGCCGTTCTTATCGAGGCGGACGATCTCGCCCGGCTCGACTTCGCGGACGAATTCGGCTCCGATGGCATCGAAGGCACAGCTTTCGCTGGCGACGACGTAAGCGCCCCTATCGGTTCGGCCGATGCTCAGAGGCCGGACACCGTAGGGGTCGCGTGCGGCCTCAATGTAGTCCGCGAAGAGCAAGACCAGGCTGTAAGCGCCCTGGAGATGGTTGAGCACGTGCGCCAGGGGGTCGGGCCTGTTTACGTGGCTCGGCTTGGCCAGCAGGTGGGTGATTATCTCGGTGTCGCTTGTCGATTTGAAGATGCTCCCGTACGCCTCGTACTCGTCACGCAGCAGAGCCGCGTTTATCAGGTTGCCGTTATGCGCGATAGCGACCTGGCCGCGGGAGTATTCCGAGAGCAACGGCTGGCTGTTGATGGCCTTGCTGGCACCGGTGGTTGAGTAGCGGACGTGTCCGATGGCTATGGGATTGGCCAGAGCCTTGAGGATGTTGGTGCCGGCCCGGAAGACCCGCCTGACAGTGCCCATACCCGTGTAGCACTGGATTGTCCGGCCATCGCTGGAGGCGATGCCGGCCGATTCCTGGCCCCGGTGCTGGAGGCTGTGCAGACCCAGGTACGCCTTGTGCACCGCGTCGGGGTCGCCGAAGATGCCGAATACACCGCACTTTTCTTTCTTCTGAAACAACGCTTCAGACATAACCGGGAAGCCGGATTCTCAAATACCGCTCGCACCGCGATCGGGCAAAAACAACAGTCTATTCAATCCAGCCGGACAAGTCAAACAAACACCCTGTTGTTTTGTTATCCCGGAAACATAAACTTCGGTACCCTTCGGACCTTTCCCTCGGCGTCGAGACAGGCCAGCACCGTTCGGGCCTCGGCCAGCAGCGTTTGGTCCGCGGGCCTCGTCAGGCGGTAGCTGTGCTCGACCCTGCTTGCTGTTACGCCTGTACAGGTGGTCTGCAGCTGTAGCCTGTCATCATAGAATACCGGCCGGCGATATTTTATGTGCATCTCGGCGACCACAAAGAAGATGCCCTGGGCCTCGATGTCTTTGTATGCCAGCCCGTTGGCGCGCAGCAGTTCGGTCCGCCCCATCTCAAACCAGACCGGATAGACGCTGTGATGGACGACCCCGGCCTGGTCGGTCTCGGCGTACCGCGGCACAATCTCTATGGCCACACTATCAACGGTCAAACGCTCAGGGAAATCCATCATACCACCTGTGGACAAGAATATCACAAAGCCGGGCATTTTCAAGAACGACAGCCAGATTTGCGCAGTGGCT
>CAZWAP010000010.1:0-69992 GCA_964632005.1 uncultured Pirellulales bacterium | reverse complement strand
TAGCCGAGGCCGGGGTAGAGCAGGCGCAAGGCAAAGCCGTGGACCGGGCCGAGGACAAGGCCGACCAGGTTCCAGGCGATGATCAGGCCCATAATCCTAAAACCCGGCTGGTAAACCAGGCGGCTGTAGCGTTCGGCGGCGCGGTCGCTCAGCAGCAACGTGACGACCTGGCTTCCGTCAAGAGGGGGCAGCGGTAGGAGGTTGAAGACGAAGAGGATGAGGTTGAGGGAAAAGAGTATGCTCACTGCGACGGCGGCGGCCCCGGCCCAGCCTCCCGACGAGGCGACGGTAACCTGGGTGAAGGTTATCGTTTGCGGCGGCGTAAACAGGCCAAGCACGATGCCCGCGCGGACGGCCAGGCCTGCTATAAGGACCAGCAGAAGGTTGGCCGCCGGACCTGCGAGCGCCATCAAGCCGGCCTTACGGCGGTTATGCCTGGCCCAGATCGGGTCGTAGGGGGCGCTGGCCCAGCCGAGCATCCACCCGAAGGCGACGAACGATATGATCGGCAAGATGATGGTGCCGAAAGGCTCTCTTTTTATGTGGGCGATCGGATCCAGAGTGACCTGGCCGTGCCGGTATGCCGTCGGGTCACCGAGTTTCAGGGCGGCGAAGCCGTGGGCCGCCTCGTGGCAGGTCAGCGCCACGATCCAGACTGCGAACCAGATTAGGCCCAGGCCGAGCTCCATAGTTCTCCTCAGGTTCGAGGTGCAATCCGATATGTTCGGCCGGCTTGGGTCTTGAACTCGACGACGTTTTTCTCCGGCCTTTGCATCTGCACGGCCTTTCCGCTGCACGTCACCGAAGCCGGCACCGACGCGCGAACTCGACAGTCGTTGCCCAACAGTGAACGGACGGTCGCGGCTGCGAGCTTGCCGTTGTCCCAGGCGATGTCCAGCTCGAATCCGCCTCGTGCCCGCAGGCCTGTGACTTTACCGGTGGGCCAGGCTCCGGGCAGGGCCGGCAGTAGGTGGATCTCGCCGGCGTGGCTCTGCAGGAGCATCTCCGCGATAGCGGCGCAGCCCCCGAAGTTGCCGTCTATCTGGAAGGGCGGATGTGTGTCAAAGAGATTCGGGAGGGTGGACTTGGCCAGCAAGGCCTTGAGATTCTCCTCGGCCTTGTCGCCGCAGCGGAACCGCGCCCAGAAATTGATTATCCAGGCCCTGCTCCAGCCGGTATGTCCTCCCCCGTGTGCCAGCCTGTACTCGATGCTCTTTCGGGCCGCGGCCATCATTTCTGGTGCGCTCTGGAAGGTGAATTGCCTGCCAGGATGGACGGCGAAGAGGTGGGAGATATGTCTGTGTCCGGGCGCCGGTTCCTTGAACTGCTCGGCCCATTCCATCAGCCGGCCGTCCGAGCCTATCTTCGGTAGCGCGAGCCTGCGGCGCGCCGAGCGGACCTGCCCGACCAGCTCGTCGTCGATGCCTAAGATTTCCGCCGCTTCGATGAAGTTAGTGAAGGTCTCCCAGGCTATTTCCTGGTCCATAGACGGGCCCATCGAGAGGTTGACTCTTTTGCCGTCGGGGGCGATGAAGCTGTTTTCGGGGGAGTTGGATGGGCCCGAGACGAGCTTGCCGGTCTCCGGGTGCTCGACGAGCCAGTCGAGCAGGAACAGACAGGCTTCTTTCAGTATCGGAAAGGCCCTTTGCCTGAGGAATTTCTTGTCGCCCGTGAAACGGTAGTGCTCCATAAAGTGCTGCGTGCACCAGGCCGCACCCATAGGCCACATCCCGTAGCCGACCCGGCCGAACGGCGAGGTGTGAAACCACGCGTCCGTAGTGTGGTGCGCGACGAATCCGCGGCAGTTGTAGACGTCTCTCGCGCTTTTTCTGCCGGCGGGCAGCAGGGCCTCGGTCAAGCGGAAGAAAGGCTCGTGACACTCGGAGAGGTTGGTAACCTCGGCGGGCCAGTAGTTCATCTGGAGATTGATGTTTATATGATAGTCGGCGTTCCAGGGAGCTGCGAGGTGTTCGTTCCATAGTCCCTGGAGGTTGGCAGGCATACAGCCAGGCCTCGAACAGCAGATCAGCAGGTACCTGCCGAACTGGAAGTAGAGGGCGTAGAGGCCTGGGTCCTCGGCGCCGTCCCGCAGTGCGGCGAGCCTGGCGTCGGTTGGTTCGTCGGATGCATCCGTCGAGCCGAGATCGAGACTGACACGGCGGAAGAGCCTGCGATGTTCGGCGATGTGGTCGGCCTTGATCCGCCGGTAAGGCCTTTTGGCCGCAGCGGCGAGCTGCGCGGCACAGACGGCGGCGAGGTCCTTCTTGAGTGGGGCGTAGGGATTGTCGAAATTGTAGTCGGTGGCAGCGACGAGCAAGAGCGTTACCGCGTCGGCTTTCGTTATGGAGATTGTGTCTGACTTTATGGCGAGCCTTCCACCTTCGGGCAGGGCCAGCAGTCGGGCGTGGTACCTGACGCCCTTATGCTTGCCGTTCTGGCTTACCCGGCCGAACATATCCAGCGAGCGTGGCCCGGCCGGCCGGACCTCGAAATCCGCAGGTCGGCTGAGACGCAGGTTCGCGGTCACCGAGGCGGGCTGATCGGCGGTGAGCCGTACGACAATCGCCTGGTCGACGCAACTGGCAAACACCTCGCGTTTGTAGGTAACGCCGTCGAGTTTGAAGGTTGTCGTGGCCACGGCGGTGTCAAGATCGAGCTGACGCCTGTAGGATTCGCCCGATGCCTTTGCAGCGGACCCTGCCGACGTGTCGGGGACGGTGATCCACAGGTCGCCGAGGGTCTGATGGCTGCGCGGAGAGATGCGCGGGCCCATAACCCGCTCCTGGACAAGAGCCTGTGCCTCGGCGTATTTTCCCTGGAAGATGAGTTCTCGGGCCTGTGCTATGTATTTGTAGGCACCCGGGCGGTCCTGCGGGACAGGCGGGCCGGCCCAGATGGTGTCCTCGTTGAGCTGGATACGTTCCTTGGTTGTGCCTCCGAAAAGCATTGCGCCGAGCCGGCCGTTGCCTATAGGCAGGGCCTCCGTCCATTTTTCGGCAGGTCGTTCGTACCAGAGCTTCAGGTTGTCCCAGGCGCCCGGCCGGTTCGGCTGGACGTCGCCGGCCCCGCCCCCTGCGGCGAGCAGGAAGCTGGATGCGATGCAACAGGCCAGGAGCACCGCAAAGCTGACCGTGCGGCCGACGGCAGCACAATTCGCCCAGAGGTACGGTTTCGATGTTTGTCGGGCAATCGTTGATTCGGCGGTGTGATTTTCCATTGACGACTCCGGATTTTGACTTTCATTGGGGGCCGGCCCGGCTACCTTGAGGTTCCCGATATTTCCTCAGCTTGTCGGCCTGCAGGATGTACTCGGCGCGCTCGGGAAAGAGCTTTGCGGCGTCGGCAGGGTCGATCTTCTCGAAGATAAGCAGGTCCTCCTTGCGAACCAGACGCTTGGTTATTTGCATGTAAGCGTCGAGATAGATCAACTGGAAGAACGACCGTGCGTACAGTGATACGAGCTTGGCCATATAGCGGACCTCCGGGCCGACAGAGGTATTTTCGGGTTCTATCCTGGAGATGTGGGTCGGGGCGATACGGCCGTCGGATCCGATTACGTCGACGATGATCTCGTCGGTGCCGGTGAGAAACATCCTGGCCAGGACCTGGTCGAGGAGTATCTCGGGGATCGTCAGGTCGCTTGCGCGGTAAGCGACTTCGCCGGTTTGTACGTCATACGTGGTAATTCTCAATACGCCGTCATCGCCCAGGGACACTGCAAATCCTCTCTTTTCCGGCGCGATGCCCAGGCTGTGCCATACAAAGCGGTCGAGTCGCCAGTTGAATCTATCAAAGCGGTTGTCGGACTGAAAGGTGGTAACCTGCTCGCGTGCGGGCCGAGTCTTGATGTAATCCAGTGCGGCGCCTTCTATGTTGAACTGGCTTTCGGGGTCCGATTCAAGGACCACCTCGGTTGTAAAGCCGAGAATTCTCCTACTTGAGTCCCTGATGAGGAAGAGGCCCTGTCGGTTGCGGTTCTCGAGGGACTGGGCCAGACCAATCTCTTTGAGGGAGTTGATGATTCGGCGTCCTGCTTCAAGCAGCGGGCTTTCGTGGAATTCTGCACTCTCGGCTATCTTCTGGAAAACCGTTGCGGCAAAGTGAGCGTCGCCGGCGGTTTCGTGCACTTCGATTTCGAGGCATCGGCTGTGAGGCAGCGAGACGATGCCGAAGAAGGTATTATACGGGGCGTCGGTCTTGCGGAGATGTGCCCAGTTGACATCGAGTGGTCCTGCGGGGAATTGGCCCTGCTCCATAATCTCTGCGTCGAGCTCGGCCGCTTCCCGCTCGAAGATGGATTCTGTATCGAGGACTTCGCGGGGGAATCGATACCTGCACTGGGCCGAGGCGGTGGGGCGAGAGCTGCGGGGGGAGAATATGCTGGTCAAAACGAAAGTGTTGCGCTCGTGCTTCCAGCGGCTGGCGCTCTTCCAGCCGTTGCCCGCCGGAACGGCGATAGACAGCCCCATCCGGGGCAGGGTGACCGGCGCAGAGAGGACCACGGCGGTTCTCAGGGCCACTATGGCCCTTGCCGTGAGCAGCCCGAGGGCGAAGAGCACCAGGAAACCGACCTTTGCCCCGAGGGTCGTTCTCAGATTATACGTTCCGTTCATTTACCGCGTAATAGTATCACAGAATTCGGCACAGAGAAGACAGAATCCAGAAGATGTTGCAGGTTCCATTTATTCACCAGGATGATGGTATCCGGGCGGGCCGATTTTTTCAAGCTGCCTCTTGAGCACCGCCGGCTGTTGGAGCGTTATAGGTCGTCTGAAGGCCGGTTCCGGGCAAAATCGGCCGGGCCGGGCCTTTAATGTGATACGCTCTTTGTGAATTGCCGAAATGATTGATATATATTTATTGGGTTGGCCCGGTTTTGGGACTGTCTCAGGTCCCTTTGTGTCGGGGCCAGCCCGGACAAGATTGGATGCCCAGATGCTTCTTGGGATGCTCAAAAAGGCATTTGTAGCCCTGAAACAGGAGGTTTATTGGGGGCTCCCGTTTTTCGGGCCGCCTATGGATAAGGGTTTATCGCTGCTTTCGAAGCGCGCCTGCCAGAACGCGGGCGCAGGGTCGTATTTCCCGGCGGCTGGCTCGATTGCAGCGCAGTATCCTAAGGTGGCAAGGGGCAGATGGTACCGGGGGAAGGTTGGTATGAGCCAAGCGGTGGACCAGATCGATGCGGAAAAGATCCTCGAGACCGCCATCGAGCAGAATATCCCGGCGATTATGTCCTACCTTTCGAAGGGCAAATGGCACGTGGCGAAAGTGGTGTTTACCGAGCTTGGCGGGGGGCGGCTTAGCGTGCGCAGCGCTTACGCCCAGGCAAGGCACCCGATAAACATTCAGGTGGCCCAGCCGGTCGGGGTATCGTTCAAATACGAGTACGGCAAGTACGTCTTCGACAGCACGGTGGTGGCCCTGGAGCCGTCGTCGGCGGCAGGAGGGATAGTGGTGCTGGCTGCGCCGCGGCGGGTCGAGGTGATTCAGCGGCGGAGTTATTTCCGTGTGCAGGTTCCCCAGTCCCTGAAGGTCGAGGTAACGCTCTGGCACCGCAAGAGCAGGGCCGACGGCGATCCGGGAGATCCGGGCCGCTACCGGCGGGGCAGGCTGGTCGATATTTCGGCTGGCGGCGCGCAGGTGATGCTCGATCGTGAATCGGCGGCGATGGAGCCGCAGTTCAAACAAGGCGCGTACATCGGTATGCGCTTTACACCGCTGCCATACGAGACACCGCTTCTACTCAACGCGCAGATCAGGAACATTCTACCGCGTGCTGGCGGGGATAGTATCTATCTGGGGCTCCAGATAGTCGGCCTGGAGGCCAGTATCGAGGGACGGCAGACGCTGGCCCGGCTGGTGGGCATCGTGGAGCGCTACCACAAGATGAACCAGACGGCGGCGAAACGCTCCGAAAAGGCCGGGGCCCAGGCCTAAACGCTCATTCCTCTACCTGGAACTTCGCAAGCGCGCCGACCAGGGAGCTGCGCTTTATCACCCTGTAATAGAACCTCTTGACGACGCTGCTGGCCGCGAATAGCCCGAAAACCAGTACCAGCGCGGCGGGCAGGTTCCAGATCGCAAAGGCCAGCACCAAAAGGATCCGCGTCAGGTATGCGAAGGGCTTTTTGCCTTCTATGTACTGGTTGATTATGTGAGGATAGCGCAGGCGGCTGATCATCAACAGCGCGACCGCCAAAGCGACCAGGGGAAGCGCATACAGAATAGCGCTTTCAAAGAAAAGGTAAACCGGGGACCTTTGCTGGCCAAAGCCCCGGAGCGTTTCCTGGTGGAAGATGACAAGGCTGACGACGACGCCGGCGGCGGCAGGCGTTGGCAGGCCCATAAAGCTCATATGGGCAGACTCGTCTTCTTCGTTTTCGACGTTGAACCGGGCCAGGCGGATCGCCGCACAGCTGACGTAAACCGCAGCCGAGAGCCAAACGAAGCGCTTCAAGAAGGTTGCCAGCACCGGATTTGCACCGGACAGGCCGAGGACCCTGGCCTCGAGCAGCTTGACAACCAGAAAGGCCGGAGCAACGCCGAAGCTGACGATGTCACAGAGGCTGTCGAGCTGGCCGCCAAAGCTCGATGTGCTCTGGCTCATTCTGGCGACCCTGCCGTCTAACATATCGGCGATCATCGCGAGCACGACGAGGTAGCCGGCGATTGCAAGGTAGGATAACCCTCCGATGCCCCCGTCGGGCCCTTTGCCGGCAAAGACGATGGCCGCGAACCCGCATACGCCGTTGAGGATGGTTATCAGGGACGGAAGTATGGTTATGTACTTGAGCCTCTCCCTTTTGACGTGATGCAGAAGGCCCTTTTTTGCGGCCTTTGTCTTTAATCTGGGCATTGCTCGTACCTCACCAGGGCCGTCAGGCCCGCCTTGACCTTATCACCCACCTTGACCAGACACCTGGCATTGCTGCGGATCGGCAGGTAAAGTTCCGTTCTTGAGCCGAATTTTATCATTCCGAACTTCTGCCCGCTGGTTAACCGCGCCCCGGGCCTGGCGTCGCAGACTATCCTGCGGGCGATCGCCCCGCTGATCTGCCGGACGATGAGTTTGTCGTTTGGCCGATCCGTCCGGACCAGAGCCAGCTCGTTGGATTCGTTGACCCTGGCAGAGCGGGGGTTCAGCGCGTTCTTGTACTTCCCCTTCTTGTAGGTGATTCTCTCGACCCTCACATTACAGGGGGCGCGATTGATATGGGTACTGAAGATGCTCAGGAAAATGCCGATCCGCAGTGCCGGTCCACCGATGAAGTCGGTTTCCTCGATGGTTTGGATCTCGGTTATCAGGCCGTCTGCCGGGGCCAGCAGAACTGCAGGGTCGCAGGGGCAGCGTCGCGGGGGGTCTCTGAAGAAGCACAGCGTCCAGAGCAGCAGGGCTGCCAGCAGGGCCTCGGCGGCCAGCAGTATCCAGGGCGGCAGGTGCTCTCTTGCGGCGGCAAAGAGCAAGAACATAGCGGCAAGCACACCGGCCGGATAGATAATCATCTCGGGCAGGCCGTACTTGGTCAGTGGAATTCTCATACCGGATATGATAGCGCTTTTGCGACGCGGATTCAACAAAAATAGAAAAGGCCGATCCTGTGGTATCGGCCTTTCGGAGGAGGGTGATGGTGCAAGATTCCAACAACGGGATCCGTCCCGGTATGGGCAATTCCCTCAATGCTGCCCCCGGGCCCGGCTGTTGAACCGGTGTTCCCGATATTAAAGACGCCTGAGGGCCTGATTAGTTACGGTATTTTTCGAAATTTACAAAGATTTTTTGAAAAACGGCGTTTTTTTCAGGTGTGGACGGTCCGCTACGAGGCCCCTACGCAGCGGCTTGCGGATATTCCCGAGGCAGGGCTTGGTTCTTGCTCCGATAATCTCACAGAAGGCCGAGCCGACATTGCCTTGCTCGTTCGGCTGCGTTCGGCCCTGGTCGGATGGAGTCAGAGAGGTTTGTTTGCCGCTGCGCGGCCGCCTGGGGCGGATGCTATTGCTCCGCCCTCCAAAGGAAAAACTCAGCGGGCACTTGACGCGCCCGACAAAAGCCGCTAATCTTGGCCGCACAGTTGCGTGCAAAGTCCGGGGCGGTTGCGTTAGAAAGGACACAAGATGTTCACAACAATAGTCGATGTCACGGCCAGGGAAGTGCTTGATTCGCGCGGAAACCCCACCGTGGAGGTCGATGTTCTGCTGGAGGATGGTTCTTTCGGGCGGTCGGCTGTGCCGTCCGGCGCCAGTACTGGGGCGTACGAGGCGGTGGAGCTGCGAGATACCAGGGCCAAGCGGTACAAAGGAAAGGGTGTCACGAGGGCGGTGCGCAACGTCAACGAGGTGATCGGGCCGGAAGTGCTCGGAATGGACGCGGCCTGCCAGGAAGAGCTCGATGCGCTGATGATCGAGCTCGATGGCACCGCCAACAAGAGCAAGCTGGGCGCCAACGCCATATTAGGGGTCTCGCTGGCCGCTGCCAAGGCCGCAGCCGATGCGGCTGGCCTGCCCCTCTACCGCTATCTCGGCGGCTGCAACGCGAACGTCCTGCCTGTGCCGATGATGAACATCCTTAACGGCGGCAAGCACGCGGACAACAACGTTGATTTCCAGGAATTTATGATTATGCCCGTCGGCGCAAAGGACTTTCCCCAGGCACTCCAGATGGGCTCGGAGGTCTTCCACACCCTCAAGGCCGTGCTCTCAAAGAAGGGTTACTCCACGTCGGTCGGGGACGAGGGCGGTTTCGCGCCTTCGCTCAAGAGTAACGAGGAGGCCCTGGAAGTGGTGATGACGGCCATCAAGCAGGCCGGCTACAAGCCCGGCAAGGACATAGCAATCGCACTTGACCCGGCCTCAACCGAGATGTTCGACTCGGCCAGCAAGAAATACAGGTTCTTCAAGTCGGCCCCGAAAAAGAAAATTACCTCGGATGAGATGGTCCGTCACTGGGCGAGGTGGGTTGAGAAATATCCGATCATCTCCATTGAAGACGGCCTGGCAGAGGACGACTGGGACGGCTGGGTGCAGATGAACAAGAAGCTGGGCGAGAAGGTCCAACTGGTCGGCGACGACCTTTTTGTGACGAATACGAAACGCCTGGCCAAGGGAATAGAACTTGGCTGCGCCAACTCTATTTTGATAAAGCTCAACCAGATAGGCACGCTGACCGAGACGCTCGAGGCAATCGATATGGCACGTCGGGTGGGCTGGACGGCTGTTATCAGCCACCGCAGCGGCGAGACCGAGGATACGACGATTGCCGACCTGGCGGTGGCATCGGGCGTCGGACAGATCAAGACTGGCTCGCTGTGCAGGACCGACAGGGTCTGCAAGTACAACCAGTTGCTGAGGATACACGAGGAGCTGGGAAGTGCGGCTCGATACGCGGGCTTTATGTTCAAGTAGCACCTCAATGGGTTGATCAGCGTCGGCAGGTGCGTGGCATCCAACGGAGTGGAGAAAAGGCACCTGCCGTCTTTTATGTGTACCGTCTTCGGGCTTGGGGCCGAATACAGATATAGAGCACGGCCGGGGGCAGCTGGGTTTAGAGCGGGCGCTGGTCGGGCAACCCTGCTTCCGGGATTGGGCGATGGCGCAGCGCGGGGCACGTTGGGCTATGCAACGGCAGGATGCTATCCGGGCGTTGTTGTTTGTGGTGTTTTTCAGCATCGGTGCGGCGGCGATGGGTACGGCGGCTCTGTGCGATGACCTTGTCCGACGCTACCGCAACAGCTTTTACCTGGCCCAGGCCAGGCGTCTGACCGGGCAGTTGAAGTCGCTCAACGAAGACTACGATGCCCTTCTCGAGCAGCTGGAAGAGGACCCTAACCTTCTCAAGCGCATAGCCCCTGTGACGCTCGGAGCCGAGAGCACCAGGCCGCACACGGCGTATCCCAGGGCGACCGCCGAGCAGCTCGCGGCGGCCAGACGGGCCCTGGCAGAGCAGGCCGAGAGCGAACCGAACGAGCCCATTCTGCCGGCCTGGCTGCAGCGTGTTCGCCAGCCGCTGCGGCGGATGCTGCTGTTCGGAAGCGGCGCGGCGCTGATACTCGTTTCGTTCGTGTGTTTCAGACCGGCCGACGACGCCGACCAACAGCTCGACTAAAACCGCAGCAGCTTGAAGCCTGTCTCTTCGTCGAGTTCTCGTGCGGCCTGGACGCCTTCGATTTCGATAATGGTCACTTCGAGTACGAGGAACGTTCTGGCTCCGCCGCGAGGACAGCCGACCACAACGTCTTGCCCTCTGCCGATCGCCGTGTGAATGTGCAGGGCAGGGCCCCCGTCGTCGCAGTAGATCGTCCCGACTCCGAGCACCTCGCCCGGACCGGTGAATTCCTTGAAATTCGGGATGATTTTTGGGGCCTCCTGCTTCGGACCGACCACGACGTCGGCCTTTCTAAAGCCGCCCGTGATCAAGACAGCAGCGGAGCTGATGCCTTCCTTGCGCGCGATCTGTTCGATGCACTCGTAGATGTCCTCGCCCTCGAAGAGGCGGGCCGCAATAACGCGACCGGTTTTACCGACGGCATATTCCATTTTCAGGGTCCTGTCGGGATTGTCGGGTGGTCTTAGCCGATTCTTTCCCAGATGGTGACATCGAGCGGCTCGGCGAGTAGTTGCTCGGCCTTTGCGACGAAGGCCTGTAGATGGGCCGCCCTGAGGTGCTCGTCGAGGGCCGCTTGGCTCGTCCAGTTTTCGTAGAACATAAAGCGGGTCTTGTCGTCTCTGGCCTGGTGGAGGAGGTAATCTATGCAGCCCGCTTCTTTATGCGTGGGTCCTATCAGCGAGATAAGTTCCTGCTTGAGCTGCTCTTGCATGCCTTCTTTGGCCTTTATCAGGGCCAGGACGGTAACTTTGTTTTGCGACATCTGTTCTTCTCCTAAAAAAGGTTTCGGGGTCGGCCTGGTCTTGTTCAGACCGCTGCCCCGCCGCCGTTGTTATCGGCGGTGATGATCCCGCCGACCGAGTCCTGCGGGCTTGTGATGGCAAGGTTGATGACATAGAGGCTCCGATTGTAGGCCAGCACAGCGGGACCGCAGAGTGCAGCCGCAACGATCAGTCGTAATACGCCTCTGGACAGATGCATAGCGCACCCTTTCAGTTGTGGCTGTTTATTGTAAAGGCGCATTTTACCCTATCGGAGGCGCCAGGAGAAAGACGGTTTTTGTAGCTGTTTATCGGTTGAGAACAGCAAGGGCCGGATGAGATATTTCACTCGGCAAACCCGGGCGTTGGGGACCGCAGCGTTCTACATCTGGGCGGCGAGGGCGACGCGAAAGAGGGCGCCAGCAGGTCGGGCCGTTGCGATCTCGACGAACCCGTTGTGCGCGAACGCGAATCTTTTTACCAGCGCCAGGCCCAGCCCGGCGCCGGTAGTCTCGCGCGTGGACTCAGCCCCTGTCCGATAGAATTCTTCGAAGATCCTCTTTCGGTCGCGGTGCGGGACACCCGGACCGTGATCCTCGACTTCTATCAGGATGAATCGGCCATCGCGTCTGGTTCGCACCGTGATCGTTTTTTCGGTGGCATTGCGGGCGTACTTGACGGCGTTGTCGAGGAGATTGACGACTATCTGGGTCACGGCGTCGCCGTCGAAGGCGGAGCGGCCGACGCGGCTGAATTGTGTTTTTATCGTGAAGCCATTCTCGGCCGCATACGGCCGCATCATCTCAACCACGCCGGCTACACAGGTATTGATGTCACCGAGGCAGAACTCGTACCTCTTGCGACCCCTCTGGATCCGCGAAAAGTCGAGGATATTTTCGACCAGGCGGGTAAGCCTTTCGCTCTCGGCCCTCATATTCCTGTGGTACTCTTTGGCCTTTTCGCCGGACTTCACCCAGTTTTTCTCGAGCATTTCGGAGTACATTCGGATCGAGGTAAGCGGTGTTCGCAGCTCGTGCGAAACGGCGGATATGAAGTCGTCTTTTTTCTGTGCAAGTTGCAGTTGGGCGCGCGCGTTTAGCCAGAGACTCGCGAGCCCTGCTGCGACGGCTACGACGACGACCACGATTATGCTGAAATACCAGTATCGCAACTGGGCGACCTGTCTCGCCAGTCGGCCGGGGTCGGTCTCCATAAGATTCAGTATCACCTGGCCAAAGCCGAAGTCCAGGATGGCGGTATACGACGAGCGTTCGCTCGCTTGGCGGGCTATTCTGAAGGCCATACCCTCCCGCATAAAGCGAGCGGCAGATTCCCGCACCTCCTTGATGAGCTCTTTCTCGTTGAGCTTGAAACCCTGGATGAAGTGCCTCTCTTCGATCTGGACGTGGCGTAGCATAAAGACCTGCCCGCCGAAGATCGACTCCTCGCCGTCCGTGGTGGGCACGACGACCGGCACGAAGGGTTCTATGCGGACCTGGACCATTTCCTGCTGTCGGCCCGCGCTGGTGAGTCTCCGCTGCACCCGGCCGGCAGGGAGACCGGCGCTAGTCTGCCTGCTGGCGGCCGCGGATGCTGCTTCCTCGGCAGAGGGGCGGTCCGAGGCTTCGTAGGCCACTGGCGGGTATGGCTCGGCGTTATCCCTGGCAGCAAGCGGGGCCTCGTCGGACTCTTCGGCCTGTTCGGACTGCTTGGCCTGCTCGGCCGATGGTCCCGTGGGGACGGCCTGGGAGTCGTGCTGCCGGATGCCGGGGGCGTTGCTCGTCAGGTCCTGCTCGACGTAAGCGCGGTTTCGCTGGACGATCTGGGTTTTCTCGTCGAGGCTCTGCAGACTTTCTATGGCAAGGTTGGTTCCGGCGAACCGGCCCGGGCCCTTCTGCCCGGACTCGCCTTTTCGGTCGACCTGCTTGCCCACTCTCTGCGCCGGGCCGGTAGATGCCAAACGGCTGCCCAGCACGAGGTAGGGCTGCTCGGCGTTGAACCGGCTGAGGGCCGGCAGAAGGTTCGATTCGAGATTCTTCTTGTACGAGATCAGCGCGGCGCGGAATCCGGGGTCTTGATCAAGCTGGTGTTCGGCCAGGAGACCATCGTTGGGCGTGGTGATTGTCCCGTCAGGCTCGATCTGGAACTGCCCGTAAGCCAGGCCGTGCTCGAGCTTGCCCGCCAGAGGAGAACGCAGCAGCGGCATCTGGGCCTGGGCCGGCAGCGCACTGTCGGGGACGTAGTAGGTCAGATACTCGGTATAGGGTCTTTGAAGCTCGGCCTCGATGAACTCGTCGAGTTTTCGTTTGACGTCCTCTCTGATTTGCTCGGCTACGGCGGCAAACTCCCCCAGGCGCGCACCTTCCATTCCGTGCGCCCAGATCTGCACAGAGTGGTAGCCCAGCCAGGCCAGGCCGGACAGTGCAGCCGAGATTATCACTGAGAGGATTATGAGACGTCTGTACACACGTATTTCGCCTTATGCCAAAACGCAGCCCGCCGGTGAAATGCCGAGACAACATCAAATATCAGACGATCGCCAGGCCGCACGCATCACCGGGCACTACGTACCGGTTTCGTACTTGTAGCCGACCCCGCGGACCGTCTTTATGGCACGGGGCTCGGACGTATCGCTCTCGATCTTGCTCCTCAGCTTGGCGATGTGCATATCCATCGTCCTTGTGCCCAATTCACTCATTGTTTCTCCCCAGACCTGTTTATACAGCTCTTCCCTGCTGATCACGCGGTTCGGGTTCGCCGCAAAATACTGGATTATGGCGGCCTCACGCCTGGTAATCTCGATCTCCTCGTTGTTTCGGCGGAGCTTGAGGGCCGGGACATCGACGCAGAAGCCGGCGAATTCGAACGTCCGTCCGACGGCCCTGGCCGGGTCAGTGCGGCGCAGAACGGCTTCTATCCGGGCAAGCAGTTCTTCCAGCGAGAAGGGCTTGGTGATGTAGTCGTCGGCGCCTATGTTGAGGCCCTCGACCTTTTCGCTCTCGCGGCCCTTTGCGGTGAGCATAATGATCGGTGTTTGCAGGCCGGCGCGGCGCCACCTCGTACAGAGCTGCTCGCCGCTTATCTTCGGGAGCATAAGGTCCAGCAGTATCAGGTCGAAGGTGACCGAGCCTGCGATGCGCTCGGCCTCGAGGCCGTCGGTGGCTTCGGTTACGTCGAAACCCTTGTATTCGAGGAAATCCCGCAGTGCAGTGAGGATCTTCTGCTCGTCTTCGACTACCAGTATGGACGCTTTTTGGTTCATAATCCCACCTATAGAGTATACATCCATTATACGGCAAATGGCCTTCGGGGATGTGTAAATGTTGTGTAAAAACCCAGCCGCTCAAACGGCGTTCCGGGGCCTGTTGGGCCTTCTACCTGCCGGAGGAGGTCCTCCACGGCGCCTGCCCGCCCTGCAACGTGCTCCGACGGCCAGTTTCGAAGACCGGAGACGCCGTACCAGCCCTGCACGACCTGCGCGCCGCCTTGCCGCCGCGCACGGGCCGGACCATGTTATAGATCGAAACCACGTCCCCCTGCGGGCCACGGCCGTACCTGAAGACAGACGGATCACCAGACTTGGGATCGCTGCGCTGGGCGCCGGCCCCATGCACGTCGAGCAACTCGAAGACCCCCAAGCGACCGCGCATCCACCCTTGCGCCCGGCCGAACGCCACGTAGACCGCCGCGTCGCCCCTGCCCATCCGCTTGTGGGTCGTGCTGGTCCAGTAGTAAGGATAGTCAAGCCTGCCGAGCGCGTCGCGGATGGGCGTCACGCGGAACACCGGGTCTATCGCCGCCGAACCCGTCGTCTCGGGCGAGCGCGTGTAGTCCACGATGCTCTGCAGCTCCTTGGCGTTGGGCAGCCGCCAGTCGGAGTAGCCTGCATATTCGAGGTTCTCGGCCCATTCCAGCGCCTCTCGCCAGTTCAGCCTTCCGTCCCCCCTCGGACCTGCCTTTAAGTGTCCGCTGTCGAGCTTCGTCCAGGTAAGTCCTGTGGCGCGGTCTGTGATGGTCCCGTCGCCGTTGTCGTGGAAGTCATTCTTGCCGTAGTCCGGGTTCCCGCGGACGTAAAGCACATAGTATTTCGGCTGACCACGTCGGCCGCGGTCTATCGGGTATCCCTTGATCCGCCCGTCGGCGAAATTCACGCCGAACATCGTCCTGTTGCCGCGCATCGTCGTGCCGACGTACCTCGTCGATGTTGCGAACTGCGAGTCGATGACGCGCTCCCCCCTGGCCGGGTCGCCGTACCTGAACCGGAAAAACCTCGTATCTATGAACGGCTTCAGTCTCGATGTGTCGGTCGCGCGCGGGTCGATGTCTTCGCCGCTGAACAGGATCAGCGAGTAGAGCTCCTTGATGCTGGGGAGCCTCCAGTCATCGTAGCCGCCGGTCCGGCAGGCCGAGGCTCCCTCGAGCGCTTCGGCGTAGGTCTTCTTCTCGCCGGGGTCCTTCTGCCACGTCAGGCCGGTAACAACATCGAGGATGGTGCCGTCGCCGTTGTCGCGGTACGTCGGCCGGTTGCCCAGATACTGGGCGTCCTGCCCGAAGAAAGGCTCCGTCTGTCCGGGACACTCGATCTGCCTGCGGTCGCCGTAGCACCGCTCCTGACCGGTATCGACGATCGGGTATCTGGCGCTGGGCTTCTGGCGCTGTCGCTCGACCGATGTCCTTACCGACTCCCGCGTCGTCTTCTCAGCCGGTTTTTCCTCCGGCCCTGTCTGCCCGAGCCCGCAGATCGGCAGCAAAGCCAGCACCACCGTCAAGACGGGTTGCCATATCGACATCGAGCCACCAGGTGCGTTCTCCCTCCGGCCTCTACCACAAGGCACAAACAACGGCATCGTCCACATCGAGCCAGCTCAATCGTCTTTCTCGATGAACTCGACGGTCTTATCGCCGATGAAGGTAACGTCTTCCTTCAATCCCTTGGCCGTGTTGCATCCGACAATCGCCAGCGTAAACACGACCAGGACAAGCGGCAGAAGCACCTTCTTGAGCATCTTCGGACCTCCTTGCAGCCTTGTTCGCACCGGTCAATACCGCAAAGCGCCGGTATCTTCTTTTTTTACGAACAGGTAGTAGAGCTTTCCCTCCTGGTAAGTCTGGCCGGCCAGTTTTCCGGCCTCATCGCCGACACCTATGTAGAGATCACATCGCCCGGGCGCTCGTATTGCCCCACCGGTATCCTGGTCCAGCGCAAAGCCACTGTAAGGCTGGCTCACAACGCCACCGCCGGCGGCGCCCGGCAGGGTGGTCTGGATGAAGGCCAGGGCCCCGCGCGGGAAGATCGACTTGTCCGTCGCTATTGTCCGCATAGGGGTAACTTCCTCGTTGAGGCTGCCGCGGGCCATACTTTCCTCTTTCTGGAAGAATACAAACCTGGGATTCCGGCGGACATAGCTGTCCACCAACTCGGGATGCGCCTTGAAGAACTGGATCATCGCCGAGAGGCTCAACTGGTCGGAGCGTATCAGGCCGTCCTTGACGAGCTCCCGGCTTACGCTGCGGTACTCGTGGCCGTTGCTCGCGGCATAACCGACGGTTATCAATTGCCCGTCGGGCAGGCGGATCCTGGCCGAGCCCTGGACGTGGGCGATATACGCCTCGAACGGATCGGCAAGCCATACCAGTTCTTTGCCCCGCAGTATCCTGGCCGCCTCGATGACGGCACGCTGGGGATAAGGCTCTATCCTGCCGTCCGAGGTCCGCCGGCCCAGTATCTGGCCGTCAGGGCCCTTCACCAGGTCGTCGGGCGGGCTGTACAAGGGATACTTGAAGCGCTCGGTCCGCTCCATCGAGCCTTCGAAGATCGGCGTGTAATAGCCGGTAAACAGAACGGTTCCCCTGTCGTCACAACCTACGGACATATAAACGTCGAACCGCTCTCGGATCGCCTGGTTCAACTGCCGGCCCCGCAAACCTGAATCCAGCAGCTCCAGGAACGCCTCCAGGCTGCGGACAACCCGCTCGTGCGTGATCTGGCCCGAGGGATAGAAATTGCGGCTTGACGGCTTGCTGAGATAGCTCAGGCTCCGCTCGATGGCCGTCCGCAGATCCTTCAGGTCCAGGCAGGCCATCGTGAAGTCGGGTATCTCGGCCGGGTCGGTTATCTTGCGCAGGGCCTCCTGGCCGGACGGCAACGGCCTGTCGTACGGCGACTTGACCTCGGCCACACGGGTCTTGCAGCCCGAGAAAACCAGCCAGCAGACCAGAACCGCCCACAAAAAAATCTCTCGTGTCATCCTGTAACTCCGTTTGTCCAAAAAACTCAAAACCCTCGTATATTACTCGGCCATCCGCTGGTCCTGTCAACAATATTTCACCGGGCTTGCCCTGGGGACCTCGCGACCCGGGACGCGTCAGCGGCCCTCGCCCACGGCGATGGCAAAAAAGGCATTGTTCAAGACGGCCGGATGCGGTATCGTGTGGGTCGCTGCGCAACACGGGCGCAGCCGAGTACGCTCGGCGATGATGCCGGCGATTCGATTTGGAAGGGGACCAGCCTATGGTGGCACTGGGCGTTATATTGCATGGCCTGGGGGGATTCGCGGCGGGGAGTTTTTACATCCCGTTCAAAAAGGTTCGAAACTGGGCCTGGGAGAGCTACTGGCTCACTGCGGGAGTGTTTTCGTGGATTATCGCTCCGTGGGTGGTGGCATTCTTGACCGTGCCCGAGCTGCTGGATCTGGTACGCAATGCCCCCGCGCGCAGCGCGTCGTGGGCGTATGTTTTCGGGGTGTTGTGGGGCATCGGCGGTCTGACCTTCGGGCTGTCGATGCGGTATCTGGGAATGTCGCTCGGATACGCGATCGCCCTGGGATTCTGCGCGGCCTTTGGTACGGTGATCCCCCCGGTATTCAAGGGGGAATTTGCCGGGCTGATCGGGCGTGCTTCGGGGCTGACGACGCTGACGGGGATCGTGGTTTGCCTGGGTGGGATCGCGGTCTGCGGCTGGGCCGGGATGTCAAAAGAAAAAGAACTCGGCGACGAGGAGAAACGCCGGACGATCAAGGAATTCGACTTTGTAAAAGGGCTCTGGGTAGCAATATTCGCCGGGGTGATGAGCGCGTGTATGGCGCTCGGAATCGCCGCCGGCGAGCCGATCGCCGCACTGGCGGCAAAACACGGGACGCCTTCGTTATGGGTGAACACGCCGGTGTTTTTGTTCATACTCGCCGGCGGGTTCACGACCAATTTCGTCTGGTGCATCCTGCTCAACCTGAAGAACAGGACGATAACAGACTATATCGAGCCGCGCAAAGCGCCGCTGGGCGCGAACTACCTTTTCAGCGCACTGGCCGGCGTCACGTGGTATCTGCAGTTTATGTTCTACGGGATGGGCAAGACACGGATGGGCGCGTATGGCTTTTCAAGTTGGACGATCCACATGGCCTTTATAATCGTCTTTAGCAACCTATGGGGCGTGGTCTTCCGTGAATGGAAGGGCACAAGCCGACGCACACACCGGAGAATCCTGGCAGGGATAGTGGCCCTGATGGTCTCCATATTCATCGTTGGGCTGGGCAGCTACCTGGAGTCGCGCGGCCTTTGAGGTGACGCCTGAGCCCGCAGGGAGAGCACAGATGGCGAAGAAAGAGACAATGACCTCAAGGCAGCGCCTTGAAGCGGCTTTGAACCATCAGTTGCCCGATCGGGTGCCCATAGACCTGGGGGGCTTTCAGACGGGTATACACAAGGCCGCCTACAAAGCACTGCTCGATTACCTGGGGATGGAAGATGAGCTTACGATCCTCGATCCGGTGCAGCAATTGGCCAGGCCTTGCGAAGAGCTCTTGAAACGCTTTCGTGTCGATACGCGTTACCTCTGCGCTCACGCGCCGGAGGGCTTCAAGGGTGGGGTAGAAGTCAACAAGCGTGACGGGCGGATCTGGCACGACTTGAAAGACGAGTTCGGCGTGATATGGTCGATGCCCGACGACCAGCAGCTTTATATGGACATCTCGCATCATCCGCTGGCCCAGGCCACTATCCAGACCCTCCGGGAATATCCTTTCCCGAAGGGCAACGACCCGACGCGATTCACCGGCCTACGCGAAGAGGCCCTTCGCTTGCGCCGCGACAGCCCCTACGCGATATGTACGGGAATCGGGGGGGTGGTGTACGAGATTTGCTGGTATATGCGAGGCCTGGAGCGCTGGTTTATCGATATGAAGGAGAACCCCGCCTTTTGCGAGGCCCTGCTGGATAGAACGCTGCAGTTCTGGCTGGATTACTACAGCGGCCTTCTGGCAGAGGTGGGCGACCTGGTGGACGTGGTGATGATAGGGGACGACCTGGCCGGCCAGAACGGGCCTTTGTTCTGTCCGGATTTCTACCGAAAGGTGGTAAAGCCACGACAGAAAAGACTGATCGGCCATATCAAGTCGCTTACTTCCGCAAAGCTGTGGTATCATAGCTGCGGTTCGGTCGTGCAATTCATCCCGGATTTGCTGGAGATCGGCGTCGATATCCTCAACCCCATCCAGGTCGGGGCCAGAGATATGGACCGCCGGCGCCTCAAGCAGACCTTCGGGCAACGGCTTTGCTTCTGGGGCGGTGCCATCGATGCCCAGCACGTCCTGCCCAACGCGACGCCCCCGCAGGTAAGAGAGCACGTCAGAGAGGCCCTGGGAATATTCAAGGCCGGCGGCGGCTACGTTTTCAACAACGTGCACAACATCCAGCTCGGCGTGCCGCCGGAGAATATCGTCGCCCTGTTCGACGCGGCCTACGAATTCGGTTTCTACTGACGCGGTCTCTCCAGCCAAGACTCCGCTTCGACGAGCAGCCCCGAGATTTGCCGCCGCGGGACCGCGAGGTGCTGATGGTCTTTCAAGACTGCGCGCTCTATCCGCATATCAGCGCGTACCAGAACACAGTCCTCCCGCTGAGGGCCCGCGGCGCCCGGACGGAGCGGATCACAGAAGCAGTCCGGCAGATCCCCGTCTATGCTCGGCATAGACCGGCTCTTGAATCGCAGGCCCGGCTCAAAAGCCTGCACCGCAGACTCCAGACCACCTGTACTTGTGTCACCCCCGACCAGACCGAACCGTCTCACCGTCTGATTTGAGGTCTTGGACGATCCGCGAGATTCCGTCCACCGGGCCAGTGTTGCCGGGAAAGGTGATGTAAGACAGCCCGGGAAACTTGCTCTGCGGTCCTGTTCGCCAGACCGGAACGCCCGGAAGGATTCGGCCGAGCACCTCTGCACGCGTGACATTCAACGCCCGGGTGGCAATGTCGCTGGAGGTACTGCTGCCCTTGGCGAGGATATACCGCGGCCTATAGATTACCGAGCGGACCACCTCCACAAGGGCCTGCGAAATCAGGCCGGTGATCTGCCGGTGGCTCTCCGGGTCCTCTGCGGCAATGGGCTTGCTGGTTGTATAGACCACGGTGTCTCGGCCGTTATAGATCGCTCTATTCGCAAGCCTGCCAATCCGGACGATTTCTCTATCCCGGCGACGGGGGCTCAACGCGCGTTCCGCACGCAGCTCAATCGCCGATACGCTCGTCTTGTCCAACAGCTCGCATAGCTGCTCAGCCGTCCGCGCCGTGCACGAGCCGATCAGAAGCAGGCCCGCGAGGGCAAAAGGTGCAGCGACCTCGGCGGCGGTGAGCAGCGGGCGGACCGGCAGACCCGCACGCACCCGCAAAAATGATGGAGCCGATCGGCAGAGCAATCGTCTGCCTTGCCGCCTGGCTTTGAGCATGGCCAGAGCAACAACCTCGAGATCACGGTGGTCGGCCGCGTTGACGAGGCATAGACCGCCCGGCGGGCAGTCGGCCAGATGCCCGGCTACCTCGTCGGGCCCGAGCGTGCGAATCTCGTGGATCGTAAGCGATTCAACGCGGCGAGCCGACCAACACGAACCTCCGTTTTCTTTGAGCCAGCGCCTGAGGTCGCAAGCCGCCTGGCCGGCAGACGGGTCGGCACGGGCGGACGTCAACTGCGCGCTCTGGCTGCGGTAAAGCACATCGCCGACAGCGTATGTCCCGCTCTCCCGGCAAAACGGGATGATGACGGTCACGGCGTCTTTGAGCTCCAGTGCCTCGGCAAGCGCGCTAAGCTCACCGGGGATACGACTGCTCAGCGCCTGTCCGCCGCAACTGATGACCTCGAAATCCTGGTTTATCGGCCGGGCCGCCCTGAGGATATTGGCTCCTATCTGGCGCACGATTTTTACCGCCTGGTCGTCGGTCCGCCCTCCTGAATCGGTCAGCACCGCGAACAAAGGCACCTGTCTGCTCAGTTCCTGGACGACCGTGGGGGCGTCCCAGCGGGTCAATACGCCCACGTCGTGCAGCGTTTGCGTCACGGCCGGCTCATCGCACAACGCCACCAGCGAGAGCTTCTCACGCTCGATTTCCGCCCTTATTACCGGCAGGAGATCCTCGCCCCAAACCGGAGGCAGCCCCCCAAGCACCTGCTCCAGGCTCACGCTCTTCTCCGCCATAACGTGCCTCCGAAAGGCGAAGCCCGAAAAGACTCCTTGGTGCTCGCCAGGGAAATCGGCTCGACAAGCAAAGCCCGCACCCGACCGATGAATCTTTCGGGGCCGGGCCCCTTACCCGTCACAGGATGAACGAGTCCGCCTTCCTTTTGCCGTAATTCAAAATCCGCCGTCCACCGACGGCTTCTCAGACGCCAGCAGACTCCTTTTATCCCAAAGCGCACGCGATGTCAACACCCGGCCCGAAGCCCCATCGTCCCGACGATTGTGGTGGAATTTTCGTGCGGGATTTTTCGCCGCTTGGCAGGCTCGCAAATTACCCTCCGCAGGTCGGATACGCCGCTGCGCCCGCCCAAATGCCGCGATAAATAGAGACGGCCTCACGCCCTCGCCTCTTTGGCCGGCCGGCTTCGCAGCGGTACCGTCAACGCCGTCAGGTTGACCGCCTTGAGCAAGAGCCCGATGCCACCGCCGAGCCAGAATGAATAGACCGCAAGGATATTCTCCGCTTCAAGCCTCAGCGACTATGCCCGCCGAATGCCCGCCCACCTGCGGCGCCCCTTTGCCTGAAAATCCCGCGCGATAAGCCCTCAAGGTCCTCCGCAGACGTCTGGCGGACAGACACCGCCCGGGCACCGGCGAACCAGAACTGCCGGCGACCACGACGTCTCGTTGCCGCACGCATCCCGCGCCTTGACGCGGAAGCTGTATCCCTGGTCCGGCCGGCCCAGGAAAACCTCGTAGCACCGGCTGATACGCCATCCACTGCTCTTCGACGCATCGTCGATGCACTCGAAGAAATACTCAACGTAGCCGCTGTCGTCGATGGCCTCGGCCGCGACCATCTCCGCCCACCAGTCCAGGTTGGAGAAGCTGTGCTTGCACTCGCAGGGCTCATACTCCCAGTAACCCGGCGGAACCGGAAAGCTCGGCGGCGTTACATCGTCGCAGGGAGTGGTCGCGCAGCGAACCTCCGACCACGCCGTCTCGCGCAAGTTGCCCGCGTTCCTGGCCTTGACACGGTAGCAGTACGTCGTCTGTTTTGCCAGGCCCGTCTCCGTATAGACCGGACTGCCCTGCCATCCGCTGGTCCCGCCCCCTATCCTCTCGAACAAGTACTCCACGGCCGTTCCGTCTCCCGGTGATCCCGTCGTGGCCGTCATCGTGATTGACTCGGCGCTCGTCGCCACCGGGGCTATCGCCCAGGTCATCGGATCCGGCGTAGGAGCCGGGGCCTCGGCAGTCGTCGCGCAGCGCTGCTCGGAAAACCCGGTCTCGAGCTTGTTGCCCTTGTTCCTCGCCTTGAGTCTGTAGCAGTACGTTGTCCCCCCCGTCAATCCCGTGTCCGTATAACTGGGGTTGTCCTGCCAGCCGCTGTCGCTGCCGCCCGCATTGCCGCTGACCTCCTCGAAGAAGTACTCCACCCCCGTCCCATCGCTCGAGCTCGCAGCGGTCGCGGTCATCGTGATCGCATCGTGACCGGTCGCTGCTGGCTCGGCCGACCACGTCATCGGGTCTGGGCTGGGCCCTGAGAGCGTAACAGCCGAGCGTATCTCGGAAAACTCCGTCGCCACCTTGTTGCCCTTGTTGCGCGCCTTGACCCGGTAGGAATACTCGGTGCCGCTTTCGAGTCCGCTGTCGGTATAACTGGAGCTGTCCTGCCAGCCGCTGTCACTGCCGCCCGCATTGCCGCTGACCTCCTCGAAGAAGTACTCCACCCCCGTCCCATCGCTTGAGCTCGCAGCCGTTGCGGTCATCGTGATGGCGCTTTCTGAAATCGGCGCCGGCTCGCTCTGCCAGGTCATCGGGTTGGGGCTCGGCAAAGGCAGTGGCTGCCAGTTCGCAACCAGTATGGCGTAGTCCGCCATCGACACCGCGCCGCTGCGGTCCAGGTCTTCGCGAAGCAGGGGTATGTGCCAGGGCCATTTATCCACCAGAAGCGCAAGATCGCGGAAGTCAACAAGTCCGTCGAGATTCAGGTCCGCGACGTTACCCTCCCCGGAGAGTGACATACTCGCCTCGCCGGTATTGCCGTACCGCCCGGCGTTCACGCGCCCCCCGTGAGGCCAGTATTCCTCCTGCCAGGCCGAATTGGGGTCGCCGGCGTCCACGCACGCACTCGTCGAGCTGTCATACACCCACAGCTCCAGGGTCGAATCCCACCGGCCTGATTTCGACCGTAGATGATAATCACCGTCAACCCAGAAATCGTCGCCCGGATCGCCGGGCGTGCCGTTTGCGTCCCAGTAGCCGTCCGCCGCAAAACAGGGATCCCTGATAGCGTCTCCGGGCCCGGCCAACGACCCGCCCCCGAAATGGTCGCTCGCGCTCGGCCAGAAGCTGTTGTAACTGTTGCTGTTGACGTTGAAAAGGCTGTCCGTATCGTCCGCCTCGTTGAATGCGATGATGTTGTTAGTAACCACCCCTATGACGAAGGACATCGCCCCCCCTACACCAGCCCGGTTGCCCACAAAGGTATTGTGCTCGATGGTTCCAAAGCAGGTATCCAGTCCGCCGCCTGACTCGGCCTGATTGCCCGCTATTATGTTGTGGCTTACACCGATGCTGCAGCGATAAAGCCCGCCTCCGTAACCACCGGCCTTGTTGGCTACGATCACGTTGCCCCTGACCGGCCCGCCGGCCCAGTACACGCCTCCGCCGTCGCCCGCCGCGCGGTTGCCCCTTATCAGGTTGCCCGCGATCTCTCCGCCGCACCTGTACAGACCCCCACCGCTGCCGCTGCTGAAGTTATTACTTATCTCGTTAGCGATTATCTGCCCAGAGCACCTCGATATCCCGCCGCCGTCCCCGTTGTAACTGACGATGTTGCCCGAGATGACACCGTGGCACTCGTATATCCCCGATGCACTGTTCGATGTTATCGTATTGTCCAGAATAAGGGGCGCCGCTCCGTTGGCGCCGGTGATGCCGTTATTCGGGCAATCCCTGATTATGTTCTTCGAAATCATCGGCGATGTGCCGTCGCAGTAGATCCCGCCGCCGGCAATGGTAAAGCCCGTGATTATCGAGCTGTTCGTCTCCCCAAAGGCGAAACGCACAGCATAGCCCGACGGAGGCGAGATTATCGTCGATTCGACGATACTGGGGATGTCGGGGTCCTGGCTGGTGAGCTTCACAGCCCTGCCGTTGAACCTGACGGTCTCCTCATAGACCCACGGATTGACCCGTATGGTATCGGCCGCACTGGAGTGGTCTATCGCGTCCTGGATGCGATTGAAATCCGCGCCCGAGCCTGGTGGCCCCACCGTAATAATCTTCGCCTGGGCGCAAAAACCCTGCACAAGCACGGCAAGGACGAAAAGCATCTTCTTCATTATCCTTCCTCCTTGAGTTCACGAACCGTAATCTAATTATACCAAAAACCACGCCATCTGTTCAAGCCGACGCAGCCCAATGTCCTTGCGCACGAGCCGCGTTTTCCACCCTGCCGCCCTCAACGGGCCTTGCCGAGGCGCTTTTCTACTCATTTCTGCCGAATCCACGCGGACTTCCAGCAGTTTTTCGGCGATTCCCGCTTATTTTTTTATTGCGATCTGGCCCGGCGGAGACCCCTTTTTCTGCCGCACCGACGGGGCCTCTGCGAACCGGGAGCCTCCGGACAGGCATAATCAGGATAGTCTTGCACGCCGGCTCAACTTTCTCGGACCAGGAATCGACCTGCACGGCTGTGCCGGCGGACCCCGGCCGGCTGTCGCGCCGAAAGCGCAGATATCAATCCACGCTGCGCGAACTGAACCGCAGGCCTCACCGCTTGGATTGCTTTGCCCGGCGCGGTTTATCGGCCCCCCCGGACCACCGGGACCCGGCTTGTGCCCCCACGCTACTGCTGCTTCTCGTACAACCAGGCCGAATCACCGAATTCATAATCAACGATTTCGGCGTCCTCGAAAAAAAGCCCGATCTCACGCTCGGCCGACTCCGGGCTGTCGGAGCCGTGGACCAGATTGTACCGCCCGGAGCAGCCAAAATCCCCGCGAATCGTCCCGGGCTCGGCCTCGAAACCGAACGTCGAACCCATCAGCCTGCGCGCCGTCTTTATCGCGCCGGCAGCTTCCCAGACAGTAACCAGCACCGGACAAGAAGAAATGTACTCTACAAGAGGCTCATAAAAAGGCTTACCCTCGTGCACGCTGTACAGCTGCCTGGCCTGCTCTATGCTGAGCCGTACGAACTTGCCGGCCACCAGCTTAAGCCCCTTTTTCTCGAACCGCCCTATAATCTCACCGATCAGGTGCCGCTGCACAGTATCCGGCTTGAGTATTATCAAAGTCCGCTCTGCCATCCTGCTCGTCCGGGACCCCGTTGGCGCCGCTGCGTTTACTGGCCCCGTGGAACGATATAAATCTCCACGCGTCTGTTCTTCGGATTGCCGCCCTTGTTCGGCTTATTCGGCTCAATGGGACGATACTCCCCGAACGCCCGAACGCTCAGCCGCTTCGGATCCACCTGGTTCGCCGTCATCACGTTGAGCACCGCTATCCCCCTGTGGGCCGACAGATGCCAGTTCGTCGGATGCTCGGCCCTGGTTGCAGCCTTGCGAATCGGAATGTCATCCGTGTGGCCGGCGATAATCACGTCGAACTTCTTGCCCTCTTCGGAGTTTATTATCGCGCAGAGCGATTTGACCGTTTCAATAGCCGTCGGCGCAACGGTCGCGCTGCCCTTTTCAAACAGCAAGTCGCTCTTGAACTTCACTATCCCCGTATCGGCGTCGAACTCAACTATCTCCTGGTTAGCCTTGGCGAAATCCTCCAGCATCGTGCTGAGCTCCGGAGGAAGCGCGGTGCCGAACAGCAGCTTTTGCTTCATAGACTCGATCAATTCGTTCCGCTTGGCAAGGTCCGCCTCGAGCGCGGTTATCTGCTGCTTGAGGGCGTCGGCCTCGATGCTGGCTTTCTCCTGCGCATCGGAGAGCTGGCGTTTCAACTGGTCCAGTTGCAGCGCGCCGGCCTGTAGCTCCGCCTCCAGCTCCGCTATCCGCTTGCGCTGGGTCTCGTTCTGAATCCTGAGGTCCTTGAGCTGCGAATTACATCCGCCCAACAACACAACCGATACAAACGAAAGAAAAAACGCCCACACCTTCATAGTTCTCATCGTCCAGCCCTTTCCAACGAGGTTAAGCTTGTTCCGTTGCCCCTCAGAATAACGTAAGCCATTTGCCCGCAAACTCTTGCAGCCAGGCCGTCCCGCACCATCCTCCGTTTGTATCACTAAACCCCGACCCCGCCGTCCCGTCAAGAACAAACTTACAAATTATCCGGCCCGAACCCGGTGATTGCAGGTGGCTCTTTCCCCGCCAGGCCGGCCGCCCTTGCAACAGCAGCCGGCCAGATCAACAAGGCTGCGCAAATAATCAATTGTCCAAAACTCGCTCCTGGCTTACAATAAGACCGCGATCTGTCCGGCAAAGCGCGAGTCTGACAAGGAAAAATGCGACGTTGGGGACGCACAACGGCACGTGGCAGCCCCGCTTCAGAAATGCCCGATACCCCAAGGAACATTCTGATTATAAAACCCAGCGCCCTCGGTGATACCATCCAGGTACTGCCTGCCCTGTCGGCTTTGAGGCGGAGCTTTCCCGATGCCGAGATTAGCTGGCTCATTCGGCGAGAATACGCCCCACTGCTTGAAGGCCACCCCGATTTGACCCGCGTTGTCCCGTTCGACCGCAAGTACCTGGGCAAGGCCTGGTACAATCCCCGGGCATTCGTCCAGCTCCTCGCTTTCCTTCGCCGCCTCCACCACGGCCGATTTGACGCCGTATTCGACTTCCAGGGCCTGTTCAGAACGGCCTTTTTCGCCCGTGTCACCTGCTGCAAGAAGCGCTTCGGAATAGCCAACAGCAGGGAGCTTGCCCACCTCCTCTACACCCACAAAGTCCAGCAGAGCCCCGACTGCACCCACGTGGTCGATTGCTATATGGAAATCCTCCGCGCCGCCGGTATCTCCGACCTGCGCGTCCACTTTCAACTGCCCGCCGACCCCCAGGCCGCCGCCGAAGTAAACGAGCTCCTGGCCGACCACAGGATCGAACCGCACAGCTACGTCGTCCTTGTGCCCGGCTCCGCCCACCGCCAGAAGTGCTGGCCCGCCGAACGTTTCGCCGCCCTGGCCGCCCGACTCTCCCGCGATCACGGCCTGGCGGCCCTCGCCACCGGTTCTCCCTCAGAAATCCCCCTCGTGCAGAGACTCGCCGACGTCTCCGAGGTCCCCGTCCTCAACCTCGCCGGCAAAACGTCCATCAGGCAGCTCGTAGCGCTGCTGCGCAGCGCCGCCCTGGTCGTAAGCAATGACACCGGGCCCGGCCATATCGCCGCCGCCCTGGGCAGACCGCTCGTTATGATTTTCGGCCGATCGAACCCAACGAGGGTCGCACCTTACGGCAGGAAGGATTGCACCGCCGCCATCGACCCCGAAGGCAGGGGCCCGGCACCCAACAGCACCGACCCCCGGCACGCCATCACCAATGTCACGGTCGATTTGGTCTATGAAAAGGTCCTGGTCCAGTTAAAGCAGCGCGCTTAGTGCCGCAACCGCTGCCTTTCATCCGCCCGTCAGCCCGTCCACCACCTTGACGCATCTTTCACACAAGTCGGGATACCTTTCGTCGGCCCCCACGCTCGGCCGATAATTCCAGCACCGCTCGCACTTGGCGTGCTCGCTCTTGCGGGCCGCGACCACCGTCTCACCGGTGCTTTCCTGCACCTTCACCTCGCTTACAATACAAAGCGCCGCAAACTCCTCCAGTCCGAACCTCTTCAACAGGCCCGACGTCTCCCCGTCGCAGTTGATCGTCACGCTCGCCTCCTGGTTGCTCGCGATCTTCTTTTCCTGCCTCAGCCCCTCCAGCACCCGCAGTACCTCCTCCCGCAGCTCCATAATCCGTCCCCAGACGGCCTGGCCCTCGGCCATATCGATACATTCATCCACGCGCGGCATCTGCGCCAGATGTACGCTCTCGGTCTCCTGGGACCTGAACTTCATCGCCGCCCACGCCTCTTCAGCGGTATGAACCAGGACGGGAGCAAGCATCCGCACCAAGGCATCCAGTATGCGGTACATAGCCGTTTGTCCGCTGCGCCGCGACCGGCTGTCCGCAGCGTCGCAATACATCCGGTCCTTTAACACGTCCATATATATGCTGCTCATTTCAACCGTGCAGAAATTGTAGATCAGCGCGAAAACACGATGGAAGATGAACTTCTCGTACGCCTCACGGACATCCGCGATCAGCTTCTGCAACCGCCGCATCACCCACCTGTCGATTTCGAACATCTGCTCGTACGCCACCGACTGCTCGTTCGGGTCGAAATCCCCGATGTTGCCCAGAAGATAACGCAGCGTATTACGAATCTTCCTGTATGCGTCCTGCGTACGCCCGATTATCTGGTCGTTGCAGCGAATATCCTCCTGGTAGTTCACGCTCGAGACCCACAGCCTCAGAATGTCCGACCCGTACTTTGCCACCTCCTGCTGCGCATTGACGTAGTTGCCCAGGGACTTCGACTGCTTCATCCCCTTCTCGTCCACCGTGAACCCATGCGTCAGCACGCTCTTGAAAGGCGCCCGTCCCTTTGCCCCCAGCCCCGGCAGCAGCGAAAGCTGAAACCAGCCGCGGTGCTGATCGGAACCTTCCAGGTACAGGTCCACCGGCACCGGCCAACGCGCCCCCCGCTCGCAGACGCTGTACCAGCTACAGCCCGATTCGAACCAAACGTCGAAAATATTCTCCTCCTTACGCAGATCATCCGCCTCGAAGCCTTTCGGAAGCTCGAAATCCTCCCCCAGAATCTCGCGGGCCGAGTCGGTAAACCAGCTATCCGACCCGTGCCGTTCCACGTGCCGCGCCACGGCCAAAACAGATTCCCGACTCAGCAGGGTCCTTCCGCTCGAATCCGTAAAAGCCGGAATCGGCAGACCCCAGCAGCGCTGCCGGCTGATGCACCAGTCCGGCCGCGATTCCAGCATCCCCTCGATACGCTTCTGCCCCCACGCTGGGATCCACTTGACAGCTCTGATGCTCTCCAACGCAAGGTCCCGCAGGCTCATCCCCAACCCCGCGATCTCTTTATCCACGCTGATAAACCACTGCTCCGTCGCCCTGAAAATCACAGGCCCTTTACTCCTCCAGCAGTGCGGGTAGCTGTGCGTGATCTGACCCTCGGCGAAGAGCAGGCCTTGCTCCCGAAGGCGGTCGTTGACGAGCCGGTCGACCTCGAGAACGTTGCGCCCGCGCAGCCACTCCGGCACGCTCTCGTCGTATCGACCGTCGTCCATCACCGGCGAATAAATCGAAAGGCCGTACTTCTGCCCGGACATATAGTCCTCAAGACCGTGGCCGGGCGCCGTATGCACCAGACCCGTCCCGTCCTCGGTCGTGACGTAATCGGCCAGGATTATCATAAACGCATCTTTGTCCGTCGGATTCTTCTCCACGAAAGGATGCAGGTAGCGCAGCCCTTCGAGCTGTCCGCCGCGGACCGTTTTGTCGCTGATAAAGTACTGTCCCTCGCTCAATCCGCCAGCCGAAATAACCGCTTCCAGCCGATCTGCCCCCACGATCGAGACGAACCTCCTGCCGTTCCGCTCATAGCAGACCGCTTTGTACTCCAGGTAGGGATGCACCGCTATCGCCAGGTTCGCCGCCAGCGTCCATGGTGTCGTCGTCCAGATCATAAAGCACACCTGCGACGACTCGGCCTGCTCCCGCGTCACCAGCCCCAGCTCGACCAGCCTGCCGATGCTCTGGCCGGTCGCGGGAAAGTTCACAAAGATACTCGGCGACGAAATGTCCCTGTATTCCAGTTCCGCCTCGGCAAGCGCCGTCTCGCAGCCGATCGACCAGTGGATCGGCTTTAGCTGCTTGTACACCAGACCCTTGCCGACAAGCTCGGCGAAGACCTCCAAGACCCCCGCTTCGTAGGACGGCGCGAAGGTCAGGTACGGATCGCCGAAATCACCGAACACCCCCAGCTCCTGGAATTGCCTGCTCTGTATCTTGATGTACTTATCGGCGTACTTCTTGCAGGCCTTGCGGATATCGAGCTTGCTCATCCGCCGGACCCGCTCGCCCAGGTCCATCACGACCTTCGACTCGATGGGCAGCCCGTGACAATCCCACCCGGGAATATACGGTGCATCGAGCCCAGCCATCGTCTTATACTTGACCACGAAGTCCTTCAGCACCTTGTTGATGACGTGCCCCATGTGAATATCGCCGTTCGCATAGGGCGGCCCGTCGTGCAATATGTACAGCGGCGCCCCGCTGCGCGCCCGCCGGATCTTCCCGTAGATGTCCTCTTCGGCCCACCTCTTGCGAAACTCCGGCTCACGCTGCACCAGGTTCGCCTTCATTGCAAAGCTCGTCTTCGGCAGATTGAGTGTATCGCGGTAACCCTTGTTGTTATTCTTCTTCTCATCCGACATCGCTGCAGTCCTCGGAAATCCCAAAACATCCGGAACACCGTATCATAAGTCGGCAACTCCCGCCTGTCAAATCCCGCACCGCCGAGGTTGACATTCGCAGGCGAAAAACGGTACAATGCCCCTATGACCCGGGGCGTTCAAATAGCGGTTACGGGAGTCTTTTTCATATTTGCGGCCGGCTGTCACGAGCCCGAAAGACCGCCTGATTGGGGCGACGTGAAAATAGGCGACCTGGCCGAACCGAAGGGGCTCGACCGGCCGGCCAACCAAAAGCTGAGAACCGCAAATTTCGACGTCCATATCTTCGAGCTGCCCGCCGGCAACGCCCCAAAGCTCCAGGATCTGTGGGAGTCGCTCTACACCCGGAATCTACGCTTTTACAACTACCGGGCCTTCGACGAAAACCTCTTCCGCGCCGGGTTCGCCAGGCAATTCGGGCTTAGCGGCACCGAGGCCCTGCTCAAGGCCGCCGGCGGAAAACGCCTCGCGAAGGTCTCGATGTTGTTGCCCGACGGCCAGCCACAGGATATCACAATCATACCCCTGGATCGGCCGCAAGAGCTCGCGTATCTCGACAGAACCCTGTCTCGCCAGAAGCTCATCGTCGGGCCGGGCGTTCTATCACTACGGCTGATTGCGCAGAGGCTGCCCGGCGAAAGAGGCGTTTGTCGGCTCGTTGCGTACCCGGCCTTTTCGTCCCCGCCGAGCTTGCCCATCACCGGCCCGCCCGGAAGGGCAAACCAACCTCAGCTCGAATTCAAGGCCGCCGGGTTCGGCCTTAAGATGAGCCCCGGTGACTTCGTCGTCCTCGGACCACGCAAGTACCTGAGCGAAACCGTCACCCTCCCCGGACTGTTCTTCAGCAACCTGAAGGGCACCACGTTTCTCAGCAAAGGCGAGCCGCCCAGACGCAAGATCTCGATAAGGGTCTTCGTCCTGGTCTGTAACGCGATCAACTATCGAGACTGAGGGATTCTCTGCTGATGGACGCGTTGAAAAAAACGCCCCGCCCGGCCGGCGAGCAACGTATGGATACAACCGTTGCCGTGACTCGATGCGAAAACTACGACAGGGCCGGCGTCGCCCGCGCCCTGGCACGCCAGCTCGAACTGCTCGGCGGCTTCGAGCGGTTTGTCAAGCCGGGCGACCGCGTCCTGATAAAGCCCAACTTCATCGCACCCCGCTCCCACCGGCACGCCGCCCAGACCCACCCCGCCGTCGTCCTCGAAATGGCCCGCCTGCTCAAGGACTGCGGCGCAAGGCCGTTCGTCGGTGATTCCCCCGCCTGGGCAAACGTCTATAGCTGTGCCCGAAAGCTCGGCCTCGACACAGAGCTCGCCCGATTGGCCGTCCCTCTGACCCAATTGAACAGGCCTACCGCCTGCAGGCTCAGCGAGAAAAACCCCAGAGTCGCGATCAGCTCTAAAGCCCTCGAAGCAGACGTGATCATCAACCTGCCGAAGTTCAAAACCCATCAACAGCTTCTCGCTACCTTCGCCGTTAAGAATATGTTCGGCTGCGTCAGCGGCAAGAGAAAGGCCCTCTGGCATTTCAGGCGAGGCAGGATTGAGGAATTCTGCGAGCTGCTTATCGAGATATACAGGTATCTGGCGCCGGCTGTCACCATAATCGACGCCGTTGCCGCGATGGACCGAGGCGGGCCTATCCGGGGTCGGGACAGGCAGTTAGGCTGGCTGATCGGGGGCACAGATCCTATCGCCTGCGAGAGAATATGCTGCGAGTTGATCGGTTTGACCCCGGAAGATGTCCCCATCATCCGCGCCGCCCAGGCACTCGGGTTCGGCTGCCGGCGCGAGCAGATCGAGCTCCGCGGCGATGACTATTCCCACCTGGTCTGTGCCGATTTTGAATTGCCGCAGCTTGTCCCCGTGAGGTTCTCCCTGCCCCATCTCTGCCGCAGCGTATGCAAGCAAATCGTTCTCCTGGCCAGGAGCGTTAGAGAACGGTAGTATCCGCTGCCCACCAGGCCCCGTCCTGACAACAAAGGCCGCAGGCACTGCCGTCGCTCCTCGCTGCCGGTAAACCTGTCTTGGTCCTCCGGCCCGACCCCGCGAACAGCTGACCCCAAAAAACGCCCCCCCCGGATGCGCTGCCCGCGCGCCCTGGCCCTGCCAGGAAGCCTCGTCTGCTCGCTTTTACAGCTCTTCCTGCCGGAACCTGGAAAAACTTGGCCGGGGGTAGATAAGGGAATAAAAATATTATATCTTGCAGAGCTTCGCAAAAGTCAAGTAAGCTGCTGCGCAGCACGATATTAGAGTAGTTTACGACACTCCGGCAACGGGTGTGAAGAGCCGTGCTTTTGGTGGTATTCTGGGGGGCATATAAAAGCCCGCCCGGGGGCACGAGCCTATATTTTGGGCGAACAAAAGGCCTAATCGGCGCATCTTTCTCGTATCGTGCCGAAGGCAGAGGCAAGACCCTGTTGGTAGGTCTCGGCGTTTTTATGGCCAAGGACATACTACATATTGGCGGTTTCACCATCCAAAAGCGCATCGGCACCGGCGCGCGAAGCACAATCTACCTGGCAACCAACGACGAAAACGGCACCGAGGTCGCGCTCAAAAGGGTGATCTTTCAGCGCCCCGAAGACCACCGGATCTTCGAACAGGTGGAGACCGAGTACAAAGTCGCCAGGAGGATAGACCACCCTTACGTGCGGAAGTGCTACAAGCTGAAAAAGATCCGCAGTATGTTCAAGGTTACCGAAATGCTGCTCTCGATGGAGTATTTCGACGGGAGGAACCTCGAGGACTGTCCGCCCCTGAGCCTCGGCGACGTCCTGCTGGTCTTCAGAATGGTCGCCACCGCTCTCAATGCGATGCACCAGCACGGTTACGTGCACTGTGACGTCAAGCCGAATAACGTATTGATGAGCAAGTCGGGCTCAATAAAAATAATAGACCTCGGGCAGAGCTGCAAGATCGGGACGGTGAAACGCCGTATCCAGGGAACGCCCGACTACATCGCGCCGGAACAGGTGAGGCGAAAACCGCTCGGCCCAAGAACCGACATTTTCAACCTCGGGGCGACGATGTACTGGGCCTTGACCGGAAAGCACGTCCCCACGTTGATACCAAAGAAAAACCAGTTCGGGATACCCGTAACCGAGCCGCGACGTGCACCGAACGAAATCAAGAAGAAGATACCGGCTAACGTGTCTAATCTCGTGATGGATTGCATCGAGGATGACCCCGCGAAAAGGCCCCGGAATATGATGGCCGTTATTTCGAGGCTGGACGTGATGGTGCACGGCATATTCGGCGAAAAGGTCAAAGCGAGCAAATATGCCGCAAACGATCATCGACTTGCTCAATAAGGCCGCCCACGCAAACAAGAACGATGCCTGTAGGCGCGGCAATATCATCTATCCTCCGCCAGCGGGCAAGCTGATTCTCACCGGCGATCTTCACGGCCACAAGAGGAACCTCGAACGAATCATCAACTACGCCGACCTGGGCAATAATCCGGATACGCACATTATTCTCCACGAGGTGATACACGGCGGGCCGCAGGACGAGGAAGGAGGGTGTCTATCGTACCGGCTGCTGTTCGACGTGGCTCAATTGAAGCTGGAATTTCCGCGACAGGTCCATACGATTATGGGCAATCACGACACGGCGTTTATCACGGAAAGCGAAGTGATCAAGGCCGGCAGGGAAATGAACAGGGCGATGCGCGCGGCCATCACGCAGGAATTTCGAGAGGCCGCCGAAGCTGTAATATCCGCGATAAAAAGTTATCTCTTTTCCCAGGCGCTTGCGGTTAAATGCCAGAACAGAATCTGGATGTCGCACTCGCTGCCCAGCGACCGCCTGGCGGACAAGTTCGACCCTGGCATTTTCGACCGTGAGCTGAGAATCGACGACCTTGTCAGGCCCGGGTCGGCCTATATCCTGACCTGGGGCAGGAGGCAATCACACTCGCTCCTGGAGAAAATGGCTGCGCTGCTGGACGTGGACATTTTCGTCCTGGGCCACCAGCCCCAGGAGCGCGGCTACACGCAGGCCGGTGCCAGAACGCTCATTGTCGCCTCCGACCACAACCACGGCTGCATTCTCCCGATCGACCCGGGCAGGCCGTACACAATGCAAGAGCTAATAGAATCGATGGTCTCCTTGGCCAGCCTGACCTGAAATGAGAGCCGCACCCAGGCTGCGCAGTCCCTGCCGCAGACGGAGGGTAAACCCGCATTATGGCTGTTTCGTCTTGCTGCCGGACAGGTGCAACCGGATTTTGATGCCGGGGTTCCCGGCTTTTGCGTTGACGTGGGGACAGCCGACGGAGACGATACTAAGATAGGAAAATGGGTGCATACTACTACATAGCCATAATCTTGATAGCTCTGCAGGTACTGTTTTTGCTCCTCTGCTTCCGCAACTACCGTTACGTCTTGTTGAAGCACGGCAAAAAACGCCTCTGGCAGTCCTCACCCGTGGGGCTGATCGTGCCGTGCAAGGGCATCGACGCGGAGTTCGATAAAAACATCACCTCGCTGTTGAAGCTGAATTACGAGAACTACGTGCTCCTGTTCGTAGTGGCTGAAGAGTCGGACCCGGCCTACGGGCGGCTGTCCAGGCTCATAGACCGCCACAGGCAGACATCGAGGGCGCGTGACATACGGATTCTGGTTGCCGGAAGGGCCCGTACGTGCAGCCAGAAGATACACAACTTGCTCTATGCGTACCAGCAGGTCGCCGAGAAAGTTGAGACCCTTGCGTTTGTGGACTCGGACGTTTGCGTTCGGCCGGACTGGCTGGCTCAGCTCGTCTGGCCGCTGCGACAATCACGCTACGGGGCATCCACCGGCTACCGCTGGTTTATCCCGAAGAATAACAATCTGGCCGAGCTTGCTCTGTCGTCTATGAACGGCAAGGTCGCCCAGTTGCTCGGCAACACCCCTTTTAACCAGGCCTGGGGCGGCTCGATGGCCATTCGAGCCGATACTTTTCGCCGCGTGGGTCTCGATAGACTCTGGCCAAAGGTCCTCAGCGACGACCTGTCGCTGACGTACGCCGTGAAAAAAGCCGGCATGAAGCTCGCGTTTGTGCCGGCGTGCATAGTGCCGACGTACCTTTCGACGAGCTGGCCGGAACTCTTCGAGTTCGCCAGAAGGCAGTTCCTTATCACGCGGATCTACAGGCCCTCGACCTGGTTTTTCGGGCTGTGCAGCAGCCTTTTTTCGGTTCTGTGCCTCTGGCCGACGGCTGCCCTGGCCGGCTACGCCATAAACGCGGGCGCCGAAAACGCCTCGCTCTACGTTGCGGTGCCCGTGGTCTCTCTTGCCTGCCAGGCCGGCCGGGCTATTCTCCGGCAGAAAATGATCGGCACGGTAATACCGGAGGAACGAGACACGCTGAGATGGGCCAGGCTGGCCGACGTTACGCTTTCCTGGGCCTGGTCGGCCCTGATGTTCGCTCTGATCCTCTCGTCGGCCTTCGGGAGAACCATTTGCTGGCGCGGAATACGATACAAGCTGTTCAGCGCCACAAAGACGGTCATACTACCCGGCGAATCGAATGCGTAACCGTCGCTTTGGCACCGTTGAAGCCCTCGAAGCAATCTTTCTCTTGCCCAGGACTTTTGCAGACCTCGTTTGCATCCGGCCCGGCAAACCGATCAGTCCGCCCGGGCGATGTCGTTTTGCCGCTTCCCCACAAGGTAGATCCTGTTCTTGCCGCTCCGCTTGGCCTCGAGCAGCGCCTTGTCGGCCTGGGCGAAAAGTTCTTCTATGGTTGAGCCGTCGCGCGGAAAGCTCGCCAGCCCCCCGCTTATGGCCAGTGCCGGCTTGCCTCTGCCTGCCGGCAGGTCGATCTCGGTTTTTTCGAGCTCCGCCACGAATCGCCTGGCGATACAGATAGCCTCTGCGGGGTGGTCCGCCCGGGCCGAGCGCCTCTCGCTCCCGCAGCTGATCTGCCCGCCCCGAGCATCCCAGAAGATCACCGCGAACTCGTCCCCGCCGATCCGTCCGACGACGTCGTGCCGACGGCAGCAACGCCGGATCAGGCCGGCTACCTGTCTTAAGATCCTGTCGCCGGCGAGGTGGCCGTAGAGGTCGTTATACCGCTTGAGGTCATCGACATCGAAGACCAGCAGCGTCACGCGCGTGCCCTCGGACCTGGCGCGCTCGATGATCTGCCTGGCAAACTCCCATATATACCTCCGGTTCTTCAGGCCGGTCAGGTCGTCTTGCGTGGCGAGCTTTTCCAGATACCTTATCCTGCTCTCGCAGCTGAGCTCTGTGGGGGTGGTTCTTTGTTTTTCCGGGGAGTTCTTGAGCGGGGGCGGCATCTTGGAGGCAACCTCTGATATCCTCGCGGCAAGGGCGGAAAACCGTATGGGACAGATCATGTAGTCGTCGGCCAGAGTGGAGCCGTCGAGCTCGGCGTTGATCAGCCGGCGTGCACGCGGCTCTTCGGACATCCGGGCAAGCAGTATGATCCGCCCTTCACTGGCCTCTCGCAAAGCCTTCAACACAGACCGCAGGCGACCCGAAGCACCCCGGATAACCACAGCTATCACGGCGAACCGGCCCTTTGCCGCCGCCTCGATTGCCTCGAGAAAATCCGTGTGGACCTGGCAGCTTGGCCCCTGGAGCTCGCCGGCGTCCAGCAACGCCTTGCTCGGGTCGCCGGCCACCAGGATCGGCCCGCACCGCAACTGGGGCGAGCGCTTCTTATCACCATCTCCCATGAGTCTATCTCCCGAACAGGGCATTAAGTTCGTCCTGCGTGGTGCGGAAGTGCTCGACAAAAGGGGGCTGTGGCCCGTTCTGTGCAACCGGACGGGGCGGACCTACGCCGATGATCTTTTCCACGACCCGCCTGATCCTGTCGCTCGGCTCGCCGATCTCCGATTCTCCGGGCCGATGCGCCGGACAGACGCAGCGCGATAGTTCGGTCAGAATATCTCGAATCTGGGCCGCGTCGGTTATCAGAAACGCACCGCGTTCGAGTGCGGCCGGCAAATCCGTCCGCCTCGTGCTCAAGTCGTCATCGAGATAGCAGCAACACGCAAAGCCGTTGCGACGGGCTATCTCGAAAAACCGACCCTGCTCTTTGTTCAACTCGGCAAACGGACCGACCACAAGACCGCCCGGGCCTGCGGCCACGGCCACCACCGCCGAGTAAACGTCCTCACTACAGACGCAGGCCATACCCGACTGCTCGGCCAGCTGCCTGGTAGTTTCGACCAGCTTCGGCGGTTGTCGGCCGAGAATTATTATCTCTAACTGCGTTCGAGAACCGCCCTGCGCCACCACGAACTCCTCGATAAACTTCCAGAATCAAAAGCTCTCTGTAGCCCCCTGCAACTTCGTACCTACCTTTATCGATGATACCATAATCGCCTCGAAAAACCAAAGGGAAACTCGGCGCGAACGACCCGCACGCAGCCGAACCGCTAAACCCGTATCTTTGCCCCCTTCTTACAGCTATGCCGAAGTTGTGACGGTTTTGCCCTGCCCCGCGGAAAACCCGGCTCAGCCAAGTTTGACCAAAGCCTGCCGGCTTGCGGACTCGTAGACGGCCAGTACTACCTCGACCGCCTTTCGGGCCTCGGCCCCGTCTATCCAGAAATCCTCTCCCCTTTCGAGGGCCTCCAGGAAGGCCTTGAAGTTGCGAGTATGGTTTTCGTGCGTGATGGCCGCGGGATCCGCGACGCCCCCGCCGCCGCTTATGGCGCCGAACTTCCCGCGGATTTCTTCGTCCTCGGGCCTCTCCTCGGCGAACTGCCAGACCGTAAAGCTATCTTCGACCTGGACGACCGTGCCTTTGCTCCCGGTAATCTCGAAACGTCTGAACTGCCCCGGCCAAGATGCCGTCGTCCCGTAGATGACCCCCAATGCGCCGCTGGCGTATCGCAGAACGGCGACGGCCGTATCCTCGGTCTCGATCTGCGGATGCGCGATCGTGGCGGTAAATGCCTGGACCGATTCGATCGGGGGCATTACGTCGCAGAGCATATCCACCATATGGATCGACTGATTCATCAGGGCCCCCCCGCCATCCAGCTTCCACGTGCCGTGCCACGAGTCCTTGTAGTACTCGTCCGTCCGCCACCAGGGCACGTATATGCCGGCATAGCTGATCGTCCCGAACCGCCCGGACTTGATCGCCTGCCTGAGGACCGTCTGCGAGTCGTTGAACCGATACGGGAATATCCCGCCGAGGCGCGTGCCGGCCTTTTCGTGCGCCTCGATCATCGCATCGATGCGATCCAGAGTTATCTCGAGCGGTTTCTCGCATATCACGTGCTTGCCCGCCTCGGCCGCCGCTATCGTCGGCTCCATATGCAAACCGCTCGGAGTCGCGATAGTCACCACCTCTATCTGATCGTCTCTGAGCATCTCCTCGTAGCTCGCATACGCCCGACAGCCGTACTTCTCGGCGAGCCCCCGGGCCTTTTCCTCAACCTTGTCGCAACAGGCAACGAGCTTTGCGCCCGATAGATCGCCGATCGCCCTGGCGTGAAAATCGGCGATCAGACCAGCCCCGACTATCCCAAAATTCCAGGTTTTCATAGCTTGCTTTCCTTTCGCACCACAGTCAGTCACACTTCAGTCCCGCCTCGGCGGCGAGCTCCCGTACCGCCTCGATCGCCCTGGTGAACAGCTCGGCTCCGGTGGAGCCGCCGAACTGTCCGCCCTTTTGCAGGTGCGGCTCCATCGTCAGGCACCCGTCGTAATCCATCCGGGCCAGCTCCGCCAGCAGCTCCCTGATCTGCCCGTCACCTTCGCCGGGAATACTGCCGACCTCCTCGGCGCCGAGCTTCCAGTCCTTGACGTGCACGTGCACCACGTAGGGCTTCATAATCGGCCAGCAGAGCTCGACGTTGTTCGTTATCTTCTCGCCCCAGACGAAGTTGCCCGGGTCGTAGGCCAGGCGAAGCTTCGGCGAATCGATCGACTCGACCATATCCACGCAGTGTTCGGCGGTGTGCCCGTAGATGTTGGCTTCATTCTCGTGAACCATAACTACGTCGGTGTCACTTAGCAGATCGACCTTCGCCGCCATCCGCTCCATCACCTGCTCGCGGTAGTCGTCGATATTCTTGCCTTCCGGCGCGTAGTAGCTGAACATTCGGATGAAAGGCGTCTCGAAAAAGACGGCCAGATCGATCGCGTGCTTGAACCTCTCGAGGTGAGGCCCGAACGGCTCATCCAGCCTGACCTTGCCTATCGGAGAGCCGATCGCGCTAACCTTGAGCCCATGGTCATCCATCATCTTCTTTGCGTCGTCAAGCTCAGCCTTGCTTAAATCCATTATGTTCTTGCCGCCCATAAAACGCGGCTCGATGTAACCAACCTTCTGGCTTGAAAGGTACTTCACCTGTTCCAAGAAATCAGATGTTACCTCGTCGGCAAATGCGCTTAGTTTCGCCATTGTCACTTACTCCCGGAATTCTCAGCACAAAACGTTTAAGTAATCTGGATTCACTTTTCAAACTTCTCCGCCGGTTCGCCTATGTCCCTGGCGATTTCATCGAGCCTGTACCCAAAGCCGGGGCCTTTCAACGTCGACAGCTCTATCCGTCCGTTGCGCCGTCGGTACAGGCCGGGATGCACCGCCTCCTCCGGGGCGGATGCAGCCGGGTAAAACTGCATCGCGTTGGTCTCGACGCCCATTAGCGTGCCCGCGTGGGCTGCCAGGCGAACGTGCGGAATCTGGGCGAGCATCGGGTTGGTCAGGTCCTGCACCATCAGCGCCATCCCGTGCGCCTTGGCCCAGCAAAGACTCAACAGCGCCCCCGTCTGAGTCTTGCAGGTTTTCAACGCCACGCCCGTCCAGCCCAGGCCCCGGCCCAGCCTGAGGAGCCGCCAGTCGTGGGCGCTTTCGTCCATAAAAAGTGGCTTGCGGGCCGAGACGCTGTGAACGTCGATCTGGTTGCTCTCCAGGTCGTAGGGAAACGGCTGCTCGACGTAAAGTATCATCTGGTAAATCCGCGGATGCTCCCGCATCAGGCAATCCAGGATATCGTTCACGTAGGCCGGGTCGGTGACGGTACAGTTGAAGTCGCTCGTCAGCCAGCAGACGCCGTTCTCGATCGCGACCTGGCCGACCTTCACCAGCCGGCCGTAGTCCCACGCCGCGTCATTACCGCGCAGCTTCACTTTAAGAGCCGTCAACCCGTCACGCTTGATCCAGTCGCCCAGCAACACCGGGTAGCCGTCGTCGGGCTCGTCGCCGGTCAGCTCGGAAGCGTCGAGCGGGTCCTTGCCCCCCACCAGGTGCCACGCAATCAGGCTCCGCGGCCCGGGGATATCGAGAAAGTCCGCCGGGTACCTGCCCCCAAACGAGACGTCGCACCCGGGCACAGGCTCAAGAAGGCCGGAAAGCTCCCGGTTCATAAACTCGCCAGTGTACGTCGAGTAAACGTCCCGGCCGAGCAACTTCCCGTAGGCGTCGTGCAGCGCGATATCGAACGGCGAGCAACAGACCAGGGCGGCCAAATACGGCATCGGCTCGGCCTGGTCGCCTCGCTGCTCGTTGAGCTGCTTGAGCAGTACCGGAAGCTGCGACTCGGTGAACGCAACGCCCAGCTCGATCGGGTGTCCCTTCTGCTCGAAGCCGGCCCAGGCCTCGGCCAGCATCCCGCAGAACCGCTGCATCGCTTCGGACCTCTCCGCGTAGCCTGTGGTGCTCGGCCAGGCCCACTGAACACTCAGCGGGGTCTCACCCCAGCCGACGGCGCTTTGCCCCTCTGCATTTCTGACCGTAACACAGCTTCGCGCACATATCACCGACGTGAGGGTCTCCGGCCCGAACTTCAGCGGGACACGCGCCTGGACCCCGATAAAGTACAGCTCCACCGACTGTGTGGTAATATCCGTCTCCAACCCTTGGTCCTTGTATGCTCGACTATCGGGCAAATCGGCAAACCAAAGCCGCCGCACCGAAAGACTCCGACCCCCTGCAGAGCTTGACGACGGCTGATCATCTCACGAGTTATAGCCCCCTCCAACCCGTTGTCAACCGAAAGTTGCCAGGGTCTTGGAATATCCAGGCAACGTCGTATCCCCCGCGGAGGATAAGATGTATGCCACCAGACTGCTACAAGAAGCCAGGGCAAATCTGGCGGTAGCCCGGAGCGAAAGCCCCGGCCGCAGCCGGCCCATAATGGGCCGGCTGTATAGTTGACAACGCCCGCGCTGATCGTTCTAATTCACCCGTAATCGAAAGATACGGTTCCCCACCGAAGAGGCAGTATGCCGCGACCAACATACAAGAACATCTCGATAATCGGCGACGGCGGGATGGGTACAGTCCTGGCTATGCTGCTCTGCCAAGAGTCTGATAGACACACGGGCAAGGCCGAATGTGCCGGCCAGGCTCCGCAAGGCAGGCCGCAGGTCAAAATCTGGGGCCACGACCGCGAACAACTCCAGAAGATAGCCCGTTGCCGGGAAAATAAGCAATTTCTGCCCGGCTACAGACTCCCTGAGGACCTCGTCTTCCAGCCGGACGATGCCCGAATAATGGCCGGGGCCGACCTGATTGTCTCCGCAGTGCCCTGCCAGTATATGCGCCGTGTCTGGAGCCGGCTGGCCGAGCACACCCCGCCGGCTGTGCCGATAGTCTCCGTGGCCAAAGGAATCGAGAACGGCACACTGCTCCGCCCGACCCAAATACTCGCCGAGGTGCTCGCCGCAAAATCAAGCTCTCCTGGTCCAGCGAGGAGATTCGCAGTACTTTCAGGCCCGACCATAGCCGACGAACTGGCCAGGCGGCTGCCGGCCACGGCTTGCGTGGCCTGCGACGATGAGTCGCTCGCCCAAAGCATCCAGCATATGTTTTCACAGAGCATCCCGAATCTTCGTCTCTATACCAACACCGATACCCTTGGGGTGGAGCTGGCCGGGGCTATGAAAAACGTCATTGCCATAGCCGCCGGTATAATAGACGGAATGGGCCTCGGGGATAACGCCAAGGCGGCGCTGCTGACAAGGGGTCTTGCCGAGATAACCCGCCTGGGCGTTGCAATGGGCGCCAGGCCGCAGACCTTTGCGGGACTGGCCGGCCTCGGCGACCTCGTGACAACCTGCATCTCGCCTTCGGGCAGAAACCGCTCATTCGGCGAGAGAATCGGCAAGGGCCTCAGCCTCGAGCAGGCCCGTCAGGCCACCCGGTCAGTTGTTGAAGGCATTGCAACCTGCAAGTCGATGGTCGCCCTGGCAACGCGGTACGATACCGAGATGCCGATTACCCGGGCTACCTACCAGGTGCTTTTTGAGGACAAGCCCGTCGCCACAGCCGTCGCCGAGCTTATGCACCGCCAGCTCAAGGCAGAATAGCCGCCCGCGGACAATCGCCCCGTCAGGCCCGATGGAAAACCCCGCGACCTCCTGCCCGCCTCCCGGCAAACACGCCCCCTGCCGGCCTGCCCCCAGCATCAACCCTCCAGAAGCTCGACCGAACGGGGCCGAAGGCCTCTTAGCGCCGCCAGCTGATTCTGGCCCAGGGACGCATCAATCAGAACCTGCGAGTCGGCGTACCGCTCCTCGAGAATTCGCCCGTGCCTCCGCAGAAAACTCTGAACCTTACCGTTAGACTGGTCGCAGAAAACCCGTACACGCAGCTCGCTGCCTTTGAATATCCTCACCACCGCCCGGCTAAGCCGGCCGAGCCCATAACCGCTCTTGGCAGAAATGCTTAGCGCCTCGGGAAAAAGCGTCTCGAGCATTTCAAGGCTACCCTGCCTGCCGATGGCATCAACCTTGTTGAGGACCATCAAGACCTCCTTGTCGGAACAGCCTATTTGTTCGAGAACCACGTTCACCGACTCGATCTGCCCTAATGCCTCGGGGTTTGAAACGTCCACGACATGCAGCAGCAGGTCAGCATTAACCGCCTCTTCGAGAGTGGCCTTGAAGGATGCGACCAGTTGATGGGGCAGGTTCCTGACAAAACCGACCGTGTCGCTCAGCAAGACCTCGACGCCCCTTGTAGGCGACCATCTCCGCGTGCGCGTGTCGAGCGTCGCGAAAAGTCTGTCCTCGACGAACACGCCGGCTCCGGTCAGGGCGTTCAACAGGGTGCTCTTGCCGGCATTCGTGTAGCCCACAAGGCATATCTTGAAAAGTCCCTCGCGACCCTTTATCTCGCGAATCCTCCGTCTGTCGATATTGGCAAGCTCTCGTTTGAGCTCCGTAATCCTCTTGCTGACCAGTCGGCGGTCGATCTCCAACTGCTGCTCGCCCGGACCCCTGGTTCCGATCCCGCCTACCGTGCCCGCCGCGGTACCACCGCCGGCCCCCGCAACCGTATCAAGATGAGACCACATCCGGGTTAATCTGGGGTAAGTATACTCCAGTTGCGCCAGCTCAACCTGCAGCTTTGCCTGTCTGGTCTTTGCCCTGCTGGCGAAAATGTCGAGGATCAGCTCGCTGCGGTCAAGAACTTTTGCCTGTACGATCTTCTCAAGCTCCCTGATCTGGCCCGGTGAGAGGTCGTTGTCGAATATCACCACGTCGGCCTTGAAGCGTTTTACGCGATCTCTGAGCTGCTCGGCCTTGCCTTTGCCTATGTAAGTGGAGGGGTTGACTGACCGGATCTTCTGCTGGAACCTGTCCACAACCACCGCGCCGGCACTCCGGGCAAGGGCCGCAAGTTCAGCCAGGTCCTCTGCATCAGGCCGGTTCCGGAGGAAGGCGCCTACGAGCACCGCACGTTCTTTCTTGACTCGAAGCGTCTGACGCACCTTTTCCAACCCAACAAAGCCTCCAAAACAGCCGATTACATCTTAGCATATCCGCCCGAAAACCTCAAGAGCCTCGAGATATTCGCCGGATTAGCAATCTCGGGGCGTTCAAGCACCGTTTTATAGGACCCAGCCGCGCCTTTTCCGAAAAAATCTACGGCCCCTTCGGTTTTTGGCTTGAAACCTCAAAAATTTTCTATTACGCTGATCAACCCGGCGTTTTTTGACGAATTCGGATACTATCCGTGTGAGATCCGTGTGGTATTAGACTACCAGGGCAGAAAAGGGCAAAACCTTCTATGTTGAAAGTCAAGTCGCGAGCAGGCGAATCGGTGCAGCAGATGATAAGGCGTTTCAAGAAGCTCTGTGAGAAGGAGGGCTTGATCCGTGATATGAAGCGGACCGCATACTACGAGAAGCCGTCCGAGAGGAATCGCCGACGGCTGCGCAAGGCCCAGCGAAACGCCAACCGCTGATATCTGGCCTCAGGCCCACTGATTCTGTGCAAGTTCTTGCCGAGCCGGCAGTTATGCCTGCTCGGTTTTTATTTGGGATCTTCGGCTTGCGCAGCGGCACAGACCAAAGAGCGAGCAGGTGCCGCGGATTCATAGTGGCCATCGCAACTACCGGTAGGATGCCACGGTGGATCGGCCCAAGGCCGCGTTTATCGGGCAAGGATCGCTAAGCCCCTCCCTTGATGCCGACGTGCGATTTCCTCGTCGCGCCCCGGCAGCTTTCACAGCTACACGCGCCGACCCGCCTTAGATGTGATCTGCCGGCGATCCTCTTGGTCTCTATAAGCCTGGCGCCTTTGGCCTCCATCTTCCGAAGTGCCAGCTTCGCTTCTGTCTTGTTGTGAGAGCCTATCGCATCGGTGACCACACTGACCTTCTTGCCACGCTGGAGCAACCCCAGGGCGGTAGCCTTTACCGACCCTTCAGCCGTCGAGCCGATGAGCACGAACTCGTTGGCCTTCAGCTCGCTGAGCAGCCGATCGATCCGGGGCTCGTCGAAAGGGTCCACGCACCGTTTATGGAGTATGATCTGGCTGTACCGCCGGAGCATGTCCCTGGGCAAATCCGTATGCCCGTCCGCCGGAAAGCTGATGCGGTTGCTTATGAGCGTGTAGCGTACCTTCCTCTGCCCGTCTGTACCGTCAAGACAGTGCTCGAACGACCCCTGCCCGTTGTCGTTGGGGTGCACCTCGACAACGGAAATAATGGGGATCCCTCTGGCCCTTGCCCACGCCATAATCCTGCGGATGTGAGCAAGGACCCTGCGGTGATTTCTGATGCAGGCCTTGCCATCGGCCAACAGGAAATCCCTCTGAGTGTCGATGTCGATGAGGACCTGCCTCCGACGCGCTCTGGCCAATTGCAGAATCATTGTGCAATTCCTTCCTTGGCTTACGCGCTTCAGCCCCAGTAATCTATACGCTTAAGCCGTTACTCGGTTCGCTGTGTTTATCGAATACCGCAGTCCCCCACTTTAACACCGCGGGCCGAAACCGGCAGACAGGCAGCGCCGAAACGGCCGGTTAACCCTCGCGGCCGGGGGCGAATCCTGCTATCCTGATAGGCCAGGACAACCAGGACGCATTGCCGCTGATAGATTTGGCTGATTTGAGCTATGCGCCGGATTTTGAAAGACTACCCCTCGGTATCGCTCAAGCTGGAAGGGCTGGACGGCAGGCTGAACTTTGCATCCATTTTCGGACGCCCCGGCCCGGTCCACGTCGAGGTCGGTACGGGCAGGGCCACGTTCCTGCTGAACGAGGCAAAAGCACGGCCCGACTCTAATTTCCTCGGTATTGAATGGGCCCGCAAGTACTACCGCTACGCGGTCGACCGTATCGGCAGGTGGGGATTAAGCAACGTCCGCATAATCCGTACCGATGCCGCCTCTTTCATAGCTGAACGCCTACCGGACGAGTCCGTCGAGTGCTTTCATATCTACTTCCCCGATCCCTGGCCCAAAAAGCGACACCACAAGAGACGCTTCCTAAACGCCGCCAACTTGGAGCAGTTGATCCGCTGCCTGAAGAAGGATGGCCAAATCAGAATAGCCACCGACCATCCCGAGTACTTCCAGGCAATTCGGCAATTGATCAAGCAAGAGGAGGACCGGCTTGAAGAAATCGAGTTTGCCCGCACCGCAGCAGCTGGGCCCGGCGAAATCACCGGCACCAATTACGAGCGTAAGTACATCAAAGATAGAAGGAAAATCTACACTGTCGCGGCAAGGAAGCTCTGAGCCGGGCGGCGCCACGCCTCGGTCGTCAGCTATTTGCCTCTTGGAGCCGGCCGATTAGAGTCGTCGCCACGTTCCTGACGTATTTGTCCGGGTCCTTCAGGGCCTTGGTGATCCAGGGCAGGGCCGGCCTGGCCTTTTCCCCGAGCAGCTTCAGCGCCGCGATCGCGTACAACCGGGCCTTTGCGGTCTTCTCACCAAGCACCTCAATCAAAACCGGCAGGGCCTCCTTCGTCCAGCCCCAATCACACAGGGCCTGGGCTGCCGCCACCCTCACCACGGGCGAAGGATCCCTGAGCATCTTCCCAAGAGCCGGCCTCACCGACCGCCTCTGGCCGGCTGACTTGCAGCTCGTATGCAGTCCCACCGCCGCCCAGTAACGCACCGAGGCGTACTCATCCTCGAGCGCCTTTAGATACTCGGGCACGGCCTTGTCGCCCTGGCCGTCCAGGGCCTTGATCCGGCGCAATCGCTCCAACATCTCTGGTGCTATCTTGTGGCGCCAGTGATTCGGGTCTGTCTTCGGTATCTCCGGCGGCTTTGCTGCCGGCCTGTCCCCGAACCTGAATGTTACCTCGTCGCTGTCTTTGAAGCCGATCCGACAAGCCCTGGCCCGCAGCACCTGGCCGGGCCCCACGCGGATCACGCCGGTATAGAGCCGCCAGCCGGCCTTCTTCTGCCCGCCCCCCTCAATGCGATAGGCAATCGAAGCGCCGGGTGTCGGGCACCCAATGCCTACTCGCTGCGTCTTGTTCGCCGGGCTTGGCGCCGGCCGGTCGGCTGAAAAGAATACCGGCTCGGCTGTCTTCTGATACCGCCCCCCGGGCCGCTTGAGCTCGTCGAACTCCGATTCCGGGATAAGCCCGATATCGCCGGTCTCAACCATCCACTCCTCGTGTACCCTGCGCATCCTTTCAAGGATCCCCCTGTACTCGCGCCGGCCGGCCAGGTTCTCTACCTCGTGAGGGTCGTTGACCGTATCGTACAACTCCTCGACGGGCTTTGTCGGCTCGAAATACTGCCGCTGTGCGCCTCTGAGCTTCCCGGCAGCCTCGAGGCGACGCATCTCCTGCATCGTGGGCATCTGATTCATATACTTGATGTCCTGAGCCCGCGTCAGATGCCACATATAGTTGCGAATGTACTTATAACGCCTGTCGCGCACGGCCCGGATAAGGTCGTAGGCCTCGTCCATCCGGTCACGCGCAGCGAAAATATATTCACGAGGCGCGGTCCTCCCGGGCCCAAGAAAGGCCCTTCCCTGCATGTGAGCGGGTATCTCTACGCCGGCCAGCGAGAGCATTGTCGGGGCAAAATCCACAAACGCAACAAGCTCATCGTTGACGCTGCCAGGCTTCAGCGAGTCCGGATCGGCCGGCATCGCCAGCGCCCGCCACTTCTTGGGCACCCTGATGATAAGTGGAACCCTGATCCCGGAATCATAGATCCAGCGTTTGCATCTCGGTAGACCACGTCCTTGGTCGCCCCAGAACCAGACAATCGTATCCTCCGCGAGCCCGTCCTCCTCAAGCTGTTTTAGAATCTCGCCCACCTGCCGGTCCATAAGTGTGATGACGTCGTAGTACTGCGCGATGTCACGCCGCACCACGGGCGTATCGGGATAGTACGGCGGAACCTTCGCCTCCGCGGGGTCATGCCTGAGCCGACCCAGACTCTCGATTCGCTCGAGCATGCCCTTGCTGCGGTTGCGTATCTGGCTTTCGTGAGAGGTCGTAAAATTGAAGACCGCAAAGAACGACTGCCCCGCTGCCCGGTTGCGCCAGTGAGCACTTCGGCTGCATTGGTCCCAGGCCGTCAGCGGCGAGTCGAATTGATAATCGGTCTTGACGTTGTTCGTACAGTAGTATCCCGCCGCCCGCAGGTATTCGGGGAAGCACTTGACGTACTCCGGCGGCACCCCCTTGCATCGCATATGATGCGTGCCTATGGTCGTCGGGTACATACCTGTGATAATCCCACTGCGCGCAGGTGCGCAGACCCCTGCATGAGAAAAACAGTTCTCGTACCGAACACCCTGCGCGGCCAGCCTGTCGATATTCGGACTGACCGAATAGCCGTCGCCGTAACAGCCTAAGTCGGGGCTGATGTCCTCGCAACTGACCCACAGAATGTTCGGCCGTTCGACCTTCCTGCGCTCGCCGAAGGACACGTCCGGCAGCAGCATCGCCGCCGCCGTGCCTGCGGTAGCGCAGAAGAACCCCCGCCTGTCTATGCAACCGCCTCTACCTGCCATCTCCAGCACCTCCAGATACCTGTTCGCCCGGATCTTTGATCGCAGCGCCGGCGCAAAACTCAAAACGCCCGCAGCATTTGCCAAGCCCCCCTGCCAGCACATTGTGCCCTGGGACACGATGATAGCAGGCACGCCCGAAAAACACAATCGGTTTGTGCAGGGAACCTCTGCTCTGTCGCCCAGGCCGGCCTTGCCCCCCAGCTGCCCGCAAAGGCCTGTATTCTTCACAAGGGCCCCGGCCCGCAGTGATTCTCCAGGACCACCGGACCGCCCATTTTATAGGAACAAGATTTTTGTCCACGTCTTTTTTCGGAATACGGCACACCGGCCGTGCCCTACGTTTGCCTCGTCCGCCTCACGTTTCTTATATTTTAATCGGCATCATCGGGGCCGGGCCAACGCCGCGAAATCCCGGCTCCGAACTGCCGCAGGGTATTTTAGTATAGCCAACGGCCCGGATTCCCGATGTATCCGAGTGGCGGCGCGTGCCGCTTCGAGGCCGAAGACACGAAGGAAGCCCTGGTCTGCAGCCAAACGCGGCGCGTACGGCGCGCCTCTTGGGGTGAACGTGTATGTTTGGACTCTTGAAAACCCGCCATTATGCGATTGGCGCGGACCTGAATGAGGAGGGCCTGAGATTGGTGCAGCTCGCCGAAAACGGCAACACTCTGGAGCTCGTCGCCGGCCGGAACAAAAACCGTCCGAGCCAGATCGAGCCCGGCAGCGGCCCCTGGCAACGATGGGCGATCCAGACCATCCGGCTGTTCACAAGCAACGGGCAGTTCCGAGGAAGGAACGTTACCGCTGCCATACCACCCGCAGAGCTGTTCATCGACAACATCAGGATATCACGCTCGAACGACGACAGGCTTCAAGATGCTGCCTTTTCCAGGATAAAACAGAAACTGCCCTTCGAGCCCGTCCGTCAGGCCCTGATGATAAAGTGTCTGCGAACCGCCGATGAAAACGTGCTGGTAATGGCTGCGGAACGCAAGACCATCGAGAGGCACCTGGCAATATACGAGCAGGCCAACCTGCGGATCAAAACGATGGGGGTCTGGCCGCTCGCGCTGGTGCGCTGTTACACGAGGTTCTTCGGCGGGCGCAAGTCCGACCTCCAGGCCATCGTAATGCTCGTGAGCATCGAGCAGGACCGAACGAACCTCGTCGTCTGCCGGCACAAACAGCTCCTCTTCGCCCGCTCAATACCCATCGGGGCCAAACAGCTCGCCGACACAAACGTGATAACGAGATTCGTGGTCGAGTTGACCGCGTGCCGCCGACAGTTCTGTGCTATGCACCATAATGCCCGGATAGAACGGCTGCTCTTTCTAACGGGTCGGGCTGTTGAGAAGGATACCTGCGCGGCCATAGCGAAGCAGCTGGAGATGCCGGCTCAGATGGGTGACTGCCTGGCCGCCGTTCGAATAGCCAACCCTCGCAAGTTGGACATCGAGAGAAGGGCCGGACCCTCCGAGCAGGAGACCGCACCGGACAAGCGGTTACTAAACTGGTCAACGGCTTTCGGGCTCAGTCTTTCCTCGTAAGCCCCGGAGGTGCGAACAAAAACGACACGGTAAACACGCATTGCAGGTATCTCTGGTCTGTGGAGGCAGGTTGAAAAATGGCAAATATAAATTTCGTACCGGACGATTACGTCCAGAGTAACGAGTCCCGCAGGACAAACCTTGTTTGCTTTGTGCTCCTTGCGCTGGTTATGGCGGCGCTGGGCGGCTCGTTTGTGACGATAAAAATACGCCAGCGGGCCTGCCTGGCCAGGGAGAATATCATCAACACGAGGATGGCCCGCATAAAGGAGTCCATCAAGCAATTCGAAGAGCTTCAAACACGGCGCAAGGCGATGATGAAGACCGCGCTGACCACGGCCGAGCTGCTCGAGCCCGTGCCTCGAAGCGTCCTGCTCGCTTCACTGACCAACGCCCTGCCGCCGGGAGTGTCACTGCTGAAGCTCACCCTTATCCAGAAGGAGCCGAAAAGAAACAGCCGACCCGCGCAGACAACCAAGTACAAGGCGGTCCAGGGCAGGATAACAGACCCGGCCCAAAGCACGCTTACACGCGAAAAGTCGCTCGAAACGCACATTGAAATCGGCGGAATGGCGCCGAGCGACCTGCAGGTTGCCGCCTACATAGAGGAGCTGAGCGGCTCGAGCTTGTTCGACAACGTCGCGCTGGTCGAATCAAAGGAGCACGTTATCGACGAGACAACCTTCAGACGCTTCAAGCTCACCGCGATGCTCAGGCAGGATGTCCACCTGACCCAGGCCGACATCGAGGCGATAAGGAGCCGCGCACAGAGCTCGGTGTACAGGTTTTAGGACTACCCGGATCGCAGAGGCAAAATGCATTACTACCGAATGAGTTGAGGGCGATAACTATGAGCAGTGGTTTGAGAAAAGCTGTCTTCTTCGCGCTGATCGTAGGGCTAGCGGTCATCGGGTACCGCTATATGATCGAGCCGGCCAACAGGCACCTGGCCGAGGCAAAGGCCAGGGTTGACACCAAGCTGGCGAAACTCGCCGAATATGAAAAAGCAACCGCCGCCGCCAAGAACCTCAACAAGCAGCTGGCCCAGCTGGAAGAGGCCATCGCCTTTTTTGAAAGCCGCCTCCCTCCAAAAAGCAAGATCCACGAGGTCCTCGAACAGGTCACCGTGATCGCACAAAAAGAGGGATTGAAACCGAAGACCATCCGCACCCTGGCCAAGAAGGACAACAGCGGCTACATAGAGCAGCCCCTGAGGATGGAGCTGGTAGGCAATTTCAAGGCTTTCTATTCTTTTCTCCTCGAGATGGAGAAGCTCCCACGGATTATGAAAGTACGCGAGCTTGATATCGAGAAGGATACGGGCGACGAGGGCCAGATAGCGGCGGATTTCGTCGTCAGCATATTCTTTCAGCACGAAACCAGTTAGCCGGTCTTCGGCTCAGGGACCGCAGGCGGCGTCAGCCCGGTGCCCGGAAGCCGAGGACGTAACGATTGTTATGGAGCGCGACTATGTTATCTTTTTTGCGTGAGCAGGGTTTAGAAGACTCAACGGGTCAAACCGGCTCCGAGGCATCGGGGCGAGCGGGCGAGGAAGAATACTTGACGGTCGCCACCAACACCCAGAAGGCCCGGCGCAGCACGATTCTGCTGGGCGTGATGCTCCTGGCAGGGCTATTATGCATCTTCTTTATGGTCAGGAAAACCACGCCGCAATCAGCCGACGCCGCACCAAGTGACACCAACGAGCTCGAGATCGCAAAGGCGATCTCGCATCTTACCGGCGTCAAGTCCGAGGTCTTCAACCGAATGGACGAGATCGTCAGCAAGTTCTACGAGTTCTCGCAGGTCCCCCAGGTCAAGGTCAATGAGCTTGCGAAAAACCCCTTTGAGCTGGAACTATTTATGGCCGGGCTCGGGCCCAGAGTCAACGAGGCTGAGCCGGTCGTTAAAATCGACCCCGAACTTATAAGACGACAGCAAATGCAGAAACAGGCCGGCGAGCTTCAGCTTATGAGCATTATGCGATCGGAAAACGGCAACTGCTGTATGATAGACGGCAAGATACTCTACCGGGGCGATACGGTCGGCAAGTTCACGATCGCAGAGATCGCAAGCAACTTTGTCAGGCTCCGCTGGAATCCGAAGGATAATTCGGCCAGGACGGGCAGCGACCCGGAAAATGACCAGGTTATTTTGAAGCTGTCGGAATGAAACTACGCCTTCCATTTGGAAATAGGGACGACTCGACCCAGCCCCCGGACTCCCTCCAGCCTGTATGGGACAACCAGACCGACGAGGGTGTGCTCGGGCTCAGCGAAGTTTACTCGCCGGAGAGGGCCGGCGAATCGCACGTCTACGATATCGTGGACGTCCTGCTCGATATGGGAAAGATCGACGCAGAGCAGCACGCCAGGCTCCGCAGCCAGGAGAAGGACAACCCCGCCGCGGATGTCGAGGAGTTGACGGCCAAATCAGGCCTCGTCGAACGGAGCGACATCCTTGCGGCCAAGGCCCGGCTCTACGATATGGACTTTCGAACGATCAGGCCGGAAGACGTGGACCCCGAGGTCTTCCGCAAGCTCGACCCGGAATACATAAGAAACACCTCCGTCTGTCCGGTTGCAATAGAACAGGGCACGCTCGTCGTCGCCACGAGTGAGCCGGCCAATATCTTCGCCATCGAGGATATCAAAAGGCAGACCCAGATGGACGTGCGCACCGTACTGTGCAGCCGGGAGGACATCGAAGATGTCTGCAACGCCCTTCAGGGCGAGAAGGTCGATTACGATCTCGACGAGATAATCTCCGATATGACCGACGTCGAGGTCGTCCAGGATGAGCAGGAAGAATCGGAAGACCTCGAAAGAATGGCGGGCCAGTCGCCCGTCATCAAGTTCGTCAACTACGTCATCAGCAACGCAATACGCGAGGGCGCCAGTGACATCCATATAGAGCCCAAAGAAAAGTATATGAAGACCAGATACAGAATCGACGGCGTACTCTTCGAGACAATGCAGTCGCCCATAAAGATGCACCCCGCCATCGTCTCGCGTATCAAGATTATGGCGAACCTCGACATCTCCGAAAGGCGCCTCCCGCAGGACGGAAAGATCTCGGTCATCGTCGGCGGAAGGACCGTCGACCTGCGAATATCCACCCTGCCCACAAGCCACGGCGAAAAAGTCGTCATTCGTGTTCTCGACAGCAAATCCATCCTGCGCGGCCTCGACCAGCTGGGAATGGAGCCCGAAGTTATGCAGGCCTTCAAGGAACAGATCGCACTTCCACACGGCATTATGCTCGTTACCGGCCCTACCGGCTCGGGCAAAAGTACCACGCTCTACTCGGCCCTGTGCCAGATGGACGGCGAAAAGCTCAATATATCAACCGTCGAGGACCCCGTCGAATACGAGCTGGACTTCTGCAATCAGGTCCAGACCAACGAAAAAATCGGCCTGGATTTTGCCACCGCCCTGAGGAGCCTGCTCCGGCAGGACCCCGACGTAATTATGATCGGCGAGATCCGCGACAACGAAACCGCTCGAATAGCCATCCAGGCCGCCCTTACCGGCCACCTGGTCCTCTCCACCCTCCACACAAACGACGCCGCCAGCAGTATCACAAGGCTTGTGAACATCGGCATAGACGCTTACCTGATAGCCGCCTCGCTCAACGCCGTCCTGGCCCAGCGGCTGGTCAGAAAGATCTGCCCCAAGTGCAAAGAGCCTTACCAGCTCGCCGAGCATATGGCCAAATACGTGCAGCGGGCCGACATCGCACCGGACCAGCTCTTTCACGGCAAGGGCTGCGACGCCTGCCGGGGCTCCGGCTATCTCGGACGGATCGGAATCTACGAGTTCCTCGTAATAGACGATAACTTCAGGGATATGATCAACAAGGACCCCTCGGTCAGCAATATGCGAAGGGTGTTTCACGAAAGCGGCCGACCAAGCCTCTTCGACGACGGAATGCTCAAGGTAAAGCAAGGCCTGACAACCGTCGAAGAGGTCCTCAGGGTCACCGAAATCTACGGAAGAAACGAAGACGAAGTCTTTGAAGAGAATGTCGCCTAAGACGACATCGCAAAACGCTGGAAGGGTAAATCAAATGGTCGATATCAAGATTATCCTCGCAACTGCAATCGAAAATGAGGCCAGCGACGTCCACATCAACGTCGGTATGCCACCTGTCCTGCGCAAAAATACCGAGCTGATCGATCTCGACGTGCCGCCCATTACCGACGAAGATGCCAAGGAAATGCTCGTCGCGATGGTCGGGCCCGAGAGGTTCAAGACGTTCCTCGAAAAAAAAGATCTCGACTTCTCCACCAGCATCGACGACGGCACGAGATTCCGCGTCAACGCCCACATCCAGCGCGACACGATCGCAATCTCCTTCAGGGTTATCCCCAACCAGGTCTTCAACCTCGACGAGCTCCACCTGCCGCCAATCGTAAAAGAGCTCACCGACCTGCCCAGAGGACTGGTGCTGGTGACCGGCCATACCGGCTCAGGAAAGAGTACCACCCTCGCCGCGATGATAGGCGAAATAAACAAGAAGTACCGCAAGCGAATCATAACGCTCGAAGACCCCATAGAATATATGATAGAGAACGAAAAAAGTATGATCGAGCAACGCGAAATCGGCTCCGACTGCCCGGCCTTCGCCTCCGGACTGAGGCACGTCCTCAGACAGGACCCGGACATCATCATGGTCGGCGAAATGAGAGACCTCGAAACCACAAGCTTCACCATCACCGCCGCAGAAACCGGCCACTTGGTCTTCAGCACGCTCCACACCATAAACGCCTCCCAGACCATCGAACGCATAATCGACATCTACCCCGCCGCCCAGCAGAATCAGATCCGAACAATGCTCGCAAATACCCTCCAGGCGGTCATCTCCCAGACGCTTTTCAGACGGATCGATCAACCGGGAATGGTGCCCTGCACCGAAATACTGCTCTGCACCTCCGCCGCAAGAAACTGCATCCGCGAAAACAGAATCTACGAAATACCCAACATCATCGAAACCTCCCGAAGACTCGGTATGCAGAACCTCGATACCAGCATCGCGGAAATGTATTTCAAAGGATACATAGATAGAGAAGAGGCCATAAACCGATCGAGCAACCCGGGCAAGATGGAGAAAATCCTGACACCACTCGATAACGTTGAAATGGTCCAGCGGCCGCAAACAGTTGGCGCAGAAACCTGAGGTCCGTCACTATGTACGAGGAATTTTCACAGAAACAGGGCGCCACCGCCGTTGCTCAGACTACCGGCAGCTCGCAGTCTTCAGAGAACGGGCCGCGCCACCCCACCACAACCGTCCCGCCCCGCGACTCCGCACACCCAGCCGCATCCAAGCACGCCGGCTGGAAAAATGTGGCGAATGTCAGGGTGGAATTCGGCCCGAGCAGAAAAGACATCCTTGCCTTTACAAACCAGCTGGCCGTAATGGTCCGCGCGGGCATCAGTCTCCAGGATTCCCTCGAATCCATCGCCAACCAGAACACCAACCAGAAGTTCAAGTCCATCATAATGGACCTCAAAAATCGCATCGAAGCCGGGCAGAGCTTCTCCCAGGCCCTCGCAGAGCACCCGCAGGTATTCAGCGAGCTTTACATAAATATGGTCGCGGCCGCCGAGGTCTCCGGCTCGCTCAGCTCGATGCTCCAAAAGCTGGCCGAGTACCTCGATGCAGAAGCCGAGACCCGCTCGCAGGTTAAAGGCGCGATGGTCTACCCGATCATAATCGCCGTTATGGCCGTCTCGGTGACTATCTTCCTGCTGTGTTTTGTACTGCCGAGGTTCACCGCCATTTTCGCAGGCAAAGAGCACCTGCTGCCAAGGCCAACGAAGGCCTTGATGGCCAGCAGTGCCTTTCTGCGCGGTTACTGGTATCTCATAGTCCCCGCTGTCGGGGCCTTGATATGGGGTTTCTGGCACTTCATCTCAACCCCCGGCGGAAGACGTTGGTGGGACAAAACCAAGCTGAGGCTCCCCCTGATAAGAACGCTCTGCCGTAGCCTTTATATCACCAGGAGCCTGCACACGATGGGCGTCCTCATACGCGCCGGCGTCCCCATCCTCAATACCATCTCGATAACGGCCCAGATCGCTGGAAATGTCCTCTATAAAGCGATGTGGCTCGGCGTCCACGAGGAAGTCCGGCAGGGAAAAAAGATCGCCTCGAGCCTTGCCCAGTATGACCTGATGCCGCCAAACGTCGTCCAGATGATTCGCAGCGGCGAAGACTCCGGCACAATGGGCGACGTCCTCCACGACGTCTCCAATTACTACGCAAGGGAGCTCAAGACCGTCATAAAGACCGTCACCTCGATGATAGAGCCCATTATGATCTGCGTTATGGGCGTCGTGGTCGGCTTCATTGCGATGAGCATAATTCTGCCCATCTTCAAGATGTCCAGCGTTGTAATGGGCAAGTAGCAGAAGTATCGCCCGACCAGAACAACCAATCCCGGCGAAAGGAGGACGGCAAGATGAAAAGACAGGGCTTTTCGCTGATTGAGGCGATGCTGGCGGTAACGCTGGTGGGACTGGCGATCGCATCGCTCGTCGCCGCCAACGGCTCTTTTACCAGGTCCAACGGCGCCGGCGCCACGCTCTCGACCGCGGAGTTCCTGCTCGAGCAGATCCGAGAGCTGACCGCAGCGCTGCCCGTGGTTGACCCGGAGCCCAAGACGCGCAGCTTCGGGCCCGAAGAAACAAGCCTCGCAGACTACGACGACCTGGACGACTTCGACGGCGCAACTTTCTGCCCGCCCATCGCCGCCGACAGAACCACACTGGCCGATTTCGCCGCGTTTACCCAGCAGGTCACCGTCGAAAATGTCAATCCGTCAAATTTCGCACTGGTGGTCGAAGACCACGGCAGCGAATTCGTGCGCGTCACCGTGCGGGTCCTTCGGAACTCGACCGAAATCACCTCCGCAAGCTGGATCCGCGCGCGGCGCTGAAGAGGACCTACAGAAGTATTTCTGCCAGACAACGGACTAACTGTTTAGAGTCCATAGATATTCGGCTGCGGCCCCGGGTTCAAAGTGCCCCGTGATAAGGCCGAGCCGATTATCACCGCAATAAAACCAGACGCAATATGCGATGCACACTGTACAACGCTGCCGGCTCCAACCGCCCTGTCCAAAGGGGCGATATAAATCGCCGGGCAACCACTGCGCCGAGACCCGCGGGCTTTACCCTCGTGGAGCTACTGCTCGCCCTGGTGATCACCGCCGTGCTGCTGACCGCCGTGGCGCTGGCCTTCCAGGCATCGATAATGAACTACCGCGAAAACGAGGACATCTTCAAGGCGGTCAACAGCGCTCGGCAGGCCCTGTTCCGCATCACCGCTCAGCTCCGCACGGCCACCGCCGTCGACCCAAACACGCCCTCCAACGAATGCACCTTTATAACGGCCGACGGCCAAAACATCACGTACCGCTACAGCGACGCCGACCGCACACTCTACCTGATCACCAACGACGACACCGCCGACGATGACTACGCCCTGTGCACAAACGTCGATGCGCTGAGGTTCACCAGGAATGTCGTTACCGATGGCGGTATTACCAAGGTAAGGAGTGTCCAGATCGCCATCACCGTCTCGAGCGGGGACCTCTCGAGGACAATCGCGGCCGCTGCGGTCGTCAGAAGAAACCTCGACTAAGGCCGATAGCTGCCCGCCGCCCTGCCGCCGCGACGACGCCCGACCGCCTAACCGACCCACCAGCAGCCGCTTATCGACTCGAACGCGAGACGCGCACCAGCGCTACCCAGTCCTTTTTCGGGTCGTTCGGCGGCTCGCCGATGGAGACCGCACCGGGCCCTTTGACCACAGCAACGCTACCTGTTCGCAGCGGTCCACCAGTGCGGGGATTGAACCAGCGGACAGCGAAAGAGGCCCCGCTGTCACCCAGGTCGAGGTGCGTTGTCCCGCCGCAGGGCAGGTATATGGCGTAGATTTGCCCGGGCTTGGCGAAGCAGTAGTCGTCGGGCACGCTGGTCAGCTCGTCGTGGTGGCGCATTTCGGTGAAGGGCAAATGGTCGTGGAAGAACGCCAGTGCATAACGGGTGAGGTCCCAGAGGTGGTCCCGGCTTCGCCAGTTCTCGCAGTCCAGGTCGTTATCGGGGAACTTGTATCCGAAGTACCATTCGACGCCCGCGCCGCCGGCCATCAGGTTGGCCCAGAGGTGTTCTTGTCGGACCGCGTCGTGCCAGTAGTCCTCTTGGTCCGGCTTGACGCCGGTATGCGCCGGGCCGATTTCGTCGAGGCATACGACCCACGGTCGGCCTGACCGCCATGAGCGGTCCACCCACTTGATGGTCTGGTTGTGCGTGTCGTTGGTTTGCAGGGAGGGACCGTCGAAGTATTCATAGCCAAGCAGAGGGGTGTACACCTCGTCGTACTTTCCGGGGAAGCTGTGGCAGACGATGGGGTGGTCATAGGGGTCGAGCTCCTTGATGTACCTGCAAAAAGCCTTTCTCTGGGCGGCCGTGTTACTGTTTTCCTCGCCGAGGTTCCACGCCAGCGCCAGGTGGTGCGCGAAGCGCGACACCAATTCGCGGTAATAGAGTCTGCGTTGCCCCCCGAGTTCACCGCCGTCGAGCCCCTGGTCGTTTTCTTCTTCCTGGGTCACTACGTGCATCATCAGGCCGAGCCTGTCCATATGTGAGAAGACAATTTCCCACTGGTCGAGCTTGCTGCAGTCGAAACGATACCTCTCGTTGGGCCCTGTCCAGGGCCAGACGTCTTTTCCGTCCCCGCCGTCGATGTTGTAGGTGATCAGGTAAACGCTGTTCATCCCCTTTGAGGCCAGGTAGTTGAGCGCACCGATGATGCCTTTGCCCCTGCCGCCTCTCCAGGCCGGATCACCGGCTCTGAAGTCGCGCAGATGAGGGGCATAACGGTGCAGGAATTTTCCCCCGGAAGCCTCTCCCCGCCGCCCGTTACCACCGGTGTCGAACGTCCCGTCGAAATCTGCGTAAGCAAGGAAGTTTTCCGGGCTGTCGGCGCCGGCCTTGAGAAAATACTCGCCGGTCTCGGCAAACTGGAGGTAACGCTTGCCAACGTATCTAAGCAGCCCTTTTGCACGGTGGTCCCGGCCGGTCTTGTCGGTCGGCCCGACAAAAAAACTCCCCCTCACCCCGTCAAACGCCACCGGCCTTCCCGCCGCGGGCTCATCAGTCAGGGCGACCTCTTTGCCGGCCCGGAACGATGCGACGTACGACCATCTACCCTCCTCGTCGGGGACAAAGTGGACCCGCCACTTGTTGCCGGCCGTTGCGCCGGTCTGCGCGGCGTTGCCGTCCGCGGCGTAGTAACCGGCCACGATGTACCGCCTGTCGCCCCTGGCGAAGGTCACACTGAGGCGGTAGTCGAGAAACGGGTTTGGCGTTGCATCCTCGGAGCTCTGCGGGCCGGCGAAGGTGAGTATGACGTTGTGCCATTTCTTCAGCTCGCCGGATATCTCGGCCGGCCCTGCGGCGTGACAGACAGTGCCGGAAAGCCCGATCAGAATGCATATCGCCGGCAGAATGCCTGCATGGTTGGGTTTCATCCGGGTAGTACTCCTTGATAAACCACCCGCTTGATCTGCCGGTCGGCCTGCTGTGGGTTGTTGGGGGATCGTCGCATTATTTCTTTGCTTTCTTGAGGGCGTCTTGCAAGGGCCCGTAACCTTCTCTCCATTCACTCAGGCGGGTGATCTTCTTTTTCTCGGCGATCCTGACGAAGCGTTTGTAAACATCGTCGATATCCTCGGGCATAGGCCAGTCGGCGCCGCTGGCCTCGGCCGCAGAACGCATCTCCGCCCAGCGCATCATGAAAACGTACATAACCGGCAACTGGGCGACCTCAACGCGGAACAACAGGTCCGGGTCGTCACGGACGGCCTGCTCGGCGGCCTCGAGATAACTCCAGGCCCTGGCAAGCGTTTCGAACGAGAGAAATTTCGCCGTGTGAGGGGAAAAACACCCCAGCCAGTCGCCGGCCGCCTCGACGGCGTTATGCGTAACCTCCAGATATTTCTTTATATACGGCCCGGCAGGTCCATAATAACCCGCGAGGAATTCATCTATCAGCGCCGCTCCATCCCTGCTTGGGTCCCACAGCAGTTTCGCCAGCACCCACGCCCGCAACTCGGCCATTTCCGCCCCGTAGGTGCCGTAGGCCCCCTGCTCGAAGATGCCTTTGACGTTGTGGTCCGCGAAAAACTTTATGTTCGGACCCAGCACGCGGAGATTCGGATGCGGCATCACGTGATGCCGAAAGTTGGTGGTGTAGTCCCAGATGTAAAGGCGGTCGCATATCTTCGACCAGCCGACGATGTCGTCGCGGAATGCCTTGTTGCGTTCGTCAGCCAGCGGCCTGCTGAACGAGCACTCGATGCTGCACAGCCGGACGATGACGTTGTCTCGCGGCCTGGTAAGCTTGGGCGGCTTGCGCGTGTACTGGTAGGCCAGCGTGCTGATGGCTACACGGGGGAATTCCTGCTCGATCTCCTCCGCCACGGCATTGACGAAGCGAAGCATCAGGCCCGCGGGACTCCCCTCAGCCTTTTCGATTGCGGCACACCTCGGGCACTGGCAGTTGCCGTGCCAGTCGTTCTGGGAGACCGACGCGATCCTGGCAGCGGGATTCCGCCTGAGGGCCGCCTTGAGGTTTTTGACAAGCTCCGCACGCATCTGTTCGTTGGTCAGACATAGCTGGGCTCGCTGGTACGTTCGCTTGCCGTTTATCAGGCTGAACCACTCGGGATGATCTTTGAAATACTTAGCCGGCGGGATCAGGCGATAAAAAGTGTGTACGAATCCCTCGTAAACGTATTTGCCGCCCCGCTTCGCATCGAGTCTGGCGGCATGCCCGTTGCACTTGTTGCGCACGGCCCAGTCGCCGTCGAATGCGTCCGTCCAGAAAGGCTCGCGATATTCAAACCGCGGCACGTAGCGGACGTCCAGGCACCGGATCTCTATGGTGTCTCTTCGAGGGATCCTGCTGACCTTCGAGGACCACCAGCGGCAGCCGAGATAATCCTCGAGCAGGGTGTAGACCGCGTAGAGTGTCCCGCGAGGCCGGCCGCCGGCGACTATAAGGTCTTTACCGGCGGTCCGCAGCACTATCCCGTCGGTGCCCAGGCCGGTGGTTGTGAAGTTCGGCTCGGCAAACCTTGCAGCATCAGGACCCACAAGCAGCCAGCTAACATCCGCCGGAAGGGCCGCGGCAGAGCCGCCAGGCACCACGTGGACCTCGAACTTGTCGCCCACGATCTGCCCGAGGAAGGAAGCAAGTTCCGCCGCGGCGTGCTTTTCGGCCTCGATGGCATCGCTTGCGACGACGATGACACCACGTGCCCCGCCGGCCTCGGCCAGTACGAGGGCCCACGCGGTCGAGCCGCTGCTTATGAACACCAATGCGATCAGCATAACCGTGATTGTGACAGCCCGTCGGGTCATACCAGGTTCCCTTCTTTTGAGATAGCTGCGATGATTGTCAGAGGCTTCTCGGTGGCCTGGATAATCGCCCCTGGTCCCATTTCTCGGCCAGTTCTTCGAGTCGGCTGACTATGGCGGCGTATTGCGGCTGGCCGTAGAGGTTCACTTTTTCCTCCGGGTCATCCTTGAGGTTGTACAGCGCGCCGTCTTTGTCGTCGACGCGCTCATCCATAAAGTAGATCAGCTTCCAGTCTTTCGTACGCACCATCACCCGCCGGCCGCTTCGGCCCCGCAGCTCCTCGTACATCGAGGCGCTGTGGTCGATTTCGCAGAAGGTCGCCCCGCGCCAGTTCTTGCACGTACCGTGGATCAGCGGCAGCAGGCTCCGCCCGTCTATTTGCTCGGGCACGCTCAAGCCGGCCAGCTCCATCAGCGTCGGGATAAAATCGATCATCTCTACAGGCTCGGTGACGACCCTGCCCGCCGGCAGCAGGCCGGGGCAACTCAGGATGAACGGAACACATACGTTCTGGTCGTACAGCACGCGTTTCTTCCACAGCCCGTGTTCACCAAGCTGAAAACCCTGGTCGGAGTTGATCGCGATGATGGTGCTGTCCAGCAGGCCCGCCCTTCTTAGCACCCGAACCAGCCTGCCGACCTGCGCATCCACCAGCGAGACCATCCCGTAGTAGGTCCCCCGGCAGGTACCGATCTGCTCTTCCGTCAGGTCGAGCCCGCCGGCATAGATGCGAAGCTGCTCCCTCTCGAAGCGAGGCTTGCTGTTCAGCTCGGCCTCGCTGGGCACAGGCAGCGAGATCCTGGCCGGGTCGATGAAGAATTCCTTCGGCACCCGGCAGGGAACATGGGGCGCGTGGAACGACACTCGCAAAAAGAAGGGACGCTCGGCGGCGATAAGGTCTTTGAGGGTCTGCACGCCCAGGTCACCGAGCCGCCAGGTCTGGGTGTCCTCGGGCCGATACGGTACGACCCCCCCGATCATCCAGCGATGCGTCTTGATGTTGACAGGCTTATACTCGAAGTCTGCGGCGTCGAAGTATTTCTCCGCCTGGGGGCCCCGCGGACGCCCTAAGAAATCGACCAGCGCCGGCCGATCCCCTTTATTGAGCCAGTCTCGTTTGTAGGCGTGGATCTTGCCGACATTGACCGGTTGTATCCCGACCTTCTTCCAGTAGGTGAGCAGATTGGGCAAGTCGCCGCGGGTCTTTTTCGTGTACCGCCCGGGGGAGATTGCCGGCTTGCCCATGGCAATCGGGCCGCACCTGTGCGCATAGTACCCCGATTGCATCGATTTGCGGGAGGGTACGCAAACGGGATTCTGCACGACGGCCTTGGCAAAGCGGACGCCTCTGCGGGCAAGCTGGTCCATATTCGGCGTTGCGGCCCACGATTTCCCGTAGCAGCCCACCGCGTCCGCCCGGCCGTCGTCCATCATAATCCAGAGCACGTTAGGGTATTTGCACCGACCCTTGGCCGCGGCATAGACGTTCTTGCTCACAAGGGCCGAGCCGCCGGCCAGCCCTGCTTTGATAAGCTCTCTTCGATTCATTCTGTTCATAACGATTCTCCTCGTCCGTTCAACCTCAAACGCAAAAAACACCACGCCGACCCGCTCGTTCTTACCGGCCCAGGATCACGGCTGTCAAGACACGCTGCTCTGCCACGGCGACCTCCCAGGAAAGCAAGTGACGGATGGGGAGCCCATCGTGACGTCGACTTCGCGTCCTGCCCGGCTGGAGGCGATCCATCCCGGCGCGCTCGAAATTTCCATATCCGTCGAACACAAGCGATAGTATAATGATTTTGCTGGACGAGAGTTAGAGAAAGTTGGCTTCGTAAGCTGGGTCTTTCGATATGGGCGGCTTTGCAGACTGGTTTCTGGTGGCAATTTGTGCCTGTTGCGGCGCCGCCGCTATTACGGGTGCGGCCGCACTGAAGTCAGACCCAAAGGCAGCTTCGCGGTTGTTGCTGGCTGCTAAGGGATTGATCTTCATTGCGGCAGGACTGTCGATCGCCGTTCTGGATCTCCTCATAAGGGCCTTCTTGTCGGATGACTTTTCCATCTCGGCGGTCGCGCAACACAGCTCGCAAGGCCTGGCCTTTGCCTACAAGGTCGCCGCGGTCTGGGCGGGTCCGCCGGGCTCGCTTCTGCTGTGGTCGGTCTGCACAGTGGTGGTCTTCGCTCTGTGGCTGGTGACGCTCAAGAGCGACGGCTCGGCATTCAACGCCGCGGCGATGATAATCGGGGCGATCATCTGCCTGGGCTTTGCGTTGGTTGTGGTCCTGGTCGCTAAGCCCTTTGCGCCGAGCCTCCAGAAGCCGGCCGACGGCGCCGGACTCCAGCCTGCACTGCAGAATTCCTGGTTGCTTGTGCATCCACCGGCGTTCTTTATCGCCTACTCGGCCCTGTTGGTACCGTTTGTCGTGGTGGTGGCCTCGGTTTTCACAGAATGCTCCGAGGATGCCACGTTTTACCGTTCATTGCGCAAATGGCTCCTGGCAGGGATTGGTTTTCTCGCACTGGGGATAGTAACGGGGGCACGCTGGGCCTACACGCAGGCCGGCTGGGGCGGCTACTGGGCCTGGGACCCTCTGCAGAACTTATCCCTTGTGCCCCTGCTGTGCGCCGTGGTGGCGCTGCACAGCCTGAATGCAACCGGGCTGGGCGATAGATTCAGACTCTGGACGCTGGCCACCGGGCCGTTGCCGTTTGTCGCGTGCTTGTTTGTGGGGTTTGTCGCTTCAAGCGATCTGTTCAGGTCGGTGCACAGCTTCGGTTGGAGTACCATAGCCGGCGGGCTTCTGAGCCTCGGAATCTCGTCTTTACTGCTGTGGCTGCTGTGCATGGCCAAGACGCTGGGGGCCGGTTCGACAATACCGCGACCAGAGAGCGCCGTCGGGCTTGAGAAGGGCCGGATACTGTCCTGGGCAAACGTCGGCTTTGCCGGAACTGCCGCCGTTATCGGCACGGCCGCATTGCTGCCCGGAATCCTCCGCGCCGTCACGAGCTCCACTGCGCTTTCCGTGCCGACAGGTTCATTTTGTCGCAGCGTGCTCTCCCTGGTAGCCGTAGGCCTCTTGTTCGTTCTCGGGTTGTACATGGCCATCGACTTGGCCCACAGGCCCGGCGGCTCTTTTCTGCCGGCGCTGGCCGGATCTGCCGCCGGAATACTGTGCCTCGGGATTCTCCTGAGGGTGACCGCGCTGCCTTTCTTGACAAGTCTGACCTGTGGGCTTGGTCTCTTCAGTTTTGTGGAGGGGCTGATCAGGCTTGTACACTGCCTCAGAACCCACGCTAAGATTGGAGGAAACATCGCGCATATCGGGGTTGTGTTGCTCGTGGTAGCGGCGCGTCTTGCGGCCGGGCAGCAGAGTATCCGCACGCCGCTGCGCGAGGGCGCCCGAGTGATGCTCGGCGGTTGGCAGCTCGAGTACGAATCGTTCAAGACCCAAGACGCCGGCGGCGCGGAAAAGGCCGGGCCGAATATCGTCGTCAGCAAAGGCCATACCTCCGTAACGCTCTGGCCACACCGGGAAACACGCAGCTTCGCCCGCCGGGCGATGACCAGGTCCCGGGCCGCCGTCGCAGCCGGACTGCTGGAGGACATCGTCATCACGTTCGACGGAGAAAGGCCGGATGGCCAGGTTGTGATAACCGCCAGTAGGCGGCCGTTTATGTTCTGGGTGTGGTTTGGAGCGGTGCTCACTCTGGCCGGCACGGCTTTGGCGGTCTTTGAAGCCGGCTGCCCGATCAGCCCGGCCCCCGTAAATCGCCGCCAGCCGAGCCCATACGAGCAGACCGGTTAGGAGCAACCGATAAGCAAGACCCACACGGCCAGCAGCAATTGTGATTCACGCGACGAAAATTTCTTTGACATACAACATCTTGTCCTTATAATCAGACCGTAGCCCAGATGTGGTGTTATTCTGTTGAACTGCGATGAGGTTATCCCGCGGGTTGCCGCACCTGGCGGGCTGGGTGTTAGTCGAGTGCTGTCTCGGCTGCGGAACGCTTTTGGGAGCAGATGGGGCCCCGATGTGCTAACACGCAGGACGAGTTGACAGATGAGATGTCCCTTTTGCAAGGAAGACCGGGATAGGGTGATCGATTCGCGTTCGAGCGAGGGCGGGCGGGTTATCAGGCGCCGTCGACAGTGCCTGGCATGCAAGAAACGCTTTACCACCTACGAGAAGATCGGCGATAGCTTCAAACTCTGGGTGGTAAAGAAAGACAAATCGAGGGTCCCCTATGATAGGGACAAGGTAATCGGAGGCTTGCAGAAGGCCTGTTACAAGCGGCCCGTTTCCGCAGAGCAGATTCAGCAGATCGCAGACAGGGTCGAAGAGAAAATCTTTCGGAATTTCGACAGGGAAGTCAGCTCGGCTTTTATCGGTGAAAGCGTGATGGAGCAGCTTGGAAAGGTCGACAAGGTGGCGTACATCCGTTTTGCCAGTGTTTACCGTGACTTCAGGGACGCCGGCCAGTTGATTAAGGAGGTAAGCGAGATCATTGAACGGGCCGAGCCTTTCGGCCAGCCAACGTTGTTTGAAGACTAAAGACCACAACCCGCGCATTGACTGAGCGTATGTTTCGCGCCGAAGCAGGCGGATAGATGAATAAGGCAATCGGTCTCTTCGTTCGCCGTTGTTTGCACGGAGGCAAAAAGGACAGATGCGGACACAACTCAAAGTCATAAAGGAAGATGGCTCCGTGGAGCAGTACCTTCACACGAAGGTGATGGGGACCATCAGCAATGCCCTGGCCAGCGTCGGCCAGGCCGACACGTTTATTGCCGAGCAGCTTGCAGAGGTAGTAACATTCTATCTCTATAGCAGACAGAAAGGTCGCGAAGTTACCAGCAGCGAGATCTTCTCGGTAATTCAGGCAGTGCTCGCCTCCACAGGGCACGAGGACGCCGCAACAGCCCTGAGCGACTATCACTTTGAACGCCGAGTCAAGCGTTCGCGAATCCAGGTGGTCAGAGTCGATATGCGAGAGTTGACGGATGCAGAGGCGCTCGCGGGCGACGATGCGCCCGCAAGCAGAGACCGCTGGAACAAGTCTGTGATCGTCAGCGATCTGACAACCAAGCACTCTCTCTCCCGGCAGACCGCAAGAACGATCGCTTCTATGGTGGAAGAAAAGGTCTTGGGTATGGGCATTACTCTCGTGCCCGCCAGCCTTATAAAGCAGCTTGTATTAGGCGATGCTGCGGCCGTACTGCGTGCCCGGGAACAATTGCAGACTGTGTGAGCTTCTCGATTTTTCGCCACGCCGGCAGATAACCCGTTACCCCTGCACCTCCGCCAGCAGCGTTTCGGTCCGGCCGAGAACCTGCTCGTCGGATTCGTCGGCCCCGATGTCCAGCCACTTGACGTTCTTGAACCTCTTGAACCAGGTGCGTTGACTCTTTGCCAGCCGACGCGTGTTCTTCTTTATCAGTTCCACGGCCTTGTCGAGGTCGATATTGCCGGCCAGGTACTGGATTATCTCGGCGTACCCGATAGCGCATCGTGCCTGCCCGCTCAGAGGTTTTTCACCGGCCAGCAGCGAGGCTACCTCATCGATGAGGCCAGCCTCGACCATTTTCCTCGCCCTGGCGTTGATTCGACTGCTCTGGTCGGCCTTGTCGCGACGCAGGCCGATGATCGTCCACTCGTGCTCCGCGTGCTCCTTGTCCCACTGGCGCTGGAAGCTCGAGATAGGTTTCCCCGTCAGCTCGTAAACCTCCAGCGCGCGGATTATGCGCCTCGCGTCGTTCCGATGTATTCGCCGGGCCGCAGCTGGGTCGACCAAGGCCAGCCGGTCGTACAGCTCGTCCAGGCCGGCGGTCCTCGCCTGTTCCCGGAGTCCCGCGCGGATTTGCTCATCGCAACCCGGCCCTTCGAAAAGGCCGTACAGCAGGGCCTTTATGTACAACGCGGTGCCGCCCACCGCAATAACGGGCCTGTTGCGAGCCTTGATCTGGCGTATGGCCTCCAGCGCGCCGTCGAGGAAGGCAGCAACACTGAACGAATCGCTGGGCTCGACAACGTCGATCATATGGTACCTGACCGTCCGACGCGCCTCCTTGGGCGGCTTGGCGGTGCCGATGTCCATTCCCCGGTATATCTTCATCGAGTCGACACTGATGATTTCAGCGCCGGTCCGCCGGGCAAGGTCGAAGGCCAGACGCCCTTTGCCGGATGCGGTAACGCCAATGATCAGAATCATTTTATAGTTCGGGCTTTACTATACGTTGATCCCGGTTTATTATTAGCCCTGAAACGTTAACTGTACGCCCCGGAACCCGGTTATTCGGCAGGGCCGGGCCAGGTTCGGTACTCATCGCGAACGCGGTACATCCGATGCACGATACCTACATCAGTTCTCAATTAAGCGCGACCGCAGAATTTGTCAATGCCGTTTTGCGACGCGTCTTAGCAAGCCGGCCACAGATACACAAGGACCTGGCCGAGCCAATGCGATATACGCTGGAGGCCCCGGGCAAACGCGTGCGATCCGCCCTCCTGCTCTGGTGCTGCGAGCTTGTTAGCGGGCGGATCAACCGAAATGCGGAGATTGCCGCCGCAGCGGTCGAAATGGTACACACCTATTCGCTCATCCACGACGACCTGCCGGCGATGGATAACGACGACCTTCGACGCGGGATGCCCACCTGTCATAAGGCCTTCAGCGAGGCGACCGCTATCCTGGCAGGCGATGCGCTCCTGACCCTTGCCTTCGAGCTCCTGGCAAGACAGATAGATGATGCCAGCCTCGCCGTACGCCTGATCGGGCAACTCGCGGTAGATGCCGGCCCCTCGGGTATGCTCGCCGGCCAGATGGCCGACCTCAGCGCCGAAAACGCCACCCCCAACAGGGAAATGGTAGAGTATATTCACGTCAATAAGACGGCAAAAATGTTTCGATGTTCGGCTGTGATGGGAGCTATTTGCGGCGGCGCCACCAACCAGCAAATTGAGTGCCTCTCGCGTTACGGCTTGAAGATCGGACTGGGTTTTCAAATTGCCGACGACATCCTCGACATAAGTGCCTCCAGCGAGCAACTCGGCAAGACCGCAGGCAAGGACAAAAAGGCCGCCAAATGCACCTACCCGGCCGTCGTGGGCATTCACAGGGCCAGGCAGCTGGAGAGGGACCTTGCCAACGAGGCGATCGCGGCCCTGGAACCGTTCGGCCAGGCAGCGGATAACCTCAGACACCTGGCCAGGGCACTGCTGGAAAGGACTAAGTAAACCCCGCCCGAACCTCAACCCGGAAGGTTCCGTCCTCCCCAGGCTCTTGCGAGCCCGCTTCTTGCCGAGCAGACCTCTTGGGCCCACGCACGTAGGGCCCATACGGCCATATCAGTACTGAAAACGCCCATCCCACGGACGCACGCCCGCGACCTGCTTGCCTTGGGCGCCCCAGAGACGTGATATCCGCCAACACGGTCCAAGAAATTTGACCCGTAGCCTTACAGAGAAAAAGGCAGAACCGGACTAACGAAAAAAGCACGTTCAGGCCGATACAACCAAGTGCATTTTTCGGGAGATACGCTATGGAAGCAAGGAAGTCTCCGGTGCTGATGCTCTGGTTGTTCCTGGGAATCGGCGTTCTCTGGAGTTCGCCGGACCAAAAGCGCACCATTGAGTATCCACCGGCAGGGCAGCAGGCTCTTCTGAGCACACCAATGTGCCCCCTGCGTATCAGGCCGCCGCCTTATCGGCCCTGGAACACTTCAAAAGTCTCTTGCTTGACGTGTTGATCTGTTACAAGATTCCTGAAACGAACCGATGGGCCTTAAAGCATTGTGCTTAAGGCCTTTTTTGGTGCGCCGCTGCCCTTTGGCCACCACCCCCTTCTCGGTAGGCAGCGGTCCGCAAGGCGGAATAATAATAATAAAACCGGGAGAGGCACGCCTCTCCCGGCTATAAACACCCAGCTTTCGACCACCGGGTTAACGCCCGAAGCCGATACTATTATACTATTCTGGATGGGCGCTAGTGCCACAGTCAGGTGTGAGCTCAGAATCCATCTTTT
>CAZWAP010000009.1:0-76350 GCA_964632005.1 uncultured Pirellulales bacterium | reverse complement strand
GTCAGCCGTTTGTCCAAATCCTCATTCCCAAGTCGATTTCATTCGCGTAACGGGCTTCCAACGCGTGCGATATCATTGGTGTTCACCGTTGGCTATCGCCTTATAGTTATGCAAAAGAACCGATTCCCGCTGTGAGAATCGCATTACCTGCGAACTTGACGGACACCCCCGCCGCAACGTCCAAGGTCTGGCCGGTTTGGATAATGCTTGATTTCCTCGTCGCTGCGGCGGTACAACCTCGGTTCTGTTCGGCAGAAGTCCGGTTCACTGAGGTTTGGTCAAAAGGAGCGATGCAATGCGCAAGTTCACTGTGCTAACTCCCGTCGGGGCGATAGTCTGCTTGTTGCTGCTCTATGCGGCTCCGCAGAGGGCGGCAACGGCAAAAATGGCGCTTTCAACACAGGCTCCTCCTTCGATTCGAGCAGAAAATGCCTACAACGCAAACGGCTCAAATTCAAATTCGTCTTGCATTCGCCGGGGTTCTCGGTTAATTTCAGGGGCGATGACCCCAAAACAACAAAAATCACTGAAGCAAATTGTTCCCTGCAAAACAGCGAACCGACAGAAATGAGCATTGTAAACAGTTTCAAGGAGAAGGCAAAACAGAAAAACTTCTCAGTAGCGTTTCCGGAGGGTAGGGATGAGCGTATAATCCAGGCCGCCCGGAAGGTCAAGGACGAGGGCATCGCCCAGCCGATCGTGCTCGGAACGCCCGGGCAAATCGAAGCGGCGGTAGAAAAGGCCGGCGTCTCGATCGACGGCATTTCAACCATCAACCCCAAGAATAATGACAAGCTCGACTCTTATGCGGAACGCTACTGCCGCAGGAGGCAGGACATCTCGCTTTCGGTGGCCCGGCGGATCGTTTCAAAGCCGCTGTGCTATGCCGGCATGATGGTGGCCAGTGGCGATGCCGACGCGGTTGTTGGTGGTGCTGCCGGTGCCACCGCGACTGTCATTCAGGCCGGGCTTCTTACGATAGGGCTTGCACCAGGGATCAATACGCCCTCCAGCTACTTTCTAATGGTCGTTCCGAAGTTCCTCGGGCAGCAGGACGCGCCGTTCATCTTTGCCGATTGTGCGGTCAACATCGACCCGACGCCGGAAGAGCTTGCCGACATAGCCCTGGCCTCGGCGGCCAGCGCAAGGAGGATTCTCGGCCGGGAACCGGTGGTCGCTCTGCTGTCGTTTTCCACCAAGGGCAGTGCATCCGGCCCTTCAGTCGGAAAGGTCAGGCAGGCCCTGCAGATTGCGAGGTCTCGCCAGCCGGACCTGGCCATAGACGGGGAATTCCAGGTGGATTCAGCCATTGTCCCGGCCGTCGCCGCCAAAAAGGTCAAGGATCAAAGCCCGGTCGCCGGCAAAGCCAATGTGCTGGTATTCCCCGACCTCAATTCCGGAAACATCGCATACAAGCTGACCCAGTATCTGGCCGGCGCCGCCGCCATCGGGCCGTTCTTGCAGGGTTTTGCAAAACCCATCACCGATCTTTCGAGAGGGGCAAGTGTGGACGATATAGTCTCGGCAACCGTCTTGACTCTGGCCCAACTGGCGTAGCGAGCAAATACGGACTCGATAACGTAAGCTAAATAATAGGGAATGGCTATCAAATGAAGGTACTCGTGATCAATGCGGGCAGCTCCTCGGTCAAGTACTATCTGTACCAAATGCCGCAGGGCGATGTCCTGGCCAGAGGACTCGTCGAGAGGATCGGCGAAGACCGCTCGAACCTCTCGCACCTCTTCGAGGGCAAGACCTATTCCCAGCAGGCAAACGTAAAGACCATCACTGAGGCGGTGGAGCTGATCCTGGAGACGCTTGTCAGGGCCGACGTCGGGGTCTTGAAGAGTCTTTCGGAGATCGGAGCCGTGGGCCACAGGGTAGTACACGGCGGGGAAGAATTCACGGGCTCTGTGGTTGTCGACGACAACGTGATTGCTTCCATTGAGAAGTTTGCCGAGCTTGCTCCTCTGCACAACCCCCCCAACCTCGCGGGTATCGGGGCCATCGAGAACAGGCTTTCACACGTCAAACAGGTTGCCTGTTTCGACACTGCATTTCACGCCACGATTCCACAGGTTGCCTATATGTATGCCCTCCCGTTCGAGCTTTACAAGAAATACGGCATCCGCAGGTACGGCTTCCACGGGATCTCGCACAGGTACGTCGCCCGCCGGGCCGCCGCCATAATGGGCAGGGGAAAGTACGATATCAACGCTATCACCTGCCACCTTGGAAACGGCTGCTCGATCACCGCCGTAAAACAGGGCAGGTCCGTTGACACCTCAATGGGCTTCACACCGCTGGAGGGGGTGCCGATGGGCACGCGTTGCGGAGACCTTGACCCGGCCATTCTCTTTTACCTCGAAGAAAAAGGCTACGGAGTGAAGTCGCTCAAGACCCTGTGCAACAAGAAAAGCGGCCTGCTCGGGATCTCCGGCGTCTCGAACGACGTCAGGAACCTGCAGGAGCTGGCCGATGCGGGCAACGAGCGGGCTAAACTGGCCATCGACATATTCTGCTACCGCATCAAGAAGTATATAGGTGCGTATGCCGCCGTGCTGGATACCGTCGATGCATTGGTTTTCACCGGCGGCATCGGCGAACATGCCGCGAGCCTGCGAGAGCAGATATGCACCGGCCTGACTCGGATCGGCATAGTCATTGACCCCGAGGCGAATCTCGGTGCCACAGCGACAGAAGCAGAGATCAGCGCCGAGAACAGCCAGGTGACGGTGCTGGTGATCCCCACGAACGAGCAGGCCGCTATCGCTCGCGACACTTACGAGCTCACCAAGGACAAACAGCCCGCCAGTTCAAGGTAGAATTCTCGCCGTCAGGCGACATTTGGAAAGACCGGGCCGATACCTTCCATGCTAACGCAGCCGGCCTCGTTGCGTGGCGTGCTGTGCAAGGGCGGCGGCGCCGATTATGCCCGCTTCTTCGCCCAGCGTGGCAAAGCATATCTCCACCGGCTCCTTTTTCAAGCTCCAGATATGCTCGTCAAAGTAGTCCTGGATCCTTTTCAGCAGCACTTCGCCGGCGGCAATCATCCCGCCGGCAAAGACGATCCGCTTGGGCTCGGTGGTGTGCAACATATTGATACAGGTGATCGCCAGGGCCTTGGCCGTACCGTCCGTTATTTCCCTGGCCAGCTCGTCGCCTTTGGCAAGGTGCTCGTAAACATCCTTGCTTGTTATCTTGCCCTTTTCCTCCAGTACCTTCTTCAGGGTGGATTGGCGTCCGGCTTCGATCGCCTCGGTCGCCCGCCGGGCCGTCGAATCCGCCGAGGCATAGGCCTCCACGCAGCCCCTTTGGCCGCAGTTGCACCTCCTGCCGTCAGGATAAATGATCATATGTCCTAACTCGGCGGCGTTTTCGTCGCAGCCGTGAACCAGCTCGCCGTTGCTGATGATCCCCCCGCCGATTCCCGTCCCCAGGGTGAAGAAAACTATGTCCTTGACGCCTTTGCCGGCTCCTACGGCGTATTCCCCGAAGCACGCGACGTTTGCGTCGTTGTCGAAGACGATGGGCTTGCCGAGCTTATCATTGAGCATCTTGCAGATGGGGACGTTTTTGAACGTCGGCATGTTGGTCGATTTGATTATGACCCCTTCGCTGTAGTTCGCCGGCCCCGGGGTGCCTATGCCCACCGCGGATACCTCCGCCAGCGCAAGGCCCGCATCATCCAGGAGCCCACGCACGGTCTGCGCCATTTTCTCGATTACCACATCCGGCCCCATGTCGGCCTGCGTGGACACCGACGTCTTGCGAATCAATTCCAGTCCAGAATCAAACAGCCCGATCTTGATGTTCGTCCCACCCAAGTCGATTCCGACAAACAACTCGCCCATCGTTTGCACCTCGCGATTTGTGGTCTGTTTTTGCCTTTCGGCACGTCGCATTTTCGCGCGGAGCCGAAATACCTCAATCCGGGTAGCCGTCCGGATGTTCGTTGTGCCATCGCCAGGCACTTTCGATCATTTCTTCCAGGTCAGGCTTCTTGGCCTGCCAGCCCAATTCCGTGTGCGCTCTGGTGGCGTCGGATGTGAGCACCGGCGGGTCACCGGGCCTGCGCTGGGCCTCGACGACCTTGAAATCCCTGCCCGATACCCTCCTGACCGCCTCGATTACCTCTCGGACGGAGTAACCTTTTCCATTGCCCAGGTTGTAGACTAATTGGCTGCTGGTCTGCAGCTTCTCCAGCGCCAGCAGATGCGCTGCGCAAAGGTCGTCGATGTGGATGTAGTCCCTTACACACGTTCCGTCCGGCGTGTCGTAATCCGTACCGAAGATTCTTATGTCACTGCGTTTTCCCATCGCTGCCTGGATTACCAGGGGGATCAGGTGCGATTCGGGGCGGTGGTCTTCACCCAGCGTTGAGTTATTACCAGCCCCGCACGCGTTGAAGTACCGCAGGGCTGCGTACCGGAGTTTGCCCGCGCGGCACTGGTACTGGCACATTTCCTCGACGGCCCACTTGCTCTGCCCGTAGGGGTTGATCGGCTGCTTGGGCGAGTCCTCGGTAACCGGCAGCCGGGCGGGAATGCCGTAAACCGCGGCGGTACTGCTGAACACAAACTTCTCGACGCCCACCGTTTCCATCGCCGCCAGGAGATTGCGGGTGTTGCAGAAGTTGTTGCGATAGTATTTCAGAGGTGCTTCAACCGACTCGGCCACCTCGATAAAGGCCGCGAAGTGCATCACCGCCTCGACCTTGCGATCCCTGAGCGTATGGACCAGCGACTCGTAGTCCCCGAGGTCGCCCTCGATTAGTTCCACATCCGGTGGGACCGCCGCTCGGTGGCCCCTGCTGAGGTTGTCGAAGACGATCGGCTTGTGGCCGGCCGCGGCCAGCAACGCCGTTGTATTGCTACCGATGTATCCCGCACCGCCGCAGACCAGCACTACCATATCTTAGTCTTCTTCCCGAAGTTCCGAGATCCGCCGTTCTATACGCTCCAGGATTTTACCTGAGAGTCTGGTGTCGTCGCCCAGATCGATCCAGCCGATACCGCTGCGTTGTTGCATCTTCCGCAGTGATGTGGCACTCGCCGAAAACAACGAGTCGGCCTGTTGGTCAGGCAGACTCAGCCGTTCTGTCCTGGCCCGGCAGGCTATGCACAGCCTGCGCCCTTGCTCGGTGATCTCCAACTGGACGGTACGTCGAATACTGTGCAGGTTGGCCTCGGCCGTGTTGAATGCACCGACGCTGTCGCCCCGCCAGAACTCGAAGAATTGCGCGCCGGACAAAGGCCTGGTCCGAATCAAGCCTGCGCGGGCGTCCGCTTTTCCTATCGAAAAGCCCATTTTTACCAGGACATCCTCGGCCGCTTGCATTACCTCTGCCTTGTCCGCCAGTTCGGTGCAGACCTGCCGAGTTTGTGCAGGCGTTGCGGTTTCGCCGCAGCGCTCTTGGGCACATCCAGCAAACAGGACCCCGATGGCCACCGCCCAAAGGCCGCAACCCATGCCCGTGCGCAGACGCCGTTCCGTCCGTAACCTGGTGCCCTGCGGCCGGAATCTTAAATTCGCCTTGCCGTTCATTCCGCCGATGATTATACCAGGCGGTATCCGCCGCTCAAGGCAGAATCGTTTTTTTGAGGCCTCTTTAACCCCGTCTGGCCCTGATGCACCGGCCGATCCAACCGGGAATGTCGGTCATATCGACCAGGTGCATTTGTCGGCCGGTGCCGCCGTGCGGAGAATCGATCACGGCGCTTCGCCCGTCCGGGCCGACAGCATCAGCGCTCCGCCAGCCGGCCGTAGCAGAAACTCCACACGGTCGAATCGCACACTGTGCATACTGGATTCCTCTATTTTCAGAGACAACATTACATATCGAGCATCTAACCGCCCCGAGGCTCCGGTATCTGAGGAGCAATCAGCGTAGAATGCCGAAAGCGGCTGCACTAAAGATTCTCTCCAGCTAAAGCCGATAAAGATAAGGCACGCTTGCGCTGTATACCGTGATCTTGTCCGCAGGGCTCTTGGATGTCATCAATCCAGGCACAATCAATCACCGACAAACTTCTTGCCCTGCCGCTCGGTGCAACCGTCAAACGCTTTCTTGACTACCTTTCTATCGAGGCCGGTCTATCCGAGAACACGGTCCTGGGGTACGGCCGCGACCTGAAAGGTTTCCTGGAATTCTGCGGGTCCGAAAAGGTCGTCCGAATAGAGCAGGTAAATCCCCCGTTGATCCGGGAATATCTCAAGGCTATGACCCTGGTCGGCAGGGCCGAGAGCTCAATGAAGCGGTCCCTGGTTGCCATCAGAATGTTCCTGCGGTTCGCCAAACTCACGGGCATGATCGAAAATGACTTCGCTGGGCTGCTCGAAGGCCCGAAGCTCTGGCAGAGGCTGCCCACTATTGCCAGCGAACAACAGGTTATCTCGCTTCTTGACGCCCCTTCGCCGCAGGAGCCTTTCTACTACCGCGATAAGGCCTTGCTTGAACTGCTCTACGCCACCGGCTTGCGTGCCGCCGAGCTTGCGGGCCTGAAGACCTCGGCTTTGAACCTCGATATCGGTTATCTGCGTTGCATCGGCAAGGGGCAGCGCGAACGAATTGTGCCGGTGGGTAGGGCGGCTATCGCTGCGAGTGCCGAGTACCTGGCAAAACTACGGCCCAAGCTGGCAGGGCCGAGAAGCGGGGATTTCCTGTTCCTGTCCCGAACAGGGCTGCCACTCGGTCGTATTGAAATCTGGAGATTGGTTAAGAAGTACGCCGCGCGCGCCGGTATCCCGCGAAACCTAACCGCGCATACGTTGAGACATTGTTTCGCCACTCACTTGCTCGCCGGAGGCGCCGACCTGCGAAGCGTTCAGGAAATGCTCGGTCATGTAGATATAGCAACTACCCAGATATACACGCACGTTGACCAGGACAGGCTCAAAAAGATACACAAACAGTTTCACCCGAGGCCGTAGGATAGTTGGCCGGCCGGGTGTTTAGTGTTCTCAGGGCACGAATGTAACAACCACGCAGGGCTGTGTAAATCGACAATGCCCTTTCAACAATCCAACAGCCTGCACGACGAAAAACAATGGTTGACGTCGGTATGACCGGCCCATATATTGTTCGAGGACCGTTGGTCAAGACCTTGCAGAGGTTCATCTTGGGGTCGCCCGAATGAGTACAAAGCACTCTTATCTTACTTTACTGGTGCTGGTGAGCGCGATTCAACCCTGGTTCCCCGGGCGCCGGGATGACGCAGGCCTTGCCACGGCTGCCGCCGAGTCGATCACGACAGGTGAGCTGGACCCCCGGCTGAAGCTGACCAGGGACGCCCTGCTCGACAAGGGATCGAGCGACGAGATGCGGCTCAATGCCGCGACGGTGATGTTGCTCTCTGAAGACCCCCTTGCCAGGCAGATCTTGCTGGACGCACTCAAGCAGAGCGGCAGCGAGGCGGTCCGTAGGGCGGTTTGCAAGGCGCTGATTCGGGCCGGCACAAACCAGCAACCGCTTAAGAACGTCAGCGATTTCGAAGAGCCGTTGCTCGCGGTCTTCGCTGCCGAGGACCCGGCCACGGCGAGACTGGCGGCCGAAGCGACGCTCATATTCGACTACGAATCGATAGCCGAGCCCCTCGGAAAACTGATAAATGACGGTTCCGCTGCCCTTAATGCCAGGATAGCGGCCATATATGCCCTCGAACTCCACCCGGACGTGCGGGCGGCCGTTGCCCTGGTCAAAATGGTCGACTACCCCCAGAAAGAGCTGGCTGCCGAGGCCCGCAAGGCCCTTGAAGAGCTGGGGATACCCCCAGGCGATGACCCGAGGGCCCGCAGGCAGGTCATAAACGACCTTCTAACTGCGGGCCAGACAGCCTTTCTTCAGAAAAGGCTTATCCGCAAAGAAGCACGGATCCGGGCTGCCAGAGCCGAGTTGAAGGCCTGGCAGGACCGCTACCTGCGGGCGCTCGATGATCTCTACACCGCGACCAGCGACGATACCCGACGAGCGAAATTCCTGGCTGAACATCTCGCCGACCCTGAGACAGCCGTGCGGTTGTGGGCCCTTGATAAAATCCGTCAGGACCGCGTCGGAACAAGGCGCAACCCAAAGCTGCCCGCCGAAGTGGGGCCGATCTTGACGACTCTGGTCTCCGCGGAGGACAGGCAGGTCCGGCTCAAGACAGCCATCGTCCTGTCTTTTATGACGGAAGTCAACTCGGCAGAGCAGCTGCTGGCTCAGATCGAGGACGAACAGGACCCGCAGGTCAGGGCCGAACTCCTCGGGGCGCTCGGCCGGGCCTGCTACATCGCTTTTCTGCCCAATTCGAAGATAAAAATCGCCCCCGAGATAAGAAAACAGACCCTCAACTGGGCAGTCAGGTTCCTGTCAGAGCAATCACCGGCCGATGTCCAGAAGGGCGCAGAAGTCATCAAGCTGCTGCTCGAGCAGGACGGTCTGGATGAAAATGAGGCCCAGCGGTACCTTCAGGCGCTTCTGCATAAGTATAAGGCCCTGAACAGCGATTCTGATGCGTCCCTGCGAGCAGAGTTGCTAAATGCCATGGCGGGTCTTTGCGCGCCCCAGAGCACCCGGCGGGTCCAGGCGAAGAAGCTGTTCGGGCCGCTCTTCGGGGCGGCTCTGGCCGAAAAGACCGATCTGGTCCGAGAGGCGGCGGTGGACGGGCTTATCTACATAGACAAGAGCGCTGCCCTGAAAAGGCTGAGAACCGAGTTTACCGACGATCCCAGTGTTACAATAAGGAAGAAACTGATAGCTCTGGCCGGCGAGGTGGGTACAAGAGAGGATTTGCCGTGGCTGGCAGCGAAAATCGGCTCGAATTCGGAGAGTGAGCCGGCCTGGCAGGCGATGTTGAAGATCTTCAACGGCTCGGACGCCGCGGTTCTGGAGAAGTGGTTGTCCGCGTTTCTGGGCGAAAACGCTGGAATAGGGGCGTCGGAGGGCCAGAAAATTGCCTTTCTCGAAATTGCTGAGCGAAAAGCGGCAACTGAAAACAAGCCGAAAATGCTTACGACAGTGCGCAAGAAGCTGGCCGAGCTGTATGCCCAGACCGGGCAGTTTGAAAAGGCGGCAGAATACCTGGGCAGACTCTACGAGGCTGCCCCCGATCCAGAGGCGAAAAAGGGCATATTACCGGACCTTCTACAGGTTTACCTCCACTGGCCCAAAATCGATCTGGCGGCAAAACTGGTGGAAAGTTGCCTGGCGGTGGGGGATTTGGACCCAAACAACGCGGTAGTGCGTTCCCTGGAGGGCTTTTTCGCCGAGCCGCCGGCCGGGACGGACCCCAACTTGTTATTGGATGCTCTGGGGAGGATCAAGCCCCCCCCAGAGCCCAGACCTATGTGGCAGGAGAGGTTCAAGCAGTGGATAATCCGCTTTGGCAAGGCCAAGGCCGTGGATAAATCGAAGCCCGACGGTACCTGATCCGGGGGGTTTCTTAGCCAGGAGAATGTTGCAAGGGCGTCGGGCGCCCTTGAAGAGGCTGGCCAGACTGGGGGTCAACCAGCCCGGCGGAGCGGCCGAGCGGGGCTCAACTCCAGGGGTCTGAAAGTTTTTTGATTTTTTTCTTTTTTCTGTTTTTTCCACTTGCAGCGTAAGGCCCGTTGGTGTAAAGTTACGTGTTTACATTAAAGACATCGCGAAAAAGTATGGTTTCCTGGCTCCGGCGCGTCTTAAAAAGGAGTCAGGAAGAAGGGGAGGTGTTCGTATTTGGACAGGTACGGACACCGGTGGGAAACTGTTTGCTAATCCGATTTACCGATGATAGTGTGTTAGGTCGTGTATCGCTGCTGTAGCTCAGTCGGTAGAGCGCGTCCTTGGTAAGGACGAGGTCATGGGTTCAAGTCCCATCAGCAGCTAAATGCAAGCGGGTCAAGCCTGGGCGGAGCGTGCCGTGTGAGGGGCGCGAGCGGTCTTGGCTGTGAGTTGATCATACACCGTATATATAGGGGAATTGGCGCTAAGTGTTGTTCTGCAACCGGACAGGGATTAAGTAAATACTAACCCAGCACAATGGAGGTTTAGATCAAGATGGCTAAGGCGGTATTTGAAAGGACGAAACCACATATCAATATTGGGACTATCGGGCACATCGACCACGGCAAGACGACGCTGACGGCGGCGATAACGATGCGGCTGGCGCATCTTGCCGGCGGAGGCAACGTGAAGAGGTTCGAAGACATTGACAACGCTCCGGAGGAGAAGGAACGTGGTGTTACCATAAACACTGCGCACGTCGAATATGAGACACCGAATCGGCACTACGCTCACGTTGACTGTCCGGGACACGCCGACTACATCAAGAACATGATCACCGGTGCAGCCCAGATGGACGGGGCGATCCTCGTTGTGGCAGCGAGCGACGGTCCTATGCCGCAGACCCGCGAGCACATACTTCTGGCGCGGCAGGTGAATGTGCCCAGAATCGTCGTGTTTATGAACAAGGTGGACCAGGTTGACGACCCTGAGCTGCTGGATCTGGTTGAGCTTGAGATCAGAGACCTGCTCAACAAGTACGAGTTTCCCGGGGACGATATCCCGATCATCAAGGGCTCGGCCCTGGCGGCGATGGAGTCGGAGGGCAAGGACGACGAGGCCTGCAAGTGCATTGATGAATTGATGGCGGCGGTTGACGAGTACTTCCCGATTCCGGAGCGTGATGTTGATAAGCCGTTCCTGATGCCCGTGGAAGACGTTTTCAGCATCAAGGGGCGAGGAACCGTCGGCACCGGTCGAGTTGAGCGGGGCAAGATTCATGTGGGCGATGAGGTCGAGATCGTCGGTCTGGCCAAGGAGACGCGCAAGACGGTTGTAACCGGCGTTGAGATGTTCAACAAGACTCTCGAGGAAGGCCAGGCGGGGGATAACATCGGACTGCTTCTGCGAGGGGTTGAGAAGAAAGAGCTTGAGCGAGGACAGGTGTGTGCTGCGCCCGGGAGCATAACCCCTCATACTAAGTTCGAGGCGGAGGTTTATGTCCTGACCAAGGAAGAAGGCGGACGTCATACCCCGTTCTTTCCGGGCTACAGGCCTCAGTTCTACTTTAGAACAACCGATGTCACCGGTACCGTTCTCGGGCTGAAGAGCCGGGAAGGCAAGAGCGCCGAGATGTGTATGCCGGGCGACAACATAGCAATGGAGGTGGAGATCATCGCCCCGATCGCGATGGAAGAAGGCCTTCGCTTTGCCATACGTGAGGGCGGCCGGACGGTTGGTGCCGGCGTCGTCACCAAGATTATCAGTTGAGCTACAGGCAGGCCCTTAGCCCTGTGCGTCGGCGGCGCTGGATGCGCGGAGTAATCGCATTGAAGGCAGTTGACCGGGCCTGGGCAGCAGCATGGTCTGCAAGTAGCGGACCCGGCAGCTGGGAACGGACCTTATGGCGAAAAAAAAGAGTAAGAGGGAATATGTCTGGCTGGAATGCAGCCAGTGCAAAGAAAGAAACTACCGCACAAGCGTCAGTATGGCCGAAGGGGTACCGAAGCTTGAGCTCAAGAAGTTTTGCAAGAAGGAGCGCAAGCATACCGTGCACAAGATTCGGCGCAAGTAAGGCCTCGGCTGCCCCGGGGTATTGGTGGAAATGGCACTTAGGCCAGTAGCTCAATTTGGCAGAGCGTCGGTCTCCAAAACCGAAGGTTGGGGGTTCGATTCCCTCCTGGCCTGGTTCTCGTAGGCCGCGGCAGTGGGCGAGCCCGAACAACCCAGGTAGGTGCAGGACTTCAAAGGTATGGCATTTGAAATATACAAACGGGGTCAGGGCAAATATACAAGACTTTGCAGCGTTTTTGGCGGAGCGATAATCGCCGGTGCGGGCTGTTGGAAGCTCTACGAGAAGCTTGGCGCTATGGATCTGCCGTTGAACCGGCGGGCAGAGCTGTGGGTTGTGACGATGGTGCCGGCGGGGGTGTTTGTGATCTTGACGCTCCTGCTTTTTTGGCTGGTCAACAAGCCTTCGGTGGCGGACTTTATGATCGCCGCCGAGGGTGAAATGAAGAAGGTAAGCTGGTCGAGCAGACAGGAGATCGCGGTCTCGACAACGGTTGTGATCGTGGTGGTGATTATAATGGCGGTGCTGCTGGGCGTCACAGACCTTATCTTCAGGACCTTTTTCACGTGGCTGTTGGGCTGACCGGTTGGCGTCGGCTGCCCGGGCTGATGACGGCCACAGTATGGATTCGGGGATACTAAACGGGACGCTATCATGCAGTGGTACGTTTTACGAGTTGCGGCAAACAAAGAGATTCAGGTCAAAGAAGCCCTCAAGCAGAAGGTGGAGAAGGAGGACCTTGGGGATATTATCGGCCGGATCGAGGTGCCCGTTGAACAGATAAAGCGAATCCGCGGCAACAAGCAGACGGTCCATAAGCGTAAGCTGTACCCCGGCTACGTATTTATGGAAATGGAGCCGGCCGAGGACGGGCGAGTGCCCGAGAAGGCGTGGTTTGCGATTAAGAGCACCTCCGGCGTAGGCGACTTCATCGGGACCGAAGGTATCCCGACTCCTATGAGAGACACAGACGTCGCGAAGATGCTCCTGGAGGCTGAAAAGCCCGAGGAAGTGCCCAGTATAAAGGTCGAGTTCAAGAAAGGCGACCAGATCAAGATCCGCGAGGGTGCTTTTGAGAACTTCGAAGGCGTCGTGGATTCGATCGACGCCGAGCGAGGCATAGTGAAGGTGATCGTGACGATATTCGGCAGGAGCACCCCGCTGGATATCGAGTACTGGCAGATCGAGAAGATATAACTACGGGGGCGGAGTTTGAGCTCCTGTTCGGGCGAAGGCTGGTTTTTGGGCAAGTGAGGGGAACCAACAAAAGGTGAGCGATGGCTAAAAAAGAGATACTGACTAAAATCAAGTTGCAGGCGCCCGGCGGACAGGCTACGCCGGCGCCACCGATAGGTCCTGCCCTTGGACAGCATGGGGTTAACATAGGGCAGTTTGTCTCGCAATTCAACGAGCGAACCAGGGATTTGAACGGCACCCCGGTGCCGGTTGTAATAAGTGTGTACTCGGATAAGAGCTTCAGCTTCGAGGTCAAGAGTCCGCCGGCTGCCGTGCTCATAAAGCAGGCCGCGGAGATCGCCAAGGGAAGCAGCGTGCCGAACAAGGAAAAGGTCGGCAGGATCACCAGCGAGCAGGTGCGCAAGATCGCCGAGACCAAGTTCAAGGACCTCAACGCCTACGATCTGGACGAGGCCCAGAAGATCATCGAGGGCACGGCCCGGAGCATGGGCGTGGAGATAGTCGATTAGCGACGATCGATCGCAGTAAAATCCGTGTGGGTTGAGAGAAACCAGATATGAGGTTGAGAAGCAAGCGATACAAGAAGGAGGCCGAGCAGCTCGGCAAGGGGCCGTTGAGCCTGGATGAGGCCGTCGAAAAGATAGCGGCGTTCAGGTCTGTCAAGTTCGACCAGAGTGTCGAATGTGTCGTGCAACTTGGGATAGACGCCAAGCAGGCCGACCAGCTGGTCCGCGGCTCGGTATCTTTGCCTCACGGCGTGGGCAAGCAGAAGCGGGTCATTGCCTTCTGTGAGGAAAGCGAGGTTGAGGCGGCGTTGAACGCCGGCGCTGTTGAGGCCGGCTGCGATGAGCTTATAGAGAAGATCTCCGGCGGATGGACCGATTTCGACGTGGCCGTCGCCTCGCCGAAGGTAATGGGCAAGGTCGGCAAGCTCGGGCGGATCCTGGGGCCCCAGGGCAAGATGCCCTCTCCGAAGAACGGCACGGTGACGACCGAGGTGGCCACCGCCGTAGCCGAGTTCAAGGCCGGCAAGGTGGAATTCAGAAACGATGGCGGCGGCAACGTTCACGTGGTCGTTGGCAAGCAGAGCTTCGAGCCGCAGAAGCTCAAAGAGAATATCGAGGCCTTCATTGCCCACATAAAAAAGATAAAACCGGCCACAGCCAAGGGTACGTACATCAAGAAGATCTGCATTTCGGCAACGATGAGCCCGGCTGTGACAGTCGAGTATTAGGCTGCGGCCCAACGTTAACGGAAATAATTATTACCAGAGACGGCAAATGAGCAAGTACGTAAAGGAGCTGCTCCAGGCGGAGCTGGAAAAGAAGATCGTCGACGACGGTATTCGGGACTTTCTTGTCCTGAGTACAAAAGGTCTCAGCGGGGTTGACAACAACCTGATGCGAGGCGAGCTCAAGCAAAAAGGGATCAAGCTGCTGGTCGTTCGCAACACGCTGTTCAAGAGGGCCCTGGGCACGCAGAAGATGGATTCTGCCGCCGAGCTTTTCAGCGGGCCGTGCACGGTCGCCTACGGCGGCGACAGCATTGTGGACGTGGCCAAGGAAGTTGCCGCCTGGGCGAAGAAGATTCCCGTGATCGAGCTCAAGGGCGCTTTCGTTGATGGAGCGGCCGTAGATGCCAAGGGGGCTGAGAAGATTGCAAAGATGCCGACGCGGATGGAACTGCTCGGGCAAATCGCCGCCTTGATTCAGTCGCCTGCCGCAGCCCTGGCTGCAGTGGGGAACGGGCCAGCCAGCCTGATTGCCGGCTGCATAAAGACCATTACCGAGAAGAATGAAAAACAGGCTGCGTGATCGCGCCAGCGGGTTGTTCGGGGTGACGATCTTTGATGGAACATTAGTGTTGCTTGCGTGGCTGCCCCTGTGATGGGTTAAACGAAACGACGGAGTTTCGGCTACCACCAGGCATTGAGATATGGGAGTTGACGTGAGATGGCAGAAGAACAGGTAAAGCAATCCGAAAAAGTCCAAGAAGCGGAAGAGAAGGGCCAGGGGCAGGCCGCCGAGGAGGCCAAGAAGGACCAAGCGGGCCCCAAGAAGTGGAGCAGCGAGATAAAAAAACTCGGTGACAAGATAGTCGGCCTGACGCTTATGCAGGCCAAGGAACTCGGCGACTATCTCAAGGAAGAATACGGCATAGAGCCGGCCAGCGGCGCGGCCGTGATGGTTGCGGGTCCGGCTGCGCAGGGGCCAGCCGAGGAGCAGGAGGAGAAGAGTACCTTCGACGTTATATTGAAGGAATTCGGGGACAAGAAGATTCAGGTCATCAAAGAGGTTAGAGCCCTGACCGGGTTGGGGCTTAAGGAGGCAAAAGAGCTTGTTGACGGTGCGCCCAAGCCCGTCAAGGAGGGACTCAGCAAAGAAGAGGCCGAGGCCGCCAAGAAACAGCTCGAGGCCGCCGGCGCGGTCGTGGAACTGGCCTGACCGGCTCTGGCGCGCCGCGCGTAACATAAGGCAGATGCAGTATCCTGCTGGCACTTGAAGGGAGCATCAAATGGTCTTACGAACTGTTCGTAATTTTGGCAAAGTCCTGGACGCCGTGAATATACCGGACTTGGTCCAGATACAAAGGAAAAGTTACGAGCTGTTTCTGCAGAAGGACACGGCGCCGACCAGAAGAAAGTGTGTTGGTCTCGAGGCCCTCTTCCAGGAGATATTCCCCATCGAGAGCTACGACAAGAGCATGACGCTGGAATATCTTTATTACGAGCTGGAGAAGCCGCATTACACACCCACTCAATGCCGGCAACTGCGCCTGACCTACGGCTACCCGCTCAAGATCCACTGCAGGCTCAGGACCAGAGACAGCGAGGATTCCACTGAACAGGCTATGTACATCGGTGAAGTGCCTGTTATGATCGGCGGCGGGGAATTCATTATCAACGGTGCCATCCGGGTCATCGTAAGCCAGCTGCACCGCAGTCCCGGTGTCGATTTTCTCATCGAGAGCAAAGAGGGCGACCGGGTGCTGCACGGCGGCAGAATAATACCTGAAAGAGGCAGTTGGATTGAGATAGGCGTCACCCACAAGGATATCCTTGTGGTGAAGATAGACCAGTCCAGCAAGATACCGGCGACCGTATTTCTGCGGGCGATCGACCCGGAGTACGGGACCACCGAGAGTATCTTACGGGTGTTCTACCAGACCAAGAAGGTTCCTCTGAACAAGCTGACGCCGACAATGTGGGCCGTCGAGCCTATCGTAGAGCCCGAGACCGGGGAGGTTATTGTAAAAGCCGGTGCTCAGCTCAGCGACAGGGTTTCCATTATCCAGGCCGCCCTGGCGCAATCGAAGAGCACAAAGGGTAAAAGCAAGAAGGCCAGAAAGTCCTCGGTGGAGATCGAAGTCATCGAGGGTGTCCGTGACGCGTTGATCCTGAACACCCTCGCCGAGGACGACTGCCAGAGTCACGAGCAGGCCCTGTTGAAATTCTATATGAGGCTCCGGCCCGGTAATCCACCCAACCAGGAAAAGGCCAGGACGTTCTTCGCCGAGAAATTCTTCGATTCCAACCGCTATCGTCTCGGAAAGGTCGGCAGGTTCAGGCTCAACCGCAAGTTCGGGCAGTCCATCGACGAGAACGAAATGACGCTCCGCCCCGAGGACTTCCTCAACACGATGAAGTACATAATCGGCCTGCGGAATAACCAGGGGCAGATCGATGACATCGACCACCTTGGTAATCGAAGACTGCGAACCATCGACGAGCTCGCTTCTGACGAGATCCGCAAGGGGCTGCTCAAGCTCCGCAAGACGGTGCAGGAGCGGATGAGCATGAAAAGGGATGCCGAAGAGCTGCCAAGGATCGCGGACCTGGTCAATTCCAAGAGCGTCTCCAGCAGCATTAACTACTTCTTTGGCCGGGGCGAGCTCAGCCAGGTTGTGGACCAGACAAATGCTCTGAGCCAGCTGACACACGAGAGACGGCTCTCGGCGCTCGGCCCAGGCGGCCTCAACAGGAGGCGGGCCGGCTTTGAGGTCCGCGATGTGCATATCAGCCACTACGGGAGAATCTGCCCGATCGAAACGCCCGAAGGAACTAATATCGGCCTGATCGCCTCGCTGGCGATATTTGCGACGATCGACGAGTACGGCTTTCTGCTGACTCCGTATCGCAAGGTCAAGGGCGGCAAGGTAACCGACGAGGTGGATTATCTGCGGGCCGACGAGGAGATGAAGGCTATATTTGCTCCCCCAAGCATCATCGACCCGGATACTGGGAAGCTTCGCAAGGGCATGGTCCTGGCTCGCAAGTCGGGCGAACTGGCTCACGTCGACAGCAAGAACGTGGACTATGTCGATATTTCACCCAAGCAGATCGTCGGCGTCTCGGCCTCGTTGATCCCGTTCCTTGAGCACGATGACGCAAACAGGGCCCTGATGGGCTCCAACATGCAGCGACAGGCTGTCCCTCTGCTCAAGACCGAGCCGCCGCTGGTCGGCACGGGGATGGAAGAGGTCGTCGGGAGGAACTCGAGTATGGTTGTCCGGGCAAAGAGCGGCGGCACCGTTACCGCCGTCGATGCCACCAGGATAGTCATCAACCATACAGACGAGTATAAGCTCGCGAAATTTGTCGGCCTGAACGAGAGGACCTGTCTCAACCAGAAGCCCATAGTTAAACTCGGCGATAGGGTCGCAAGAGGGCAGATAATCGCCGATGGTGGCGGCACGGCCGACGGCGTCCTGGCCCTGGGAAAGAACGTCCTGGTGGGTTTTGTTTCCTTCGACGGTTACAACTTCGAGGACGCCATCATCGTCAGCGAAAAACTCTGCAAGAATGACAGCTTCACAAGTATTCACATCGACGAGTTCACTGCCGAGGTCCGCGAGACCCGGCTGGGCAAGGAGGAGTTTACCCGCGACATCCCCAACGTCAGCGAAAAGGCGCTGCGCAATCTCGATGAGCACGGCGTAGTCCGCGAGGGGACGCGGGTCTGCCCGGGTGATATTCTCGTCGGCAAGGTGGTTCCGAAGAGCAAGACCGAGCTTACGCCCGAAGAAAAGCTTCTCCACGCGATATTCGGAAGGGCCGGCGAGGATGTAAAGAATGATTCTCTTGAGCTGCCCAGCGGCTACGAGGGGGTGGTAATAAAGACCGAGCGTTTCACGAGGCGCGGGGCCGGCACCGAGGAGCAGAAAAAGCAGTTGGCGGCCCAGATCAAGGAATACGAGCGGGAGATGGTCGCCAAGGAGTGCACGGCATTCCGGCAGATGATCGAGGGGATTCACAAGAAGTTCGAGGTGAGCATCGTCGATCCGTCGACGCGCCAGAAGGTCGGGGCCAGCGACGATGACGAAGTTATCTACGAGCAGATCGAGAACTTCGACATCAAGTGGGTCAAGCCCGCCTCGGTTCGTGATCAGGTCCAGAAGCTCGTGGACAAATACTGGGTCAAGATCACCGAACTCCAGGAGGAGAAGAAACGCCGTATCGATATCCTCAAACACGGCGACGAGCTGCCCAGCGGCGTGCTCCAGATGGTGAAGGTCTATGTGGCAATCAAGCGCACGTTGTCGATAGGCGACAAAATGGCCGGCCGACACGGCAATAAGGGTGTAATCGCCAAGATACTACCTGAAGAGGATATGCCTTTCCTCGAAGACGGCACGCCCCTGGACATATTGCTCAATCCACTCGGTGTACCGAGCAGGATGAACGTGGGGCAGATTCTCGAGACCCATCTCGGGTGGGTCGCGAAGGTGCTGGGATTCAACGCGATAACGCCCGTCTTCGACGGGGCCACGGAGGAAGACATCCAGAGATTGACGGAGGAAGCCAACGAGGCTGTAGCTGCCAGAAGGGCTGAGCTTGAAGAAAAGCGTGAGGCTCCGCGAGCGGACGAGTTTTTCGTGACGATTCCGAAGACGCTCAAGACGCAGTTGTACGACGGCAGGACCGGAGAACCGTTCGACCAGTGCGCGACCATAGGCTATATCTATATGATGAAGCTGCACCATCTGGTTGATGATAAGATTCACGCCAGGTCAACCGGGCCTTACAGCCTTATCACACAGCAGCCCCTGGGGGGCAAGGCCAGGACCGGCGGCCAGAGGTTTGGTGAAATGGAGGTCTGGGCGTTGGAGGGATACGGGGCCGCGTACACCCTTCAGGAAATGCTCACGGTCAAGAGCGACGACGTCGAGGGTCGAACGAAGATATATGAATCGATGGTCAAGGGCCAGAATATGCTCGAGGCGGGGACACCGCTGTCCTTCGACGTCCTGTGCAATGAGATAAGGGGCCTGGGATTGAACATACAGCTTGAGAAGAAGCGCCTGGGAAGCACGGTTTTGTAAGCACGACTATTAAGGTGTCTATTGCAGGGGGCCTTATATGTTAGGAAATATATACGATCGAATAAACGATTACGGCTCGGTCAAGATTTCGCTGGCCAGTCCCAACGACATTCGCAGTTGGTCTTTCGGCGAGGTACGCAAGCCCGAGACGATCAACTACCGGACCTATCGCCCCGAGAAGGATGGATTGTTCTGCGAGCGGATATTCGGGCCTGAAAGGGACTGGGAGTGCGCCTGCGGTAAGTACAAGGGCACCAAGTTCAAGGGCATTATCTGTGATCGTTGCGGGGTAAAGGTAACGCACAGTCGGGTTCGGCGGAAGAGAATGGGGCACATCAACCTTGCCGCGCCGGTGGTTCATATATGGTTCTTCAAGGCCATCCCCAATCGGCTCGGCACGCTGCTGGCGATGAAGGGCTCCGACCTGGAGAAGATCATCTACTTCCAGGACTACGTCGTAACCGACGCCGGTCAGAGCCCGTTGAAGGTCGGGCAGTTGCTCAGCGAAGAGGAATTCCGCGAAGCCACGAAGAAGTACGGAAGCGCGTTCAAGGCCTCTATGGGCGCCGAGGCGATCAAGGCGCTGCTGATGAATCTCGACCTCGATGCCCTCGGCGTGGAGCTCAGGCAGGCCATTACAAAGACCAACAGTAAGCAGAAAATCCAGGACCTGACCAAGCGTCTCAAGATCGTCAACGAAATCAAGAACAGCAACAACAAGCCCGAGTGGATGGTGCTCGAGGTTATCCCCGTGATCCCGCCGGACCTAAGGCCGCTGGTCCTGCTGGAAAGGGATAACTTCGCCACCAGCGACCTGAACGACCTGTATCGGCGTATCATCAACCGGAACAACCGGCTCAAGAAACTCATCGACCTCAACGCTCCCGACGTAATAATTAGAAACGAAAAGAGGATGCTCCAGCAGGCCGTGGATTCGCTGCTGGATAACGGGCGTTGTAGAAGGCCGGTTCTCGGCAGCAACAACCGGGCTCTGAAATCCCTGACCGATATGATCAAGGGCAAGCAGGGCAGGTTTCGCGAGAACCTGTTAGGCAAGCGTGTGGATTACTCGGCCCGTTCGGTTATTGTGGTGGGACCCAACCTCAAGCTCTACCAGTGCGGGCTGCCCAAGAAAATCGCGCTGGAGCTGTACCAGCCGTTCATCATCCGCAAGCTCAAGCAGCATGGGCTGGCAGATACCATCAAGAGCGCCAAGAGGATGATCGAGCGGCGGGACGAGCAGGTCTGGGATATTCTCGAGGAGGTGATACACCAGCACCCGGTCTTGCTCAACCGTGCGCCGACGCTTCATCGGATGGGCATCCAGGCCTTTGAGCCGGTCCTGGTGGAGGGCAACGCGATAATGCTTCATCCTCTGGCCTGCAAGGGCTTCAACGCGGATTTTGACGGCGACCAGATGGCGGTTCATTTGCCTTTGAGCATCGAAGCTCAGGCCGAGACCCACGTACTTATGATGACCGTCGCCAACATCTTTTCGCCGGCAAACGGCTCGCCGATGGTTGGGCCGTCCCAGGATATGGTGATGGGCAACTACTATTTAACGTACTTCGACCCGCGGTCGCTTCCGCCCGAGCCGGAGAAAGCGAAGGTCCCTCTCTTTAGAGACACCTTTGAGGCGATGATGGCGTATGAGACCGGCAAGATTGGATTGCACGAAAGGATCAAGGTCCGCATCGCCAAGAGGATCGCAGCAGATCGGACAGCCTCGCCGGGCTCGATGCAAGATCAGCCGAAGCCCGCAACGATCGAGACAACTGTCGGAAGGTGCATCTTCAATGACATACTTCCGGAGGGGATGCCGTTCTATAACGAAACGATGGCCCAGAACAAGCTCAGCCAGGTCATTAGTGATTGCTTCGAGTTTGCCGGTTCGGCTGCAACGGTTGACCTGCTGGACAGGATAAAAGATCTGGGCTTTAGATATGCGACGCTTGCGGGCCTGAGCTTCGGCGTGACTGACCTGAAGATACCGGCGAGAAAGCAGCAGATCATCGAAGAGGCCGAGAAAAAGGTCGCCAAGATCCAGAAGAATTACAACGAGGGCGTTCTGACCGAAGGCGAAAGGTATAATCAGGTGATCGACGCCTGGACCAATGCTCGCGTGGCCGTCACCAGCGAGATGATGCGGGGTCTCAAGGAGGATACAACCGACGACGGCACGCCCTACCTCAATCCCATATACCTTATGAGCGATTCAGGTGCCAGAGGGAGCGTTGACCAGATACAGCAGTTGGCCGGGATGCGGGCCCTGATGGCCAAGCCCAGCGGAGAGATCATCGAGACGCCAATCAAATCCAATTTTCGCGAGGGTTTGAGCGTCCTGGAGTACTTCAGTTCCACGCACGGCGCCCGCAAGGGTCTGGCAGATACCGCGCTGAAGACCGCAAACTCGGGGTATCTCACCCGCAAGCTTATCGACGTCGCCCAGAACGTCATCATCATCGAGCGTGACTGCCAGACACTTCAGGGCATCACCAAAAGCGTGGTCAGCCGGGGTGACCAGGTTGACGTGCCTCTGTCGCAGTTGATCATCGGCAGGACCGCCAGGGACAATATCCGCAATCCGATAACCGATGAGATGATTGTGCGGGAAAACGAGGTTATCACCCCTGAAGCCGCCGCCAAGATCGAAGCCCTGGGCCTGGATGCGATCAGGGTCAGGAGCCCGCTGACCTGTGACAGTCCGTTCGGCGTATGTGCGAAGTGCTACGGCTGGGATATGAGTACCGGCCGATTGGTCGAGGAAGGCTCGGCAGTCGGAATCGTGGCGGCCCAGTCCATTGGTGAGCCGGGCACCCAGCTCACCCTGCGGACCTTCCACACGGGCGGAGTTGCTTCCAGGGCCATACTCGAACGCCAGCAGGACGCCACCTACGACGGCAAGGTGCAGTATCGCGACATTAACGCCGTCTCGGTCAAGCGCGGGGACGCTTCGACCGAGGTCGTCGCCCTCAAGCGAAACGGGGAAATCGCGCTGCTGGACGAGAAAGACCGCGAACTCGACAGGTTTAAGGTGCCCTACGGTGCCGTTGTGTTGGTTGAGGACGGCCAGGCCGTCAAGGCCAACACGCCCCTGTTCAGGTGGGACCCGCACCGCACCCCCATCCTGGCCGAGGTCAGCGGTGTTATAGGGTTTGTTGACATCATTGAGGGCGAAACCATCAACATCGAGGAGGAGCGCAAAGGCCAGGTCAGCAAGCCTGTCGTCATCGAGCACAAGGGAGATAAGCACCCCCAGATCATCATCGAGGACGACAAGGGCAAGATACTTGACGTGCACTACCTGCCGGCCGGCGCCAGAATCGAGGTGGTTGAAGGACAGAAGGTTCAGGCGGGCCAGCTTCTTGCGCATCAACCGCGGGCTACAGGAGGCACGCAGGATATAACCGGCGGCCTGCCGAGGGTTACCGAGGTTTTCGAGGCCAGAAAGCCGAAGGACCCGGCCGCTATGGCCAAAATCAGCGGACGCGTTGAACTGCGGAGCGATAAGCGCAAAGGGAAGATGACGATCATCATCCGCAGTGAAAGCGGGATGGAGAAGGAGCACCACGTCCCCAGGGATAGACACCTCAACGTCCATACCGGCGACTTTGCCGAGGCCGGCGACGCCCTGTCCGACGGCCCGCTGGTGCCCCACGACATCCTGCGGATCAAGGGCGAAGAAGCCCTGCAGCGCTACCTGATTTCGGAGATTCAGAACGTCTATCGCTCCCAGAACGTCAACATCAACGACAAGCATATCGAAATCATCTGTGCCCAGATGATGCGCAAGGTCGAGATAGAGTCGGTGGGGGACAGCTCTTTCCTGCCCGGCGAGGTCGTTGACAAGTTCGCATTCAGGAAAGAGAACGAAAGGTTGACCAACAGCGTCAAAATCGTTGACCCCGGGGACGTTACCGAGCTGGAGGTCGGACAAATCATCGACAAGAAAGAACTTGCGGCCAAGAACGAGAAGGTTGAGATGATCGGGGGGACGCCTGCCAAAGGTAAGAAGGCGAAGCCTGCCACGGCACACACCCTGCTGCTCGGTATTACCAAGGCCTCGTTGTGGTCCGAGAGCTTCATTGCCGCCGCGAGTTTCCAGGAGACCACGAAGGTCCTTACGGAGGCGGCCTTGGCCGGCAAGACCGACGAGTTGCACGGCCTGAAAGAAAATGTTATACTTGGGCACCTTATACCGGCCGGGACGGCCTTCAAGCCCTATTTGGATATGAAGGTCAAGCACCTTGTCGAGGCACCTCTGCCCAAGGAGTTCGTTGAGGCCGGCGAAGTGATCGAGGCAAAGGAAGCCGAGGCCAAGAAAGAAGCTGCCATCAAGGAAGCGCTGGGCATCAATTAAGTTGTCCGTTGTAAAGTACATTGAGAGATAGCGATTATGCCGACTATTAACCAATTAGTCAGACGCCCGAGGGCAAAATCGAAGCGTCGTAAGCGCATCTCTGACATCAGCGGTTCGCCGCAAAAACGCGGTGTGTGCCTGATAGTCAGGACGCAAACGCCCAAGAAGCCTAATTCGGCTCTGCGGAAGATCGCCCGTGTCAGGCTGACAAACGGCAAGGAGGTTACTGCCTACATCCCCGGCATCGACCACAACCTGCAGGAGCACAGTACGGTTCTGATCCGGGGCGGGCGGGTCCGCGACCTGCCTGGTGTCCGCTACCACATTATCCGCGGAGTTCTTGACTGTGCTGGTGTTACGGGTCGCAAGCAGGGCAGGAGCAAGTACGGCGCGAAAAAGACGTAAGCCGGGGGTGTCAAAACCAGGTACGCGAATATGGCAAAAAGATTCACGAAATCGGGTGAGCAGCTAAAGCCTGATCCGAGGTACGACAGCAAGCTCGTCTCGAAGTTTATTAACTGTATGATGTGGGACGGCAAGAAAAGCACCGCCCAGCGGGTCTTCTACGATGCGATGGACATAGTGGCCAAGAAGGTTGCGGACGCTCAGCCGCTCGAGGTCTTCGAAAAGGCGGTGAACAATGTCAAGCCGATGATCGAGGTCCGCAGCAAGCGTGTCGGCGGTGCCAGTTACCAAGTCCCTATGCAGGTAAGCCCGAAGCGCCAACAATCTCTTGCTTTCAGGTGGATTCTACAGGCTGCCAGGGGCAAGAAGGGCAAGCCGATGTGCGAACGACTCGCATCCGAGCTGATAGACGCTTACAACGGGCACGGTGGTGCGATGACCACCAGAGAGAATGTGCACCGAATGGCGGAGGCGAATAAGGCGTTTGCCCATTTCGCCTGGTAGTAGGGGCCGATTACAACTGCCACGGTTCGCTTTGAGATGATGACCGTGGCAGTTTTTTTATCAAGTTGGTGATTTGCCGGTGACCTGCGGGCCGCCGGTCAGACGCACGAGACAGGGATAATGGCCGTTAACTTGGAAAAACTCCGCAACATCGGGATAATGGCTCATATCGATGCCGGGAAAACCACGGTCACCGAGCGCATACTCTACTATACGGGCAAGACCCACAAAATGGGCGAGGTCCACGAGGGCACCGCCGTAATGGATTATATGGAGGAGGAGCAGAAAAGGGGCATTACCATCACTTCAGCCGCTACCAAGTGCCCCTGGAAGGGCTTTGAAATCAATCTCATCGACACGCCGGGGCACATTGATTTCACCGCCGAAGTGGAGAGGTCCTTGAGGGTTCTTGACGGCGCAGTTGCTGTTTTCGACGGCAGCGAAGGTGTTCAAGCCCAGAGCGAGACCGTCTGGAGGCAGGGACGTAAGTACGGGTTACCGTGCCTGTGTTTCGTCAACAAGATGGATAAGACCGGCGCCGACTTCGAGATGTCCGTCGAGAGCATCCGCGATAAGCTCCTTGCCAACCCGACCGTCCTTCAGCTTCCCATCGGTGCCGAGGATTCCTTCTCGGGTGTCATCGATCTGGTCACGATGCAGGCTGTTTTCTACAAGGCAGAGGCAATGGGGGCTGTCTTTGAGGAAACCGAGATTCCCGAGGAGCTGCGGCAGATGGCCGAACGGCGCAGGCTCGAAATGATCGAGCTGGCGGCCGAGCACGATGAGGAGCTGATGGACCGTTATGTGAACGACAAGCCGGTCGAGGCAGAAATGATCTGCCGTGCCGTCAGAAAGGGCACCCTCGCCGGCGCGCTCCATCCGGTTTTTGTGGGCTCGGCCCTGAAATACATCGGTGTACAGAGGCTTCTTGACGGGGTCGTTGCCTACCTGCCCTCACCTCTGGACAAGCCTGCCCTGGTTGGGCACCATCCGTCCGATAAGAACAAGGAAATCCGCATCAAGTGCGACCCTGGTGGTTCTGTGGTCGCCCTGGCATTCAAAATCACCAGCGATGCGCACGGGGACCTGAGCTTCCTCCGCATATATCAGGGCAGGCTGAAATCCGGCACGCGGGTGCTGAACGCAAATCGCAACAAGCGGGAAAACATTACCCGGATCTTCGAGATGCACGCCAAAGACCGCAAGATTATCGACTCGGCCTCTGCAGGGGATATTGTGGCGGTGGTGGGGCTCAAGCAGACGCTGACCGGCGATACGATATGCGATCCAAGACGACCTGTGCTGCTGCCCAGTATCAGCTTCCCCGCCACGGTTATGAATATGTCGATAGAACCCAGGACGGCCGCGGAGAAGGCGAAATTGGCCGATGCGCTGGCAGAGTTGAGACGTGAAGACCCCACTTTTGAGTGCAAAGTCGACCCGGAGACGGGCCAGACCATCATCAGCGGTATGGGCGAGCTGCATCTGGAGGTGCTCCAGCACAAGCTGGCCAAGGAAAAAGGGGTCAATATCAGGGTTGGCAAGCCCCGTGTAGCCTACAGGGAGGCCATCACCCGGCCGGCACAGGGCGAAGGCAGGTTTGTACGTCAGACAGGGGGGCGTGGCCAGTACGGCCACGTCGTGCTTGTCCTTGAGCCGATTATGACGGAGGATGGGCACTGGGCAAACGATATTAGGTTCGAGTGCAAGGCCCCGGCTGACGCTGTGCCGAGGCACTTCGTTCCAGACGTTGAAAGGGGCGCCAGAGACGCTCTGGGCTGCGGGGTGCTGGCAGGCTATCCTGTTTTGGGAGTTAAGGTTACGCTGATTGACGGCTCTTTCCACTCGGTGGACTCGTCGAGCATAGCCTTTGAGCAGGCGGCCGGGGTCGCCGTCGAAAAGGCCCTTCAAGAGGCCGGTCCAGTCCTTCTTGAGCCGGTGATGCGGCTGCAGGCTATTGTCCCCCAGGCCAGTTTCGGGGCTGTCCAGGGGAGTCTGCTGGCCAAGAGGGGCCTGATCGTGGGCTGTCGGGTACACGGGAATATGCAGGTAATCGACGCCAAGGTTCCGTTGGTGGAGATGTTCGGCTATTCCAGCGAGATCCGCAGCGCTACGGGGGGCAGAGGTTCCTTTACTATGGAGCCGCTGGCCTATGAAAAGGTACCTGAGCAGATGACCCAGGAACTAATTATCTGATCGGCTTAAAAAATTTTGATTTTTTTCAAAAAAATTTTTGCGTTCGCTTGACAATGGTCGGCTGTTGGCCTAAACTTCAGGGTTTCAGCCGTAGCGAGCATTGTCAAGGAAGACTTTGCGTGGGTAAGTTGGGCTGTGGCATATCTTCTCTAATGTGACAGTCAGGGATGGTTAGTTGGTAGTCTGAGTAAGACTTTGGGGTGTGCTGGAGGCCCACGCCGGGCTTTCCAGGGGGCTGGAAAAGCCGGTCCCAGCCCGGAATCTTAAGGAAGGCGGATTAACAAAAGCCTTTCCTGCCGAAATCAAGCATTGGTATATAGAGCCTGGCTGATACCGGATTAGCCACGGCAAGGGTATATTTTTTACATTGTCCGGCGGTAGGCTTATTGAGTTCAAGCTCTCAGGAAGCTTCAGATCGGTAGAATCGGACGATATGTACAGCGCGAGCTGTTGGTGGGGCGGTGCTCCAGGGGGAAGACAGCAGCGCGGGGAAAAGCCATAAGAAGCTATGGCCACTGAGACCGAAAGAATAAGAATTAGAATGGAGGCCTACGACCACAGGGCTCTTGATGCCTCTGCTCGTGAGATCGTTGAGCACGCGCGAAAGACCAATGCCCGGGTGAGCGGTCCGGTGCCGCTGCCGACGAGGATCGAAAGATACACGGTCTTGCGTAGTCCTCATATCGACAAGAAGTCGCGCGAGCAGTTCGAGCTTCGGACTCACAAACGGCTGATCGACATCTACGAGGCGAATGCGCGGACCGTTGAGGTGCTCAATCGCCTGGTCGTGCCTGCTGGGGTGTTTGTTCGGATTAAGGCGTGATATTTGGCCTGGCAGGTTGTGTTCCGGCCTTGAGCAGGGGTGGTTGGAGCCGCGACGTGGGTCGCAGGGTAAGTGATTATGGCAATGCTGTTGGGCAAAAAGATCGGGATGACTCAGGTTTACGCCGAGTCCGGCGAGCTGCTGCCTGTTACCGTAATACAGGCTGGGCCGTGCGTTGTAATGCAGGTCAAGACCACCGAAACTGACGGGTACAACGCTGTTCAGTTGGGCTTCGAGGACGTCAAGCCTTCTCGAAGAAAGAATCCGCAGCTCGGCAGTGCGAGGAAGGCCAACACCGTCCCGAAGAAGTTTGTCAGGGAAATGCGTTTGCCCGACGAGGTTGAGCCGGAATGCAAGCCTGGGGAGTCTCTGACCGTTAGCGTCTTTGCGGGCTGCAAGTTCGTGGATGTCGTGGGGACCAGCAAGGGCAAGGGCTTCGCCGGCGTGATGAAGCGTCACGGCTTTGGGGGCTTTCCGGCTTCGCACGGTACGGAGCGGAAGCACCGGGCGCCCGGTTCGATTTCGAGCTTTGCGAGCAACGCCGGGGGTGGCGGCGGCCCGAAGAAGGGCAAACGGATGGCGGGTCACCTGGGCCATCGCCGGGTTACGACGAAGAACCACGAGGTGGTCTCTATCGACGAGGAGAGGGACCTTCTGGTGGTCAAAGGTTCGGTGCCGGGGCCGGCCGGCGGATACTGTATCGTCCGCACCGCCAAGAGGACCGAGTAATTGCTGCGTGGATGATTTGCGATGATCAATTTGGCTGTATATAACCAGGATGGCCAGGAGGTCGAGAGCCTTGAGGTGAATGAGTCGGCCCTGGGCGGCTCGGTTCGGTATGCGTTGCTCAAACAGGCCATTGTTATGTATCAGGCCAATAACCGCGTGGGGACGGCGGCGACGAAGGGCAGAAGCATGGTGGCCGGCTCCGGCCGAAAACTGTATAGGCAGAAAGGTACCGGGTACGCCCGCGTTGGCAACAGCCGCACTGGCAAGCGCGTCGGTGGTGGGGTTACGTTTGCCAAGGTGCCCAGGGACTTCAGAAAACGGATGCCGAAAAAGCAGCGGAGGCTGGCCAGGGACTCGGCCATACTGGCAAAGCTGCAGAGCAACAACGTGGTTGTGGTCGACAGGCTGGCCTTTGGGAAACCGCGAACGAAGGACTTGCAGGCGGTTCTGAAAAACCTGAAGATTGACCGCAGCTGTCTCGTTACCGTCGGGGAGTACGATCGGAATCTCTGCAAGTCGGCCAGCAATCTACCGCGGATCGCGGTTATGCCGGTGGCCCAGTTGAATGCCGGGGAGATCTGCAGGCACAAGAAGATGCTTTTTACCAAGGAGGCGTTTCTGTCGGTTCTGGAAAAGGATCGGGCGGAAGAGAATCAGTAAGGTGGTGTTGTGGACGATTATAGCGTGATAATTCGGCCGTTGATCACCGAGCAGGGGATGCACCTGGCCAACACAAGAGGTGCATACTCCTTCGAGGTGAACATCCAGGCCAACAAGACCCAGATAAAGAACGCCATCGAAAGGATTTACAACGTTAAGGTTGATAAGGTCAGGACAGCCAATCGCAGGGGCAAATATCGCCGCAGGGGCAGGAGCTTCGGCAGGACATCGAACTGGAAAAAGGCGGTCGTTTATCTCAAGCCGGAGTTTCACATAGATCTGTTCTAAGCGTCGGTCGCGTCCGACGGGGTGAAGGTTTATGGGCATTCGAGTGTACAAACCGACAAGCGCAGGTCGCAGGAACAGCTCGGTGAATGATTACACGGAGTTGACCGCGTGCAAGCCCGAGAAGTCGCTCTGCAAGCGGCTGAAGAAGAACGGCGGGCGAAACCACCACGGCGTTACTACCAGTCGCTTTCGGGGCGGCGGTGCGCGGAAGATCTATCGCGTCATCGATTTCAAACGCGACAAGGATGGCGTCCCGGCTACGGTTGCGACCGTCGAGTACGACCCTAACAGGAACTGTTTTATCAGCCTGTTGCACTATGCCGACGGAGAGAAGAGATACATTCTGTCGCCGTTGGGCATCAAGACGGGCGACCGGGTCGAGAGCGGTCTGTCCTGCGAGCCGAAGACAGGCAACGCGATGCCGCTTTCGGCGATTCCCTCCGGCATGGAGATTCACAACATTGAACTGATCGCCGGTCAGGGGGGGAAGCTCGTGAGGGGGGCGGGGAACGCAGCGAGGATCGTTGCCAAAGAGGGAGATTGGGTGACGATTGTCCTGCCGAGCGGCGAGATGCGTATGATCCGCAAGGAGTGCCGGGCGACGATAGGCCGGTTGAGTAACCCCGACCATCAAAACGTGCGTCTGGGCAAGGCCGGGCGAAGGCGCCATATGGGCCGTAGACCGCACGTTCGGGGAAAGGCGATGAACCCTGTTGCCCACCCGATGGGCGGTGGAGAAGGTCGAGCAAACGGAGGGCGGCATCCCTGTTCGCCGACGGGCGTGCTTGCAAAAGGCGGCAAGACAAGGAATCCGCGCAAGCCGAGCAGTAAGAGAATCATTCGGAGACGAAAAAGTAAGAGATAACCTGAAGGCAGGCCCCTGCAGGGGTGGCCTGCCTGATCGGGCAAATCGAGATTTGAAGAATGGGACGATCTCTTAAAAAAGGACCTTACGTTGATGAAAAGCTCTTTAACAAGGTCACCAAGCAGGTGAATTCGGGCTCGCGTGAGCCGATAAAGACCTGGGCGCGAAGGTGCACCATAATCCCCGAGTTCGTTGGTTTTACGTTTCTGGTTCACAACGGCAAGCTTTTCCACAAGGTTTTTGTGACCGAGGATATGGTGGGCCACAAGCTGGGCGAGTTTTCGCCCACGAGGACATTCAGGGGCCATTCGAGCAAGAAGATAAAGTAGGTTGGGTGTAGGTTCGCCCTGACGACGGGTGGACCGGTGAGCTGCGACAGCGGGATACTGGTATATGTTGAGTGCTGAGAGATTTAGAGAGCTATGCGAGCGGCGGCGGGCCGACATCCGCCTGTTGGCCGGGCATTTGGCCAGGCCGGGTCTCGACGAGGAGGAGGCATTCGTTGCGATCAAGAACTGGCAAAAAGGGTTGTTCAAGCCCAAGCCGCGAAGTGAAGATATCAGCCGCTTGGCCGATGCCCTGGGCGTGGAAGAGAATGACCTTTGTGACTGGCGTTCGTCGTATCGCTTCGCGCCCATCTCTGCGAGGAAGGCTCGCCTTGTGACGCAATTGATAGTCGGGCGAACGGTCCAGGATGCGATGGATATTCTGAAGTTCACGAAGAAGCGGGCGGCCGGGATGGTCAACAAGGTGCTCAAGGCAGCCATTGCCGACGCGGACGAGCAGAGAGCGAACGTCGATAATCTGTACGTCTGTGAGGCCCGCGTCGATGATGCAGGCGTTAGGATCGGCACGAAGCGGTGGATGCCGAAGGACCGTGGACGAGCGCATCCGATCCGGAAGAAGGCCTGCCACATATATGTAACCGTCAGGCAGATATGAAAGTCGCAGCAGCGGGGTCGAATTAAGAAGAGATAGCGATTATGGGTCAGAAAACCTCGCCAATTGGTTTTAGGACCGGGATAACCCGGGGGTGGCAAAGCACCTGGTATGCCCCGAAGGCCAGCTACGGTGATTTTCTCGTTGAGGACCAGAAGATCCGCCGGTACGTCGACCAGAAGTACAACCGGTCTATGCCCAAAGGGGCGGTCTCGAAGACGGAGATAGTGCGGACGCGAAACGAGGTTAAGGTAACGCTCCACAGCGCCCGGCCGGGCGTGGTCATCGGACCCAGGGGTGGAGAAGTCGATAAGCTTCGGGAAGAGCTTGAGGAGATGACGGGCCGAAAGGTTGGGGTGAACGTCGTCGAAATAAAGGAGCCTGACCTCGATGCGACCCTGGTTGCCGAAGCGATAGCGGAGCAATTGAGCAAGCGGGCCTCTTTCAGGCGCACGATGAAGCAGTTTTGTGAGGCGGCGATGAATGCCGGGGCCAAGGGGGTCAAGATCATATGCTCGGGCCGGTTGGCCGGGGCGGAGATGGCGAGAAAAGAGACGCAAAAGCTCGGCAGCATCCCGCTTCACACGCTGGACGCCAACGTGGATTATGCGGTGGCGGTCTCGCGGACGACCTACGGGGTGATCGGCGTGAAGGTATGGATTTATAAGGGCAAGTTCGGCGAAGAAGCCGAGCAATTGAGCCGTCGCCGCAGGCGGTTGCCGAGGCGGGTTGCGCCTTCGCGGGGTACGGGCACCGCTGCGCGAGTCGCGCCTGCCGGGCAGGGCCCGCGAACAGCAGCAGCCAAGGATCAGTCTGGTCCGGCTGTGGTTGTTGAGCAGGAGGCCGGCCAACCGGATAGTGAACAGCAAGACGGAGAGTGAGGCTCTTGTGTGCAGATGCCGGTCCTGTGTGCGTTTGCTTTTTGAAAGGGTCTGAAAAATGGCGATGATGCCCAAGAGAGTCAAGCATCGCAAGAGCCAGCGAGGCAGAATGAAGGGCAACGCTTCGAGGTGCAACTTTGTTGCGTTCGGTGAGTACGGTCTGCAGTCTCTCGAGAGCAGCTGGATTTCAGCCAAGACCATCGAGGCCGGTCGGGTTGCCGCCACCCATTTTCTGCATCGCGAGGGGAAAGTTTATATCAGGATCTTCCCCCACAAGCCGGTTAGTGCCAAGCCGCTGGAGACGCGCATGGGTAAAGGCAAAGGTGAGCCGGAGTTTTGGGTGGCGAGGGTCAAGCCGGGCCAGGTCTGCTTCGAAATAGGAGGCGTCGAGGAAGAGGTCGCCAAGCAGGCGCTGCTGAGGGTCGCGCATAAGATGCCCGTCAGGTGTAGGTTCGTCAAGAGAAGGCATTCGTTGTAGGCGGCGAGGAAGTCGGGATGAAGCCACGGCACTACCGCGAGATGAGTCCTGAAGAGCTGCAGGAGAAGCTTGAGGAGCTCGAGAAGCACCTGTTCGACTTGAGGTCCCAGGCAGTTACCGAGAAGCTGGAAAATTCCAGGGCTATGAAAAATGTCAGGCGTGACATTGCAAGGATAAAAACGATAATACGCGAGCGTAAATGACGATTCGCCGGGTGTTCTTGATGATTGGAAGCCAGAAATGCAGGATAGAAAACCGAAAACTTTAACCGGCGTGGTAGTCAGCAACAGTGGAAATAAGTCCGTCAAGGTTGTGATCGATTACAAGGTCAAGCACCCGAAGTATGGCAAGTACGTCAGTCGCAGAACGAAGATCGGCGTCCATGACGAGCACAACCAAAGCGGCGTCGGAGACGTGGTGGAAATTGCCCAGTGTCGCCCGCGAAGCAAGACCAAGAGCTGGCGACTGTTGAGGGTGGTTCACAAGGCGGTCAGGGTGTAAATCGGTGTTTGGGATAGTTAGTACGGACGGCGCGAGCTACGAATTATGATTCAACAGGAGACAATGCTGGACATCGCCGACAACTCGGGGGTTAAGTCGGCATTGTGCATAAAAGTCCTGGGCAGGAGCGGCTCCCGCGGCAAGGCCTCCCGACCCGTGGCGAGCGTCGGCGACGTTGTTTGCGTGGCGATAAAGAAGTCGCTGCCGAGCTGCCAGTTGGACGACAAGAAGGTGCATAAGTGCGTTATTATTCGAACTAAGAGCCCCGTCAAGAGGCGCGACGGCAGCTACGTCAGGTTTGACAGCAACGCGGCGGTGATGATCGACAACGACGGCAACCCGATCGGCACGCGGATTTTCGGCGCGGTTGCCCGTGAGCTGCGAGAGAAGAACTATATGAAGATTATCTCCCTGGCCAGCGAAGTGGTTTAGGCCGGGCAGATAAGAGGTGTGGCAATGGCACTACACGTTAAGAAAAACGATACAGTCGAGATTATTTCCGGGGTACACAAGGGTGCGACCGGCAGGGTTTTACGGGTGATGCCGCGAAAGAATCTGGTCGTAGTACAGGGCGTCAATTTGGCCAAGAAACACGTCAGGCCCTCGCGTAAGAATCCCCACGGCGGCCGGATCCACGTGGAGCAGCCTATCCACATCAGCAATGTCCTGCCCGTGAATACGAAGACATCAAGGGGCGGCAGGGTCAGGTACAAGCTGAACAAGGATGGCAGAAAAAAACGTGTCTTTGCCGACGGTACGGAGATTTAGAATTTTGAGCAGGTTTTCGTTGTAGGAGAACCGATAAGAGCAAGGTTGTACGACAGGTTTCCTGATGGCGCGTTTGAGAGATTTATACCAGTCCAAGATAATCGCCGAGCTGACCCAGGAGTTCGGCTACAAGAATCCTATGGCCGTTCCGCGTATGGAGAAGGTAGTCGTTTCCATGGGGGTCGGAAGGGCGACGCAGGACAAGAAGTTCCTGGACTCGGCCAAGAAGGATCTGATGATGATCACGGGCCAGATGCCTGCCGTTTGCAAGGCGAAAAAGAGCGTCTCGAACTTCAAGGTCCGGGCGGGTATGGAGACCGGCCTGAAGGTCACGCTACGGGGAGCGAGGATGTACGAGTTTATGGACAGGCTTATCAACCTTGCAATCCCCCGCGTGCGAGACTTCCGGGGCCTGAGCCCAAAGAGCTTTGACGGCCGCGGCAACTACTCGATGGGCCTGACCGAGCAGACCGTCTTCCCGGAGATCAACCCGGCCAAGGTGGAATTCCAGCAGGGAATGAACATAACGTTTGTAACCTCCGCCGAGACGGACGAAGAAGGCAGGAGAATGCTTCAGCTATTCGGGATGCCGTTCAGGGAGCTGCCGCAGCAGAAATGACTGTAAGGCGGGGATTCAATTAGCAGGATTTGGAGCGTCTGGATGTCAACCAAGGCACTTGAGAACAAGGCGGCAAAGAAGCAGAAGTTCCGTGTCAGGCAATATACGCGTTGCCAGCTTTGTGGTAGATCGAGGGCGGTCTATCGCAAATTCAAGATTTGCCGTATTTGCTTTAGAACTCTCGCCAACGAGGGCAAGATTCCCGGCGTGAAGAAGGCGAGTTGGTGAAGGATGGTTGGGCCTGATGCAGAAAAACGTTGATGGTACAGGAGATTCGAGATAGGGCGCTATGACTCTCAGTGATCCGATAGCCGATATGCTCACGCGAATACGTAACGCGGCCCGGGTAGGCAAGGAGCAGGTCAATATACGGGCCTCCAATATCTGCGAGGGCATAGCGGCCGTTCTCAAGAAGGAGGGCTATATCCTCGATTATGACCGCATAGACGACGGAAAGCAGGGAATAATCAGGATCAGCCTGAAGTACGACGAGCAGGGCAAGTCAATAATCGGCGAGATAAAACGAACGAGCAGGCCGGGTCGAAGGATTTACTCGTCGGTTCAGGAGCTGCCGCGAGTCATGGGCGGCATGGGCATCGCGATTGTTTCGACGAGCAAGGGCGTGATGAGTGATAGTGAGTGCCGGCGGGCCAACGTCGGCGGCGAGATTCTGTGTACGGTTAGCTAAATGAGTCGTATAGGGAAAAAACCTGTCCTGATTCCAAGCGGCGTGACGGTCGAACAAAAGGGCCAGTCGATCAAGGTCAGCGGTCCGTTGGGCAGCCTCGAGATGGACTGCCATCCGCGGATAAAGGTGAAGGTTGACCAGGCTGGCAGTTGCGTTGTCCTTGAAAACGACAAGCCACAGGACCGCCGAAGCAAGCAGTTGCACGGGACAATGAGGGCCCTGGTGGCGAATATGGTTGCCGGAGTCAGCAAGGGTTTTTCAAAGCAAATGGAGGTGTACGGTACGGGGTACTCGGTCAAAGAGCAGGGCGGCAAGCTTGTTTTCCAGGTCGGATATTCGCACCCTGTGGAGCTGCCCATACCCAAGGGTCTCGAGGTGAAGATCGAGGTCGGCACCACGAGGGGCAATGATGTGCCCGCGAAGTTCACCCTGTCGAGCATTGATAAACACCTGCTCGGGCAATTTGCCGCTGATATCAGGGCGATAAGACCGCCCGAGCCCTACAAGGGAAAGGGCATCCGCTATGCCGACGAACAGGTGCGGCGCAAGGTGGGCAAGGCGTTTACTTCCGGAGGTGTGTAGCATAGTCGGAGTAATCTTTTTGTATGAGGGCTGATCAGGTCAAAAGAGCGGCGCTGAGGCGCAAGTATCACGTGCGAAAGAAGGTCTTCGGGACGCGGGAGCGTCCAAGGCTCTCGGTATTTCGCTCGAACCGGCATATTTATGCGCAGATAATCGACGACACTGCGGGCGCGACGCTTGTGGCCTCAAGTACCCGGACCAAGGGCTTGAGGGACCGCGTATCCGGCATCAGCGGCGTAGAAGCCGCCCGGCTGGTGGGGGAAGCCGTGGCAAGGCAGGCCGTTAGCGTGGGTATTAAGTGCGTTTGCTTCGACAAGAACCGCTATAAGTTTCACGGCAGAGTCAAGGCGCTTGCCGAGGCGGCGAGAGAAGCCGGGCTGGTCTTCTGACGCTGTGGCATATTATTTGGAGAAGAAAAGTTGGCTGTCGAACCGGTTAATAAAGCTAATAAACTGGCCGACCAGGAAGAAAAACCGCTCGAAGATACGGTTGTAAAGGTTTTCCGTTGTGCCAAGGTGGTCAAGGGCGGTCGGAGGTTCAGTTTTACCGCGCTGGTTGTGGTCGGCGACCGGGCCGGTACTGTTGGTGTGGGGTATGGCAAGGCCAACGAGGTTCCGCTCGCCGTTGAGAAGGGCATTAAGGACGCCAAGAAATCGCTGCATAAGATTTGCCTGGCGGGAAGGACCATTCCGCACCAGGTAATCGGCAAGTACAGGGCCACCAAAATTGTTCTGGTTCCGGCCACCCCTGGGACCGGGGTTATTGCCGGTTCCAGTGCACGGGCGGTGCTGGAATTTGCCGGGGTGCAGGATGTACTGACAAAAGTCTATGGGAGCACGTCTCCCAAGAACGTTGTCAAGGCGACTCTCGAGGGATTGTTGAAGCTGCGTACGAAGGAGATGGTTGAATCCGCAAGGGGCGTGCAAATCAGGGCATAGCGATTGGCAATTGATGGTTGGGTTACCTGGATGTTGAATCACGAGATAACTTCAGTGGCAGGTAAGAAAAAGGCTCGCAAGCGTCTCGGCAGGGGCAGAGCGAGCGGCCATGGAAAGACTTGCGGCCGGGGGCATAAGGGTGCCGGAAGCAGGTCGGGCGCACAGTCGCTGAGTTTGTACGAGGGAGGCCAGATGCCTTTCTTCCGTCGGATTCCGAAGCGGGGCTTCAACAATGCGAGATTTGCGAGACGGTGCGAGATTGTGAACGTCTGCCAGCTTGAAAGGTTTGATGACGGTGCTGAAGTGGGCGTTGAGCAGTTGTCCGAGGCAGGTTTGATCGACAGCCTCAAGAGCAGAGTCAAGATTCTCGGCAACGGCGAGTTGACCAAGAGACTTCAGGTTAGCGCGCACAAGTTCAGTAAGACCGCCGAGCAGAAAATTGTATCTTCCGGGGGCACAGCGAAGGTGATTTGACGTTCGCGTTTGGGCCGACCGGCGGTGCCGAGAAGGCAGATGGCGAAGAACGGGATGTGATACAATGCTTGGGACAATAGTCAACATTTTCAGGATTCGGGACCTGCGTAACAAGGTTGTATTTACGCTGGCTCTACTGATAATCTACAGGATCGGCTTTCACATACCCGTACCGGGCTTTGACCAGCGTGCGATAGCTGCCATCGCCGAATCGCGTGGGGCTGCTGACACGCCGCTGGGCAGGGCTGCCGAGTATATGCAGATGTTCACCGGCGGCACGCTCCAGAGGAGCAGCCTTTTCGGGCTTGGAATTATGCCGTATATCACCGCCTCTATTATCCTTATGCTTCTGGGCGAGATAGTCCCAACCTTGAAGAAACTGCGGCAGGAAGGTCAGACCGGCTACAAGAAGATACAGGAGTATACCCGGTATTTGACGGTTCTTATCTGTGTCATCCAGGCATTGATGTTTATGAAGTTACTGGGGGGCAGAGGTCTGACGTATGCAGGTATGTACAAGCAGGCGCTTCTTATGGGCGTCGTCGGGATGACGGCCGGCACAGTTTTCCTGATGTGGCTCGGCGAGCAGATAGACGAATACGGCATCGGTAACGGCATCAGCCTTATCATAATGGCCGGCATCATCGCAAGGATGCCCTGGGCTATACGGACGCTCGCCGAGAAGGTTGATCTGAGCGTTGGTGCGTCGGCCTCCGGGGCGGTTGGTTTAGATAAGGTGATTTTCCTCATCGCGGCATTCATATTCGTGGTTGCCGGTGCGATACTCATCACACAGGGCCAGCGGCGGATACCCATACAGCAGGCCAAGCAGATGCGGGGTCGTCGCGTCTATGGTGGCCAGAGGCATTACCTACCGCTTCGTGTAAACCACGGCGGTGTGATGCCCATAATCTTCGCCTCGGCGTTTATGGTGTTTCCGCCGGTTATAATCAGCCAGCTGGCCGCGAGATTCACCGACTCGAGCATTCTGCAAACTCTCAGAGATGCCTTCAACTTCCGGGGCTACATCTACAACGTACTGTATATTCTGTTGATATTTCTGTTTGCTTATTTCTGGGTCACCGTGCAGTTTCAGCCCAAGGAAATGGCCAAGAATCTCCGCGACGCCGGGAGCTTTATCCCGGGGCTTCGACCTGGGCGAAGAACGGCCGAGTATCTCGAATCGGTGATGACGAGGATCACGTTCTACGGAGCTTCGTTCCTCGCTATCATTGCGGTCGTACCGTCGCTCGTCGCCAATGTTATGGATATCGATTGGAGGGTGGCGAACTTCCTCGGCGGAACGGGTTTGTTGATTGTCGTGAGTGTCTCACTTGACCTGGTCCAAAAAATCGAGGCGAATCTGCTGATGCGCAGTTACGAGGGGTTCAGTGGGGCCGGCAGGATAAAGGGGGCTTACGGATGAGATTGGTCTTGTTGGGTGCTCCTGGCGCCGGTAAGGGAACCCAGTGCAAAAACATAGTTGCCGAGTATGGGCTGCAGCACCTGTCCAGCGGGGACATTTTGCGGCGCCACCGGGCCAAAGGGACGGAATTGGGCAAGAAGGCTCAGAGCTATATGGATGCCGGCGACCTTGTGCCGGACGAGATCATAATCGAGATGATGCGCGAAGCGATTAAACAGGCCCCACCAGCAGGTTTCGTACTCGACGGTTTTCCGAGGACGGTGAAGCAGGCGGCCGAGCTGGACAGGGCGCTTGCCGGTGATGCGGCGATCGACGCCGTTGTGAACCTCCAGATTGATGACGAGGTTGTTGCGGCGCGGATGACGGGCAGGCGCAGCTGCCCGAAGTGTGGTGCCGTCTATCACGTTGAGAACCTCAAGCCGAGGGTTGAGGGCAGGTGCGACCACGACGGGACCGAGCTGGTGCAGCGCCCCGACGATACGCCGGAGGTGGTGGCCAATCGACTTGAAACGTACCACCGGCAGACAGAGCCGCTGGTGGATTATTACAGGAAGCACGGCACCGTTATTGACATCGATGCCGACAGGGATCCCGAAGAGGTTCGGGCTTCCATCTTTGAGAAGCTCGATGCGCTCGTAAAGCGGTGAAGCGTGAACCAAGGGGCGACTTACGAGACCTGAGATAGATGGCTATTACGCTTCGTAGTGCACGAGAAGTTGAATTGATTCGTAATGCCGGTGCCGTTGTAGCAGATGTTCTTTCAAAACTACAGGAGATTTCACAGCCTGGTGTGACCACGGCTGAACTGGACGCGGTTGCCTGCCGTATGACTGCCGAGGCCGGGGCCGAGGCACTGTTCAAGGGGGTTCGTAACCCGCAGGCCCGCATCCCGTTTCCGGGTGCGATTTGTGCCTCGATAAACGAGCAGGTGGTTCACGGCATCCCATCGGGCGAGGTAGAGCTCGAGGAAGGCGACATCCTGAGCATCGATTTCGGTGTGAGGCTTGCGGGCTACTGTGCCGATTCGGCGGTCACGATGCCCATCGGCGGGATATCGTCGTCGTCGCGGAGATTGGTGGATACGACGCGACACGTGCTCGAGATCGCAATTGACAGTTGTGCGCCGGGCGTGAAGTGGTCCCAGGTGGCCGCCAAGATGCAGCGTTATGCAGAGGCGGCCGGCTTCTCGGTGGTCAGGGACTTTGTCGGTCACGGGATTGGCAGGGAAATGCACGAGGAGCCGAGAGTGCCCAATTTCGTCGGCGCTGATTTGTTGGCCAATGATTTTGTTCTGGCCAAGGGGATGGTGCTGGCGGTTGAGCCGATGATCAATGCCGGTACAGCCGAGGTGCGAACGCTCGAGAATGGCTGGACCGTTGTTACAAAGGACGGCAAACGCTCGGCTCATTTTGAACATACGATCGTTATAACCGATGACGGTTGCGAGGTGCTGACTGCGAGCAAGTGAAGGGACGGCGCCGAGTTACCCGGTCGCCGGTGCTTGGCCGGGCTTAGGATATGGCAAAGAAGGACGCAATACGATTGCAGGCCAAGGTGACCGAGGCTTTGCCTAATGCGATGTTCAGGGTGGAGCTGGAGAACGGCCACAAGGTGCTGGCTCACGTCTCCGGGAAGATGAGGATGCACTTTATCCGGATTTTGCCCGGCGACAGCGTGGTTGTTGAGATGTCTCCTTACGACCTCAACAGAGGCCGAATAGTGCTTCGCAATTAGGCCAGCCGTGCCGTAGCGGGCTGGTGCTGTGGAAGGGGACGCAGAGAAATGAAAGTAAGAAGTTCCGTAAAACGTATTTGTGAAAACTGCAAGATTGTCCGGCGAAAGGGCGTGGTGCGTGTGATCTGCAAGAACCCGAGGCACAAGCAGCGCCAGGGCTGATTGACGAGTCAATGGTGCAGTGCAGGAGTGAATAGGAGTCGAAATGCCGCGTATAGTTGGTGTTGATATTCCCGATAATAAGTCGATATGGATTGCTCTGACCTACATTGTAGGCATAGGGAAGTACACTTCGGAGCAGATCCTCAAGGAGGCCAGGATTGACAAGATGACCAAGGCCGGCAAGCTCAGCGAGGATGAGCTGAGCCGGATTACCCAGATAATCGATCGCAACTATATCGTTGGCGGCCAGCTAAGGCGGCAGGTGGCCCAGAACATAGCTCGCCTGCGGGACATCGGCTGCTATAGGGGCCTGCGGCACAGAAGAGGCCTTCCTGTGCGGGGCCAGTGCACGCAGAGCAATGCGCGCACGAGAAAGGGTCCGAGGAAGACGGTCGCAGGGAAGAAGGGCGTAAAAGAGAAACGGTAAGGGTTGTTCTGGATACGGCTGGTTGCCGGGGCAGATCAGCTGTCTGAACGGCGCCTTGTATCTTTTCGGTAAGGATTATGGCGAAAAGCTCAAAACGAAAAGTCAGAAAGAACGTTGCTCGGGCAATTGTCCACATAAAGGCAACTTTCAACAACACACTAATTACGATAACCGATGTTGACGGGGACACTATCTGCTCTAGCTCAGCCGGTTGTGTGGGCTTCAAGGGGTCCCGGAAGAGCACGCCTTTTGCGGCACAGCAGGCTGCACAGCGTGCCGCCAGTACCGCGATGCGGCACGGTGTGCGCGAGGTGGAAATCAAGGTCAAGGGGCCTGGATCGGGGCGTGAGTCCGCGATCTCGGCGCTCCAGGCCGCAGGGTTGCGGATCTCTTCCATCGAGGATGTCACTCCCTTGCCGCACAACGGCTGCAGGCCTCCGAAGAGAAGGCGAGTATAAAGCGTCAACATATCAAGATTATCAGGAGTCAAGTGGATAAGATGGGACGTTACCTGGGTTCATCCTGCAAACAGTGCCGTCGCGAAGGAATGAAGCTGATGCTTAAGGGCATCAGGTGTGAGACGGCCAAATGCCCCGTCGAGAAAAAACAGCGCAGTCTCGCACCTGGTATGCACGGCTGGCGGAGAGGAAGAAACAGCGAGTACGCTATTCGGCTGCGGGAGAAGCAAAAGGTCAAACGATACTATGGAGTGTTTGAGCGTCAGTTTATGAGGTACTTTCACAAAGCCGAGCGTATGAAAGGAAACACTGGCGAAAACCTCCTGCAATTGCTGGAAAGACGCCTGGACAACGTCGTTTACAAGTTGAACTTTGCTCCCTCGCGCAAGGCTGCCAGGCAGCTTATTTCCCACGGGCATATCTACGTCAACGGGCGAAAGGTTAACATCAGCAACTACAGTGTATCAATCGGGGACAGGATCACTGTTAAGCAGGCTGAAAAAAGCATCAAGAGGGTAAAGGAGCAGCTGGAGGCCAATCCGAATTACACCACCCAGACATGGCTTCAACTGGCGAGAGAAAAGGCCGAAGCTACAGTCGTGGCGCTGCCTACGCGGGCCGATGTTCAGATTCCTATTGAAGAGCAGTTGGTCGTGGAGTTTTGCTCCAGATAGTGTGGCAGGGGTGACAGCGAAGAAATAGGGATTGGAGGCGCAAGAATAAACTGGAAATCGAAAGGGTTTCTCGGGGTATAATGCTGCCGCCGGCAGGCCAAATCGTAGAACCAGGACAAAGATAATCTTTTCGATATTCCACTTTTGATGTTGGGATTTTAAGACCGGAGGCCCATATGCGAGTCACATGGCGTGGTTTGGAATTGCCGACGCGGGTTGAGCGAGACACAAGCGTCTCGAGTGATACGTATGGCAAGTTTTTTATTGAGCCCTTTGAACGTGGGTTCGGCACCACGATCGGCAACAGTTTGAGGCGCGTATTGCTTTCATCTCTGGAGGGCAGCGCCGTCACGTCCATCAAGATAGCGGGCGTCAGCCACGAATTCAGCTCGATCAAAGGCATTGTGGAAGACGTAACCGACATTGTTCTCAACGTCAAGAGTCTCGTGGTTCGCCTTCAAGGAGACGGGCCGAAGACGATGACTGTGGCGGCAAACAAAGCCGGGGTGGTAACAGCCGAGAGTATCGTTGCCGACCCGGCCATAGAGGTGGTAAGTAAGGACACTGTCCTGGCTACGTTGACGGAGGATGTGAATTTTGAGATGGAAATGGTCGTGGAGAACGGGCGCGGGTATGTCCCGGCTGCCGAGAGGATTGCGGCAACTGACCGCTTCGACCAGGAGATCGGCCGCATCATGCTTGATGCTGTTTATTCGCCGGTCACGAGGGTTCGCTACACGACCGAGGATACACGTGTTGGCCAGCGTACAAACTATGACCGGCTGATACTGGAGATCTGGACCAACGGGACCGTAAGCCCCGAGATGGCCCTGGTTGAGGCAGCCAAGATACTCAGAAAGCACGTCAATCCGTTCGTGCAGTATTTTGAAATGGGCGAGGATACGGTCGCCGGCGAGGTCGCCGAAGAGCTTACCGAGGAAAAAGCGATCGACGAAGAGCTCGCCCGGAAGCTGGAGATGCCGATCCAGGAGCTCGAGCTGTCCGTCAGGGCCAGCAACTGCCTGGAATCTGTCAAGGTGGAAACTGTCGGGCAGCTGGTGAAAATGACCGACGCCGATCTGTTGAAGATTCGCAGCTTCGGGAAGACATCGTTGCGCGAAATAAAGAGGAAACTGGCGGACATCGGTCTTTCCCTGGGAATGACCGATTCTGCCGAGCAGTCTTAAATGTTTGGGCCAGTGTTGGCTGAAGAGCCGTAGTGAAGGTAGGGATCTGAAAGATATGCGTCATAGAGTCGCAGGACGTAGGTTGAGTCGTACAGGGGAGCATCGCTTAGCTATGCGGCGAAATATGGTCGCTTCCCTCTTTGAGCACGAGACGATTGCAACTACAATGCAAAAGGCCAAGGAGGTCCGCCCGTTCGCTGAAAAACTGATAACATTGGCCAAGAAGGGCACTTTGGCCGCCAGGCGCCGTGCTATTTCTCTGCTTGGTAATCGCGATATCATCGAGTACGAGGACGGCAGGCCTGTAAGAAAAGGCACGGTCATAGGAAAGCTGTTCAGTGAGCTCGGGCCTCGGTACCTCGATAGGCCGGGGGGCTACACGCGGATCATTCGAAGGTCTCTGACAAGACTCGGGGACAGCGGGCAGCTGGTTCTGCTGCAGCTCATAGGCGAAAACGAAGGCCCGAAAAAGCGGAGCAAGAAAGGCTCCAAGAGGTCATCCAGAAGAAGGGCCAAGGCAGCCGCCGCGGTTGCAGAGGTGGCCGAAACCAAAGAATCTTCGGGCGCCGGGCAGGCCCTGCAGGCCGAAGAGAACCAGCAGGTCGAGGCACCTGATCAAGGCTCCGAAGCCCAGCAGCAGGATGTTGAAGAAAAGCCATCGCCTTCCGAAGGCCCAGGCGAGGAAGAACGGGCCGAAAGCGAAGGATAGCACATCCTTATAGACGCAAAGTGCCCGTCGGTCAGTTTGATAGTGCAAGAACCAAAGTCAAAGACGTAAAGTTATGGTGCCCCGAGAAGATCGGGACAGCTGTTTTTGGAGGCTGCTTTGTTTTTCGTAATTACTGCTTAGATGGCAACTTATATCAGTTCCTGGCAGCAGAGCAGCTGGCTTGGATTACGGCGACAATCTTGTTATGAACGCAGAGGACTGCATTTTTTGCAAAATGGTGGCCGGGCAAATACCGGTTGCGCGGATTTATGATGACGAGGTAGTGCTCGCGTTTTTGGACATCCGTCCTGTAAGTGACGGACACGCGCTGATGATTCCAAAGCAGCACTTCGCAAAGTTGCACGACTGTCCCGCGGAGCTGCTCGGACAGGTCGCTTCGCGGCTTGGCAAGGTGGCCCGCGCAGTGGTCGCGGCAGTCAATTGCGAGGGCTATAACGTCTTGTGCAATACCGGCCGGGCCGCGGGCCAGGTTGTCGAGCACGTGCATTTTCACATAATCCCGCGGAATAGCGGCGATGGCGTCTTTGACCGGTGGCCTGCTTACGAGTATCCGGAAGGAAGGATCGAGAGTATCGCCGGGGCAATAAGAAAATGCCTGTAATTCTTGACGTGAGGCTTGATTGTAGGACGGCATCGTGGTAGCATACGGCGTTTGGGTACTTGCTCGCAGCTGGATGTAGCGCGGGCAGGGTCTTTGAGATTGAGAATACACGATCGACCGCGGGGTAGAGCAGTCTGGTAGCTCGTCGGGCCCATAACCCGGAGGTCGCAGGTTCGAATCCTGCCCCCGCTATTGTTTAAGTCGAGCAGACATAAGCGCTTAGCTATGGCTGCTTTTTCCAACTGGCCAGAGGCGTGAAGATAAGATGCCGGTTGATGGGCCCTTCAGCTTGATTATCCATTTGGCGGTGCTATAGTTGCTCACGTTTCTCACAATGAGGATTCCACCTTTCATCTCGTTATTTGGAGGCCATCGATATGTGTGAACATTGTACACGACGGGAGTTTCTGGAAACCGGAGTGGCCGGCGGCCTGATACTTGCGGGCGCAACTTGGGCGCACGCTTGGGCCTCGCAGTCTCCGCCTCCTCCACCTCAGGGAAAAATACGTATCTGCGTCATTTTCACCGGCACACCTGCACCGCCGGACCGCGACTGGGGCGCCGACACGAAGCAAATAGAGGCGATGAAGGCCCGTCTGGCCAAGGCGGAAAAGGAATTGGGCGACATCGAGCTTGTGATAGGGGAGTCGACCAGTGCGCAGCAGACCGCCGCACTTCTGGAGAAGGCCGGTCCGGAAGCACCTGTGCTCGCGATCAACGTGCGGAACTTCTCCTTGCTAAGGGTGGTCAAGCCGATCCTTGATGGGGGGCACCCCATGATTGTATTTTCGCTGCCGGCCAGCGGCCATGATTGGATGTACCCTCCACGCTGGCACCGTCGAGGCCACCGCGTCAGCCTTCTGACCACAAGCGACTATGACCAGCTCGAGCAAGCGCTTCGTATGCTCAGAGTGGTTCCACTTTTTCAGCGGACCCGGATTCTCTTGTTCCCGCCGGCTCGGGGCACAAGTCCCGCCCGGTCTCCAGAGCAGATCAAGGAGCGCTTGGGGGCCGAGGTGGTAGCTGTGGACGAGAAGCTATTCGACCAGACGCTCTCTGAAGTGGACGACCAGGCCGTCAAAGCCGAGGCGAAGCGTTGGACCAAGAACGCCAAGCGAATCATCGAGCCGGACGAAGAGGACATCAGCAAAGCCGCTCGGGTCAGCATCGCGTTGCAGCGGTTGGTGGAGCAGCAGCGGGCCCAGGGGTTGGCCGTGGGTACTTGTATGGGATGGTTGTCGAAGGGATTTCCCTGCCTGGGCTTTGCCCGCCTTCGAGACAATGGTATTCCGGCAGCGTGCGAAGGGGATATGGATTCGTTGTTAACGATGCTTCTGTTTCAATATATGCTCAATCAGGCCTCATTCCAGGGCAACGCTACCTTCGATACCGCCCGCAACGCTCTGTGGACAGCCCATTGCACCGCGCCTCTGAAGATGGATGGGCCCGACGGCAAGGAAGCACCATACCTGTTGCGCGGGCATTCCGAGGTTCGCGGTAGTGGTTGCGTACCCGAGGTGCAGTATCGCGTCGGCCAGGTCATCACCCGCGCCAAGATGGTAAACCTGGACACGATACTTGTCTCAACGGGCAAGATCATCGAAGTTCCAAAGCGTGCGATCCACGGTTGCCGCACGCAGATCGTCACTGAGGTCCGCGATGCCGCGAAAATGGCCGCCAACTGGAGCGCCACCCTCGACACCGAGGACGCTATGACGCTGCTACACCGCGTCGTGGTCTATGGCGACCACATGGCGAACGTGCAACATATTGCCCGGCTGATGGGTATGAAGGTCTTCGTGGAAGGCTGAACAAACGTTCGGTCTGGGTTTCTCTACGCAGAGGTAGGTTTTGGTTTGATCCGGCCCCAAGAAGTGCCAGTGTGAATTAGAGACTGGACCTTTGCATACTTAAGATAAAGCCGAGTGGATATTGACCCCTTGAAATGGCGGTTCGCCGTATGTCCGAAAATAACCCTCATCTGCTTGACTTATCCAGACATTCCGTTTAATATATCGCGACAGGTACTGTAACCGGTAGCCTGTTCGATGGTTGCGAGAATTGAAGTCATGGCGACTTTCCGCACCAGCAGGAGCGGTTTATACAAAGCACACCGAAGGGCGCTGAGGGAGCTTGCGTGTATCTTTTTGGTCGTATCATTGCTGCAATAGAACGGAATAGATATAGCCAAACGGAGGCAAAATGTCCGCGCAAATAACAGAGTTGACCTTCCTCGAGCACCTTGCCGAGAGATTCAATCTCCCCGTGCCCGAGCACCTTACCGCAGATGCCCCCGGCGCACAGATCAGAGAAGCCCTCGCCCGCTGGGGCGGCAAGGCGATCGTCAAGCCTGACGTGCTAACCGGAAAACGAGGCAAGACTGGAGCCGTCCGAACCGTTACGGACTACGTCGAGACTCAGCACCAGCTAAAGCACGTACAAAGTGAAGAGGTCAACGGCCACTTACCCAGAACCGCATACATGGTCCGGTACATCCCCTCTGATCTCGACATATACACCGCAATAACCTACGATTCACGCTTCCTCGGTCCGGCTATGACGGTTTCCTTGCACGGTGGAGTCGACGTTGAAGAAATAGAGGAGGGAAAAAAGGAAACGTTCGCAGTGGACGTCTATAAGGGCCTCGGAGCATATCAGGCCGGCGAAGTCCTCCACAAGCTCCAATTCCCGCAAGGCCTCATCAGCCCATTCTCACGCATCCTTGTGGACCTCTGGGATATGTTCATATCGACCGGAATGAGAATGTGCGAGATCAACCCCTGGCGGGTAACTCCGGAGGGAAAGCCCTACGCCTGTGATTTCAAGGCGATCTTCGACGAGGCCAACTTCAAGTTCAAGAATCTCGGCTTCGAACTGCCCGAATACCCGGCCAACACAACCCCCTTCGAGGAGCAGATGGCCTCGTGGAGCGCAGCCAGCTATAGAGGCCAGGCACACGTTGCCGAATTGGGCGGGGACCTCATCCTCCCGATACTCTTCGGCGGCGGAGCATCCACGATCATCACCGAGACGCTCATACAAAATGGAGGAAGGCCCATATTTCTCTCCGATTTCGGCGGCAACCCCCCTTATGAGCGAATGTTTGGAACAGCCAAAATCTGCTTCGAGCACCATTTTGCAAAGGCCGCACTACTGCTGATACTCGGCGGAAAGGCCAACAATACCGCCATCGACGTAACCTTCAAGGCGATCGCAGATGCCCTCCAGGATTACACCGACAGACACGGGCCCAGAAAGATACCTGTCGTAGTTGGCAGGGGAGGCCCCCAGCTCGTAAAGGGAATGCTCGCATTAAAAGACACCCTTGAGGCACTCGATATGCCCTATGTCATCTTCGGGCCGGATACACCCGTAACGCAGGTAGCAGAGTACGCCGCAAAGCTCGCTAACGCATGCAGCAGCAAGGGAGATTCCAAATGAGAGCTACAACACCCAGTGATCTTCTCAAGGCAGGCGACCGCGTAGCAGTATCGAACATAACCGGCAGGGAAGCGAGCAAGGTCACGGAAATCTCGCAGCGGTACTGCGGAAACATCGTCGGAGGATGGGCGCTCGGAAAGGGAGGCCGAACACTCGACATCATCGGCATGGACCCTATCCCGGTCTTCTCGACCGTCCAGGAGCTCTCGGAAAACCTTCCAAGGAAAAGGCAGCCCAACAAGGTAATAGTCTATTCGCCGCCCGCCGCGGTTTACGCGGAGGTAAAGGAGATCGTCGAGCATCTCCGAGAAACCGTCGAAACGCTCTTCATCATCACAGAGCACGTCTCGATAGAGGTAACTGCGAAGATCGCCCAGATGTGTTCGCAGGCCAATATCGATGTCCTCGGCTGCAATTCGCTCGGAATAATCAACTCCCACGACAAGGTCCGCGTAGGAGCAATCGGGGGCAACGATCCCTCGGAGAGCTTCCGCCCGGGTTCGACGGCGATAATCTCCAACAGCGGAAACATGGTGAACACGATGGCCTCCTATCTCCTTAGCGCTGGAATGGGAACATCCTACGGGATCTCTACAGGAAAAGATGTACTGATACTCTTCCCGATAAAGAACATCCTCCAGCTCGCCCACAACGATGAGCGAACAAAGCTCATAGTAGCCTACATCGAGCCCGGCGGACTGTACGAGAAGGAAGCCGTCGAAATGCTCCGCCAGATTGAAAACCCCAAGCCCATAATAGCCTACATCACCGGCGACGTTCTCGGCCAAAGCGAATCGGCCCTCGGCCACGCAGGGGCCGTTGTCGAAGGCCACGGAACATCCGCAGCCGACAAAATGAAGCTTTTCGACGAATATTTCGGGCTCCCACCCTTCGACCCTGACACGAGATACAAGAAAACCCCGGCTCTGACCAAAAAGCTCAAACGCGGGATCCGAATTACAACATTGCACCATTTGCCCGCTGCCGCCGCTCTGCTCTGTAGCGCACTTGGCATCGAACGCGACTTCAAGCCCACAAAGCCCCTGAGGCTCAATCCCTGGTTCGTCGACTACAAGCACAACGGCTTGGAAAAACACCTCCCCCAAAAGCTAATCCTCCATCGCGGCACAATTCCAAGGCCCTATGCCACACAGATTAAACTCCTAACCAGAGAGACAATCGGAGCCAGTCCCCCCAAGAGAAATATGAGAAATGCGAGTCATGCATCCTCTAACGACGGCCGAGAGACGAAAATCTACGGCCAGCCCCTGGAAAAGGAGATGCAGGAGGGCTCCTTCGTCGAATCGCTCCTGTTCTACTGGCTCGGCCGAAGACCCCGGCATTTCGAGGCAAAAGCGGTCGAAAAGTGCCTCATCGGAGCCCTAACAAACGGCCCTGGGACAATCTCGGCACAGGGTGCAAAGCTTTCAACCTCTGCAGGCAACGCCCCGAATACCGTAATGATAGCAACTCTCGCCTGCATAGGAGACGTGCACGGGGGCAACGGCCGGCGGGCCGTAGAATACCTCTGCCGAATCTTCGGCAACATCAATATCCAGGACCCCTGGAGCCCGGAACACGGGATCGATGTCAAGGCAATCGTCGAGGCCGAGGCTACGCGCTTCAGCAAGCTCCGGGCTGCCGCAAAGGAAGCGGGAACCGACTACGAGCGAATACCGGGCCTGGGACACCCGGTCTTCAGGGATAAGCCCGTCAATTACGACCCCAGAGAGCAAGTCATTACCGAGTACATCGAACAGGAGGGACTCTGCAATATATTCCTCCAATTCTATCACCTGCTCGCCGTCCGCCTTAAAGAAATCGGAATCGCAAGAAACGTCTGGGCCGTAAACCTCGACGGAGCAATAGCATCCGTCGTCCTCGGGCTATGCTGGAAACCGCTCAAGGAAAAGCAGGTTACGCTCCGGCGGGTCTGCGATATCGCATTTCTGGTCTTCGCCGTCGGGCGAGTAGCCGGAGCGGCAGGGGAGTTTCTCGACCACCAGGACTATGGAACCCCTATGGATATGAGAATACCGGTGGACGAGATCAAGGTCCTCGGAAGATAACCCCAGGCAATACCCACTTTTTGCCTCGATTCCACCTGGGCCTGTTGCAATGAGGGCATTTCTCTTAAGCGTTGGCTTGCTGCTCACCAAGTGGGTAGGATAGCGCGTCATTTCGGGCCTCCTTGTCGAGTGTTTTGGTTCACATTGGCAAAGAGGCCTTCCTCCTATCAGTCAAAAACCGCGCAGCTTCGTACGATTACGCTATACGGTCATAATCGTTATATCTGGCCGGGAAAAACTGTTGAGCAGCCCGCCCGCATACTATATATTATCGCTCGCAGGGCTCGTAGCTCAGCGGCAGAGCAGTGGACTCATAATCCATTGGTCGTAGGTTCGAATCCTACCGGGCCCAATCGCAAGACACGCTCAAAAATGCACTTACAGGCCCCAATCCCAAGAGCCGTAAAATTCACCCCCTCCAACAGTTCCGCTTTATCATCTGCCGATAGATGCCTCACCCCGGACCACGATGGGTAACCGCTGAATTGTCATCGCCGATATCCCGTTCCAAAGCACGAGCTTGCCGGGCAATTCGCGTAAAGCCCCTTTTTTTGCGCAGACTCATTACTTTCTTGCGAACAAACTGCCCGGCAACTGTCTGACCAGGCCCATCAGCTGGAGTGCGATCAGGCCTGCATTGACCTTGCCCGCTGGCAGACCGGTGCCGGCAATCAACTGCTCGATGTGCAGCGGTTCCTTGCCGAGCTGCTCATAAATGCTTTCTTGGTCAGAACTCAAGTTCAAAGCTCGCGGTTGTGACGACGGCTTTTGCGCCCGCGCAGCGGCCTGCTCGGCCGCGCGGCTGGCGTGGGGCTGGAGCTGCTGGCCGATATAGCCAAGTGCCTCCAGCACATCCTCGATCGACTCGACCAGTCGTGCCCCCTGCTTGAGCAGTTGGTGGGCCCCCTTGCTCAGGGGAGAATCGACTTTGCCGGGCACGGCCATCACCTCACGGTTGTAGTCGAGGGCCGCTCTGGCCGTTATCAAGGCCCCCGATCTCAGGCCCGCCTCGACCACAATCGTGCCGAGGGCCAGGCCCGCTATTATCCTGTTTCTGGGGGGAAAATTCTCCGAGAGCGGCTCGGTGTGCAGTGGCAGCTCGCTGATACAGGCTCCGGACTCGGCTATCTTTTCGAATAGCTGTCTGTTTTCGGGCGGGAATATCTTTGCAAGTCCGCAGCCCTGGACCGCGATGGTTCTGCCGCCGGCCGCCAGTGCCCCCTGGTGGGCGTAGGTGTCGATGCCTCTGGCCATGCCGGAACAAATGGTAAAACCGGCCGAGGCGAGAAAGTGCGCCAGGCGTGCCGATTGTTCCTGGCCGTAGAGGCTACACCGGCGGGAGCCGACTATGGAGACCGCCAGGCTGTCGCTCCTGCTCAGGGTGCCCTTGACATAGAGTACCGGCGGCGGGTCATAGATTTGCTTGAGAACGGCCGGGTAGCGGTTATCCTCGAGGGTAACCAGCCAGACGCCGAGTTCTTCGGCCAACGCCAGCTCCGCACCGACGTCGAAGTTGTCGCGCGTCGCCGCGATCTTCTCGGCGGTGGCCGGGCCGATCCCGTTGACCCTGGCCAGCTCGCTTGCGCTGGCACCTATGGCACGGTCAAGCGAACCGAAGCGCTCCACCATTTTCCTGAAGGTGACGGGTCCGACGCCCTCGGCCCTGACCAGCCGGAGCCACTTTTGAACGTCGGCCGAGTTGGGTTGTGCTGCTGTCATAGTTGAATTCGCACAAGATTCCAAGAAAACCACTGACAGACCGGCACGCCGGCGAGCCGGGACCGCAGCCGAGGTACGGGGTGCATTTAACCACAGTGTGCATTGAGGGACAAAGGAAAAACACCGCACTGGGGCCGTCCCGGGTCGTCTCGGCGGAACTCGTCGGCCTTGCCAGCCCGATGAGAGGGCAGAAGATTCTGGGACCATACCAGAGCCGCTCCTGGAGGATTCGCGAAGATTCAGTTTCTTCGTCGGAGGCCAGCCTGCTGGCGGTGCGTGGTTGCGGGGTCCTTGCCTGTCGAAGAGGGTTTTCCGCTGCGATTTTGTTTGCCCGGGCGACGATCTTATCGGAATAGCTGGAGACCTGGGTCAAAAAGAGTGTCCGAAAAAGGCTCACGATGGCCCCGTCAGGGAAAATGCGAGCCCGAGACAGCAGGATGCCGATAAACAGGCGCAGCCGGAGGGCCGATAGGATACGTAGTGGTTGTTTTTGAAGGCCAGGAGTCCAGCCGTACGGGGCCAGTGTGCCGACGAAAAGGAAGGAAGAAGCAGGCCAAACGAGGTACCTCTGGGTTTTCGTTTGGGGATCAGCAATGGCTATTAGACAATCATCTCCGCTACGGAAAATCTCACACGCGCTGGTGGTAGTGAGCCTTGTCGTGTTTCTGGGGCAGCCCTGCTTGGCACGGGCCGAGGCGGACACAGGGGCGGACCTGTTCGATATGTCCATCGAGGACTTGATGCAGGTCGAGGTGACAATCGAATCCAAAACCAGCCAGCCGATGTTCGAGGCACCGGCAGCGGTGTACGTCATCACTTCCGAAGACATCAAACGAAGCGGCGCAACCTCTATTCCCGATGCCCTCCGTATGGTTCCGGGCCTGCAGGTGGCAAGCCTCAACGCCCACACATGGGCCATCTCCTCACGGGGCTTCAACGGGAAATACGCCAACAAGCTGCTCGTTATGATAGACGGCCGCACCATATACACCCCTTTTTACGGGGGAGTCTATTGGGATATGCACGACCTCGTCATCCAGGATGTCGAGCGCATCGAGGTCATTCGCGGGCCGGGAGGAACTCTCTGGGGGGCGAACGCCGTCAACGGCATAATCAACATCGTCACCAAGAGCGCCAAGGACACCCAGGGGCTGCTCATCGTCGGCGGAACAGGTACTGAAGAACAGGGATTCGGGAGCTTACGGTACGGAGCAAAGGTAGGCGAGCGAACATACTATCGCGTCTTTTCCAAGTACTTCAACCGTGACGACCGCCCCCTCGTCACGGGTGGCAACGGAAACGACGGCTGGGACGTCTTCCGGAGCGGCTTCAGGATCGACCACTACGGCTCCGCCAGGGACCAATTAACCCTTCAGGGCGACTTCTTTGACGGGCACGCCGGCAGTATAAACACGCTCTACTCCCTGACTCCACCGCTTTCCCAGACCGTCAAGGGGCCTTTCGGAATCGGCGGAGGCAATATCCTCGCCAGATGGACCAGGATCCTCCCCGATGACTCCGAGGTCATCCTGCAGTTCTACTATGACAGGTCGGCCAGACGAGAGAAAACATATCACGAAGCCCGTGACACCTACGACTTCGATTTCCAGCACCACTTCGCCGTCGGCGAAAGGCATAAGCTCATCTGGGGCCTGGGATACCGCCTCACCTCCGACAATACCCGTGGCACTTTTGATTTCTCTCTTGACCCCGAAGATTATGACCTGAACGTCTACAGTGCCTTTGTTCAGGACAGGATCACCCTCATCGCCGACAGGCTCGCGCTGATCCTCGGAACCAAGCTCGAGCACAATGATTATACCGGCTTCGAATACCAGCCCGGCGCGCGGTTGCTTTTCACTCCCGATAACAAACAGACGCTGTGGGCCTCTGTAACGCGCGCGGTAAGAACGCCAACTCGTTTCGACAGGCACAGCACAACCAGTTGGGGCACAACGATGATAGGGCCCTCCGTCTATTCGCTCGAGGCCTACGGCAGCGACGACATGGAGCCCGAGAAGGTCATCGCGTACGAAGCTGGTTATCGCGTCCATCCGACCGAAAAGCTCGTCCTGGACTTCGCGGGTTTCTTCAACCGGTACACCGACCTCAGAACCTTCGAAGGAGGCTTCGGCAGCGCATTCTCCACCGGAACTCACTTCGTTGTCCCATACACCGCACGCAATATGATGGACGGGGAGACCTATGGCATCGAAGTAGCCGGCACGTACCAGGCCGCCTCCAACTGGAAAATCGCCGGAGCCTATTCTTTCCTTCAGATGCAATTGCACACCAACAGCGCCAGCACATCAACAGTGGACGGGAGCATCGAGGGAGAAAGCCCGCACAATCAATTCAGTCTTAGATCATATCTCGACATAACCCAAGACCTCCAATTCGACCTCGCCGCTTATTACGTTGATAATCTTCCCGCCGATGACGTGCCACATTATCTGCGGCTCGATGCTCGTCTCGGATGGAAGCTCGATGATAACACGGAGATCAGCTTTATTGGCAGGAACTTGCTCGATCGCCTCCACCCCGAATTCAAGGACAGCAGGGGCGCATCTTTTCCCACGGAAGTCGAACGCAGCTTTTTAATTGAGGTTGTTCGTCGCTTCAAGTAGCCAGTGGAATCGCTTCGGTACACCAAGGTGAGTAAGGCAATCAGAACTTTAGTGATTATTGCGGCCGCCTACTTTTGGGCCACGTCCGCTGCGCCCGTCCGTGGCGACGAACTTCAGCTGGAATATAAGGTCAAGGCTGCGTTCCTGTACAACTTTCTGAAGTTCGTGGACTGGCCGGCCGAGCGGATGGCCGACAGCAATGAGCCCATAACGATCGGGATTATAGGCAAGGACCCGTTCAGGGATGCGTTCGAATCGATCAAGGACAAGAAGATAAGAGACAGGAAGGTTGCCGTCAGGCGATTCAAAGGCCTCAAGCAGTTGGAGGAGTCGGACCCGAACCAAACGCGGCGGCAGTACGATGCTTTGAGGAAGTGTCACTTGCTGTTTGTATGTCCGTCCGAGGAAAGAAATGTCAGGAAGATACTGAAGATAGTCAGGGACCATCCGGTTCTGACTGTCGGCGATACGCGCGGTTTCCTGGAGGCCGGGGGCGTGCTGAACTTCCTCACGGAGAACGACAAGTTGCGTTTCGAGATCAATATTGCCGCCGCCGAGCAAGCAAGGCTGAAAATCAGGGCCCAGTTGCTACGACTGGCGAAACGCGTGATCAAGAAAAAGTCGCCATAAAAACCCGATTTGGAACGGCGAACTGGGCTGATAAGTGCCGGGCAACGAAGCGATGCACTTGATAAGAAATATGACAATAAGGCACAAGCTGATAGCAGTGATGATGGTCACGTGCATTACAGCACTGCTGTCGGCGGGCACGGCATTCGTGGTGTGGGACTGGCGCAACCTCCGCACCCAGACATTGGAGGGTCTCTCAGCCAACGCAGCACTTATAGCCGAGAACTGCAAGGCAGCGGTGGCGTTCGACGATCCCGAGGACGCCAGGGACGTGCTGAAGGGTCTGCACATCGAGCCTTCTATTGTATTCGCCGGCATCTATACCGGTGACGGGAAGATATTTGCCGCCTACTACGGGCGCCCAGGAGGTCCGGACGTGGAGCCGGGGCAGCTCCGTGGGGCCGCGCATAGCTTTGAGAAAGGCTACCTGACGGTATTTACGGACATCATTCTGGACGGGGAAACTATGGGCTACGTATGTATTCGTTCGGATTTGTCGCCGATGTACGCGATGCTCAGGCACCGTGTAGCGACAACGGCCGGTGTGCTTGTCTTTGCGGGTCTGGTTGCCTATATGGTCTGCTCGAAGTTGGAGGGGCTCATATCCCGGCCGATCCTGGAGCTGGCGGATCTGGCCAGGGCCGTCTCCGAGCGGGGGGACTACTCGATGCGAGCCCAGACAAACAGCAGCGGCGAGGTCGGGCTGCTCATAGACGCGTTCAACCAGATGCTGGGGCAAATTCACCAGCGGGACCTGGAGCTGGTGGAGGCCAACGAGAGGCTGGAAGCAAAAGTAAGAGAGCGAACGGCCGACTTGGAAGAATCGACCGCCAGGGCAAAGCTGCTGGCAGAGGAGGCGCAGAAGGCCAACCGGTACAAGAGTGAATTTCTGGCCAATATGAGCCACGAAATCCGCACGCCGATGAACGCGATTGTCGGCTTCAGCGAGGTGCTCTTGCAGGAGGAACTGACCGAGGAACAAAGGAACTACGTCGAGATAATCAAGGCCAGCAGCAACAGCCTGCTGGACCTGATAAACGATATTCTGGACCTCTCGAAGGTTGAGGCGGGCAAGATTGAGCTCGAAATTATCGAGTTTTCCCTCGGAAAGCTGCTCAGTGAGATTGAGTCATTGATGAGGCCGAGAGCGATCGAGAAGGGGATCGACTTTGGCATCTTCGTTGACGAAAAGGTGCCGGATTCGATACGAACCGACCCTGTCAGGCTGCGCCAGGCTCTGATAAACCTGATCAGCAACGCCATCAAGTTCACCGAAGAAGGACACGTCCACTTGCGCGTCTGGGTCGAGCAGAACAATCGCGCCTGTTTCCTCCATTTCGAAGTCGAAGACACGGGCATAGGAATTCCCCGGGAGAAGCTGGGCATGGTCTTCGAATCGTTCGCGCAGGCCGATGGAAGCCACACGCGAAAATACGGGGGTACGGGCCTTGGACTGACAATCACGAAAAAACTGGCCGAGCTCATGGGCGGACGAGTGACCGTCAGCAGCGAGGTAGGCAAAGGCTCGGTGTTTACGCTGGTCATCCCGGCTGGACTTAAGGTCGACCCGGAGCCGGGCCCGAGCAAGCAGGAAACGAAGGTCCAGCCGGCCAGCGAAGCAGAGCAGGAGCCAGAGCGGAGATTTCTCGGCAGGGTGCTCGTTGCCGAGGACACGCCCACCAACCAGATACTTATGAAGCTCCTGCTGGAGAAGGTGGGGCTGGACGTGGTCATCGCCGAGGACGGCAAGCAGGCGGTGGAAAAAGCCACAAGCGAGTGCTTCGACCTGATATTTATGGATGTGCAGATGCCAAATATGAACGGTCTGGACGCGACGAGGACCCTACGCAAGGAGGGAATTGCGACGCCCATAATCGCCCTGACCGCCAACGCGATGAAGGGCGACGACAAGAAGTGCATCGCGGCCGGCTGCGACGACTACGCCGGTAAACCCCTTGAGCGCGGCAGACTCTTGGAGATTCTCGCCAGGTACCTGCCTTCGGAACCACACCCCGCTCGGGATAAATCGAATTTATCCGCATAGACCGGGCGGCGCCGAACGGGAGGCTTTTCGGCTTTACTCCAGCGCAGCGCTGGCGGTAGAATTGCGCTTCCAGTTTAAGCACGAGCGACCTTCGGCGTCTGTTGCTGCGCGGCGTTTTCGCACCGCGACGTATTTGCAGAAGTCGCACCTGTATAGGGCCCAGTTTCTCGCATTCTCAAGAGTGGAGTTTATGATGAGTGAGAAAGTCACACCCGAGAACAAGACGGTCGGCCGGGCCGGTCGGCTGCGAACGCTTCTTGAGAACATCTTGACATCGGCTGTCTCCGTTCTGGTAGTGTTCGTCGTTCTGGAAGCGGGAATGCGGATCTGGTTGGCTTATCTTGCACCGGAGAGGGCGTTTCTCAAGTATGCGTCGCTTCGGCAGCTGGAGAAAAGATACAAGTTCACCTATCGCAAGTGGACCCCCCACCGTTATCTTGGTTACTATCCCACGCCCAACTACGTCAAGGGCCCCAACAAACACAATTCGCTTGGCTACCGGGGCGATGAGATAGATATGCCCAAGCCTGCCGGCCGGACCAGGATCGTCTGCCTTGGCGGCTCGACCACCTACACGACCGAGCTCGACGACTACCGCCTGTCGTACCCATATCTGTTGGAGCAGGAGCTGAAGAGGCGGGGCTACAAGAACGTGGATGTCGTCAATAGCGGCGCCGGTGCGTGGACGAGCCTGGAGTCGCTGGTCAACTTCGAGCTCCGCGTGCTCGAGCTGGATCCGGATATAATCATCGTGTACCACGGAGTCAACGACATACTCGGCAGGTTTGTCTGGCCGCACGAGGCATACACCAGCGACAATTCCGGCGCCGCTGCGCCGGTGCTTATGTTTATGCCGAGCATCCTTGAATACAGCAGCTTGCTGAGGTACGTGATGATCAGGACCGGGATGGTAAAGCCGCACTCATCCATCGACAGGTACCTGGCCAAGCCCGCCCCGACCTTCCGCTTCTTCGATTTCTACAATCAGCGAGCCAGAGGTACTTATCCGCAGGGAATCTTCAAAGACGTCAGCGCCGAAGAAATGTTGGCTGCGAACACGCCGAAGTATTTCGAGCGTAACCTGGGGAACCTGGTCGTGATGGCGAAGTACCACGGCGTAAAGACCGTGCTGGCGACATTCGCGTATTCGCCCTACTTTCCGGACAAGCCCACCAGCTCTTCGCCGGAGTTTCGCAGTGCCTACTCCGAGATGAACGAGTCGCTCAAGTCGGTGGCCCGGCGGACCGGGGCTTATCTTTTTGACTTCGCCGCTGAATTTCCGACGGATAAACATCTCTACACCGACGGTGTGCACGTCAATGCCCACGGCTCGCGCCTCAAGGCCAGGCTCTTTGCCGATTATCTTGTCAATAGCGGCTTGCTCGGCCGGGCCGAAGAAAACTAAAAAACCGCGGACGGCAGGACGGTGGCTAAGCTTCACCCCCATTTGGTCTATATATTCTACCCAACTTGAAATGCGAAACCAGGAGGAAGGCTTCCTATTCTACGCGATACAGGGAACTTTTCCCGCTCGGGGTTGTCGTTTGGAGTATGGCTCATAAGCAGACTCCAGGAGCTGTGGGCCAGATTAGGTTTGACCTTTCGAGTGATTCGGCGAAAATCAAGCCGTGAGAATCGAATGTTCGCACAGCGAGGCAAAGGCTATGGATAGGCTCTACGATTCGCAAACCGGCTGTTGTCCGCGGTTCGACCCAGGGCCATGGGACGAAAAAGAAGTGAGATTTGAGGATAAGCTGTTCGTAAGGAGTCGGGTCAGGAGTTTCTTCCATACCCCGCTGAACTTTGCAAAGGTGATGGCGGACAATATGGAGAGGATCTCGAAGGCCGGCGCCCTGCCGCCGGTGCCCCTGGTGCTCTGCGATGAAAGCCCGCTCTGGGGAGCAGAGGTGTACATCGCGGTGGCCAAGGATGTGCCGAATTCCCGGATGACCAGGATTTCGGGTACGTTTCTGACGAAGGTCTTCGAAGGGCCGTATAAGAACATCCGCAAGTGGATCAAGCAAATGGAAGAATACGTGGCTATCAGGAACAAGGATATAGAGAAGATGTACTTTTTCTATACGACCTGCCCGAAGTGCGCGGAGTATTACGGCAAGAATTACGTTGTGATCCTCGCGAAGGTGCGCGGGTCGTAGCAGCGCCCGACATCCCGGCTGCGCGGAAAGCTGGGTGGGTTGTCCGGAGGCTTATATGCCCCAGTTACTGGCAGTTACAATACCCTACACCGCTATTACGATAGCTTTTATCATACTGGCGGCGGGTTTAGGCGCGTTTATCAGGAGAAGGAGCAGAGATAAGTGCCTGCGAGATTTCGCACACAATATGGTAACCCTGGAGGATTCGGGCGGCAAGACGATCTGGGGCATCCTGCGGGTGGAGAATACGGGGCTGGAATTCGTCTATAAAAAGAAACGCCAAGACGAGGACGGACACGAGGAAGCAAGCTATATCCTTTACAAGCACGAGTACGACAGGATTGGCGTGGTAATCCGCTACCACGATGAGCTGAACGAGGCCAACAGGGCCAAACGAGACAAGGAGCTCCGCAAGACCTACCATCCCGGGCCCCTACGCAAACTCAAGAGAAAGACAGCCAACGTCTTCAAGACGGTAAGAGACTCGGTCGTCGAGGTGGTCAATTTATTCTTGAGCCAGGCCAAGAAAGCAACACCTGCGGGATTGGTGCTGAGTTCCCAGGAGAAATACGTCTCCCAGATGAAACAGGAATTGATGAGCTCCGTGGGGACCTCTTATGAGCCGTTACTCGAGAGATACATAGGGCGTAAGGTCGTGCTTGAGCTGGTCAAGGGCGAAGAGATACTCGAGTATTGCGGTGTGCTGAAGGACTACACGGCTGAATTCGTCGAGATAATGGACATTGATTACCGGGCGAAAAAGGACGAACCGGCGCGCAAAGCGGACATCGTTGTGCCGCGAAAGCGGGGGCTGGTGCGGCATCTGGCCGAATGAAGTGCATCTTGTGAGCCGGCTAATCGGCGCCAGGGTTCATAATCCCGGCCGAGGTCTGAGCGTTGTTAGAAGGTGATTCTGAAATCCGTATATTGTGGGTCGTACGGCACCTCGTTAACCCGCACATCCGCGATATAACCGAGAAATCTCTGCTTGATCTGGGCGATGGCGGCGTCCACGTCTTGCGGTTCGCCCTGGGCGAGCATCTCGACCGTCCCATCAGGGAGATTGCGAACAAAGCCGGTCAGCCCACACCTGCTGGCAATGCCTCTCGCGGTAAAGCGAAAACCGACCCCCTGGACCCTGCCGGTGAATATTATATGTCTGGCTATCATCGTCTCATTCATCGTCCCTGGTACCCCGTCTGACGCCTCTTTTATCCCATAGCGAGCCGGGAAAGCAAGCCGTCGGTATGGTAAGGCAAGAGCCTGGTTTATGCAAGGTGGCAGCAGCCGCCGGGCGGACTGCCAGGCCTCGTTGCGGCGTTCGGCCCCGGGCACGGTGCGGCTCGGCCGGGCCGTGAGGCTTGTTTGCAGGGCCGAATTAGTATACTATTGCCGAGCGAGCCTTTCGCTGGTGAGAAGCTGGGCGTTTTGATTTGATAGGTTGACACGGTAGGACGAGAAAGGGGGCTCTGTGCTGCGTTCTTGCCTCGGCAGCCGAGTGGCCAGAATCCTGGAATACCGCCATCTGCCCGTCATTCTGGGGATACTGGCGGCAATCGCAACGCTTCCGGCGTTGGGCACGGGACTGCTGAACGATGACTTCTGTCATTGGGCGTTGATGGCTGGGCCGGCCGACGTGGGCGACCGCCTCAGGGCGGTGGGGCTCAGCTCCGAAGATTCCGGCCGGCTGTCCACGGCCCTGTCGGAGCAGTTCGGCCCGGTTGACCCGCAGGGTAATCTGGCCCTGCTGAAAAAATACGGGGCAATGCCGTGGTGGACCTACGACGGGCTTCGGGTTCGGTTGTGGCGGCCCTTGAGCAGCCTGACGCACTGGCTCGATTACCGCCTTCTCGGCGGCTCGACGGTCTGGATGCACGCGCATAACCTGGTATGGCTAGCCGGCGCGGTCTTTTTGGTGGGGGTGCTGCACCGCCGGCTGACGGTTCCGGCGTCGGTGGCGGCTCTGGCGGCGCTGATGTACGTCCTGGACGACTTCAGCTACTTTCCGGCGATGTGGATAGCGAACCGGAACATCTTCATATCGCTGGTTTTCGGGCTGTTGTGTCTCTTGTGGCACGATCGATGGCGCAGGGCCGGGCAAATCTGGGCAGGAGCGGCATCGGTAGTTTGCCTGGCCGGGGCACTGTTCTCGGCTGAGGCGGGCGTGGCTACCTGCGCATACCTGTTTGCGTACGCCGTGGTCCTCGATAAAGGCGGTAAGCTGCAGCGGTCGCTCAGTCTTGCTCCGGCGGCGGTGGTAAGCGTCGGCTGGCGGATAGTCTACAACCTCTCGGGGCACGGCGCCAGCGGGGGCAGCTTTTATCTGGACCCGAGCCGGGAGCCGCTGCAGTATGCCCGGGCGATCGTACTTCGCGGCCCGATTCTTGTACTACGCCAGTGGAGCGGCATACCGGCGGATATATACAGCTACATATCTGATTCGGCCAGGTTGGTGCTGTGGTTAGCGGCGGCGATTCTGGCTGCCGGGGTGCTGGTGCTGCTGCTGCCATTGCTCCGCGCGAACCGGGTTGCGAGGTTCTGGGCGGTGGGAATGCACCTTTCGGTTCTGCCGGTCTGTGCGACAATGCCGATGAATCGTAACCTGCTGTTTGCGGGGATAGGGGCGTATGGGGTGATTGCTTTGTTCGTCGCGGGATTTGTGGTTGGCGAGGGCTGGATTCCAAGGGCGGCCGGCCGGCGGGCCTTGACGCGCGTGTTGTGCATCATTTTCGTGCTGGCGCACGTGCCGTGCGCGCTTGTGAGTCGGGTCGCCGCGCCGGTTACGACTTCGAAGATAGTCGAGGAGCTCAAGGAAACGATGGACGCAGAGCCGCCGGACGACCTTGCCGGGCGAGAGCTGGTGGTGGTTAACGCGCCGAACCCGGCGTCGTTTTTCTACATCCCCTTCCAGAGGGCCTACGAGGGCCGGGCGTTGCCGCGAGCGATCCGCGTTCTGGCTCCTGCGTTCGGGCCGATCGAGATAGTACGGCAGGACGATAAGACGCTCACCCTGAAGGCCCTTGCCGGCAACCTGCTCTCGTGCCGGCCATCTCGCGGCTTTAATCTGCACATATCCTACCTGTTCGAGGCCCTCAGCGCGGTGCAGGGCAGAGCAGAAGGGCTAAGGCTCGGGCAGGTAGTCAACCTGCCGGGTATGTCGGTCGAGATTCTGGAGGTCGATGCCCAGAGTATGCCGATGGCGGTGCGGTTTAGATTCGCAGTTTCCCTGGATCACGACTCGCTGGTATGGCTTTGGTGGAGCTGGAAGAAGGACCGGTACCTGCCGTTCGAGGTGCCAGCTGTTGGAGAACGGCTAACTATTAGGGGGCCGTTCTAATAAAGACGGGGCGGAAACAAGGGCCCGCCAGGGATTTGGGAGATGCGCTAATGTTGCCGGGATTGCCCAGCTGGTTCAAATACGACGTGCAAAGGAAACTCGAACGACTGGCCGAATGGTGGAGGGATTCTCCCGTTCGCATCTGGGCCAGCGAGCATCGCGGGCTTTTGGTGGCGATCGCGGTCGGCTTGGTGGCGCTACTGCTGCCGGTTGTTGTGCGGGTGGCGCGGCGCGAACCTCCGCCGCCGGTGATGAAATGCGAAAAAGAATGGTACTACGACCTGAACACCGGCAAGCTGTTCACGGCCGAGAAGGACCTACGGCCTCCCATAGAGGCCCCCTCGGGCCCACTGCCGAACGGCGAGCCTGCGGGTGTGAGGGCATACGTGCTTACATACGTGGAAGAGCCGAACGAAGCCGAGCGTTTTCTCGCCTTTCTGGAAACCTCCGACCCCACAGCCCGGGGTGCCTCGCCAGCAAGGGGTCGGGCCAGCCCCGACAACATCGCGCATTGGGGCTGGGGCAGGCTCATTCGCAGGCCCGCCGACAGCCGGTGGGTCCCCGCCGACAGCCCGTACGGTCAGATGATCCTGCAAGAAGCCTTCTCGCCCAACGAAAACGGCAAACGTCCCCATTACTACGAGCCGAAATGATATTCAGCGGTGACCGGCGCCGCCGAATCGACCGGCCATCTCACGGACGATGATTTGCTTGGCGTCCTCCAGCGGCGCGGACAGATAGGCGCCGGCTGCGGACCTATGGCCGCCCCCTCCATATCTGGCTGCGATCTCGCTGACGTCTATTCCGCCTCTGCTTCGCAGCGAACACCTGATTCGCCCGTCCTCGGTCTCGACAAACAGGGCCGAGGCCTCTACCGTCTCGATCCTGTGGCACTCGTTGATCAGGTTTTCCGTGTCCGAGTAGCTCGTACCGGTCTGCTTGAAGTGCCGCTGGGAGATATGCTGGGTGGCGAATCGTCCGTCGAAGTGCAGCTCGAGGGTGCTCAACATCGCAAGCATCAAATTGAACCGGCCCTGTGAGAAGTTGTTGTATAAGCTGTCATAGATGGCTGTCGGCCTGGCACCGGCCTCGACCAACTTTGCGCAGACTGCGTAGGTCCTCGCGTCGGTATTGGCGAACTGGAACCATCCGGTATCACTGGCTACCGCCACGAACAGCGCCTCGGCGATCCGCGTGGTTATCGACCAGCCGGCATACTCGACCAGATCCAGCACGATCAGGCCCGTTGCCGCAGCAGATGAATCAACAAGCCGAACGTCGCCGAACTCGTCGGAAGTTACGTGGTGGTCAACAACGAGCACGGGTTTATCACATTGCTTCAAATACGGCTCGAAGGGGCCCAACTGGCTGTAGCTGCTTGTATCAAGGATGACGACCAGGTCGAATTGCCTTTCCAGCAGCTGCTCGACCGTGACGTCCCTACCGAGGACCACGACCCCGGCACCAAGCACAAAATCATACCACCGGGGTGCCTCGGTTAGCAAGAGCGGCAGGGTCTCTTTGCCTATGGCCCCGAGCGACTCAGACAGCGCCGCCAGGCATCCGCATGCATCGCCGTCCGGCTTGATATGGGTTGTTATCAAGATCAGATTTGAGCGATGCACAAGTTCAACGGCGTTTTTGAAGTCTTCGTTGTCCACAATCGCGCTTCCTTCAATTACTCAGGCACCACAAACCTGGTAGAGCTGCGGGTCTGCCTCTGCCGTCGGTTTCTACCGACGCTTTTTGCCGGGCGGGCCGATATTCTTCTTCAAGGCCTCCGGGTTTGTGCCGGAACTGCCCGGTGGAATCCGATTATAAGCCTTCGGCCGAGCGGTTCAACAACCTGCCGGGTCCAACTGGCCACCAAGTCATCGGCCCTTGCCTCCTGCCAGGATTTTCCTTATACGGGCACAATCCCTGGCGATCTGGGCGGCCAGCTCTGCTTCGCTGGCGAATTTTTCTTGCTCCCGGATACGCTCTACGAAATCCACCGCCAGCCACTTGCCGTACAGATCTTCTCGCTGCTGATCCAGCAAATGTGCCTCTACGAGCGGGGCTTCGCCGCCGGCGGCCGTGCCAATACTGAGTGCGGCCGGGGTCTTCGCCTCGGCGCAGCATATCTGCTCCTGGGCATCTGCAAGGTGGGCATAGCAGGCATACACGCCCTGGGCCGGGATAAGCTGCTGCGGCAGCCTCATATTGGCCGTCGGGAAACCGAGCCGCCGGCCCTTGCTCCTGCCCGGAACGACCCTCTCGACAAGGCGGTAGGGCCTGCCGAGCGCCAGTGCCGCTTCGGACACGCTGCCCGAAGCCAGCAGATCGCGGATCACCGTGCTTGAGACCTTCTGGCTCCGCCCGCCGGACAGTTCGACCTGCCGTGGGCGCAGGATGCGAACCTCGAAGCCGTTCTCGGCCCCCAGCCGTTCCAACATGTGGATATCGCCGGCTCTTTTGGCACCGAACCTGAAGCCCTCTCCCTCGACGACCAGGGCCGGTCGAACCTGCTCGACCAGGAACCGCCGAACGAAATCCTCGGGTGACAGTCCGAAAAGCTCAGCCGTGCCCCGGACGACTACAACACGGTCCGCGCCGAACTGCTGCAACAGCCGTTCTTTCAGGGCCGGCGGGGTCAGCACAGCCGGGGCCCTGGCAGGCTGGAGCACAACCGCCGGATGGGGTTCGAAGGTCATTACAACCAGCTCTGTGTCGTTTTCCAGGGCGGCCTTCTTGGCGGTACGGAGAATCTCCTGATGGCCTATGTGCACGCCGTCGAAATTGCCGATGGTCAGGACGCAACCGGGCCTGACCCCCCGCAACCGGGAAATATCCGATATTCTCTCGACGATCACCTTGTTGTGCTCCTACCGACAACTGCCCCAAGACGTTACTTGACCGCCCGGAACTCGTTACTCTACCGGCACCGCCCGGAATCTTCAACGCTTTTTGCCTGTCGGTGGCTATGAGCGGGTGCGTCCGTCATCTGTAGGTGGAGTTTCTTACGGCCAAAGGCCTTTTGGACCATAGTTCCTGCCAGCCTCTATTCACCTATGCCGTCCGCGAAGCGAGTGTTGATGAGGAACAATGCAGGTATCTGCTTGTCTTTTTTCTTGCCCAACAGCCGGTCAAGCTAACCTCTACGCCGCTCGAGGACCGCAGAGCCGACCAGTTGAACCACCTGCTCAATGGTCTTTTTGCAGGGCGCTGGCCAGGGCAGTTCCCGGGTCTTGTGTGAGCTTCGGCTGAAACTATCATCCACCGGCTCTTTGTTGACGGCGCTGATCGGCCCGCCTGGTCCGGAAGCCTCGGCGCCAAATAGTCTGAACCCGAAGTCGTACAGTCGGTCCGTCGGCGTGTTGGCGTCTATGAGTTGCCCCTGGTAGGGAATGCCCTGCCAAAGCCCCGATTGCTAAGGCCCTTAAGGATGTCGGCGTTCCGCCCCTTCAAACCGCGCTTTCCGAAAAGATGAAAAGTGACTCGGCTCTTTGACCCGCCGTATCCCAAAGAAAAATGACTCATCTTTCCTACGTGTTTAGAAATAACCGCACATCAGGAAAGGTGAGCCTATTTTGAGATGCTACCAAATCCTGCGGATTAGGTTTTTCTAACTCCAAGATGGAACTGTTTGGCGAACTGAGTTGATCCCTTTCAGTGTGTACCTAATCTAAGGTTCTCGGAAATAGTTCTTCATCAAGGAACCTATCGGCCAGCAGTACAAAGTCCTTGAAGTTGATTTTATTATCCCCGTTCAGGTCGACCCGCGAATCGGCTACTAACGATCCTGGGCTGCGGTAGAGCGTCACGTCGTCGAAAGACACTTCGGTGTGGCTCCACATCTTTATCCCGATCTTTTTCCCGGCGTCAGTGGCGGTGGCGGTGTATTCTAAGCTGACCTGTTCCCAGACAAAGCCGGCCCAGCCCTCCGTTTCAGCCAGTTCGACCGCGGGATCTTCTGTGGTGAAGTAGAGCCGCCAACCACTGGCGTAGCCTTCCCACGGCTGTCCTACCCAGACGTTTAGTATGTACGTTTGCCCCTCAATATAGGTCTCATCGAAAACCTGGTAAATATGGTCTCCGTTCGCGTACGCCTTGTTGTTGCCGCTGTGGGCATAGAGGTCCTCGGGCCAGCCGGTTGCACGCCAATAACCGTAGTCAATCCAGGCGTCGCCGGAAACACATTTCCAAGGCCCTGTATAAGCAGCATCAGCGATGTCGATGTAATCGCCCTCTGCCAGAAGGGGGATCTCGAAGCTGGCGTCGGCGATGGCGATCTGGCCTGGCACCACGCCCAACCAGTTCTCTGCCATTACCTCAAGCTCTTTGCGGTTGACCACGCAGTCTCCAGCGGGATCGCCCTGCGGTACATAGTCCAGCACCGCAAACTGCGGTGAACGCCTGCTCAACACGCACGCGGGGACATACAGCCGAATATCGTCGAAATAGACTGTGCCCGAGCCGCCGGGCGTCGGGGAGCCTTCTGTGCCGATGCCGATGGCGATGCTCTTGATGCTGGAGAGATCCACGCCGGTGAAGTCGGCCAGGCTGATTATCCATTCGTGCCGGGCTTGCTCGTTGACGTCGGCGGGGTCCTCATCGTCGTAGTCGCCGTAGGTTACCTTGGCCGATTTGTCCGAGGCGTCGGTCAGCTTGACCCACATTGGCTCGATCGCGTTGTTAGGATCGCCGTAGAACCGCAGCGACAAGGCCTTGACGCCTTCTACAGTCCAGTCGCTGCCGATACCCGAAGGCAGGTCGCTGGCGAGTACCTCGATTTTCGAGTAATGCGCCCTTGACTCTTCCGACCCCGTGCAGGGATTTGTAACCATCCCATCGTTATCGTAGGTGAACTGCATTGCTTGTGGGCTACCCGAAAGACCCGAAATCGAGAGGCTCAAGGTGGCTCCGGTCCCATTCCCGCCCTCGCAGTCTACATTACCAATCCCGTCTTTCCACGTCAGGAATATGAAGTTGGTGTCTTTGTCGTAGCTTTCCATATCGTCGACGATCAGGTAGTTGCGTACGGTGAAGGTCCAGAGGTCGCCCGGCCAGGTGTTGGGCCCATTGACCTCATCGACAGCCCAGTAATAAGTTTTGCCCAGATCGAGTGACGCCGGAACAGTGTACTGGGGGTTGGTCAGTGTGATGCCCCCGATGCTGCGATTGAGCACTGCGTCGCGGTCGTCGCTGAAGTAGAGGATGTGCCCGTTGGTGCTTGCCGTAAAAACACCTGGCTCCCAGCGCAGGGTCGGAGTCTGCGGAGCGTCCGTGGCGTGGTCGAACGGGCGGGGGCTTGAAGCGCCAACCAGCCCCATCAGTATCTTGACCTCTTTGGTTGACAGGGCTTTCTTATAGACCCGCACATCGTCAATCAGGCCGTTCATCCACTCGCTACCGGTACCGGTATGGCCGATCCTCATAGTTTGCCCGGGCTTCATCAGCAGTGGTACACCGGAAATAGCCACAGTCTTCTTCAGGTCCCCATCCAAGTATAGTCTGACCTGTTGATTCGTATTGTCTATCACGTAGGTGATCAGGTACCAAGTGCCCACGGCCAGATCACCTCCCTGGCCGCTGGCACCGGTGTCGCCCGGATCGATATCTATGGCCGTATCAATCCAAGTGCTTCCGTCGCCTATATCTCCGTGGATATTTTCAGCCATGACCTTGAAGTCGAAGGTATTATCTTCCCCGGCACGCGTTCCAAAAACTCCAAACGTCCCCGGTTCGGTGCCGATGTTCACCCAAGCTGAGACCGTAAAGTCGTTCAGGGCGAAGATAGGGCTGTAGTCGATCTCGACGTAATCACCGACACCGTCGAACTTGAGGGCGCCGCCGTCATAACCGGCCACCCACACCGGATCTCCCTGACGCGCGCCGTGATTGGCGTACCCGGAATAGTCGAATACGTAGCCCGGGAATTCTCCGTCCAGCTTCCACCATCCGACCAGATCCGGATCGGTTATCGCCGGAGTGGGCAGCGTGGTGAACCGCCAGACCATACCCCCTATAATGGTCGTCTCGAACGGCTCAACTTTATCCTTCAGCACCGTATCGACCTTCCAATAGTAGACCGTGCTGCCGCTGAGCGGTCCGATTGTATGCGTTGTACTGGAGACGTTGACAGTGTCGGAAGTACCCGCCGCCACAGCATTCTGGTCGGTGCCCCAGTACACGTCGTAGGTGATTGTGTAGTCGTTAGGATCGATGTCACCAAGCTTCCAGGAAAGCGCCACACTGTTGCCGTCGACGTACTCTGCTCTGTCGGCCGGCGTAGGACCCCAGGCCGACTCGGCCATTATTGCGAAGCTCCAGACCTTGCCAGCCCAGGTCGTGCTGCCGTCGAACTCGTCGACGGCCCAGTAGTAGGTCTTTCCACGCTCAAGAGGTGTGCGCGCGAAGGCCGGTATTGCAGGGTCGTCGTAACCGACGTAGAACGTTTCCGGCTCGGTCGAGGGCCACGGTGGTGAGCCGAGGCTGTGGGCCGGGTCGCGGTCGTTAACATCCTCGAAGTTGTCGCTGAAGTAGCCGGTGTGCGTTACTGCGCCGTAACCGGGGGTGAACGTCAGCAACATATAGTAGCCGTCGCCGCTGGTGCCGGAAGGCATAGGGTGCGATCGGTCAGGCGGAATCGGCTTCGTTGCCCTTCTGTTGCCGGGCGGGCCATCGTACGAAAGCGTTACGTCGTCAAAGGATACCTCCTCGTTGCTCCATATCTTTATCCCGATCTTCTCGCCGACATCGTTGGCGGTGGCGGTATATGTTAAGCTGACTTGCTCCCAGTCAAATGCGGCCCAGCCATCTGTCTCAGCCAGCTCCTCTGTATAATCTTCAGTGGTCAAGCAAAGCCGCCAGTCGCTGTTGTAGCCTTCCCACGGTTGTCCCACCCAAACGCTTAATGTGTACGTTCCGCCTTCGATATATTCCTCGTCCAGAATCTGGTAGACATAGTCCAGGTATGGATAGACCTTGTTGTTGCCGCTGTGGGCATAGAGGTCCTCGGCGTAGCCCCCAACACGCCAATAACCGTAGTCAATCCAGGCGTCGCCGGAAACACATCTCCAAGGGCCTTCATAAGTAGGGTCAGCGATGTCGATGTAATCGCCCTCTGAAAGAGCAGGGATCTCAAAGCTGGCGTCCGGAACGGTGATATCCCACTGGTCGGCCGTAGCCGGTGAGACCGGCAGGCACACACCAATAGCTAACCCGAGGATCGCAACAAGCATTAGCTTTTTCATTGTGCTATCTCCTCAAAAGAAATGATTTCTGCCCGCCGCCCCCGATTCATACGGGCCCAAAATAGATCCCCTGCCTATAGCCTATACCCTAAGTGAGTCCCACCAATGGACCTTTTTTATGGAGCAGAGTATAAATCGACCTGAAGGCTCAGATTCAGCCTTATCCGCAATACCGGAAGCCCCTGGACGGTGCAGACTAACATACCTGTCAGTCACCCTGTCAAGCCCTCAGGGCTTCCTGAATACTCGAAACGCTTATCTCCGCACAACCAACGGCTCTATCCGGCCCGAATCACATCCAGACTCAAAAGAAAACCAAAGCCCTCTGAAAGAGCACAGGATTGCGCCCCTCAAGAAGGCTTTGGCAACGACCTTGCTTCTCATCCATAAACGGCTTATCGGTCTTAGTGCAACCGGCCTATGTGCCTCCCCTGCCGCGCTCAGCCCACACAACAGCTGCGCTTCTTCCCGTCCTTTGAGGCGAGAGAAACCTGAGACAGTCTTCCTTGCCGATTGCCAATTAATAGCTGCGTTCGGGCCTCACTGCCGACGTCTGCGCCTGACCATCAGGGCGCCTAAGCTCAACAGGGCCAGAGTCGCAGGCTCGGGAACGGCCGTGAGCCTGACGTTGTCAAAATCGACCTCGACTTCGTCACCAGTAGGCTCAGCAGGAATGAGAGCCAGTAACCTGATTTGCAGAGGCTCACCCACCAGAGCCGCGTGCATCGGATCGTAGCTGTACGTAACCGTCGAGGTCATAAAAGTCCCGTCTGGAACAGCCAGGCTGCTGTCGTCTTCGGCAAGGAGGGTTCCGCCGGTCACCGGCCCGGTGTAATCACTGCCATCCCCAGGGGTGTGTGGGGTTCCTCCTGCGAGCAGCTGGACCTTGTAGCCGCCCCAGTCATACCAGTAGGCGTTGCCAACCTCGACCTTCAGCGTGTACGTCCAGCCAGCCTTGAGTACCGCCTCCGGGTCGGTGAGCACCTGTGCGAACCCGCCTGGCCCATCCTCGCCGGGGTTCGTCCAGCCAATGTTCTGGCCCTCGGGTGCCTCGCCCGGATAGCAGTCCGTTGCAGGATTCCACGGTCCCTGGGATCCGTCGTTGTTATAATAGCCCCAACCCTCGTCATCCATCGAGTAGCCCCAATCGTCATCTTCTGCCAACACCGGGTATTCAAACCCTGGGTTGTCGATGGGCAATGAAATCGGGGCTGCAACCGCGCCCGCTGACGCCCACAACACGAGCACCGCTGCTACGACCATCAAAACCAATTTACTGCTTCTGCTCATCACGCACTCCTCATCAAAAAAAGTGAAAAATCGTCCAATAACTGCTAACACCACTGACGCTGTTAGCCTACCATATCCGGCTGATTTCTGTCAAGTCTTTTTTGCTTTGGAAGCCTAATAGTCTTGCTAACCTGCTTACAATAAAGAACTTATGGAAGAAAATTCTTGCAAGCGCGTGCCTGACTTTCCCTATCTTTACCGTATCGCCGGTCACATTAGCAAAAACCTGGCAGCACCATCTCTTGATCCTTGAGCAGCCCCGGGTCTTGAATCCGCCATTTTCTTCGAAAGTGGCGCGTTGGGGCCCTTCAGGCTTGCCTGGGTCAGGGCGGACCAGGGGGAAACTCGCCTCGGCCCGCCCAGTGGACAAACAAGTAGTGCTGAAAAAATAGGCAAGGCATAATAACCGTGTTCTGCTGTCCATATCTTTTTCTCCTCCGATCAAGTAGAAAAGTTGAACATTCCGGGGGGAGCTGGGCCGGTCATTTAAGCAACTATGCCGGCATCGCAGGGAACTGCTTCGACTGGTTCAGGCAATAATCTGCTTGAACAAATCCAGTGCGATATTCCGCCCGCAAACAGCCAGTACCACCTTCTTGCCCTTGAACGAGTCCTTCAGTTTGAGGAAACCACCTACACTCAGCGCCCCCGAGCCTTCGACTACCAGGCGATGATGTTCAAACAGAATGCGTATGGCTTCTGCGATCTCCTGTTCGGTCAGGAGAACGATCTGGTCGGCATATTCTTGAAGCAACTCCAGCGTGATACTATCGGGGTCCACGCCGCCGGCACAGGTGTCAGCCAGGGTGGGAAATGTTTCCATCTTTACTATTTTATTGGCCTTGAGCGATTCGTACATAACCGGAGATTTTTCAGGTGAGACACCTATGATTTCAATGTCGGGATTGAAAGATTTGAGCCAACCACCTGATCCGGAACATAAACCGCCGCCGCCAACAGCGAAAAAAGCAGCTTGCACATCAGGCAATTGCCTGGAGATTTCCAGGCCGCAGGTCCCCTGGCCCCCAATGACAGCCGGATCGTTGTAGGGTGAGAGATAAGTTCGACCTTCTCGTTCGGCCACCTCCCGGGCACGCCTTTCAGCACCCCAGGCTTCTTCTCCGTAAATCACCACATCCAAATCATGTGCTTTCATCAACTCCAGGCGTGAAGGTTCAATGTTTTCGGCCACATAAATAGTGGCTTTATGACCGCGTAATCTCATAGCTTCGCCTACGGCCAAAGCGAAATTGCCGGTGGATGCCGCGACCACGCCTGCGTCCAGTTCTTCTTCAGTCAAAGACATAGTCTTGCTGATCGCCCCGCGAAACTTGAAGGAACCCGTCTTTTGCATCAGGTCCAACTTCAAATAAACATCCGCAGAGACCAGCTTACTGAGGTACAGCGAGTATTCCAGCGGAGTTTCCCAAAGATACTGACGTGACCTTTCTTCGGCGTCCAGGACCCATTGCCGGACATCTCGTTGCTGATGTTTGCTTGTAGTCATCCCCGTTTCCTTTCCTGGAAGAAACGATTTACCATCTTGGCAACTTGTATATCCTGTATGGCCACACCGGTCAGGTCCGCAACGGAAATCTGGTCATCATTCGTTCTACCCAGACTCTGGTCCCTGATAACACGGCCTAATTCAAGGATCGCATTTTCGTCAATCAGATTATCTTTAACGGCATGAAAACACTCGCCATAATCGACACACTGCGAAACACTGTCGGCCGCCAGTATGTCGGCCTTGGCCAAAATTTCTGCTTCGAGCTCCTGTTTGCCGCGTTCGTCGGCGCCGACGGCCGTGATGTGCGTGCCCCTTTGAACCTGATCGGCTTTAATCAAGGGAGCTTTCGCCGAAGTAGCAGTGACAATGAGCTCACATTGAGAAGTCAGGAATTCCATATCCTGCGTTCCTTGAAATTGTAACTGCCGCCCAGATAGTGTTTCTTTGGATCGAAGTTCATCGATCATGGCTTGCACTTTTTGCCGATTCCTGCCCCAAATGATGCATCTATTGCAGTCCACCACATACTGGAGCATTTCCAATTGCAGCCTGGCCTGCACGCCGGTACCCACAATGCCAATACAATTGACGGTTCGCGGCGCCAAATACTTCGCAGCCACAGCTCCAGCTGCGGCGGTGCGGATGTCGGTGAGCCAACATTCATCCAACATAATAAGCAGTAATTCTCCGGTCTTCTGGCTAAAGAGCAGAACGACGCCATTACTGGCCGACAGACCCAAACCCGGATTGTCATAAAAACCTGAGGCCAGTTTCACGACATAATAATCGTCACCGACAATAAAACCATACTTGATGTGAACATCTCCTGGAGGGTCGTCAAAATGCAAAAAACCCACAGGAGGCACTTTTACCCGCCCTTCAGAATAGAGAACAAAGCCCGCCTCTATATCCCGGATCAGTTGAGGGATATCGACGAGACTCTTTATCTCATCCAGTCTGAGCACTGTGGCCATTGGTTCGGCTTTTGCTGTAAAGAAGGGTGGAAAACGTACACCTTTATCAGTAACAATCGGCTTTTTGCTGGCTGTTATGTAGCGTCAACGTAAACAAGCGCAAATCTCACCTGAGACGTCGGTGATCCTCACCAGGGGACAGGCTGCGAAGCACCCAGGCCGGGCCCCAATAGTACGGCATTAAAGAAGAGCCGCTGTACGGCCGGCAACCACGCTCTATAGGTTGGATCCGTGGCGAATAGTATTACCTGCCCATTCCCGAGGGACTCGACGGTGGCATAGGCCGTATTCGAAATTCGCTGCCTTGCCTCGGGCCAAAGCAAGCCGCCCAGGCGCAGGCAGCACTCGTCTTCCAACCGGACGACTGTCGAAACCGGCCGCTTGGACATAAATGCGTAGCTGCCCATGAACAGAATCGGCAGCCTGCTCTCAAGGCCGAAGGCGAGCCAGTGCTCCGTATTGACGCGCCCCGCAAGAAATGTGCCCCACGGGCTGAATAAGCGCTGCCACTGATCCTTACGTTTGAGCGCCTCGATATCTTCTGTGGCCTTGTTGGCAACTCTATCTTTTTGGTCCATTTCTGTTTGGTCGTCTTCCTTGGGGGCCTGCGCCTTTACTGCCTTGGTCTTGGTCGTTTTTGTTCCCCATATCTGGTCCGGGTCGACCTTGATGTTCTGGGCGGCCCGTTCTCGCTCGACGGCCTCCTGGTAAACGCTGAGATCCTCCAGCACGTTACGCCTCAACCGGACCGACGAGAGCCCCATCTCTTTCTGGGCCAGGAACGCCGCTGATCTGCCCAGCGCAATCAGGGTGCCGCCGGCTTCAACCCATCGCTTTATCTTCTGCCGTTCCGCAGCACCAAGGACGCGGCCAAGGCCGCCCCCCTCCGGAAGCACCAAGACGTTGTATTTGCGGAGGTCGATTCGACCGATGCCTTGAATATTGATCGGAGAGGTCCGCAGCCCAAGTCTGTGGTCGAAGAGATACCATACCGACCCGAAAGACGTCGATGAGATCGGCCATTGTGAGGCGATTGCGACGCGTGGCGGCGTTAGCAGCTCGAATGCCGGGTCGCCAAGATCAGGGCCTTCCTCGGACAAGGCCGTGTCCACCGGGTCAACCCGGACGTCAAGTTCCGCACAGATATTCTCCAGAATAGTGAAAAGACCGTCCGGATTCTCACTTGCACGCAGCAGGATGGAACCTCGCTTGTAGCCTGTGCCTTCTATTTGGAAGGGCTTGGTTGCCGCCCGCGGGAAACACCCATTATCAAACAGATCAACCAGCACCGGATAGATATCTGAACTGGCGAAATCGATAAGGTAGCCGTAACCGCCGCGGCCCTCCAGCTTGGCCGAACGCACCAGGAGCTTTGAGGCATCCCGCGAAGACTCTACCTTCGGGCAGCGCTCGGCCCAGTAGGCATCCAGGCCGAACACCATCGCCAGGTTCCAGGAACTGACGTCGTAAATACGAGTGTCGCGATAGTTTTCAAGCTCTTTGCGTTCCTCGACCAGAAATTCGTCGGTGAAGTGAGGGTCAAATTCCAATAGCGAGTAAAGCAAGCGGCGAAGAGGCTGCTGCGACTTCACTATAAGCGTCCCTGTCGGGAAGCGCTTCTTCTCCAGCGTGTTTCCCCAGACATCGCTCAAGCCTTTGCCATCGAAAGGGGCTTCGCTGAATTCGAATTCTATGCCCTGACGTTCGAGCAGCTCGACAAAACGTTTCATCTTTGACGTGTCCGCAGGGGGCGGCAGCAAGAACACCTTGTTGTCGGTTCCGTCTTTGGCGACGGCCCATCGTCGGTCGGCCAGATAATCTCGCAGGATCTCATGTCTGTTGGCTGCAAGGGTCTCAAGGTTCGTAAGAGAGCTCACAATATGATGATGCACCGTCTGGCGGTACGTCATTTCGGTGCCAGCTGGCTGTTTGACCGAGGCCGCGTTGGCGCCGGCCTGTTCATAGAGCAGACCTATCGCACCCAGTAAATTCGCCCAGGAGCTTGTGTATATCGGGCTCCATTCCGAGTACCAGCCCTTTGTGTAGTAACTCCACCCATAACGGTTGAAGGCCGCAGCGTGGTCCGCTCCGAAGCGCTTGCGCCAGGCCAGGTTCTGCTGGGAAAGCTGAGGGTTGAGCGGTTGACAGGGCGGATCGAAAAGATAGGTCTCATAGGGGCCCATTTCGTGGGAATCGACCAGTAGATGGGGGTTCCAGGAGTGTATCACGCGCCCCAGAGCCTGGACCTCCGGCTGAGTGTGCACCAACCAATCCCTGTTCAGGTCGAAGAGATAATGATTTCCGCGTCCCGCCGACCACAAACCCCGGTGTTGCATCGCCTGGTAGTCGGAGTTTGGGATGACCCCGGTCAGATGCTCGAGCTGGCTGAGATACCGCTCCCTGCCGTCAGGGTTTATCAGCGGGACAATATGAATCACGAGGTTGTCCAGAAGGTGGCGTGTTGCCTTGTCCTTTCCGGCGGCGAGATGGTAGGCCACGTATATCGCTGCGTCGGTACTCGAGAGTTCGTCGCCATGAATGCTGTAGCCCAGCCAGGCAACAGCCGGCATCGTTTGCAGGATTCGCTCTGCTTCCTTGTCTGTCGGCAGCAATCTGGGGTCTGATAGCTTCGCGTTGTCCGCCTTTATCTCGGCAAGACGCTTTTGGTTGTCGGGGCTGGTGATGGTAAGGTAATAAAGCCTTCGCCCCTTGTGGCTCTGGCCGTAGCTGGCAAGCCTGAGGCGCGGTGACGACTGCACGAGCGCTTCTATGTATCGCACAAGCGTGTCATAGCGGACGGCCTTTTCGCCGATTCTGTGGCCGATGACCGCCTCGGGGCTCGGCACAGCGGCATCGAAATCGACGCTCTCGAAGAAAGGCTTCTGCGACTCGCTCTCGGAAGCAACCGCCGCGCGCGCCCGACAACTGCTGCAGAGCAAAATAGTGGTCGCCGCCGCCAATGCCAGGACATAGACGCCGACAACGCCCCGAATGGCTCTTGTTTCAAGATTCTCCATCTTAGAACTCCCCGAAAATCCCCTTATGGCGAAAGGTAACTACGCGAGCACCGTTATCGAACCAAAACCCCAGGCATTAAATCCTCAATCCAAAGCAATGTCAAATGTTCAAGACGCCGGATTCTCAAAACAGCAACCCCTCCCGGCCGGCACAA
>CAZWAP010000008.1:70761-86744 GCA_964632005.1 uncultured Pirellulales bacterium | reverse complement strand
AGCGTACCGGCCGTTTACGTTGAAAAGATAAAATGCCGAGAATTTGTTACCCTCGCCCCAGAAACTTGCCCGCAGCTTCTGGAAAACCAGATGTCTGCCCTGGATTTCCTCTTGGCCACTGGTCCTGTTAATCCTGAAGTTTATCTCTTCGGACGCAAGCAATTGATGTCCTGCTCCCACGTAACACTCTTCGGGAACGTGGGGCACTCTGTCGGCCAGCTCATAATACGTAATGAACAACATCAACCGCCGGACGGGGCTCTCAAGGGGAGCCTCCGTATCCTCAAGGGTCCACTGTATGTAATCTCTGGTGCCCAATTGCTCCAGCGTATCTTCGTTCTCGATTTTGTGCTTTGCCAGGACCCTGTACGGGCCGAGGTCTTGCCGGTCGAGATAGTCGAGCGCCTTTTTGAGCGGCCACGGTTCCTGCTCTATTCGAAACTTTGACATTACCGCTGCACCGGCCGCCAAAACGACCACGCATATCAAGAATGCCGGCTGAAAAAATGCTCGAAAACGCAATCTCACACCAAGCCTCAAGCTCTATTCCTGCGGACTACAACGTCTGCCGTGACGCCTTCGGTCTCTTCGATGAACAAACCGGAGATGAACCACGCCAGGAACCCGTACAATCCAAACGCGAGGGGCAGCATCGCCAGGCCCAGCAGGTCATGATAAACGCCCTGCGTGTACCTTGGATGGACCAACACGTAAATAAAGCCCGTAACTGTGACCCGGACGATGTTGCAGAGAACCGCGATCGGCACGGTGCTGGCCAGAAGAATCAGTCGCTGCCAGATTGGCCTGTAATGTAAATACGCCATCGCCACACCCAGGGCCAAGAACGCCATCAGGAGCCTCATCCCGCTGCACGCCTCGGCAACATTGAGATCGGGCTCCATACGCCGTCCATTATACACTACGCTGATAACTACCCCGTTAACCGTCGTTTCCAGCCCCTTAACAAGCTCGAGCAGAGCCGCTGCTATGTTCGCCGCAAGCAGCCGCATCGGCATCGTCAGACGGAAATAATAGCGCTGCGGAAGCGGCACGGCAAAAACAAGAAACCCGATCGGCAGCCACGCGTACCTGACCAATCGCCAGCCACCCAGAAACAGGGCCACGGAACCTATTGTCGCTATCAGCGCTATCGGCTGAAGGTACGCATAGCCCGACATACTCGCCTTGTTCGCCGCGTGAAGCCCGATCACGCATAACAGCAAAACCAGGCCGAGGTAACTCGGCCTGGCTTGAAGATTCAGAATCTCTTTGCGGCGCTGGTTCAAGAAGTAGAGGCTGAAAAAAGGGATCAGAAAGCCGTGTGACCAACTGCTGTCTGTGCTCCACCTGTGAACAAGGCTCTCGATCTCGTCACGAAAAATATAGCAAATCAAAGCTCCTACTACTGCAATCTTGACGTAAACGTTGACGCCGAGCTCCCGCCACTGTCCCTTCTCGCGGGGCGTACCCGCCGCGCATAATTTTCCACCTGTAGAAGCAATATCGTCCACCATAACAAGGCAACGCTTCCTTCCCGCTGCCGAAACAGTCGTTACAGCCCTTAGAATATCTTAACCGCCTCGCTGATGTCGATGCGCTGGCTACGCCCGTAGTAGTTGTAGTAATTGTCCAGGGCGAAGTTTCTGTCGTAGACGAAGCCAAACCCGTAAGTTGCTCTGAAGGCGTTGCGAAGAACAGCACGCCACCTTGAGGTCGCATGGGTGCCGACGTTGATAAGGTCGTTGGGCTTGATAAAGAAGTCCGGCTGTTCACCACTGGCAATCTTGTCCAGGTCAACCATCACGATTTCTTCTTTTTTCCGCCCGATCCTTCTGACGACCTCGCAGCGTTTCGGGTAGGCCAGCGGCCCCAGGCCGCCCGCGGCTGCTATGGCCATCTTCAATGTCAGAGGACGACCGGTGATTGGAATGTAGCCCTGCCTGTTGACATTGCCCATCACGAGAAACTCGCCGATAACATCAACCGGCACGAAGATCGCATCGCCCGGCCTGATCACTATATTGTATCGCGGGTCCCCGGCCATCAGTTTGTCTGCCGGGATCTTGATCAGGCGCGTCTTCCTGCCCGGCACCCATTCGGGTATGCCCGTGGGCACCTCAACACTCGGCGGCGAGGGTTGAAGGCCCGGCTCAACCTCGATCACCGGCTTGGGCGGCGCCACAGGTCCTACCTGGATTGGAACCCACTTGCCATCCTGAAAAACCCACTCGATACGCCCCGGCTCCTCGGCAGTCGCCGTCCGCGTGGGTGCCCCGGCGGCCCCGGACGTATCAGCGGCAGGGGCCTCCACTCCTTGGCCCATCCCCAAATCTACGTCTTCAACGGCGGTTTGTTCACCCGTTTCCACGCCAATCTCGGGCTCAGCAAACGACTCGAGCAGCTCGTCGATATCCATTTGATCACGACCCGGCTGCTCGGCGGCGCTTGGAGTTGCAAAGGATTTCAAGACGCTTTCCCAATCTTCACTCTCGTCGGTGATCTGTCTGGCCGGCCGTTCTTCCAACGACCGGAGAATGTCATCGATCCCGCTCGGTGGTTCCGACGGTCTGGCGGCCGGCTCAATGGGCCGGCTGGGCTGGATCCCCACGTCAGGAGCCAGTTGCTCTTGAACGGGTTGAGCAGCCGACCGCTCCGCCAGCGTCTTCATTATTGAGTCAACAGAACTCTCCTCGTCGCCGACCGGGGTTGCTGGGGTGGCCTGATCGTAGACAACGTTACTGCGGTCTATCTGAGGCGCAGGCTCTTCGGCAATCTCCGTCTTGGCCTGCTCCGCAGGAGCACCGGCGACCATCGTGGCATCGGGGCTCTGCTGGCGCTGCGACCTCGCGGCCAGGGCGTTGAGTATGTCCGTGACGGTAACACGCTCATTCTCCGTTTGCTCTTGCCACATCGAGGTTCCGGCGGGGGTGGTAGCATCCGTCGTGACCTCCGGCGAACTGGCCAGTGCTTGAGTGGCTGAACCGAACTCTTTGGCGGTCGCCATCTCCGAAGTTGCTATCACCACGTCACTGGAAGGCCAGCGCGTACGCTGCGCACGAGGCGCGATGATTTCCCCGACCTCGCTGGTGGTCGGCTTCTCCGGCTCTTCAAGCTCCGGAACGGTCTGTTCGGGTCCGACCGGTGCAATTGGAGTAGCGGGCTGCTCTAACGCGGGCAACTCGCCCTCGTCCACATAGCGCGATACGTATATGTAGCTAACGTTGAACTGCCTCTGGCCGCCGGCCATTGCCAGCGCGTCGGTCAGGCGGAAATCGTATCGCGGGATGACGTACCGGCCGGGAAGCGAGATACCGTCACCCAATATCGAAAACGTCCGCTGCTGGGAACCAATCAGCGTCACCGTGACCGATGGATCCTTCAATATGCTCGGTGACAGAATCCGCCTGATCTCTTCTTCAAGCTGCGTCTCGGTAAGACCGGCCGCCTCGATGACTCCGACGTACGGTATCGATATCTTGCCCGTTTCGGTGACAACGTAGTCGTTCGTTGTCATAACGCCTTCCTGTAGAAGCTCGAAGATCGAGATCCGCGCCACGTCACCGGCCCTGAAGACGTGGTCGGTCTCGGTGACGATCGTGTCCTCGGGTCGCGGCTCCTCGCCGTGCTCCCAGGCGATCTCGGTTTCCTCGGCCACGCCGAGCGAATCCAGGATCAGATTGACGGCAGGCGTAGGCCGAAACCGCCCGACCTGCGCCGGATCCCAGAACTTGTTGCCGCAGCCTGCGGATACCATCAGTAAAATCAGGACACAGGCGCCCAGCAAACTGGATAGACGGTTAAGAGTCCTTGGCTCTTTCCGGCGGTTCTTATTGTTCTTCCTCTCAGTTCTTATGCTTTTCATGGCACTGAACTTCCTACTAAACCCCGAGTTTTTCGTCTGTTCCAAAGCCTCGAAACAACCAAAATGCCTCTTCACTCGGAGATTTATCGGTTCAATAAAGGGGGTGCTTAACATTTTTTTGGCCTTGTAATAATCACGGCAAAAAAGAATCGCACTGTGCCGTGGCGCGTGCTCGAAATCCGGCCCCACAGCAGGACCCTTGCAGATCTGGGGCAACGTGCGACCGAGCTGGCCCCATCCGATATTCTTAGCGCAACTACAATCCTTATAAGCAGTTAGACATCAGGCATATTTCGCCACCGACTCTTACTGCTCACGGGCAGCTCTTTCGGGTGGCCAAGCCCGGCCCAGCCTCCACGCTGGGCGGAGAGCCTTTGGGTCTGATAGCTGCAATCTGGGGCCGATAATCCGCAAGCTGCCAGCACAGCCCGGAATGGCGTCCTTAAGAAAAAAAAGTTGCACTTTGCGCTAAAACGCGTGCCTCCACAGCGGACCTTGCAGGTCCCCTGCCAGGGCACAGCGGCATCCTTCCCAACTGGTCCGACCGGTAACCGGCCGCCCTGAGAACTGTCGGCCAGCGACACAACACGTGGGAAAGCCAAAGTCTCGCCCCGTCCGCGATTAGGTCCCCCTGTTTGGAGGGACACTTTTCTATTTTTCCAGCTTTGGCAAAACGAATCTGCCCGGCTATCTCAAGGAATACGCCCAGGACCCATTCGTGCCCGATAGCAAGGCTACGGCTACTTCAGGTCTATCCGAATGAGCCGCTTGCGTGCCGCCCTACCCGGGGTGGCCTTGAATACCTCTATCCTCGAGGGAAGGAGTACGCCGCCTTTTCTCACCGCCGTATAGTCGTACCCACGGACCACAAGCACGGTCCCTGCAGCACATCTTAATAAGACCATATCCACACGCCCGTTGCTGCGTTGCTGGTAAAAAGCCGTTTCACGCAGGGCCGGCGAGTCCTTCGCATCGGCCTTTACTGTCCGCCTGATCGGCTGATACCACAGCCCCTCCAGCTTGACCGGCGCGCTCGAGCGGTCAAACTCCACCGAAGCATCAAGCAACCTGGCCGGTGCCGTCACCAGGTTCAGTATGCCCTCTGCTATACAGGCGTAATCGACGCCCACATCCAGGCCCTCGTAGCGGCTCTGTCCTTCCAAGAGCTCGAAGGCGCCCCGGGAGAGCTGCCAGACGTACCGCCCGCCTGGCTCGGCGCCCGAGAGGCGGATCGCATTCGACCACGGGAAAACCTGGTAACGTTGTTCGGTCAGGTAATAGCTGCCGTCCGGCTGGTAGAGCGCGACAACGCAGTCAAGCTCCAGCATCTTCGCCTCCGTCCACGCTTGCAGGCCCCCTGCCGCTCCTATCGCCACCGCTGACTGCCCTGACCCGGCTGCAAGGGTCTCTGCGTCCGGACCCACCGCGAGCCTGTCAACCGTGCCGAGTCGCTGCTGAGCACACCCAGCGGCAACCAGCAAGGTAGCCAGCACCAACGATACCATCCTGGAAAGTCGATCGCTCATCCTGTGTTCTTGTGCCTCCTGTCTGCCAGCCCCGATCCTACTGTCCCCTTTTTACTTATTGCCGCCTTTAGCACTGCAGGTTTGCGAGCTGCTGCATCAGGGCATAGCGCTGGGCGGCGTCGCTCTTGGCGAGCTTCATCAGCTCCGCGGCGATTTCCGGCCTGGACTGCTTTAGACTGCGATACCGGTTCTCGCCGTAAGCATACTCCTCGAACTCGACCGTCGGAGCCTTGGAATCAAGCTGCAGTGGGTTCTTGCCCTGCTCTTTCAGCCGGGGATCAAACCGGTACAAAGGCCAGTGTCCAGATGCCACCGCCTTTTTCTGCTCCTGGTAACCGAGGGTCATATTGATGCCATGGGCGATACAGTGGGCATAGGCGATTATCAGGGACGGCCCCGGGTAGGCCTCCGCCTCCACGAAGGCCTTGACTGTCTGCTGGGTATTCGCGCCCATCGCCACCTTCGCCACGTATATATTCCCGTAGGTCATTGCCAGAAGACCGAGGTCTTTCTTGGGGGCGAGTTTTCCACCTGCGGCGAATTTGGCCACGGCCGCCCGCGGAGTTGATTTTGACATCTGGCCGCCCGTATTCGAGTAGACCTCCGTATCAAGCACGAGGACGTTGACGTTTGCGCCACTTGCAAGGACGTGGTCCAGCCCGCCGTAGCCGATGTCGTACGCCCAGCCGTCCCCGCCCAGTGCCCAGACACTCTTGCGGACAAGGTAATCGGCAACGTCCATAAGCTGCTTGCATTCACGGCAATCGCTCTTGCCGCACTGTTGCTTGAGTTTCTCTACCCTGACCCGCTGTTGTTCTATGGCGCTTTGTGCGGCATCATCGGCCAGCACTGCCTGCCTTATTTCTTCGGCAAGCTCCTTGTCGAGGCATCCGGCTTCAGCCGCCTTACCAAGCAGCATCAAAGCACGCTCTTTGAACTTGTCGACCGTCAGCCGCATCCCCATCGCGAACTCGGCTGCGTCTTCGAACAAGCTATTACTCCACGTCGGCCCTCTGCCATCCGATCTGCTCGTATACGGCGTGGTCGGCAGGTTGCCTCCGTAAATCGAGGAACAGCCGGTGGCATTTCCGATGTATGCGCGGTCGCCAAACAACTGGGTAAGCAGCTTTACATAGGGGGTTTCTCCGCAGCCCGCGCAGGCCCCGGAATATTCGAACAGCGGCTCTATCAACTGGCTGCCTTTGACGGTGCCGGTCTTGAACAAGGCCGGGTCGGTATTGGGAATCGCCAGGAAGTAGGCGTAGTTCTCGCGCTCCGGCTGGCGGAGTGGCTCCTGGGGCGCGAGATTTATCGCTTTGCGGCCCGTCGGCTGCTTATTGGCGTCCTTCTGCTGGGCAGGGCACATCTGGACGCACACCCCGCAGCCCGTGCAGTCTTCGGGGGCCACCTGCACGGTGAACTTCATTCCACTGAAGTCTTTACCCCTTGCCTCGGCGCTCTTGAATGTCTCCGGTGCGCCGTCGAGGTGCTTTGGGTCATAGGCCTTGATGCGTATGGCGGCGTGGGGGCAAACAAACGAACAGGTCCCGCACTGGATGCAAATTTGCGGCTCCCAGACGGGGATATTGACGGCGATATTGCGCTTTTCGTACTTAGTCGTACCGGTCGGCCACTTCCCATCGTCCGGGATTTTGCTCACCGGGACCCTGTCGCCCTTGAAGGCCATCAGCTCCGCCGTGACTTCTTTGACGAATTCGGGCGCATCTTCTGGCACCACCCTTCGCATTCGGATCTTGCTCGTCACCTCGGCCGGTACCTTCACCTGGTAAACCTTGTTCACCGCTGCGTCCACGGCGGCGTTGTTCATATCCACGACCTTCTGGCCCTTCTTGCCGTAGGTCTTCGCTATGGCGTCCTTGATAGCCTTGATAGCCGTTTCCAGTGGGATTATGTTGCTGATCTTGAAAAACGCGGTCTGCATAATAACATTGATACGGCCGCCCAAGCCGAGCTGCTGTGCTATCCCGATGGCGTCAATGACGTAGAACTTCAGCTTTTTCTCGATTATCTGCTTCTGGACCTCCCGGGGAAGGGTATCCCAGACCTGCTCGGGGCCGTGGCTGCTGGTCAGCAGGAACGTGCCGCCCGGCCGGGCAGAGCTGAGCATATCGAACTGCTCGAGGAACACCGGGTTATGGCACGCAACAAAATCGGCCTTACTGACAAGGTAAGGCCGCCTAATAATTTCCTTTCCGAACCGGATGTGCGAGACGGTCACGGCGCCGGCTTTCTTCGAGTCGTAAACGAAATACGCCTGGGCGTAGTTGTCCGTCAGCTCGCCGATTATCTTTACAGAGTTGCGGTTTGCCCCCACGGTCCCGTCCGAGCCGAGTCCGTAGAAAAGACCGGTGAAAAAGCCCTCGTCGGAGACATCGAACGACTCATCCACCTCAAGGCTCGTGCCGGTGACGTCGTCGGTAATTCCGACGGTAAACTTGTGCTTCGGCTGGGGGGCATCGAGGTTATCGTAAACCGCCTTGACCATCGCGGGCGTAAAGTCCTTGGAGCCGAGGCCGTACCGTCCCCCTACTATCAGAGGATACTCGGAGAAAGGCCCTTTGCCCTGCTCCATTGCCTCGCCGACCGCGGTGCGGATATTCAGGTACAACGGCTCACCGAGCGAGCCGGGTTCCTTGGTCCTGTCGAGTACCGCTATCTTCTTGACCGTCTTGGGCAGCGTACTTAGAAAAGCCTGCCCGCTGAAGGGATGGAACAGCCTGACCTTGACCACGCCCACTTTCTGGCCCTGGCCGGCCAGATACTCGGCCGTTTCGTGCGCGACATCCGCGCCGGAACCCATCACGACGATCACTTTCTGGGCGTCAGGAGCGCCGATGTAGTCAAACAGGTGGTACTGCCGGCCGACCACCTTTGCAAACTTGTTCATCGTTTCCTGGACGATCTGCGGGACCGCCAGGTAATACTTGTTGACCGTTTCCCTGCCCTGGAAATAGACATCCGGGTTCTGGGCGGTCCCGCTGATCATCGGCCGATCGGGCGTCAACGCCCTGGCCTTGTGCCTGGCCACAAGCTCATCGTCGATGATCTCCCGCATATCATCCATCGTCAGCTCCTCGACCTTCTGAACCTCGTGGCTCGTTCGGAACCCGTCGAAGAAGTGTATGAAGGGCACCTGCGAGGCGAGGGTGGCCTGCTGGGCGATAAGGGCGATATCCATCACCTCCTGGACGCTGTCTGATACGAGCATCGCAAAGCCCGTTTCGCGGCAGGTCATCACGTCAGAATGGTCGCCAAATATCGAGAGGGCCTGGCAGGCCAGAGACCGGGCCGATACGTGGAAGACCGTCGGGAGCAGCTCCCCGGCTATCTTGTACATACTCGGGATCATCAACAGCAATCCCTGGGAGGCGGTGAAGGTGGTCGTCAGGGCCCCGGCCGCCAGGGCCCCGTGCACCGCAGCTGCTGCTCCGGCCTCAGATTGCATCTCAGTAACCGAAGGGACCGTCCCCCATATATTGACCTGTCCCTTGGCCGATCTTGCGTCGGCGATCTCCCCCATCGGAGAGCTGGGCGTGATCGGGTATATCGCGATTACCTCGTTGGTGGCGTGGGCAACCGTTGCCGCCGCCGTGTTCCCGTCAATCGTTACCATTCTGCGACTCATCGTTTCTCCATCTACTGCTAAAGTCCCCAAAAAAGCCTCTACCTCGGCCCGGCTGTCTTTCAGCAGCTTCTCGAGCCGGCCTTTGCGAATCCCCTCTCAGAAGCGCCTGCCGCCATTACCATCCTCATCCAAGCGGCAGCAAGCAATCGGAAAAGCCTTTTTATACTGCTTATTCTCAAACCTGGCAACAAAAAACAAACGGAATTTGCCCCCGTGCGCACTTCGTCGGCAAACCCTCCACCTCGGCGAACGCTTCCGGAGGCAACAAGACGGCCCGGCTACTGCAAATGCCCATTATCAGTACTAAGAACGTCGCAAACGAGCCCGCCGACTCATAATTGGCCTGAACCATCCCCCATATGGAAGAATTCCAGCCAGTGCTCGGTCTCACTTTCGGTAAGTCCCTTTTCTTTGCCGGCCGGCTCATCCTCGCGGCTGGCCTTGCTACTGCGACGGGACTCTTTCTGCACCTGGCTCCAGAAGACCTCCGACTTCACGGCGATGGCCCGGCGTGCACGGGCGGCCTTGCGCAACCGTCGGTCACTGCTGACCACTGTCAGCCGGCGAGGCGCTGTACTTGCTTTTATCTTGTCCCCGATTACCGTGTCCGCATCTGTCCGGAACCCAGAAAATAGCACCTCCACTCCTTCGATCGCACCGAAATCGCTCTTATCTCTCGGCCCGGGCCCGTCGAACACAATCTCTCCGGTCTCTCCGATCTGCGCGAGGTACCAGCCCACCAGCCGACACAACTGGAGATCGCTGATCCGTTCTGGCCCTTCCCTCGCCCCCCATACCGCCCAGAGCAAATTATGACCGTCAATTATAACCATTATTCAAGACCAACCCCAGGGAAACCTACCTGCAGCGCCGGGACCGCCGTTTTTCGCAGGTCTGCCCGTGGAGCGTCACCCTGCGAAGCGTATCTCTCCGTGCACGATCGTCTTTTCGACCCGGCCCCTGACCTTCCAGCCCTGATACGGGCAGTTTCTGCTCTTGGAACGGAACGTATCGAGATCGATTTCGTACTCGGCATTCGGGTTTATAATAGTGATATCGGCCTGTTTGCCCGGCGTCAGCGTTCCCTTGTCGATACCGATTATCCCTGCGGGCTTGAAGGTCAACAGCGCTATCAGCTCCGGCCAATCGAGTATCCGCGGCTCTATCAAGGCCTTGACATACAGAGCGAGGGCACACTCGAGGCTTGCAATGCCGAACGGTGCGGCAAGAAATTCCAGCTCTTTCTCGCTCCGCAAGTGCGGCGCGTGGTCCGTTACCAGGGCATCCACCAGTCCGTCTGCGACCGCTTGCCTGAGCGCTTCGAGGTCCTCGCTGCTGCGTAAAGGTGGGTTTACCTTGTAATTCGTATCGTAATCCGCGCAGCACTCCTCGGTCAAGAGCAGGTGATGCGGGGTTACCTCGCAGGTAACCGGCAGCGAGGAGGCCTTTGCGGCCCTGATAAGCTCTACCGAGCCGGCCGTCGATATGTGCTGGGCATGATAGCGTACGTTGGCCTTCCTGATAAGTTGCATATCTCGCCACAGCATTGCTTCTTCGGCGAGTGCGTCGATACCCGGCAGGCCGAGTATCGTCGAGTAGTAGCCCGAATTCATCACTCCATCTCTGCCGTATCCGTCGTCCTGGCAGTGCTGGGCGATCACCTTATCGAACATCTCGGCGTACTTCAGGGCCCGCATCATTACCGCAGGATTCTGCACGCCGGATGCGTCGTCGGTGAACCCGACGGCCCCGGCCTCCGACATCATACCCATCTCCGCCAGCTCGACGCCTTCCCTGCCTTTCGTGATCGCCCCCATCGTATAGACGTGCGTTTTTCTTGCCTGCCTGCCCTTGCGGTGGATGTATTCTACGTCGGTTTCATTCTCGATGGTGGGGTTGGTATTCGGCATACACACCACCGAGGTGAAGCCTGCCGCGACCGCCGCAGCCGAGCCGCTGGCTATAGTCTCTTCTTCCTCGTCGCCCGGCTCGCGGAAGTGGACGTGAATATCAATCAGGCCCGGCACGACGAGCTTTCCACTGGCATCGATAACTTCCTGCACGGCGCTTTCCAGCTGCCGGTTTGCCCGGCCAAGCTCAGCGATGTTCCCGTCGGCCACGAGTACGTCGCAGGTGCGGTCGATCCCGTTGGCAGGATCGATCACCCGGCCGTTCTTGATCAGCAATTGCGCTTTCATATCTGACCGCATTGCAAAACCGATCACCTCTGCTGAGCCGCCGCCTGGTTCACCAGGAAAAGCACGGCCATCCGCACCGCCAAGCCGTTGGTAACCTGCTCCAAGATAACGCTGTTCCGGCCATCTGCCACTTCGCTTTCCATCTCGAGGCCCCTGTTGATCGGCCCGGGGTGCATCACGAGTATGTCCGGCTTGGCACGCTTGATCCGATCGACAGTCAGCCCAAAATAGTGGGAATACTCCCGTATCGAGGGGAAGGGGTTGCCCCCGAGGCGCTCAAACTGAATTCGAAGCATATTTACAACGTCAACGTCCTCGATTACCTCGTCCAGCGAATAGGAGACCTTCACCGGCAGGCGATTCACCTGGGCCGGCATCAACGTCGGCGGGCCCACAAATATCACCTCCGCGCCCAACTTTGTCATCGCCCACATATCGCTGCGCGCGACGCGCGAATGCGCGATGTCGCCCACGATGGCTATTCTCAAACCCTCCAGAGTTCCCTTGATCTTCCGGATGGTATAGACATCCAGGAGCCCCTGAGTGGGGTGCTCGCAGAATCCGTCGCCGGCGTTGACCACGCAGGCGCTGATACTCCTGCTGAGCAACCGGGGCGCACCGCCGGCCCCGTGGCGAACCACGACTATGTCTATACCCATAGCCTCAAGATTCCTCGCCGTATCAAGCAGCGTCTCTCCCTTGCTGACGGAACTGGTCTTGCGTGTGAATTCTATGATATCTGCGCTCAGCCGGCCGGCAGCGAGAGCGAAACTGTTTCGTGTCCGCGTGCTGTCCTCGAAAAAGAGGTTTACGACCACCTTGCCGCGGAGCGGCGGAGCCTTTTTCACCGACCGCGTGCTGACCTGCTCGAAGCCCCTGGCGGTATCGAGAACGAACGTTATTTCTTCGGCGCTAAGCTCCCGCAAGCCCAGCAGGTGCTTTCGTTCCCACCTGAACTGCTTGGCCTTTCTTTTAAGTACCATCCAGCAATCCTTGCTGCTCCGGCCTGTACCGACGTTCGGGGTCGAATTCCGTCGGCCCGGCCGAGCTGTTTGTCGCCGAACAAGGTTGCCTACTCGACAACAACCTCGTCCACCCCGTCCGACTCTACAAAGCGGACCTGAACCAATTGCCCGGCCTTGGCGTGGCTGTTGTAGCCGGCGTAGTCCGCCTGTATGGGAAACTCCCGCCCTACCGTTCGGTCCACCAGCACCGCCAATTTTATCGCCTTCGGCCGGCCCAGGTCGATCAGGGCGTCCATCGCCGCCCGAGCAGACCGGCCCGTGTAGAGCACATCGTCAACCAGGATTATCACCTTATCGTCGATGTCGAAGCCGATCTCCGTGGTCCGAACCTGCGGCTGCGCAGCACCCCGGGGTGAATTCAAATCGTCCCGGTAGAGGGTTATATCCAGGGTGCCGCAGGGGACGTCCCTGCCGAGCTGCTTGGAAAGTCGCTGCGAGAGTCGCTGGGCCAGGACCTCGCCGCGGCTGCGAATCCCGATCGCGGCCAACGGGGCCTCAGGTCCCAGGTCCGATACAATCCGTGCAGCCAGTTCATCTATAACCTGCTCTATCTGTAGTGAGTCCAGAATAACCTGCATCGCAACCCGGTTCCTGATATAAAGGCGCCTAAGCGGCGCAGGATTATAGTCGAAGCGCCCGGCAAACGCAAGATTTCTCCCCACAATTGCTCAACGTCGATTTTCAGTACTGAAAACCGGCCTGGCGCCTCGGGCGTGCCAATAATTTGCTTGAAATCCGACCCCGGTTCTGCTATGATAATGGCAAGCAATTTGGGCTCTTTATGGCACAAGACGAAGGAGGTCGGCTTTTCTGGGGGAGCATCCCGGCTCTTTTATGGACCAGGCGCCGGTCCTGGGGTGTGGTTATGTTCAAAATGCCTTGCACAACGCTAATAATAGGCCTGCTGGCCTGCATCTTGGCCGTGCCTTGCGTCGGTCTCGCAGAGCAGCCGGCCGCCCTGTGCTATGCCGGCATCTACGGTCTTAGAGGAATCGAGCCCAACCTGAGGGGCCGTGGTGTCAAGATCGCGCTGGTCTCAAGAAGCATCACCTACATCGACGGCAAGCCGCAGAACGACTACCGCCCCAACACCGAGCACAGCTGTCTTCGCGGCGCCGAGTTCATCTTCCACGACCAGGGCACCAAGCCGGCGGGCATCTCCGCGCACTCGACGGCCGTCTGTTCCATATTGTTCGGCCGCGACGCCAACGCATTCGACGACCAGATCGGCGCGTTCGAGTATCAAGGTGCGGTGCCCGAGGCTCAGGCCCACGTTTATGAGTTCTGGCACTTCCTCATAAACAATGTTTTTACCCAGACGCCGCCGGAGGCCCGTTTAGCGTCCGCCAGCATAGGAAATGAGTTCGAGGAATGGTGGACCAGGGGCATCGAAGCGCTGGTGGAGCATCACGGACTGATCTTCATCGCCGGGATCGGCAACGGCAGTAACGCCTACGATCCGCCGCTCTACCCGGCTGCGGGGTCGAATGTAATCGGTGTAGGTGTGGTGAACTCTGTGACCTGCGGCGATCTAGCAACGCAACTGTCAAATTTTGCGCTGGCTGACCCTAATTACTCCACGTGCGGGCCGACCAGCGACGGGCGTTGCAAGCCCGACATTGTCGCCCCGGGCAACTGCCTGGTCGCGGACACCAACGACCCGAACCGTTACAGGCCAGCTGGAAACTGGTCGAGCTTCGCGACGCCGCTGGTAACCGGAACAGTCGCACTGCTCGTGGAAAAAGCTACAGAAGCCCCCTACCTCGCACTGGCGGTGGCAGAGGCCGGCGGAAACTGCGTGATCAGGGCAATCCTGCTGACCTCCGCCACCAAGCTACCATACTGGCACAAAGGGCGTCTCCAAACGGACGACGACCACACCGTACCGCTCGACTACAGTCAAGGGGCCGGAATGGTCGATGCTTTGGCCGCATATAATCTTCTCATTGCCGGCCGGGCCGAACCCGGAGTCGTGCCCGTCAACGCGTGGGACAACAACATCCTCCGGGCCGAGACGGGCCCACAGAACGTCTACAGAATTACCCTGCCCGAACCGGCCGGCAAGCGCATCACCGCCACTGCCGTCTGGAACAGGCACTACGGGAAGAGCTATCCCTTTGCCCCCCTACCCGATGAGGATACCGACCTGCGTATGGAGCTATGGGCCGTTGATCCGAACAAGCCCGGCCGCGATTATCTGCTCGACTACAGTGACAGCCCCATAGACAACGTCGAGCACATATACTGCGCGGCCGATCCCAACTTCACAGACTACGAGATCGTCATATCAATGAACGATGCCGACAATCTGGCCGCCGGCGACCGGGCCGAACGATACGGCCTGGCCTGGCGGGTCACCGGGAGCGACCGGGACGAGAGCTTCTATTGGTATGACCTCAACGCCGACGGTCTCGTCGACAACACAGATCTGGTGATGATCATCGAGAACTGGATCCGCAGCCGTGAAACCTCGCCTCAATACCTGATCGGAGACGTCGACGCAAACGGCAAGATCGACGCAAACGACGTGGCGATTCTCATCGAGCACACCGAGAGCAAGGCCGACTGGTATGCCCGACTCCAGGACAATCAACCATAGCAGCGGCAACCAGACTCTGCTCGGAGGCTCCGCTCGGCATAGAGAAGCAAGCCGAATTCCACCGCCCTACCCCGGCTGTTATCCAATGCGGGCCGTCTTTGTCGGGACCCTAAGGCTAACGGGGGCAAGTTTTCCCCTGGCCAGATGGATGATCCTGTATTATAATCTCAACCCGCCTTTAGGCCGAGTTACCCTGTGCGTGTTGTGCGGGCGGTTGGACTGATATGGGCAAAAAAGCAAAATCCAAGTGGAACGGCTTTTCGCTCAGGCCGAGGAGAGAGATGCCCGAGGGGCTGTGGATGGCGTGCCCGGGCTGCGAGCACATGCTCTACAAGAGCAGCGTGGAAAAGAACCTCAACGTCTGCCCGGAATGTGATTATCATTTTCGTATCGGGGCAGATGTGCGGATAAAGTACCTTGTGGACGAGGGATCCTTCCAGCCGATGCTGGACGAGCTGACCAGCAGCGACCCGCTGGGGTTCAAGTTTCGCGGGACCACGTACAAGCAGCGGCTCAAGGACGACGAGAAGAAATCGGGCAGCAAGGAGGCGATGCAGATCGGCAAGGCGTTTATCAAGGGCCGAGGGGTGGTGCTGGCGGTGATGGATCCGAATTTTCTTATGGGTTCGATGGGCTCGGTGGTGGGCGAGAAGCTGTGTACGGCGGCCGAGACGGCGGCGGCCGAGAAGCTGCCGTTGATCGCGGTCTGCTGTTCGGGGGGGGCAAGGATGCATGAGGGGGTGGTTTCCCTGGGTCAGATGGCCAAGACCTCCGCGGCGCTGGCCGCACTGGATGAGGCCGGGGGGCTTTTTATTTCGGTGCTGACGGACCCGACGACGGGGGGTGTTACGGCGAGCTTCGCGATGTTGGGCGACTGCATCATAGCCGAACCGGGTGCGTTGATCGGGTTTGCGGGGCCGAGGACGATTGCCGAGACGATAAAAGTAGAGCTGCCGGAGGGGTTCCAAACGGCCGAGTTTATGCTGGAGCACGGCTTTGTGGATATGGTCGTGCATCGCAAGGAGCTGCGCAGCGAGATAGCCCGGCTGATCGACTACTGCCGCCGATAAGACCGCCGGGCCGCCGGGGGGATAGTGGGGAAATGCAGCTTTGCTTTCGTGGTCGAT
>CAZWAP010000008.1:0-70661 GCA_964632005.1 uncultured Pirellulales bacterium | reverse complement strand
TTTGAGGGTTGAAATGTTAACGATGAGGCAAGAGGCGGGGCAACGAGATTGCCGCGGCGCCCCCATTGGTCGCGGATTAACACTGTCGGGGTGAGCAATGGGTTATTTTCGCCAGAACGTCGAGGAGCTGGCCGGTTACGAGCCCGGCTTTCAGCCCAGGCAGGCGGACGTGGTGAAGCTCAACACGAATGAGAACCCGTATCCACCCTCGCCGAGGGTGATGGAGGTCATCGCGCGGATGGATGGGGAACGGCTTCGGCGGTACCCGGATCCGCGAGGCGATGAGTTTCGCCAGGCCGCATCGGAGGTCAACGGCGTGCCGGCAGACCACATTATGTGCTGCAAAGGGGCAGATGAGCTGCTTACGATTGCTTTTCGGGCGTTCTGTGGTGCCGGGCGGCCCGTGGCGTATCCGGTGCCGACATATACGTTGTATCCTGTGCTGGCGAAACTGCAGGATTGTGCGGCGATCGAGGTGCCATTCGATGCGGAGTACAACCTGCCGGCGAAGCTGGCGGGCACGAAGGCGGCGCTGACGATAGTGTGCAACCCAAATGCTCCGAGCGGAACGGTCGTGAGCGTGCAGGAGCTGGCCTCGCTGGCCGACGAGCTTGCGGGGGTACTGTTGATCGACGAGGCGTACGTTGATTTTGCCCAGAGCAGTTGCATAGAGCTGGTCGGGCAGTTCGACAACGTGATTCTGCTGCGTTCGATGAGCAAGGGATACTCGCTTGCAGGGATGCGGTTCGGGTATGCGCTGGCCCAGCCGAGCCTGATCGAGGGGCTAATGAAGGTCAAAGATTCCTACAACGTTGACGCCGTGGCGATTGCCGCGGCAACGGCGGCGATAAAAGACCAGGATTACTTCAGGCAGAACGTCGAGAAGGTAAAGGCCGAGCGGGCGAGGGTTACCGAGCAGCTCAGGAAGCTCGGTTTCGAGGTGCCGTCGAGCCAGGCAAACTTCGTGCTTGCAAAATGCATGCGGGGGCGGGCGGGCGAGATATACCGCAAGCTCGCCGAACGAGATATTTTCGTCAGGTACTTTCCGCATCCGAGGCTCGAGGATAAGCTGAGGGTTACTATCGGCACGGCTGAGCAGAACGACAGGTTACTTGCGGCTTTGAAGGAGATTCTGAAGCAGGGGCCTTGATGCGGACGAAGAAGGGAGCCGAGATGGCGGATAGAACAGCAAAGGTGCACAGGAAAACCAAAGAAACCGACGTCAGGGTGGAGCTGAACCTGGACGGGCAGGGCAAGTACGAGATAGACACGTCAGTCGGTTTTCTGGATCACATGCTCGCCCACCTGAGCAAGCACGGCAAGATCGATCTGGCGGTCAAGGCGAGGGGCGACCTGGAAGTTGATGCGCATCACACCGTCGAGGATATAGCGATATGTCTGGGCGAGGCTTTGCTGGAGGCCCTGGGAGACAAGAAGGGAATCGCGCGGTACGGTCATAGCTCGGTGCCGATGGAAGAGGCGCTGGCGAACATCTCAGTCGACCTGTCGGGCAGGCCCAGCTGCGTGTACAACGTGGAATACCCGACCGAGAGAATCGGCGATTTTGACATCGAGTGCCTCGAGGAGCTGCTGCGAAGCTTTGCGAACAACGGCAGGTTCAATCTTCACGTGAACGTTCCGTACGGTACGAACAGTCATCACATAGCCGAGGCTATTTTCAAGGCGCTGGGCCAGGCCCTCGGCTCGGCGGTTCGGATCGTGGGGACGGACATACCCAGTACGAAGGGAATACTGTGATCGCGGAGCACCGGCACGAGTATCGCACGGGCATAGGCACAGACACTCACCGGGTGGTCGCCGGTCGAAGGCTGATGCTGGGCGGCGTGTACGTGCCGTATCCTGCTGGGCTGGCGGGACACAGCGACGGCGACGTGGCGCTGCACGCAGTGATCGACGCGATCTTAGGCGCCAGCGGTATGGGTGACATCGGGACGCTCTTCCCGGATACGGACCCGAGGTGGCAAGAGGCTGACAGCAAGGAGCTTTTGTTCATCGTCAGAGACAAGCTTGCGGAAAAAAGCTGGGAGGTGGTCAATATCGACCTGATAATACACGCCGAACAACCAAGGCTCGAACCGGTTAAAGGACAGATAAAGCGGTGCATTGCAGGGCTGCTGGGGATTGATTTTACGGCGGTGAACGTCAAGGCCAAAACCAACGAGGGACTCGGCGAGATCGGCTCCGGCGAGGCGATGGCCGCGACAGCCATAGCACTGTTGAAAAAGAAAAGAAAACGCACGTTGTGAGTCTGTATCTGATAATCACCCACGTTATCTGTCTCGAAAGGCAAGTTGCGAAATGGGGCTGAAGCTGTACAATAGTCTTACGAGGAGGAAAGAGGAGTTTAAGCCTCTGGAAGAGGGTCGGGTGGGGGTATATGTTTGCGGGCCGACGGTGTACGGGCATGCGCACTTGGGGCACGCCAAGAGCTACGTCAGCTTCGACGTCTTAGTGCGGTATCTGCGGTACTTGGGCTATAGCGTGACCTACGTGCAAAACATAACGGACGTAGGGCATCTGACTGACGATGCCGACGAGGGCGAGGACAAGATCGTCGCCGCGGCCAGGAGGGAGAAGAAGCATCCTATGGCGCTGGCGGAGTACTATACGCGCAGCTACTTCGAGGATATGGACCGGCTCAACTGCGTTCGGCCGGACATCAGCCCGCGGGCCAGCGGCCATATCACCGAGCAGATAGACCTGGTCAAGACGTTACTCGAGAAGGGCTATGCATATGAGTCCAACGGCTCGGTGTATTTCGAGGTCTCGAAGTTCAAGGACTACGGCAAACTCTCCGGGCGCAACATCGAGCAGATGCGGGCCGGTGCACGGGTGGAGCTCTCGCCGGATAAGAAGCACCCTGCGGATTTCGCGCTGTGGAAGAAGGCCGAGCCCAACCACATAATGCAGTGGCCCAGCCCGTGGGGGATGGGGTATCCGGGCTGGCACCTGGAATGCTCGGTGATGAGCATGAAGTACCTGGGCAAAACGATCGACATTCACGGCGGCGGACTCGAGAACCAGTTTCCTCACCACGAGTGCGAGATTGCCCAGTCGGAGGCGGCCAACGGCGTGCAGTTCGTCAGGTACTGGGTGCATAACAATATGGTTACCGTCGATGGGCAGAAGATGGGCAAGAGCCTGAACAATTTCATCACGCTAAAACAGGCGTTCAACGGCAACGGTGAAAGGCTGAGCAGAAGCTACGACCCGCTGGCGATTAGACTTCTGATCCTCAACAGCCACTACAGAAGCCCCCTCGACTTTTCCGACGCGGCCTTAGGCGCGGCACAAACCGGCTACGCGAAACTAAGGGATACCGTACTGAGACTGAGAACGGCGTGTAACTGTGCCCCTCAAGGTCAGGCTGATAAGGGAGTTACGGATCAGTTGAACCAATTGAGGGAAAAGTTTGAAGCAGCAATGAATGACGACTTGAATACGGCGGTTGCGCTGTCGGTAATCTTCGATATCGCGAGAATTGCAAGCAAGTTATGCCCAGAAGGTGAAGCAACCCGCGCGACGTTGCAGAAGGTGGACGAGGTCCTTGCGAAGCTCGGGGCAGATGTACTGGGAATTGTCAAAGACGACTATTCCGAGACACATCAGGGTGACGCACTGCTGCCGGAGGCCGTGCGTATTCTAATTGACCTGCGAAAGGAAGCGAAGGCAAGGCGGGACTTTGCGACGGCTGACGATATTCGTAACAGGCTTCAGGGCATAGGCATAGCCCTTGAAGACCTTCCGGACGGGACCTCGAGATGGAGATTGAAATGAGGATACTCGGGATAGATCCGGGGTTGCAGGTCTGCGGATATGCGTGCGTGGAGGTCGGGGCGGATGAGGAGCTGTTGATTGAAGCGGGCGTTATCCGCACGGCGCCCGGGGCGGCTATCGAAGAGAAACTCAAGAGGATAGCGGAGGATACGCAGGTGCTGCTGGGGGGGTTGCGGCCGGACGTGGTGGCGGTGGAGGAGCTGTACTCGCATTATGCCCACCCGCGGACGGCGATATTGATGGGGCACGCGCGAGGCGTTATACTACAGAAGTGCGCCGAGGCGGGCATAGAGATAAAGAGCTTCAGCGCCACACGAATCAAGAAGTCACTGACGGGCAACGGCAGGGCTTCAAAAGAACAGGTGCAGAGAACGATCCAAACGGTTCTGGGCTTGCCGGAGCTGCCGGAGCCGAGCGACGTAGCCGATGCGATTGGGGCGGCGCTTTGCTGCGGGAACTCGCTGAGGCGCCTGGGCGCCGGAGCAGCGCAGCGGTAGGCCGGGCTGTTTCGCGGCCGAGGCACTCAGGGTGTCGGACTATGATAGCAACGATTGAAGGCAAGTTGGTCAGGCTCGACGGCGACAGCGCCCTGATTCAGGTCGGTGCGATAGGCTACGAGGTGATGCTGCCGAGTTATTGTGTAAACGCGCTGGCTGAGAAGGTCGGCACGAATATAAGCCTGTGCACGCTGGAATACTACGAGGGGGCACCCGGCGGAGGGAACATAATACCGCGGATGATAGGGTTTCTCAGTGCGCGGGAACGGGATTTCTTCAGGATGTACACGAGTGTGAAGGGGATGGGCATACGGAAGGCCCTACGGTCGCTGAGCGTACCGATAGGGACGATAGCGGCCGCGATAGAAAAGGGGGACAGCAAGGTGTTGCTGTCGCTGCCATCGGTTGGCAGGCGGATGGCCCAGCAGATCGTTGCGGAGCTGCGTGGCAAGCTGGAGGCATTTGCGGTTGGCGCCGAGCCGGTGGGAGCCAGACAGATGCAGCTCAAGGGTTTCCAGGCCGAGGCCCTGGAGATCCTGATTGCCTGGGGTGAGAAGAGAACCGAGGCGACGGAGCTTATCGAGTTGGCCTGTCAGCGGCACCCGGAGGTGGATTCGGCCGAGCAGCTTGTGCCGCTGGTTTACAGGCTCAAGCAGGGTGTCGAGGTCTAAGGAAAATCGGGATCTGACAGATAAGATAGGCGGGACTTTCGGCAAAAAATTCAAGCAGAACGACAGCCAGTTACAGAGTGCCTGGCGCGTGCGGATGATCAAAGAGATCAATCAAGCATCGAAAGAGTGGCTATGGCAATAGGCAGGGTTTTGAGCGGGCAACCGTTGAGTGAGCAGGATGAGGGCTTCAACATTTCGCTTCGGCCGAAGTTCCTTGATGAGTGTGTGGGCCAGCAGAACGTCCGGGAGAAACTGGCTATAGCGATATCGGCGGCCAAGCAAAGGGGGGAGCCGCTGGAGCATATTCTCTTTTATGGGCCGCCAGGCTTAGGCAAGACGACCCTTGCGAACGTCGTGGCCAACGAGATGGGCGCGAGGATTCGGTGCTCATCGGGGCCGGCGTTGGCCAAGGCCGGCGACGTGATGGGCCTTCTGAGCAACATCAACACCGGCGACGTGCTTTTCATCGACGAGATTCACCGGCTCAGCACCCCGGTGGAGGAGTTCATCTACCCGGCGATGGAGGAGTTCAAGGTCGATTTTACGGTGGATTCCGGGCTGCACGCCAAGACGATAAACTTTCCTCTGAAGCGTTTCACACTGGTTGGCGCCACGACACGGGCGGGCCTGCTCAGCGCCCCGCTTCGCAGCAGATTCGGGATGCTGTATCACCTGGACTTCTACAGCACCGAGGAGCTGACGACGATACTGAGCAGGTCGGCCGATCTGTTAGGGCTGCATTGCGAGGACGGGACGCTGGAGCTGATCGCGGCCTGCTCACGCGGGACGCCGAGGGTTGCGAACCGGCTGCTCAAGAGAGTGCGGGACTATGCCCAGGTCAAGGGGACGGGAAAGCTGAACACCGAGATAGTCGGGCGGGCGCTCGAGATGGAGCAGATCGATCGGCTGGGCCTGGACGAGCTCGACAGGGCCTTTCTGCGGGCGCTGGTCAACGTTTACGACGGGGGCCCGGCCGGCATCGAGGCGATCGCCGCGACATTGGGCGAGGAAAGGGACACGTTGGAGGACGTCGTCGAGCCGTATCTCTTGCAGATAGGTTTTCTTCGCCGAACCAAGCGAGGAAGAGAGGTTACCAGGCAGGCCTGCGAGCACTTAGGCCTGAAGCATCACAAAAAGAAACGCAAGCCAGACCAACCCGAACTCTTCGGAAAACAATAAATCCCTTAGGGTCGCCCCCACCGCACGTTGGGGCCTACGCTGCAAAACAGGGGATTTCAAGAACCCAATTCATCCTTTCAGAATATACTTTGCCATTTTGGGGCTTCGACCGATCAGCTCGGTGAAGTGGAAGACGAGGAGCTTTTCTATTTCGAGCAGGGTTGGCGGCAAGGCCTCTGCAAGCAGCTTCGGCCTGGCCAGCCGGCCTGCTGCGTCGGCAGTGAGTTTGAACTTATCCTGAAAGGCCGGCTCGCAGTCGCGGCAAAGCAGGCCGTTGGCTGAGCTGCTGAAATAGACCTCGTCCCAGGCGGGCTTTAGTGGCGGATGGGTGTAGGGTCTCTTGCAGTTTGCGCAGGCAGTAAGGACCGGGTGGAGGCCGATTTCTTTTAACAGGGCCAGCTGAAACAGTATGAGAAGGGCCAGTACTTCGGCTCTGCCGGCGGCACGGACGTTGTTGAGGAACTCTATGAAGGCATCGAAAAGACAAGGATGGGGGTCGCGTTCGCAAGTGAGCCGGTTCAGCAGCTCGGCGGCGAAGAAGGCGGCGTTGAGGGCAAAAAGGTTGGTGCGGCTGAGGGCCGGGCCGGGCGAATCTGGGTCGGCTTGGAATTCGGTGAGGACGGCGAGCTTAGCCGCGGGTGAGCCGGAGAAGACGATCTGCCCGCAGCAGAGCATCTCGATCGGCCCGTCGAAGGCGGACCTGGGGCGTTTTGAGCCCTTTGCGATGGCGTTGATCTTGCCGGCGGTCCTGGTAAAGAAGGTCGCGACCTGGGAGGTTTCGGAGTAATCCACCACGCGTATGCAAATGGCCCGGTCTTTAGTCAACATTGGAGCTGCCAATCAGGTTTCTGCGGTGGCGGTTCGCCCGTCAGTGCGAAATTGCTTACTTCTCGGTGACTTTTCGGATCCTGATGCGTTTTATCCTTCTTGCTTCGGCGGATATGATGGTGAATTCCAGGCCTTCATAATCGAAGGTCTGGCCGTTCTTGGGGATGTACCCCAGACGTGAGAAGACAAACCCGCCTATGGTATCGTAATCCTCGTCTTCGGGCAGGTTCAGGTCGAAGCGGTCGTTGAGGTCGTCGACGTAGGTTCTGGCATCGACGTCTATGGTGTCCTGGTCTACCTGCTTTATGGGTTCAGGGGGAGGCTGTTCGTACTCGTCGGTTATTTCTCCGACAAGTTCTTCAAGGATATCTTCCAAAGTGACAATTCCGGCGGTGCCGCCGTACTCGTCGAGCACAATGGCGATGTGGAGCTTTTGATTCTGGAACTCGTGGAGCAGGGCTCTTAGAGGCTTGGTTTCCGGGACGAAATATGCCTTTCTCATTTTGTCGCGCAGCTTAAAGTCGGCTGGGTCCTTGCCGATTTCGCTGAGCAGGTCCTTGGCGTAGACCAGGCCTATGATGTTGTCGATATTGTCCTTATAGACCGGCACGCGTGTATGCCCGGCGTTGGTGATCGTCTCAAGGACCTTCGGCAGGTCGGCATCGGCCTCGACGGCCACTATGTCGGTCCGCGGGGTCATAATCTGATCCGCGGTGGTATCACTGAGCTCGAGGACGTTTTCGATCATTTCCTGCTCTTCCTTGTCGACGGCCCCTTCCATTCTGTGTTGTTCGAGGTCAGTGAGGAATTCTTCCTGTTTTTCTTCCTGCTGCTGGTCGGGGGTTACCTCGTGGACTCCGGCCAGTCGGCGGACAAGGTGGTCGTGGAGCCTGAAGACGTAAAGGAAAGGTGTGGCCAAGGTGGCAAGGCAAGCCAGTACAGGGTAGGTCCTGCTGAGGGTTTTTTCTCCGGCGTACTTGGCCCAGGCGTGAGGAATTGCCAGGGTAAAGAGTGCGAACATTGCCGCTGCGAGGAGAAAGGCCAGGATGAAATCGCCGAGCGCAAGGCTCAGCCGGCCTTCAAGCTCGCTTTTGTCGGCGAGCAGATAGAACAAGGCCAGGAGTATGCCCGTGTTGCAGAGCAGCCCGTAGAGGGAACATCCCAGGTAGAGCTTTTCGGCGTCCTGGGCGAGCCGGTCGGCGAGGGCGTGGGATTTCTCCTCTTTGCCGGCTTGTTTGAATGCCTCAAGCAACTGGAGGCGTGAGAACGTTTTCAGGGCGATGGCGTTGACGGAGAAGAACAATGCGCCGCCGGCGAGCAGACAGATCGCCGTTACCGACCATCCTATATCACTCACCTTTCCCGGCCCTTTCAAATAGCGTTATCATTGCTCCGATGTGGGCGTATCAGAGGCCCGGCGTGGGCCGCGTCGGACTCGCTTGACAGGCTTATTATACACCAAGCCGTAGCCGAGTTCCTGCAGAATTTCGTCCTCGGTCCGGTGCATTATCTCGGCCTGCTTTTCCGTGGCGTCGTTGAAGCCGAAGTTATGAAGCAACCCGTGCGTTACGTAGAGGGCGAGCTCAGCCCTGGGGCAGAGGTCGCGGAGCTTTGCCTGTTCGAGAGCCCTTTGACCGTTGACAACCAGCTCGTAGAATGGGGGTGACTGTGGTGTGGTCTGTTCGGACAGATTGAAGCTCAAGCAGTCGGAGGTGGAGTCGCGATTGAGGAAGCGGCGGTTCAGTTCGCAGAACCTCGCGTCGTCGACAACGCCGATACTGACGGTGGCCCTTGAGAGCCCGAAGCGTTTGCAGACGGTTTTGACAAGCCTTGTAAGCTCGGCCGGGCGAATTTCGATGCCGCTGAATTCCGAGGCAACCTGGACAACGATACCTTGCGGAAGGTTGGTCATAACTATCGAGCCTATCCTTTGTCGGAGTCGGATTGGGCCGTTGCCGGCAGGTCGGGCCGCTGCGGGTAGGCTATTCGGCTGTGGTAGTGTGCCGCGAGGGTCTTGGCTATGCTCGCCTCTATTTGACTTAGTTCGCGCAGCGAGATCTCGCACTCATCAAACTGCCCGTCCTGCAGTCGCTTCATAGCCATATTGTGTACGACAGATTCAATTTTGGTGGGGGTTATCTCGGGCAGGCTCCTCACGGCACCTTCGACGGTATCGGCAAGCATAACGATCGCGGCTTCTTTTGTCCTGGGCTTTGGCCCCGGGTAGCGGAACTCGCTTTCCGAGAGCGGCTTGGTTGCTTTGCCTTTTGCGTTCTTTGCCGTTTGCTTTTTGGCCTCGTGGTAGAAGTGCTCGACGAGCGTTGTTCCGTGGTGGGTCTCGATGAACTGGTGAAGCACCTTCGGCAGACCATACTCTTTAGCCATTTCTATTCCGTCTTTGACGTGGCCGACGATGATCAGCTGGCTCATTGCAGGGGAGAGCTCTTTATGCCGACTGGTCGAACCCAGCTCGTTTTCGACGAAGTAACCGGGCTTGTTGATTTTTCCGATGTCGTGGTAGTAGGCGCCGACGCGGCAGAGCAGGCCGTTCCGGCCTATTGCCTCGGCGGCGGCCTCTGCAACGGAGCCTATGAGCAGGCTATGGCTGAAGGTTCCGGGAGCTTCCATTGCCAGCCTCTTGAGCAGGGGCTGGTTGGCGTCGCTGTAGTCGAGCAGGGTCATACTCGTGGCGATGTGGAAGGTCTTTTCGATCAACGGCAAGAGACTCTGTATGAGCAGCCCGACAAGGAAAGTCAGGCCGGCATGGTACCCGGCATTGCTGAACACGACGGCGGAGCTGGTATTTCCGGCCAGGATGTTGAGTGTCAGTGCCATCGCAAAGACGACGGCCGCCGAGGCCACGCTGACCTTGAGCAGCTTCATCCTTGTGCGGATTTCCTTGAGCGAGAAGCAGCAGACAACCGCGCCGCTGAGCATCGTCAGGAACAGGTTCATGCCGGCGAGCTGATGTGGCCCGGGGGAGCCGGCGGCAAGGGTCGCCAGGATGGAGAAGAATACACACATACCCATCGTGAATCGCTGGTCGTAGGCGAGCGAGAGAACGATCGCGGCCGTTACCGCGCTGATTGTGGCCCCGCAGGTATGACTGAACAGCAGCGAGATGAGCTTGGTCGTGGCCAGCAGGATTACCAACAGGCCCGCAAGCACCACGGCCCGGGCGTGATTTCTGGTCAGTCGCCTCTGATATTGATGGATATAGAAAAGAGCCGCTGCGCAGACGAGGATGACCGGGACCGCATAGAGGATCATCGTGCGGTACGTTGGCAGGCCTTCAAGCCGAAAAGAAAGGACCGGTACGCACAGAACAACGAAAACGGCGACGATCAGCGCCGAGACAAGGTTGTCTCTATTGGCAAGCCGGCTCAGCCGCGAAAACGGTTCCACCGGGATGTTCTTTCGCAGCCGGGTTCGCCTCGGACTGGCTCTCTTGAATAATCCCATCGATTGACCTTAAGCAAAGATCGGCAGGCATTCGGCGTGCAGCAACTCCCAGCCCAGGTAGGGGCGGCCGCCGGTACTGCGAGGCAATGCTCGGCCCGCGGCAGAATAGTGCTTTGGGCTGTGGCAATCCGGTATCACTAACATAAGTTCTTTTTCAATATCGCCTTACAGCTAACGTTTGATATGAAGCTGGGCCGCTGTACTAATCGGTGGCAGTCTTTTTCTTATAAGCCCGCACAATCTTTTGCACCAGCTTGTGCCTGACAATGTCCCGCTGAGTCAACTCAACAAAACCTATACCCTTGATCCTGCGGAGGGTGTCAATCGCTTCGACCATACCGCTTTTCTGTCCCTTGGGGAGGTCTATCTGTGTGATGTCGCCGGTTATGATCATTTTCGAGCCGTTTCCGAGTCTGGTCAAGACCATAAGCATCTGGAGCGGCAGGGTATTTTGCGCCTCGTCACAGATGATCACGGCGTCGTTGAGCGTTCGGCCCCTCATAAATGCCAGGGGGATAATCTCTATTATGTCGAGCTCCATGAATTTTCTCATCTGGGCGAAATCCATCATATCTTCGAGGGCATCGAAGAGGGGCCGCAGGTACGGATTTACCTTTGCCTGGAGGTCGCCCGGGAGGAATCCGAGCTTTTCGCCGGCCTCGACCGCTGGCCGGGCCAGGACTATTCTTCTTATTTGCTTTTTCTTGAGCATCGAGACGGCGATTGCGACGGCCAGGTACGTCTTGCCCGTTCCAGCGGGGCCTATGCAGAAGGTCAGGTCGTTGGCGAGCATAGTCTCTACGTACTTGAGTTGGCCGGGGGTGTTTGGCTCGATGACTTTTTTCTGGGAATAGACCGTGATAACCTGGCTTGTTTCGAGGTTTTGGGCGGACCTATTGCTCTTCATTATAAAGTCCTTGACCTCGGCGCCGGTGAGGTGATCGTGTTTCAGCAGGTGCTTCTGCATCCTGTCGATGATCTGTGCGGCCCTTGTGACGTTCTGGTCCTTGCCGGTGATAATCAGATTGTTTCGTCGGGCGGTGATCTGAACGTCGAGACCGCTGCGCAGCAGACGAAGGTTGCTGTCGGTGGGGCCGAAAAGCTCAAGTTGCCTGTGGGCCGAATCTAATTGTATCGTGATTTCCAAAGCTCTGCTCTTCTAAGCACAGCACCTGAAGTACAAATAGGCAAACGGCGAAGCCACCAGGATCGAATCAATTATGTCCAGTATGCCGCCGAAGCCCGGTACTTTGCCGGCAGAGTCCTTTTGCTCTGCGTCACGTTTCATCATCGACTCGGCCAGGTCGCCCATCTGGCCGAGAAAAGCAAAACACAGACCGAAAAATACTGCCGAAGGCCAGCGCATTATACCACAACTGACGGAAAATAGAAACGAAACTACGACCGCAAAGGCCACGGCACCGCCGAAGCCTTCCCAGGTTTTTCCGGGGCTGATGGTGGGCGAGAACTTGTGCTTTCCCAGGAGGCTTCCGATCGCGTAAGCGCCTATATCGGCGGCCTTTATGACGGCTACAAACATCAGGAACGGCCAGAGGCCGAACTCGATCCGTATGCCCAGCACGAAGCTGGCGAGCAGGCCCAGATAGCAGACGGCGAAGGAGGTTGCGCCGCAGTTGGCCAGGACCGAGCGGTTGCCGTAGAAGAGGTGTTGCCAGAGCAGGGATGCGGCCAGGGTAAAGGCTGCGAGCAGGGGCAGGTATAGCCTGGGGGACAGGTTGATAATCTGGGGCCAGTACCAGGCCGTGGCGAACATAATCGAGGCGGCGACAGCGAGAGGGGTAAATATCTTGAGGTTTTTCGCTGCGGCGAGCCTGGCCAGTTCGCGCTGGGCGGGGAGGGTCAGGGCGGCGATAAAGATGCACAGCAGGGTTGCCTGGATGGGCTTATCTGGTGTCGATCGGCTCAGGGAGCCGTCGAGCCAGCCGTCAAGGATTGCGAGCGAGCCGAAGCCGGCGGTCATCATCGTGCCGAAGAACAATCTGTGCTTGAGCATAGTCTCTATCCGGGTACCGGGCCAGAGAGCCTGGTCTCAGTGGGACTCTCTCGGCCGGTGGATTGTGCCGAAGCGTCTGTCTCTCCTGGAGTAGGCCAGTATAGCTCTTTCCAGGGACCTCTGGGTGAAATCGGGCCACAGGGTCCTGGTGACATAGAACTCGCTGTATGAAATCTGCCAGAGCAGAAAGTTGCTGAGCCTCATCTCGCTGGCTGTCCTGATGAGCAGGTCGGGGTCGGCGAGCCCTGCGGTGTAGAGATGTCGGCTGATGCATTGCTCGTCGATGTCCTTGAGTCTGAGCTTGCCTTTCTTGTAGTTCTGGGCTATTTTCCTGGTTGCGTCAACGATTTCGGTGCGCCCTCCGTAGTTCAGGGCCACGGCCAGGACCATTCCGGTATTGGCCGAGCTCATCTCGACGGTTTTATCCAACTCTACTAAGACCCGTCGGGGCAGGTCGGCCCGGCGACCGAGGTGAACAAGCTTGACGTTATTATCGGTGAGCATATCCCGTATGGCGATGAGGTACTCGGTGTAAAGGTGCATCAGCGCCTGGACTTCGGATCTTGGCCTCCTCCAGTTCTCCACGCTGAAGGAGTAGAGCGTCAGCGACTCTATTCCGAGTTTTACGCAGTGCACGGCGATCGTCTCGACGACTTTTCCGCCCTGGCGATGTCCTTCGGCTCTCGGCAGAGCTCTGCGCTGGGCCCATCGGCCGTTTCCATCCATAATAATAGCGATGTGGCGGGGTATCTGTTCGACGGTCAGGCCGAGGCGTTCGGCAGTCTTTTTTTGTTTTTCCCTGAATGATTCCATATCCTGCAGCGGCGGCCCCCGCAAGAAGCCCTGGGGCCCTACCTCGATATGATCTGATTCCGCTTGGGTCCGACGCCGATCATAGTAATCGGTGTTTTGGTCAACTCTTCGAGGCGACAGACATATTTTCTGGCAGTTTCCGGCAGGTCGTCGAAGTCGGTTATGCCCGTTATTTCCTGGTCCCAGCCGGTCATCGTCTCGTAAAGCGGTTCAGCCTGGGCGAGCCTGGCGAAATTCGCGGGGAAGAAGGTCGTGCGACGGCCGTTTATCCGGTAGGCCGTGCATATTCTCAGTTCGTCCAGACCGGTGAGAGTGTCGAGGTGCATCAGTGCGATGGCGTCGATTGCACCGATTGCCACGGAGTAGGAAACGGCCACTGCGTCGAACCAGCCGCAGCGGCGGGGCCGACCCGTGGTTGTTCCGTATTCTTGGCCTCGGTCGCGCATGTACTGGCCGACCTCGTTGTCCTGCTCCGTGGGGAAGGGGCCTGCGCCGACCCTGGTTGAATAGGCCTTGGCGACGCCGATGAACCTATCGACCATCTTTGCGGGGACCCCGCAGCCGGCAGGCATACCAAGCGGGCTGGAATTCGAGCTGGTTACGAAGGGGAAAGTGCCGTGGTCGATGTCCAGCAGGGCGCCCTGGGCACCTTCGAACAGGATGGATTTTCCCCGGGCTATCGAGTCGTGGAGGAACTGGGTAGTGTCGGCGACGAAGGGCAGGAGTTTTTCCGCGTAGAGCCTGCACTTTTCGAATATCTCATCGGCGCTTACGGGTGCGGTGTCGTAGAGGGCCGTGAAGACCTTGTTCTTATATTCGACGATGGTCTGGATTTTTTCCTTGAGGTTTTGCAGATCCCTGAAATCACCCATTCTGACGCAGTAGCTTCTTCCGACCTTGTCGGCGTAGCAGGGGCCGATGCCGCGTGCGGTTGTGCCGATCTTGTGCTTGCCGAGCGACTCTTCCCGGAGTCGGTCCTCGGCCTTGTGATAGTCGAGCACAACGTGGGCGTTTTCGCTTACAAGCAGCCGATTCTCCAGCGAGATGCCCTTTCCTGCGAGCATCTCGATGCCGGCTACCAGGACTTCAGGGTCGACGAGAACGGCGTTTGCGATTACGCACGTGGTACCGGGACGGACCGAACCGCTCGGCAAGAGGTGCAGGGCGAACCGCTGGTCGCCCACGATGACGGTGTGTCCGGCGTTTGCCCCGCCGCCATATCGGACGACTATGTCGCTGTGCTCGGCAAGTATATCGACGACCTTACCTTTGCCCTCGTCACCCCACTGCAATCCTGCGACGCAACAGTTCATCTGTGTCTGTTTCCCAAAAAAGTCCGTCGGATACGCCAAAGATAGGCCGCAACGGTTGTCCTGCATCTGCAACCCGTTGCGGCCGGTATTTGAATTTTACGATTTTCTACGGCAGGCTTCAAGTGATTTTCGCCGTCAGGTGATCAAGGACGGCCGGCAGGTTGTCGTATTGCCTGGTACTTATTCTGCGGTTTGTCTCGCGGCCGTTCTGGTCCTTGTACGTAAGGATAAAATAGCCCTTGGAATCAAAATATGTCTTGTCGATTCTCTCGATGGTCTCGTAGGGAATTCGGGCGTTGTTGGTCAGGAGGAGTTCGTCTTCATCGGCGATGAGCTTCTTGTCTTTGAGGTAAAACAGGTACGCGCCGAAAAGGACGGCGGCACCGATAAGGAACGGCGGGGCCTTGCGATTGACCACGAGCCAGCCGGTCGGGTTGCCGTCGGCGTCGGTGTACTTCTCTATGAATTTCTTGTTAAAGTGCGCGTCGTAGATACACCAGATTGTAAGGCCGAGACAGACGACAATGTAGATTTTCAGGTTGGTTTTCCTGTACTTGCTTACCGGGGCTTCGATAGCCATTTGCGGGGGTCCTCTGCAATGTTTATGTCAATTTTCTCTGTGCGATGGTTTCGGCCAGGGGCTTGGCGAAGTAGGGTACGATTTTCTCGGCGCTCAATTCTTCCGCCAGCCTGCACTGGTTTTCAAAGGATTTGAGGGGGTTGAACTTGCCGGAGGCCGGAGGGTACTGCCGGATCGTCAGCGAAAGGGTTATGGCCTCATCGGGGCCCTGGGCCTTTCTGCCCGCCTCGCAGATGCTTGTCTTGGACTCTACGCTTACGCGGGCCTGAGTGCGGTTGTCGTCGGACAGTGCTGCGACGATAGAGGGGGATAAGCCGATAGGTCTTACGCCGGGCAGATCGAGCAGGCTGCTAAAAGCGGACATTCCCAAGAGTGCATCAGCGATGATTTCATCGTGGCTGCCTAAGTAATCAAAGTCCATCGCAAATGTTACGTCGAGCGACCCGATATCGAGGTGGCTTACGCTGAGCATATAGGGTATCAGCTCGAGGACGAGCCTGTCCTGCTGGTAGGCCATTTCAAAGGTTGGAGGGTTCACCACCCCCGAGCCGATACGGTCGATCTCCAAGGTAACCCACCTGTACCGGCCGAGGCTGTGGTCTTCCTCGAGGCAGTACTCGTTCTTGTCCCGCCGATAAAAGCAGCCCATAGATGGGTACTGCCTCTGAATCCGCTCGAAGAATGCCAGGACCGTGTCGCGCTGGGTGGGCAGGTCCAGCTCGGTGTTGATGCACATATCGACGTAGAACTCATCACATAGAGAGCTATAACTACTGGGCGTCATCCGTAACGGTCCTCCTTGAGGTTCGGGCAAGGCTATCCGAGGCCTCACCTGAAGCTGAGTTAACCGCCGATGCGCTCTCGGGCGCGGGGTGATTATACATTAAGATACTGACTTTCCCAAATTTTTTCCGTCAGGTCGCGGAGTTTTTTGTCGTAGTTCTTCAGGGCGCTGAAATACTCTGGCGATTCGAGTGCCTCCTGAGCATTTTTGTCTTCGGGCTTTGCGTCGTCGGGCAGAACGGAGGTTCTGAACGTCTCGTAGTGGTCCCGGATCGAGCAGGGCATCAGCCAGTTATGCGGCCTTTTCCAATTGTCCAGGCCGTATTCCCGCTGCCATTTGCGCCCTTTTTTCATAAAATCGGAGAACATCGCGTCGGCAAGAGTTTTGCCATTTTCGTACAGGTCGTAGATGTTATCGACATAATATGGGATAAAGGCGCAGGGGGTCACGTTTCCGTGCCAATCGACGTATGCGTATCCGCCGCTCCGCCCGTAAGCGATGCATCCACGCGCGAGTACGCCGCTATTCCAGAAATCGGCCAGGCAGTACTTCTTCTTGGTGAGCAGTTCCACCCACTTGTGATATAGCTGTACCCTGCTGGCCGGATCCACCATCAGGTCGAGCTCATCCTTGCCCCTGCCAATGGGCATAAGCTGGAATTGCCACATATAACAGGCCCCCTGCTGCTCGAAGAAGAATTCGTAGAACTCGTCCGAGAGCAACAGGTCGATGTTTTTGCTGGTGGCTGTAACGGAGATGCCGAAAGGCACGCCGACGTTCCTCAGGCGTTCGATTGCCTTGAGGATTTTCTCGAAAGTTCCAGGGCCCCGGCGTTGGTCGGTCTCTTTCTCGAAGCCCTCCACAGAGATCGCCGGGGTAACGTTAGCAGCATCTGCGAGCTCTGCAGCTATTTTTTCTTTGATGAGCGTGCCGTTGGTATACACCAGGAAGAACATATCGTCGTATTTTTTGTAGATGTCGAGGAGGGTTTTGCCTTCGCTATTATACATAAAGGGCTCACCTCCGCTGATGGTTATGAACCTGCTGCCGAACAGGTCGTGGACTTCGCGGACGACTCTATCGACGTAGCGGTATGGCACGGTCGCGCAGGTATCGGCTGCGGAAGCGGCGTAGCAGCCGATACACCTGAGGTTGCATCTTTGAGTAGGCGAAAAGACGATGAAAGTCGGCGGCAGCTCTCCATATTTCTCCTCATACCTCTGGACGGCCTGGGTATAGGCCGGGTCAGGACGGACAAGGTTGTTCTGGACGAAGACATCGACGATCCTGCTGATGATGCGATCTGAAACGTAGCCTTTGTCCATGTTTCTGGTCACACAGTGCAACATAGCCGAGAGGAACTCGTATCTTTTGACCCGGACCTCCATCAAGTCCTCGGATGGATCTTCCACGAGGGCCTTGTAAATGTAGTCGTCAATCCGCTTGGCGAGAAGCCTCCTTATATGCTTGTGCTTTACCATCTTCTTGAGCGTTGTGGATATGACTTCCGGCTTCATCTCTGACTCCTTCTTCCATACCAGAAACCCAAAGATGATGCTGTTTTTGAAAGAATACTCCCGAACGGTTGTGATTATCCCACAAACGGGCGAGGCTGGCAAGTAGCAATTTTGGCCGGAAAAAACGGCTGCGGATATGGCGGAGGGGTGAGGTCGGCGGGATGCGCCGTCGGCCGGTGCTGCAGGCTGGTCAGCCGGCCCAGGGGTCGGGGAGCTTTAGTTCCGTAAGCATCACGGCGACAGGGGCAAGGACGGCGAATATAAACGCGGTCCACGCGCAGCTTCGGGCAAGAGCCCCGGTGGTGATCGCCTGCTGGCTGAGAGTGATAGCGGCCATAGCTGCGGCGTGGAGCAGTGCAAGCGAGAGTCCGCCTGCGACGGCTGCCACTACCCGCCTGGACAGCGGAGCGCCGCCGGCCCCGAGGGTTATACAGGCACTGCAGACAAAGAGGACGGGGACCTTCACGGCCAGCCACCACCACACAAGATGTAGGGGCAGCCTGCCGGCTCGGGCGAAGTATGCGTAGTCGGCGGCAGCCAGGCCGCAGGCGGCGACGGCGACGCAAACAGCCGTGTGCCAGTATCGAGGCCTCATCGAGGCCCGGATCTCAGAGCGCCGTCGCATCCGCCGGCGTATCGTCAGCGGCCAGTTGTAGAAAAGACAGAATACCCAGTGCTCTAACAGCGCCCCACGCTCGCCGAAGACAGGGATAATATGCACCGCGTCGGTGGCCCAGTGGGCGGCCATAAACCTGGCGAGGACCGGGTAGCGATAGGTCATCTGGATCGGAAACGCCAGGTACCCGATGTACTTGAAAAAGCCCAGGAATACCGCGATGTTGTAGTCCTTGAAGTTTTTCTCCCTGATTACCAGGTAGAGCACGTAAAGGCCGCGGACCAGCGAGCCCGGCGAAATGGGGACTACTTGAAACAGCGCGATGATCCCCAGCCCTATTCCCCAGGCCTGCTGTCTCGGCATCTCGGGGTGCGCCAGGACGAAGATGATCGCCACGGCGACGGAGACGATCTGGGTAACCGGCAGGGTGCAGAGGTGCACGGCCAGGCACTTGAGATATTTCTGGATGAAAGGGTCGCTTGCCCGGGAGAGGATGATACGGGCGTCTTCGTCGCTGAGCATATGCTTGGCACAGCCCTGCGCAACCATCTCCCGGAGCCACTCTTCCCTTAGCTGACGATTGAAATACAGCCTGACCGGGCGAACGAACAGGTAGAGAAATTTTTCCCTTCTCCATTGGCTGTCGGTCAGAAAGCGGTGCAGGCCCGGAAAGATAAGAAGCAAGCAAGGCAGGTGAAGCAAATAGCGCCAGGGTTGCTCGGCGAACCTCCGTGCACACGCGGCGCCGATTCGACCCTGTCGATGCCAATCGATGCTTTTCTCGAGGACTCGAGCGGTTGCGGCTCTGCGGAGGTAGCTAAAGCTGGTCAGGGCCGAAGCGTAGTGCTTTCGCCAGTCGGGGCGGCACCATATTCGCCTCAAGGGCCTGCCGAGCAAAGGTATCAGCCCGATCAGAAAAAACAGGAAAGTCTGGACCCTGCTGCGGCGGAGAGCCGATTCGTGCTGGTCATCGACCAGACCCCGCACGCGCCAGCCGGTCACCGCGCTATCGAACATCGTCGCCCAGAGTTTCCGGCTGTGGAGCAGGCGCAGATGGTTGTGCGTTATATCGGGGACCGAGTCGCGGTAGGTATCCTCGAGTCTCTTGAGCTCTTCAAGCATCGGGCGCAAATCAACGAACCTGTCGGCATGCTCGCGGGTGAAGGCCTCGAGTCTGTCGAGATCACCCCGGTCGAATTGAACGAGCGAACCTCGCAGCAGGCCTCTCAGTATGAGCTTGAAGTCGCCCGGGCTCATCGGGAGGAATGGCAGCAGGGCCAGCCCGGCCCTGAAATCGACGGCCACCAGGCCGGCCTGCGGGTCATCATCGCCGTCTTTACGCTTGAGACAGTTAGGCTGGCTTTTGCACGTGGACCATTCGTACTGGCGGGCAAACTCGTAGGCCCCCACTTCGTAGAGCAGGCGGACGAATTCATGCATAAACGTGCGCTTGGCTCGATACTCGGGCGAGCCAAGCTGCTTTCGGGCGGATTCATCAATGCTCTTGCCGCGACACCATCGCCTCAGCAGGTCCATTCTGTCATCCACCTCGAGCCGCCAGGTTCGCCCATCAACCCACTCGCTGAGTTCGCCACAGCTGCCGAGATTCTCGTCCACGAAAGTTGCGTAGATGTCCACGACGGCGTTCTGGTCACCAAAACGTATTGCTGCAGCCCGGCGGATGAACTTCTGCCATAGAGCTCCGGCCCTGGCGGCGGCCGGGTTTACCTGCAGTTGAAACGGGCCCTGGAAGCCTACCCAGTAGACCAGGTTCCGGAACAGGCGGGCGAAGGACGAAGCCGGCACGAGTATCTTGACCGCATAAACGGCGCCGACTTCCAGCCCCTTTATTGCCCCGGCAGGGGCGATATCAAGGAGCCTGACCTGATAAACCTGCCCGGCAAAACCTCCGCCGACGAACCTCTCGACCACGAGGGTAACTTTTGCTGAGGTGTTCTGCGCGACGGAAGTGACCTGGTAGTTTAGATGGGTCCCCGGCTGGTAACTTTTTATGCGGATCGGCCGATGCAAACCAGCGTCGCGAATCTTCTGCTCAAGCTGGCTGCAGAGGTCAACGGAATATTCAACGGCCATCGACGTATCCTGAAATCTCACCGGCAGCAAGTACGGGATTATCGGCCCGGCCACAGCCAGACGCAAACATGGAGGGCGGCGGCTGCGAATATGCCGGCTAATAAGTCATCGGCAAGAACGCCCCAACCCTGCGGCAATTTTTCCAGTTTTCGGGCGGGCCAGGGCTTGGCTATGTCGAATATTCTGAAGGCCAGCAGGCCGAGCGCAGCGATTGCCAGCGTTCGGCCGGCAGCGAGTTCCGCCGTGAGGGCGAACGGGATGGTCAGGAACGTCAGGGCCTGACCTGCCAGCTCGTCGGCGACGACCTCCGGCGGGTCGTCCTTGCCCGTGGCGGCGATTGAAGCCGGGGCAAACTTTACACACATCACCGAGCCTGCCACCAGGATAAACAGCATCACCCCGGCCGTGAGAACCGCCGGGGCCCCGAACAGGTAGCACAGCGCAAAAACAACCACCGGCGGGAGGGACCCCCACGTCCCGGGAGCGACCGGCAGCCAACCAAGACCCAAACACGAACCGAGCAGTCTTCTCATAGCTATGGAACGTTAACCCAACAGGCCGGTCGAGTCAAATATTACTCAGAGCGTCAGGCTGGATTTCGCGGATCAACTTGACGGCAAACCTGTCCGTCATACCCGCGATATAGTCGCAGACGGTGCGGGCGAGGCCCTGATCGGGGATGAAATTGCGGAAATAGGCAGGCATCCGCTCGGGCCTTCGGAGCAATTCCGCGAACAGCTGTTCGACGGCGCCCCTCACCTGGCGAGCCGTGGCCCTGAGTGATTCGTGCTGGTAGAACTTCTCCAGCAGAAACCGCTCAAGCTCGGCAAGGGCCGCCTCACACGACGGCGATAATTTGACCAGGTTGTCTTTCTTGGCGTAGACATCTTCGATGGTTTTTATATTTGCGTCGGCTATGGTTGTGCCGGTGGCCTCGATACAATCACCGACGAGCCTGTCTATGATCGCCTTTGCGGTCCTCGTTCTTCGGATGGCGGGCTCATCGATCGCGGCCGCGTTAATTCTGGCCTGTGTCTGCCTGACCAGCTCGATATCCTGCAACTGGCTGGCTTCTATGAGCCGGGCTCGCAACCCATCTTCGAGGTCGTGGCAGTTGTAAGCGATGCGGTCTGCGACCTCGGCGACCTGGCCCTCGAGTGAACAGTTAGCCTCGGGGAATACCCGGTCCTGGGGGTTGTCGTAGGTGCTCGTGTGCTTGGCCAGTCCCAGGCGGGTTTCGTAGGTGAGGTTCAGGCCGGGGAAATGGAGGTAAGGGTGTTCGAGAATATCGACGATTCTGAGCGACTGAAGGTTGTGCTCGAATCCGCCGAACCCTGCCATAAGATCGTTGAGAACCTGCTCGCCAGCGTGGCCAAAGGGTGGGTGCCCGAGGTCGTGGGCGAGGCATATCGCCTCGGTAAGGCCCTCGTTGAGGCCGAGTGCCCTTGCTATGGTCCTGCCTATCTGGGCGACCTCGATGGTGTGAGTCAGGCGTGAGCGGTAGTAGTCGTCGAGGCCCGGGCTGAAGACCTGGGTTTTGCCTTCCAGACGGCGGAAGGCCGAGCAGTGGATTATGCGGTCGCGGTCTCGTTCGAAATCCGAGCGGTACGGATGGGGCTTTTCGAGGAACCTTCTGCCCCGGCTGACGGATTCGGTAACGGCATAGTCGGCTGCTGTACGGAACATCTGGTGCGATACTCCGCCTGGCACGGTCGCCGCGGCCCGCTACAAGGCCGGCAAGCCGTGTTCCTCGCTAACCTGCTTTAGGAGATCGAGCAGTTCGACCAGGCTCTGGCTGATAACGTCCACGTTACCGCAGACGCTCATAAAATTCGTATCTCCACTCCATCTCGGCACGACGTGGGCGTGCAGGTGGTCGGGCAGGCCCGCACCTGCGCATCGGCCAAAGTTCATACCCACGTTGAATCCGTGGGGCTTGATCGCAAGCAACAGGACCTTTTGCGATTCTCTGATCAGGTGCATCATCTCCAGGAGCTCCTCGTCATCGGCCTGGTCAAGCCCGGCGATGTGGCGTGCAGGAGCTACAAGGAGATGGCCGTTGTTGTAGGGGAAGCGGTTGAGAACAACAATACTCCTGGGCGAGCGCCACAACACGAGGTTGGCCTGGTCGTCCTCCGGGTGGTCGCGGTTGCGACAGATGAAACATTCGTCGGTTTTGTCCAGGGCCTGGATGTAATTAATTCGCCAAGGGGCCCACAGGTTTTTTCGTTCCAAACCTGAACTCCGGACTTGTGCGTTTCGGCGTTCTAAAGTCGGCTGGCCGTTATGGTCTGCTTGACTGTTATCACGGGTTTTGCGCCGATGCCGAGCGGTATAGCGGCCTGTATTTTCATTTCGTATTCCTGGGTGTATTGTTCGAGTCGGCCGGCGTCGATGTTGAACAGTTCCTCTCCTGTGCCCTGGAGGCTGAGCAGTCTGTAGGCGCCGAGGAAACCGAAGGTTCCGCTCACCTGGAATCGGCCGGAATAAGGTATCGGCCAGCCAATCGGAACGGACTGGGCCGGCGTATAGGAACTGCTTATCACGGCCAGGGAGCCGGCTGGTGTGTCGCGTATCTCCTCGAGCTTATACACAACGTCTCTGGCCTTTCGCATAACCATCGGCGCCGGGATAGAGAGCTGGGAATTCCAGGTCTGGCCGACGGCCAGACCGCCCGCGCCGGGGTCGATACTGGCGACCGAATCCCATAAGAACCACTGGGTTGCGATGAAATCGCCTATCATATCGGGGTCCTTGATTCGGCCGCTGGAAGTATCGGGTCGGAAGGCCTTTTCACCCACCTGCTTTATGAGCTGATCCAGTTCGGAGTAGTCCTCGATCTTGCCGGTGGGTCCTACCTTGAGGTTGAAGCTCTTGCCGGCGAAGTGTTCGGCTGCATCCCTGGTCGCCAGGCCGCCGGGCCGTTTGCTCCGAGAGACCCTGGCCGACTTACAGGTGGCCTTGATGGTTGTCAGGCCGTAAGGATCGACCTCGACAGGTGTGTAGGTCATAACGACCTCCAGTGACTCGGTGCTCCTATCTACGGCCTGTTTGCCCGGCCTGGACATCTTTTTCTCCGGGTCCCAGTCGATCGTTATCTGCCTGGTGCTGAGGAATTTGTATTCCAGGCTCTGACCTTTTGTGAAATCGACCGTCAATATGTAGCCTTTTTTGGCGGCCTTTTTGGCGAAGGACGTGCAGCCTCCAAAGCACACCAGCACGGTGAGTGTGAGGGCAGTCGCTGTGGTTCTCAATTTGACTCCTTTCGAACGGTTCACTCTCTACTGCAACGCGGGCCGCGAGACATAGCCGACGGCCGGCCGATCCGCTCACGGCAACAACTTTCAGCAGCAAGCCCCTCTCAGTCGATTCTTACGATCTGGTAGAAGTGGACGGCTGTCATTCGCAGGATAGCGGGTTCCTGGTCGTCTTTTTGGACGGACTCGGGATCGACGGCCACCCACTCGGATTTGAGCTCTTCGGTATACTGATCGACTTTTCCGCGGTCCAGATTCATCTGGAGCCGACCAGTGTACTCTTCGGTATTGTCGAAGAGCTTCGAGAGAAAGCCAGCTGCTTGCTCATTAGCGGGCTTTGCGGCGTTCCCGGTGGACGGGACGGCATTCATCACGACGACCGCCACTCTGCCCTTGCTGGACTCGTGTACACCCTCGAACTGGTAGACCCTCTCGTAGGACTTGGTTCCCATCATTCCGAAGTTGAAGCTCTTGAGGTTGCGCCAGCTATCGCCCTTGTTCGGCCGGCTCTTGCCGACGGCCGGCAAAGCCGGGATAGAGTGGCGCTGCTTTACGGTCTGGTCCGAGAGCAGCTCTCGCGCGGCTCGTTGGGCGGAGGTGGAGCCCTTGATGTCAGACAGGACCTCAGCCACTTTTGTGACTTTTGGGACCTGGCCGGCAGGGGTGATCTCAATAGAATAGCTCCTGCCTATCAGCTTTTGGAGCGGGCTGTCCTGGTCTCTGGAACTGTCAAAATCGACTATGACATTGTCCCTGACCTTGGCGAGGTATTTGAGCTGTTTTATGGTGACTTCGGCGACGGCGTTGCCGTTCTCAGCGATGCTCCTTATCTCCTGGTCGAAAGTGAGCTCGATCCTGTTGCTGGTGTATCCACCCTTGAAAGCCGAGGGCTTTGTCTGCTCCGGGCCTTCCCAGAGTACGCTCTTCGTGGCCTCGGTTGTAACCTTGTAGGTCGAGACATCACCCACGGCGAACTTCAGGGCCAGCTCAATGGAGGGCCTGGGTTTCTCGGGTTTCGGCTTGATCTCCGTTACAAGGGGCTTTTCAGGCTTGCCCGCGGCGGTTTTTGAAGGCCAGCTGCAACCCGTTGCCAAGACCAGCACCACGAGCACGATGGCGCTGGTGATAAGAAAGGTTCTGTAAGAGTTCATCGTCGGTCTCCCTTAATGTTTTCAGGTATATGCCGTTTCCAGCCAGCAATTATAGCTGGCCCATCAGGGACAATCAATTTTTCTTCAATCGGCCGGCGGCAGCGGTTAGAATACATTTTTCAGGTTTTCGAAGGACATTGCAAGCTTTTTTGGAGAATGCCAGCTATGAGAAGCGATACGATCAAGAAGGGCCTTGAGCGGGCCCCCCACCGGGGGCTGCTCCACGCGTGCGGGCTGAGTGCGGGCGAGATGGACAAGCCGTTTATCGGAATCGCCAACAGCTTTTGCGAGATCGTGCCCGGGCACATCCACCTCAACGAGGTTGCGCGGGTGGTCAAGGAAGGGATCCGAGAAGCCGGGGGCGTTCCATTCGAGTTCAACACCATTGCCGTCTGCGACGGGATCGCAATGGGCCACGGCGGGATGAGGTACTCGCTGGCCTCACGGGAGGTTATCGCCGACTCGGTGGAAACTATGGCGCGGGCACATTGCTTCGACGGGCTTGTGTGCATACCGAACTGTGACAAGATCATACCCGGTATGCTTATGGCGGCGGCCCGGCTGAATATCCCAACGATTTTTGTCTCCGGCGGGCCGATGGCGGCCGGCAAAACCAAGGACGGCAAGACCGTGGACCTAATCAGTATATTTGAGGCCGTCGCGGCCGTCAACGCCGGCAGGATGGACCGGCAAGAGCTGGAGGAACTGGAGAGCTGTGCCTGCCCCGGCCAGGGAAGCTGCTCGGGGATGTTCACGGCCAACTCGATGAACTGCCTGTGCGAAGCCATAGGGATGGCGCTGCCGGGTAACGGGACAATTCTGGCGGTTGACCCGAGGCGTCAGGAGCTTTACAGAACGGCCGGCCGGCAGATCATAAACCTGGTGGAAAGCGACATCAAGCCGCTGGACATCATCAGCGACCGATCGCTGGACAACGCGCTGGCACTGGATATGGCGATGGGTGGCTCGACCAACACCGTCCTTCACACTCTGGCGCTGGCCAGCGAGGCAGGGATCGAGTACGACCTTGGACGGATAAATAGGATCTCTTCGAAGTGCCCGAACATCTGCAAGGTTTCCCCGTCGAGCGAGTACCATCTGGAGGACGTGGACGCCGCCGGCGGCATAAGCGCGATACTCCAGGAAATAAGCAAGGTGCCGGGGCTGCTGAATACCGACTGCCCTACAATCACCGGCAAGACATTAGGCGAGAACATAGCACAGGGGCGTATTACCAACCCTCAGGTGATTCGTCCACTGGAAAACGCCTATTCGGCGACGGGTGGGCTGGCGATTTTGAGCGGCAATCTGGCACCTAAAGGCTGCGTGGTCAAGACCGCAGGAGTGGCGCCGGGGATGCTCAAACACAGCGGTCCTGCCGTCATATTCGAGAGCCAGGAAGAGGCATGCGAGGGGATTCTGGCCGGTAAGGTCAAGGCCGGTGATGTCGTGGTGATTCGCTACGAGGGTCCGAGGGGCGGCCCCGGAATGCAGGAGATGCTCAGCCCGACCAGCTACATTATGGGGGCGGGGTTGGGTGAGTCGGTGGCGTTGATCACCGACGGCCGGTTCAGCGGCGGCACCAGAGGCGCGTGCGCCGGTCACATCAGCCCGGAGGCAGCGGTAGGCGGACCTATAGCTCTACTCAAAGCTGGCGATATCGTCGAGATCGACATTCCCCGCAACAGCCTCAACGTCAAGCTCTCGGATGCCGAACTGGCCGAGCGCAGGAAGGGCTGGAAGGCCCCGACACCGCGGATAACCAAAGGCTGCCTTGGGAAGTACGCCTCGCTGGCGACCGGCGCCGAGGCAGGTGCCGTGCTGAGATGGTAGGTAAGATGTCGGGCAAGAAGAGGACTGCGTGGTATGCGGCGGGCTTGCATTTTGAGTGTCAGCGGTGTGGGCGATGCTGCTCTGGTCCAGGCGAGGGTTATATCTGGGTGACGCGCCCGGAGATCGAGTTGATTGCGGAGTTCCTGGGTATCTCCGCGGGGCGATTGAAGCGGGACTATCTCAAACGGATCGGCCTGCGGACGACCATCGTCGAGCGCGAGTCCACCAAGGATTGCGCCTTCCTGGGTAAGATCGGGGGCCGGACGCAGTGCCTGATTTACGAGGTCCGTCCGAGCCAGTGCCGCAGCTGGCCCTTCTGGCCGAGCAACCTGGCCAGCGGCAAGGCCTGGAACGAGGCGACCAGCAAGTGTCCGGGGGTCAACCGGGGGCGATTGTACAGCTACGAAGAAATCCAGGAGATAAAGAAGCTGAAAAGATGGTGGCAGCAAGAACAGACAGAAGGAGGACAAACAGGGTCGGCCTGACCGATCGGGTCCCGCCAGCGGTGATGCAAGAGCGGGGACAGGTACGGTGATTCCGAGGTCGGATAACCGAGCGGAGCAGGGCCCGGAACGCCTGATAATCTGGCTGGATGAGCGGTGCGCAGGGGGACAAAGTTTGGGTTGATTTTGAGGGGTGTGGGGCTATAATTGCGGCGTGTGGGCGATGCGTTAGTCGAGCAGCGTCTCGATAATCAGAGATGGGGTTCCGTAGATCGAGGGGAAAGTGAAGTTCCAGGTCTTCGAGAAAGGCAAGTTAGTTGACAAGTTTACTCTTTGCGGGGCCTACCTGTTCGGGGCGGACGGGATCGGCGTGCGTCGGACTCGGATTTCGTTCCGTGGGGGGGTGATTGAGTGCGAGAAACCGAACGCGGAGACGGCGGGCCTGGCGCTGCTGTGGCCGATCGAGGGCTTCGGAAAGATTCTTATGCCGACGACGTGCCTTCCGGAGCGGGATCGGCCGTACAACCTCAACGTGGAAATAGCCCGCGCCAGACTAATGCAGATAGTCAACAAACGCGAGGACTGGTCTTTTTTCGAGAATACGAGCGGGCTGTCGCGGACCGCGAAAGAGGCCCAAGACCTATTCGTCCAAGCGGTTCAGAACATATCGAACGCGCCGCTGGCGTCGAAGCTGGCGGACGAATCACTGAAAAAGGCAATGGTGCTCTCGGAGGAGCTGGCGACAAGGCACGCACAGGTGCTTTTTGACAGCCGCAGGTCGAATCATGGTTTCGGCCGAGGCTGCCTGGGCTGCAGGGTAGACCCGGCGTTGATCGGTAACGCCGAGTACGTCGAGCATTTGACGAGCCTGTTCGGGTCGCTGACCATCCCGACCAATTGGGCGGAGATGGAGCCGAGGAGGGGAACGTACGATTTTTCAAAGATGGACGAGTGCATTAGTGCATTGAGCAAGAAGAAGGTGTCGCTGCATGCGGGGCCTCTGCTCTGCTTTTCGAAGGCGATGCTTCCGAAGTGGCTGCTGGACAGCAAAGCGAGCTTCGAGAAGATTCGCGAGACGGCATATCAATTCATCACGGCGGTTGTGAGCCGATATGCCAGCTGTGTGCGGACGTGGTGCGTGGTCAGCGGGTTCAACGTGTTCAACCATTTCGGGTTCAGATTCGAGGAGGTCCTGGAGATGACCAGGGCTGCGTGTCTGGCGGTAAAGCAGTGCGGAGAAAAGGCCCTCAAGGTGATCGAGGTAAGCAATCCGTGGGGCGAGTACTATGCGACGGTTCCGAACAGCATACCGCCGCTGGTGTATATGGATATGGTTGTGCAGAGCGGGATAAGTTTTGATGCATTCGGGCTGCAGATGCGTTTCGGGAAGAACCAGTCGGGCCTGCACGTGCGAGATATGATGCAGATATCGGCGCTTCTTGACTTTCTGGCGCCGATATCGAAACCGTTGTATATGACGAACGTGGCGGTACCGAGCCGGAGCGGTTCGGGGGCTTACCATGGCCAGACGGCGGGTATCTGGCACGACAAGTGGGACCAGAACCGCCAGGCTGAATGGATCGAGCAGTTCTATAGTATAGCGCTGAGCAAGGCGTATGTCGATTCGGTGACATATTCGAATCTGACCGACAGGGAGAACTGCGTGATAGCCGATTGCGGCCTTATGACGGCCGGCCTCGAGCCGAAGAAGTCATTTCACGTGCTCAAAGCGCTGCGTGACAGCATCTTTGCTCACTAAGGGATATGCGTTTTGCGACAGCGAAATCGGCGGGCAAGACGACGGTGGACAATCCAAACCGGCTGCAAGAAATCGACGGTCGAAAAGTCGAAGCATTTGTATTCGTCGTGGTACTCTGCATTTGTGGGGTGCTTGCGTGCGTTTTTGTCGGCGGCGGCGTGGGGGCGGGCCGGGGAGGCGAGATTAGAGAACTGGACTGCCGGGTCAACCCCAATGATGCCCCCCTGGCGAGCCTGGTGCGGCTGCCGGGCGTTGGCCTGGTACGTGCTGCGGCGATAGTGGCGTACAGGGAAAATTTCGTTGAGACGGGCGAGGGGGCGGTTGCATTCGAGAGCCCAGAAGACCTGCAGAAGGTCAAGGGTATAGGGCCTAAGACAGCTGAGGGTATGAAGAAACTGTTGAAATTCGAGCGGAAGGATGGATGATTGGGAAGTGCGTAAGCCGCTGGGCCGTTGTTACGGCAGTGGCAAGACAATAGAAGCCGGGGAGGAGTACTTCGGCGCGCTGGTGGAGACCGAAGAGGGTCTTGAGAGACGCGACTTCTGCGCTGACTACTGGGAACAAGAGAAGCCAGCGGTATTCTGCTACTGGAAGACCCGGCTGCCGGAGCAGGGGCGGAAGAAACAGCTGTTCGTTGACGACGAGATGCTGATGGCGTTTTTCGAGCGGCTGGCCGGCGAGGAAGACCAGGAAAAGGTCAACTTTCGGTTCGTGCTGGCGCTGATCTTGATGCGCAAGAGGCTCTTGAAGTATGATTCGACGAGGACGGAGGACGGACGGGAGGTATGGCGGCTGCGGGTTGTCGGCGAGCAAGCATACACGAACGTGGTGAACCCTCAGCTTGATGAAGAGCAGATAAGGCAGCTGTCAGCGCAGATAGGGCAGATATTGCAGACGGAGTTATAGAACCGCAGCGCCGTTGAAGCCGACGGGGGGCGGTCCCGGCGGCGGCACGGAGTTTTGGATGGCAAAAAGGGCAATCATATTACTTGCGGCACTGCTGAGTGTTTCGGGCGGGTGTAAGCCGGGGATGCGCAGGGCCCTTCCGGTCTGCCCGGGCAAGGGTACGGTAGAGGCTGCGCTGGCGGTATTGAGGTCGCAGAGCGAGAAGGCGCTGCCGCTCAAGTCGACGGGGACATGCCGGCTGGAGTACTACACCGAGGCTGGAGGCAAACGGCACAAGGAAGCCTTTGCCGTTCGGCTGTGGCTGAATCCACCGGCTCAAATCTGCCTGCACGGGGACGTGGCTCTCGATGCGAGGGGGCTTGTCTTAGGGGCGAACGAGCAGGAGTTTTGGCTGTCGATAAGGCCCAAGAAGATCAGCAGTTACTGGTGGGGCCTCTGGTCGAAGAACAATAAGACCTCCAACTTGATGCTCAGCCCACAGGTGGTGCTCGAGGCGGTAGGAGCCGCTGCGGTCGATCCCGAGCTGGCCGAGCAGGGAGAATGGACGCTGGTAAATGAGGGGCCTTTCGACGTGCTGACAAGACGGGATGCAAATGGAGTAACGATCAAGAAGATATACGTCAGCAGCTGTGATTACAGGGTCAGACGTATTGAATACTTCGATGAGTTCGGCAGGATCGGTGTTGCGGCCGATCTGGACAGGTACGAGGAAGTTGGAGAGGGTTTTTTCGTTCCACGGAGCATAAAGGTCAGCCGGTACGGTCCCGGGCGTATGAGGGACTCGGCCGCCATTACGCTCAGATCGGCCAAGGTGACGAGCTTCAGCGATAAGCAGGCCGAGATTCTTTTTGTTCGGCCGAGACCTGATCGCTTCAAGCAGGTGTATGAAGTTGTGGGGGGCAAGTGGATCGAGCGGTCACAGTAGGGTGCCGGATTGAGAGGGCCTATAGATGGCCAGGGTATGCTTGCGAAAAAAAATGTCGGGTGATCTGTTGTTGCTGGACGGGGCAATGGGGACGGAGTTGCTCGCCCGCCGGGCCGATGCCGGCGGGTGCAACGAACGGCTGAATATCGAGTCGCGCGACACTGTGCTCGCGGTTCACCGGGCATATCTCGAAGCGGGCAGTGACGCGGTCCTGACGAATACGTTCGGGGCGAATAGATTCTTGCTGGGCAGGCACGGCCTGGCTGGGCAAGTCGGGAGACTGAACGCAGCGGGAGCGGAGGTGGCCCGGGAGGCGGCCGGGGAGGAAAGGTACGTTTTGGGCGATATTGGGCCGAGCGGGGACTTTCTACAGCCTGTGGGAACGCTGGATGCGGGCGAGCTGGAAGAGGCGTTCTGCGAGCAGGCCGCTGCGCTGGTCGGCGGAGCAGTGGACGGCTTGATAATCGAGACGATGACGGCGCTGGAGGAAATGGCTATCGCGGTAAGAGCGGTCAAGTCGGTGTGCGGGGATCTGCCCGTGCTGGCGTCGATGTCGTTCGAGAAGAGAGGGGATGATTTCAGGACGATGATGGGGGTCAGCGTCGAGGCGGCGGTTTCAAAGCTGGTGTCATTGGGGGTTGATGCGGTGGGTTTTAATTGCGGGACGGCAAGCCTGGATGAGTACGTGGAGCTGGCCGAGCAGCTTGTCGAGACAGCCGGGGCAGCATCGGCCGAGGTGCCAATCCTGGCCGAGCCGAACGCAGGCAGGCCGGAACTGGCCGATGGCAGAGCCGTTTACAGGGTAAGCCCTGGAGATTTTGCGGCTGCGGCCGAGAAGATGTGTTCGGCGGGCGTGAGCATCATCGGGGGCTGCTGTGGTACGGGCCCTGCGCATATCGAAGCACTGGCCGGGGCGCTGGCGAGGTGAGGCTTGGCCGGTATCAAGAGATGGTGCCCAATAGCCGTGCGACCTGCTGGATGGTTTTCTTTGTTGCGCCTTGGTTCTTGATTATTACTTTCCGGCCATTCTCGGCAATTCGGCGGGCATAATCCGGATTGGTGAGGCACTTTTTCAGGGCCTGGAGCAGTTCTCGCTGGTTGTTTACGAGAATGGCGCCGTCTTCAGCAAGGAGGGCCTGGACGGTCTGGCGGAAGTTGAATGCGTGGGGACCGAAGATAGTGCATTTGCCCAGGGCGGCGGCTTCCATCATATCGGAGCCGCCCATCGGCACGAGGGAGCGGCCAACGAAAATCACGGTGGCAAGGGCGTAGAACTTTCGCAGGTCACCCATAGTGTCTCCGAGGATTACAGCATCTGTGCCGGTGGGAGCGGGGCCGTCAGCGTCTTTGAGCTGGCTGTAGCGGATCAGGCTGAAGCCCATCTGCCGGATCAGCGAGGCGACCTGCTCGAATCTTTCGGGCTTGCGGGGGACGATAGCGAGTCGCAGGTCGGCGAGGCGGCTGTCGCTTCTCAGCTGCTTGTAGACCTCCAGTAGAGGGGCTTCTTCGTCATTTCCGGTGCCGCCGGCGACCCACAATCTCTGGTTGGTGATTGCGAGCCTGGAGGCGAGGGCGTCCGCACCCTCGACCTTGTCGGTGGTCTGGGCGGTGTCGTACTTGAGCGAGCCGGAGACGATTACGTTCTTCTCGTCGCAGCCGAGCTCTTTGAAGCGCCGGGCGTATTCCTCGGTTTGAGCGAGGACGAGCGTGAGCCTGCTGAACATCCTCCTGGCGAGCCAGCGGAATCTTCGATAGGCGGCGAAGCTTCTATCGCTTAGCCGGCCGTTGACAACGACCACGGGGATACCTGACCGCGCAGCAATGCCGACGAAGTTGGGCCAGACCTCTAACTCCATCAACAGACACAAGCTCGGCCGGACGTTGCGAAAGGCGCGATGCATTATCCAGGAGAAGTCGAAGGGGAAATAGAATACTTCGTGGTTCTGCGCGAACAGTGCGCTTGCACGAGCAAAGCCTGTATCGGTGGTGGTACTTATCACGATCTCGTAGTCGCTGAACCGGTCGCTGAGCTGGCTGATAACGGTCCTTGCAGCGTTGACTTCACCGACGCTGACGGCGTGCAGCCAGATACATTTCTTGCCGGGGTCTCTGCGCGTGATTTTTCCGAGCCGCTGGGCCCAGCCGGTCCTGTAGCGGTTGTGCCTGAGCAGGCGATACAGGACAAGCGGGCTTATGGCCACCGCGACCAGTAGATATACGAAATCGATCAGGATTCTCATCGGTTTAGTGAGCAATTCAACGCGGAGGCAATGATACGGTCTTGGCGGTTGAGTGTCAAAGCAAATGTGGGCCGGCAGGCTCGTCGCGGCCTTGCCTCCTGTGTGTTTGACCGGGCAGCGGACGTGCAAGCGTATCTCCGGATAAGGGCTTGACGCTGACGGCCTCCGCTGGATAATTGTCACAAAGAAGAGCAAGGCCAAGAAGCGGCCTTGAGTAGATCGCAATGCTTTACCTGACAGAAAAAGATATTCTCGACGCCGCATCCGTCGACGAGATGGTCGATGCCATCGAAGCGTCGCTGCTCACCTACGCAAAAGGGCAATTCCTTATGCCCCAGCGGATGCACATAGATCAGGGTGACAACACGATGCTGTTGATGCCCTGCTTCATCGAGGACTACTTCGCCACAAAGCTGATCACCCTTTTCCCCTCCAATCCTGAGAAAGGCCTGCCGATCCTCAACGGCATAGTCGTGCTCAACGACGCCCAAACAGGTCTTCCTGTGGCACTGCTCAACGCGCCCGTACTCACGGGCCTGCGGACCGCTGCCGTTGCCGCCGTGAGCATCCGGCATCTGGCGCCAGTCGGGTGCGAATCGGTAGGGATTGTCGGTGCAGGCGTGCAGGGCTTCTACCAGGCCTGGTTTGCGTCCAGTATTAGCGGCGCCGGGCACGCTTACATCTACGACGTTTGCTCCGAGAAGACGGTCGGCCTGATCGAAAAACTGCAGAGCGTCATTCCACAGGTCGAACTACATCAAGCCGCCCGTGTCGAGGAGCTCCTGGAGAGCTCACAAGTCGTCATAACCGCCACTACCTCCTGCGAGCCGGTCCTGCCCGACGACGAGCAGTTGCTGCGAGGCAAGCACTTCATCGGCATAGGCTCTTACAAGCCGGCCGTAAGAGAATTTCCGCGAGCGCTGTTTTCCCTGGTGAAGGCGGTATTCACCGACACCGACCACGCCCTGGAGGAATCCGGCGACCTGATTATCCCGCTGAAAGAGGGATGGCTCAAGAAAGAGCAGATTATCAACCTCGGCCGGCATCTGGCCGAGGGCAGCTTGGCGGACGAAGAAGTCAGGAAACAGACCACCTTTTTCAAGTCCGTCGGGATGGCCCTGTTCGACCTCTGTGCATCCAGGCTGATCTACGAAAAGGCCGTCGCGCGGGGCCTCGGCCTGCAAGTAACCCCATAACCAAAGCATAAGCGGCCTTGCCGCCCCGTCGCTAGAAGCAGCCGGCCAGGCAATCTTGTCAGTCTTGAAGCGGTCTTGGGCCGGGTGGCAGGTGCTGCTTGAGGTACCTCGTCATCAACTCGTAGAGATGGCGCCTGGTATTCTCTCCTTCACTTATACTGTGCGTGCGATTGGGATAAGACATCATCGAAAAGTACTTGTTTTGCTTGATCAGCTCATTGACGAGTGCCTCGAAGCTCTGATAGTGGCAGTTGTCGTCCCCGGTGCCGTGAATGATAAGCAGGTTTCCTTTGAGCTGGTGCGCAAACGTTATGGGGGAGCCGTTCCTGTAACCTTTTTCGTTGTCGTCGGGCAACCCCATATAGCGTTCCTGGTAGATCGTGTCGTAGAAGCGCTGGTTGCTTATAAATGCGACGGCCATCGCCGTATGGTACAAATCGGGATAGCGGAAGATGGCATTGAGGCTCATCGAACCCCCGCCGCTCCAACCCCATATCCCTACCCTGTTCGGGTCCACGTAGGGCCGGGTCGCAATTATTGCGCGAGTGGCAGCGGCCTGATCGGCCGAGGCCAGGATCCCTATCTGCCTGTAGATGCACTTGCGCCACTGTCGGCCGCGCGGCGCCGGTGTGCCCCGGTTATCAACGCTGACGACCAGATAGCCGGCCTGTGAAAGCATCAAGTGCCAGAGATACTTCTCGCCCCCCCAGCTGTCCAGGACCGTCTGGCCGGCAGGCTCTCCATACACGTAGAAAAACAGCGGGTATTTCTTATCCGGGTCGAAATCCGGTGGTTTTATGCACCACGCATCCAACTCCACGCCCTGCCCGATATCGACCCGGAAAAACTCAAAAGGTCCCTTCCGCAGGGCGGCCAATTTTTCTCTCAGCTCCGCGTTATCCACAAACACCCGCACCGTGCTGTGCTCGGGCAGGCGAATCAACTCTATCACCGGTGGCACGCCGAATCGTGAGTACGTATGAAAGGCCCACTTTGAGTCGGGCGATATGCGGTAACTGTGGGTTCCGGGCTGATCCGTGGGGGTCAGACGCTCGACCCTGCCGCTGCCGTCAAGCGGCGAGCGGTACAAGTAGCGTTGGGTCGGGTTATCCGGCGAGGCGATATAGTAAACCCAGCCGCCCTGCTCATCGATGCCCTCAACGCTTATCACGTCGAATTCCCCGGGCGTCAACAACGTCGCCCTGCCGTCCGAACGCGAAACGAGGTAGAGATGTCGCCATCCGTCGCGTTCGCTCAGCCAGGTAAAACTCTCATCACCTTCCAGCCAGTACGGCTCGCCGATCACGTCGAGCCAGGCGTCGTCCCGTTCGGTCATTATCGGGTGCAGCCGTCCCTTGCGAACGGCCCCTAACATTACCTCGTTGGTGTTCTGCAAGCGATTCAATCGCTGAAAAACGATTGCCTGCGAATCTCGCAGCCACTGCATTTTGGGTATGTAGTGGTTTCGCGGGTCACCGGGCGGCTTGAACCACCGTGTCCTGCCGCCTTTCGAGCTGACCACGCCCACGCGACAGGCAGGGTTTGTCTGCCCGACCTTTGGATAGTGGAAACTCGTTATCTTCGGATAAAGCGAATCGGTGTAGTTGATCAGGTGGAACTCGGGTACCCCTTCGGTGTCGAATTGCCAGTAGGCGATCCACTTGCCGTCCGGGCTCCAGCGAAATCCATCCCGCAGCCGGAACTCCTCCTCGTAAACCCAGTCCGACGTTCCGTTTATGACGGTCTCCGAGCCGTTTTTTGTTAGCTGCCTGACGCGAAGGCTCCGCAGGTCCTGGACGTAGATGTTATTGTCGTGCACGTAGGCGACGCGCTTGCCGTCCGGCGAGAACTTCGCAAACATCAATGTCGAAGGCTCCGCATCACCGCCAAGCTTGCACAGCTCCCAGTCCCCGAGGTCCAGCACCCAGTAATCCCCCCGCGTGTTGGTCCGCCAGACACGCCTGGTATTTGCAAAAATCAGCAACCTGGTGCCATCCTCGGACCACGAGTAGTCCTTGATATCCAGCGGCTTCGAACCGCCCCTGGGTATCAGGCGTCCGGCCGGCACGATAATCCTCCGCGCGCCCGTCTCGGGGTCGTAATGCACAATATCCTTCCCCCCCTCTTGACCTTCCGATTCTTCCAGGGTGGTATAGCCGGAGCCGTCTTTAAGCCATCGCGCAGGCCCGAAATCCTCGGTCTTGAACTCCTTGTCCGTGAATATCCGCTGGAGCGTGAGAATCGAGGTATCGGCCGGCCCGTCCGCCCCGGCCGGCGTGCCCGCACAGAGCACCCCAAGAAGCACAATCCAAAATGCGATCGAAGATTTTCCCGTCTTTGTACCCGTCTGGCCAATCATTTTGCCTCCCATTTCGTAGGTTCCCACAAGAGTCGTTCCGAATCCATACTATGCATTCCCGGCGACCTCGACCGTCCCGTCGGCGTGTATCCGGACATATTCGTCGTGCTTGATGGAGAAAAAATCCCCCTCGCTCAGCACGACAATCGGAACGGCTCGCCCGTATAGCTCCTCTGAGACAATGCTGCCCAGCGCCAGTATCGGGTCGACCTTGAGGTTTATAATAGCCGCCGGTGCAACGCCTGCCCTGATGCTCTCCAGAAGCGTTGCGCTGGCTGTGCTCGAGCCTCTGCCCTGGGGAAATACCAGCACCGAGCCGGTAACCACTGCACCGGCAAGCTCGTGACGCCGGTCAATGATCCGGCCCGTGCGTGGACAGAGCCCCCCCCAGAGGCTCAAAGGCTCCTTTGAGACTACCGCCCGGCCTTGCGCCGCACCTCCCACAAGTGTTTTGCCCTTCAGGATTCTCCCCATAGACCTTCCTCCCGGCACACCCGGCCGGCCACGGCCGAAGCGACGCAATCATTCATCGTTCCGAAAGCGACCCTGACATCCAGCTCGCCCGGCGCATAGTATGAGCACTTACCCGAATTGGTCATAACAACCTTAGCATCCGGCCGAACTATCGGCGTATGGAAAACACACGTGTCGAGCGTAATCTCGACGCCGAAGTCGGTCAGGACATCCAACAAGCCGGCTCTTTCAGCAAGACCGTAGGACATCTGGCACGAAGTCACAATGAACCTCAGGCCCGAATGAAGCCTTCGTCCTCTCTGCATCTGCCGGCTGACCAGATCCGCCAGCTCCCGAAACTCACCGAACGAAAAATGGGGACACCCCAGAACCACCAGGTCCAACTTCTCGCCTTCGGTCGCGGTCGATAACTGGTCCCAGGCGTTCTCCAGGTCCGCCCGGCCAATCTCTATGACCTCCTCCGGCTGGTTCGGGCCGAAGGCTTCCTCCAGACTCCCCGCCTCCGGGGTCAGTCCCACAGCGTGAAAAAGTGCCAAGGCTCCGGACGATGCAGCCGCTGCACACAAAGCCTTCAACTGGTCGCTCGTGGCCGTCTTGGGCAGCCCTTCTATTACCGGAATCCTATCCTGGACCAGCGAACCCAACAGATGACCGAACACGGGGTAAAAGACATTGCTGTGCATCGTAGAATGCTCGATACCGCTGAGGCGAACCAGCACCTGGCCTCTACGGTTTTCCTTCAGGTGCAGTCCGCACTTCGGCACCCTGCCCGTTATCGCCGCACATATGTCCATAAAGTCGCCGTAACGATTGGTCCGGGCACCAAGCACCGAATTTGCGTAACAGATTGCGTTGGACTCCCCCCATGCGATCTGCTGGCCGAAACGGGGCGCCAGGTACCCCTGGTACGGCGCGCAGCTCCACGTCGGGACACAGCCCATCTTAATGTAGGCCTCAGCTTGACGTATGGCCTTGCGCGCAAATACTTCATCCACCCCGAATTTCCGCCAGTTCTGCAGGTCCAGCGGCCCCATATTCAGGGTGGCAGGTACCGAGACCTCGGCGCCCTTCGCCGCGAGGGTCTCGGCGAACTCAAGACCCGACTCACTGAGCAGACCACAGCCGTCTATATGTGCCTGGCTGATATCCATCAGCTCCCTGGCACCAACGACCTCGGCCATTCGGGTGACAATCCGCATTGCCATGCGGGCCGCTTCCCCCTGCCGGCCGTCCAGAATCTGCTTGTCCCGGCTGCTTAGCTTGACAGACCCTATACCCTCGCCCTGTCGAGCTGCCCAATCTGCCTGCGGCGGATGGTCTGACCCCATATTTATGCACCACATGCAATTAGAAAGTTATCCACATTTTCCGCCTTGTATTGCTGGGGCTGAGCCGTAAGCGAAGCCGAGGCAATACAACCGGCTGCAAACGCCGCTGGCGCCCTGTGACCCAGAGAGCTATGCGGTCTGTGATGATTGTACTCCAGCCGCCACTGCTCGGCAAGCACCCTCGCTTCAAGGTCATTGCGAAACCTCGCGTAAAGCAGCTCGGCCAGCAGTTTCCCCAGGCCAGCGTTTTCCTTTCGCAGGGCCTCGAGCTGCAGGAATTTCATTCATTCGGCCGTACCACTTGCGCCAGTTGTAATAGGCGGCCCCGCCGATGCCTAACTCCCGGCAGGCCTGCTCGGGGTGGTCGCGCCCTGGCGATGCTCGCGCGGGCTTCTGTAACCGTTTTGGCGGTCTGGTTGGGTGAGTGATTCTTCGGTTTCACCAAAAGCACCCTTTTATCAAGGGCTCTCCACTTTTCAGGATACCCTTCAATTCGCACCGGTACAGATTCGGAGGACAATCATATTCATCAAAACCATTGTCCAAGAAGTGCGAGAGTTCGCCCGGCTGTGACCCGGCCGAAACGACCGGCAGCCGGTTCCAAAAACCCCGTGGCCCCGACTGCCGGGTACGTCGATTTTGTCCTTTCCAAGAGGGATGTTTCGCGATTAGAATGATCCGGCCCGAATTGGTCAACGTCGGGCTATTCACAGTTCGTCGCGGTCGGCTGGATGCGGCCGGGTTCGGCAGCCGAAGATCATTAGAATCGACAGGTGGGACTTCTTGGGAGGCGCAGAAATGAAGCTCAAGGATAAAGGGATCAAGCTGTTATCGACGATGGGGCTGGTGTCAGTTTTTTCGTGCGTGGCTTTATGCGGCTCTTGCGCGGCGCGTGGGCGCTATCGGCCAGCCGCCGGCCCTCTTATGACACGATGGGCCAAGCAGGTTTCGCCGAGAAAGGCCCTGCCGGAGTATCCGCGGCCGCAGATGGTCCGCAAGGAATGGATGAACCTCAACGGACTATGGGAGTACGCGATTGTGCCGAAAGACCAGGTGCAACCAGCAAAGTTTGACGGCGAGATCCTGGTGCCGTTTCCGGTCGAGTCGGCCCTGTCAGGCGTGATGAAGGCGGTCGGGCCAGACAACCGCCTCTGGTACCGCCGGACATTCAAGATACCCGGCAAATGGAAAGACAAGCGTGTGCTGCTGCACTTTGAGGCGGTCGACTGGGATGCCACCGCCTGGGTCAATGGGAAAAGGCTCGGCAGTCATCGTGGAGGATACGATCCGTTTACCTTCGAGATCACCGATGCGCTAAGAGACGGTGGCGAGCAAGAGATCGTGCTTTCAGTCTGGGACCCGACCGATGCCGGCTCACAGCCCCGCGGCAAACAGGTGCTCAAGCCTCGCGGGATATGGTACACGGCGGTTACGGGCATCTGGCAGAGTGTCTGGCTCGAACCGGTGCCGGAGAGCTCGATTGAAAAAATCGAGCTGACCCCGGATGTCGACGCAGAGCAGCTTGTCTTAAGGGTGTATCCCCGCGGCGTTAGTCGGGAGACGCACCAAGCAGAAAAGTACTCCGTCACAGCGGAGGTGCTGGACGGCAAGAAACGCGTCGCACTCGGCAGAGGCCTTCTATGGTCGGCTATCAAGATCAAGATCCCCGATGCGAAGTTGTGGTCGCCGGATACACCGTTCCTGTACGGCCTGAAGGTGGCACTGACGCAGGAGGGCGCGGCAGTCGATGAGGTCAGCAGCTATTTCGGCATGCGGAAGATCGAGGTCAAAAAGGACGAATCGGGCGTCAACCGCTTGTTTTTGAACAACGAGCCGCTCTTCCAGTTCGGCCCGCTGGACCAGGGCTGGTGGCCGGACGGACTCTACACCGCCCCGACGGACCAAGCCCTCAAGCACGACATCGAGGTGCTCAAGAAGTTAGGCTGCAATATGCTCCGCAAGCACGTCAAGGTCGAGCCGGACCGCCTTTATTACTGGTGCGACAAGCTGGGGCTTATGGTCTGGCAGGATATGCCGAGCGGCAACAACAAGACCGATGCCGACAAGGAACAGTTCGAACTGGAGCTCAAAAGGGTCGTCACTGCGCTTCGCAACCATCCTTGCATCATTATGTGGGTGCCGTTCAACGAGGGCTGGGGACAGCACAAGACCGAGCACTATGTGGCAATGCTCAAGGAGATGGACCCGTCACGGCTGGTGGACAACGCCAGCGGCTGGAGCGACAAGGTCGTCGGCGACGTGCACGACATTCACAAGTATCCGGGCCCGGCTGCCCCGCCTATCGAGGACAAGCGGGCGGCGGTCTTAGGTGAGTTCGGCGGGCTGGGGCTGCCGGTCAAGGGGCACACCTGGCAGGAGAAGAAGAGCTGGGGGTATCGCAGTTTCAAGACCCGCGAAGAGCTGACCGAGGCCTACGTGAACCTGCTGGCTCGATTGCGGCCGCTCATCGCCGGCGGGCTGGCCGCGGCGGTATACACCCAGACCAGCGACGTCGAGATCGAGGTCAACGGCCTGATGACATACGACCGGGCTATGGTGAAGATGGACCTTGAAAAAGCCGCTGCTGCGGCCCGGCGGCTGTACCTGCCGCCGCCTATCATCAGGACGATTGTGCCGACCTCGCAGCGTCTCGGACAGAAGTGGCGTTATACGACGAGCCGGCCGGCCGCCGGCTGGGAGAAACCCGACTTCGACGACTCGGCCTGGGCCGAAGGAACCGGCGGCTTCGGGACAAAGGGGACCCCCGGCTCCGTCGTCCGCACCGAGTGGAAGGGCCCTGAGATCTGGCTGCGACGGTGCTTCGAGTTGAAGGATACGGACCTCGGCCGGCCGCACCTCGCCATCCACCACGACGAGGACGCCGAGGTCTACATCAACGGCCGGCTCGTGGCCTCCCTCAAAGGCTATACCACCGGCTACGTCCAGGTTGAGCTTGACGCCGACGCGAGCAAGGCCCTCAGGACCGGCCGAAACTGTATCGCCGTCCACTGCAAACAGACCGGCGGCGGTCAGTACATCGACCTCGGCATAACAGACGTGAAAGATAGCGAGTGATACAAGGGATATCAATCCCGCCAAACTCACGGTAAATAAACCAATTATTGAGACCAACGTGGCGAAGGGAATAAGATATGGCAGAGCACACGATCAATCGGCGGGCCTTCGTTAGGGATAGCCTTTTGTCGTTAGGGGGTATATTAGGTCTCACCAAGGCACTCGGGGTTGGTGCCTTCATCGGTGGTTGCGGGAATCCGAGGCGCGCTGCCGGAAAGAAGCACGATTGGCCCAACATAATCTTGATAATGGCGGACGACCTGGGTTACGGCGATCTGGGCTGCTACGGCAACACTCGGATAAAGACGCCGAACATCGACGCCCTGGCGAAAGCCGGGATGCGCTTCACCGATTACCACTCGAACGGGGCGGTGTGCAGCCCGACGCGGGCGGCCCTGCTGACCGGGCGCTACCAGCAGAGGTGCGGCGTCGAGGAGGTGATCGCCGCCAAGGGCCCCCTGAGGCAGACGGGAATGCCACTGACCGAGGTAACATTCGCCGAGATACTGAAACGGGCCGGCTACGCAACGGGCATATTCGGCAAGTGGCACTTAGGCTACAAGGTGGAGTTCAACCCGGTTAGGCAGGGGTTTGACGAGTTCCGCGGGTACGTCAGCGGGAACGTGGATTATCATTCGCACATCGACGGGGCGGGCATAGCGGACTGGTGGAAGAATCTGGAGAAGGTTCCTGAGGAAGGCTACGTTACCGACCTCATCACCGCCGCCGCGGTGGATTTTATCGAGCGGCACAAGGACGAGCCTTTCTGTTTGTATGTGCCTCACGAGGCGGTGCACTATCCATATCAGGGCCGTAACGATCCGCCCGAGCGTCTGCCCGGCGGCAGGCGAGGCAAAAGAACCGAGGGCCCCGAGATTCAGCGGGCCTACAAGGAAATGGTCGAGGTGATGGACGAAGGGATTGGGCGGGTCGTCGAGACGGTCCGCCGGCTGGGGCTGGAGAGACGGACGTTCATCTTTTTCTGCTCGGACAACGGGGCCACAAGGCGAGGCTCAAACGGCCCGCTGAACGGCTTCAAGGCGAGTCTGTGGGAGGGCGGGCACAGGGTGCCGGCCGTCGCATACTGGCCCGGCCGAATAAAGCCCGGAACGCTCTGTAACCAGACGGTTCTGGGGATGGACCTGCTACCGACGATGGCGTCGATCACCGGCGCCGAGCTACCTGCGGGCCTGAAGCTTGACGGGGTGGACCTGAGCGGCTTGCTCTTCGCCGGCAAGAAGCTGCCGAAGCGGACGCTGTTCTGGCGGTTCGGCAAGCAGAAAGTTGCGCGGAAAGGGCCCTGGAAGCTGCTGGTGCAGGGGGAAAAGATTATGCTGTTCAACCTCGACGATGACCTGGGCGAGAAGAATGACCTGGCGGGCGAAAAGCCGGGCATTGTCAAGACCCTTCGGGATGAGCTTGCCGCGTGGGAGCGGGACGTCGATGGCACAAGAGGCTGAGGATCACCGGATAGTGGTTTTTCTCAGTTGCCTCGGCGAGCCGAGCTGCAATGGCAAGTGCGGCTTGGAGATACCGGCCTGATCGGATAATTGGGGGTAGGTGCGGCCTGTGCCCAGCTTGACAGGGTGTAGTGCGAGGCTATTATACACTGCGGCCGGGCCGAGTTTCAGCCCATGACTCATCGCTGCAGGGCGGGAACGTCCAAGTTTCGGCTGATTTAACGTATAGTGCGGTTCTTCGAGAAGGAAAGGGTACTGCAAATGGCACTTTTGTTGGGATACGACGTTGGCAGTTCGTCGATAAAAGCGACACTGATGGATGCCGGGACGGGCAGAGTGCTGGCCAGTGCAGCCTCGCCGGACAAGGAACTCGAGATTATCGCGCCTCAGATAGGCTGGGCCGAGCAGCACCCCGAGACCTGGTGGGAGCACGTAGTCAAGGCCACTGAAAAGATCAGGGCCAAGGCTGATTTTGATGCCCGCGATGTTGCGGCCATCGGGATATCGTACCAGATGCACGGTCTGGTTGTCGTGGATAAGAACAGGCAGGTGCTTCGGCCCTCGATTATCTGGTGCGACAGTAGAGCCGTCGGAATAGGGGAACGGGCGGCCGAAGAGATCGGCCCCGAGAAATGTCTCAAGAGGCTGCTCAACCTGCCGGGCAATTTTACCGCCTCTAAGCTGAAATGGGTCAAGGATAATGAGCCGGAGTCGTACGCGAAGATTCACAAGATTATGCTGCCGGGCGATTACGTTGCGATGAGGATGACCGGTGAGATAAAGACCACGCCGTCCGGTCTTTCGGAGGGGATAATGTGGGATTTTGAAAGCGACGAATTGGCGGATTTCGTGCTGGCCAACTACGGCATCTCCAGAGATCTCATAGCCGAGACCGTACCGACCTTTTCGGTCCAGGGCGAACTGACGAAGGCCGCGGCCGGGGAACTCGGTCTTACACCGGGCGTGAAGGTGAGCTACCGGGCCGGCGACCAGCCGAACAACGCCCTGTCTCTTGGCGTCTTGGAGCCGGGCGAGATCGCCGTTACCGCGGGGACCTCCGGCGTTGTTTACGGGGTAAGCGACAAGAAGAACCATGACCCGAAGTCGCGGGTGAACGTGTTTGTGCACGTCAACCACTCCAGGCAGAAGCGGCGCTACGGGGTGCTGTTGTGCGTCAACGGGACGGGGATTTTGAACAGCTGGCTCAAGCACAACTTTGTCGGCGTGGGCCTGGACTACCCGCAGATGAACGAGCTGGCCGAGCGTGTAGGCGTCGGCTGCGAGGGCCTGGTGATACTGCCCTACGGCAACGGGGCCGAGAGGACCCTGGAAAACAGGAATATCGGCGCATCGGTTCATGGCTGGAATTTCAACGTTCACAAAAGGCCCCATTTTCTGCGTGCCGCCCAGGAAGGCATTGTCTTTGCGCTCAATTACGGCGTGGGGATAATGCGGGATATGGGTATTGATCTAAAGGCCGTCAAGGCCGGCAATGCCAATATGTTCCTCAGCCCGCTCTTCGCCGAGGCCTTTGCCACGGTTACGGGCGCAAGCGTGCAGCTATACAGCACCGACGGCTCTCAGGGCGCCGCCCGCGGTGCGGGCATCGGGGCTGGAATCTACAAAGACCCCGAGGAGGCCTTTGTCGGCTTAGAGCCCGTCAGGACGGTCGGGCCCAACGAGAAACTGGAAGAACCATACCGTCGGGCATATAATGCCTGGCGAGCGGTGCTTGAGCGTCAGATGCGATCGTAGCGTCCGAGGCGGCAACGAAAAACGCCACAGTGAAATCGAATTGTCGCGACCAGCAAGATAAGGAGTAGCTCAAATGGCAGAGAAGACGTTGCACAGTATATGCAGATGGACGTTTAATCCAGGCAAGGGTGGATTCGTACCCGGTGACATGCGGCCGGAGTGGGGCGGCGAGTTTGGTACGGTAGAAATGATCAAGTTGGTGGCCGAGAAGATCAAACCGCGGCTGCCCGGCAACATCGAGTTGGGAATCGAAATGCACTACGATGCCGAAGTGGACGACAAGAGCGCCCCTGCCGTGGCCGATGCCCTGGTGGAGGCCGGGCTGTATCTGGCGATGATCACTCCCGGTGCGCACAGCCACTTCGCTTACGGGGGGGTCGCCTCGCTTGATGCCGACGAGAGAAAGGCAGCCGAGGAGCTGGGGGTAGGAGCGGTCGAGGTTGCTTACGGGCCCCTGAAGAAGGCCTGGCACCCCGACGCGGCCAAGGCCCCGGCATTTGTCATCTGGAACGGCTCGTTCGGCTACGACATCGCCACGGTAGCAATCAGGCAGATGTATCAGAACCTCAAAGAGAGCATCGCAAAGCTCTGCAAGTACGAGGCGAAAAAGGGCGGCAGTCTGTACATCTGTTTCGAGCCGAAGCCCAACGAGGGTCACCCGGCGATGCTGATTCCGACCGTTGCCAGTGCACTTTTGTTCTGGCGGAGGCTGGAGGAGGAGTTCGGCGTTGCGCGCCAGAAAAAGGGCGTCAACAAGGAGTTCGGCCATTCCGAGATGATCGGGCTCGACCATGTTTACGACACCGTGGAGGAGCTCGACAACGATATGATGGTGCATATGCACCTGAACAGCCAGGGCTACAACGACGGGATCATCCTGGGTGGCCCCGGCAAGTACGACATCGACCACGGTGCGCGGGTAAACGGTATGAACGTTGCGATTGCAGGGCTTATCCAGCAGGCCGGCTATGCTCGCTGGAAGGGCCACGATATGCAGACTCGCGCCTACGACAACGCCGAGCAGGGCATTGACAGAGTAGTCCGCAGCGTACTGAGCTGGGAGGCCTGCGACAAGGCCGCCGCCGAGCTCGACACGGCGGCCCTTATGGAGCTGCTGGGCAAGCGTGAAACCGCCAAGGCCGAGGACATTATGCGACACGCAGTAGCGGCCGCCCAGAACTACTTCGACCAGATGTATTCATAGCCGGGCCCCAGGGCCTTGGATCGGATGCTTGAGTGTGGCGGTATTGGTCCGGTGTAAACCGAAGTAACGACCGGGGACAAGTCACGCAGGTACGTTATGGACGGGAAAATAAGTCGGCGGGAATTTCTAAAGAGAAGTGCGGTGCTGGGTGCCGGCGCTTTTGTGCTGTCGAACCGGGGCAGAGCGCTCGGCACGAGCGTCAAGCGGCCGAACATCGTCCTGATCATGGCCGACGATATGGGTTTTTCCGACATAGGCTGCTACGGCGGCGAAATCCACACCCCGAACCTGGACGGTCTGGCGGCGCGCGGCCTGCGATTTACGCAGTTTTACAACGCCGCCCGATGCTGCCCGACGCGGGCGTCACTGCTGACGGGGCTGTACCCGCACCAGGCCGGTATCGGGCATATGGTGGGTAACAAGGGCTGGCCGGCCTACCAGGGCTATCTCAATGACCAGTGCGTAACAATCGCCGAAGCCCTCAAGCTGGTGGGCTACCGCACGCTTATGGCGGGCAAATGGCACGTGGGCGAGAAGCGGCCGCACTGGCCGACCGACAGAGGCTTCGACAAGTACTTCGGCCTGATAAGCGGCGGGGCCAATTACTTCGACCCGACAAAGGCAAAGTCCAAGGGTGTGCGGCGGGTAATGGCCGTGGATGACAGGCCATACACACCACCCAAAGAGGGGTTCTATTTAACCGATGCGTTCAGCCGTAACGCGGTCGAGTTCATCGACAGATACGGCCGGGGCCCGGAGCCGTTCTTCCTGTACCTGGCCTACACGGCCCCGCACTGGCCCCTGCACGCCTGGCCCGAGGATATCGCCAAGTACAAGGGAAGGTATCTTGGGGGCTGGGACAGGTTGCGGGCCGAACGGCACCGCAGGATGATAGAAATGGGCATCGTGAAACCCGAATGGCCCCTGACACCCCGGGACCCGGAGACCTGGCCCTGGGAGCAAGAGAAGAACAAGGAGCTGATGGACCTCAAGATGGCCGTCTATGCCGCCCAGATCGAGCGGATGGACTACGGAATAGGGCAGGTGCTTGATAAAATCAGGGAAATCGGCGCAGAGGAAAATACGCTGGTCCTGTTTCTCTCCGACAACGGCGGTTGCGCAGAGGGGGGACCGAGAGGGTTCGACAGGCGTAACAACGGCCTTCCGCCGGGCGGTGTCGATTCCTATATGAGCTATGGGTTATCCTGGGCGAACGCGAGCAACACCCCGTTCAGGCGCTACAAACACTGGGTGCACGAGGGAGGCATCGCTACGCCCCTGATTGCGTACTGGCCGGCCGTCATCAAGAAACGCGGCGCACTGACCCACCAGGTCGGGCACATCATCGATATTATGGCAACCTGCCTCGATGCGGCCGGTGTGGATTACCCCAAGCGATATAAAGGTCGGCCGATCAAGCCACTCGAAGGAAAGAGCCTGCTGCCGATTTTCAAAGGCGGCCGCCGCCGGGGGCACGACGTACTGTACTGGGAACACGAGGGCAACCGGGCCGTTCGCGCGGGCAAGTGGAAGCTTGTCTCCAGGTATCCCCGCGGCTGGGAGCTTTACGAGATGGAAGCAGACCGCACGGAGCTAAACGACCTGTCGGCGAAATACCCGGAGAAGGTCGAGCAGCTCAGCAAGCTCTATCGGGCCTGGGCGAGTCGCTGCGGTGTAAGGCCCTGGCCGGTCAAGCCGCCGGCCTCGTAGCAGCACAGCACGCGGGCACCAGCGATGCGGGCGCGCTGTCGGCCCAGCGGCAAACCGGAGGGCGAGGGCCCTATCTCTTTTTCGCACGGATGAGCGAATTCATAAATTCGTCGCGGCGGACGAGAGTAACATCGGTAAAGCCGCACTTCTCAAGGTCATCGCTGTATTCCTCGAAGGAGTAAGTCCCGCCTTCGGCAGTACCAACGAGCATATTAACCGCGAACAGCGCCCCGGCCGGTGGAGAAGTGTGCGTGCTGTCCATCACAACATCGCGTATGACTATCAGTCCGCCGTCTCTAAGAGCGGCGTGGACCTTTGAGAACAGCTCGCGGTTCTGAGGGCGGGAATTCTGATGTGCGATTGCACCGAGAAAAGCCAAATCCGCGCCGGCGGGCAGCGCGTCCGTGTAGAAGTCGCCCGCGACGAGCGTGACTCGTTCGGCCAGGCCGGCCTGGCTGATCCGCTGCTGTGCCATCGGGATAACCTCCGGCAGATCGAACAGCGTTGCTGCAGCATTCGGGACGGCCTTTAAGAATTCGATGGTCCAGGTTCCGGAGGCGCCGCCGACGTCGAGCAGGTGTTCGAAGTTCAAGGGCCCGAGGCAGCGGACCACCTCGGCGGCCACCGGAGCTGAGAAGTTGTGCATTGCGCCGATGAAGGCGGCCCTTTCGCCGTCCTGGCCGCGTATACCGGGAACGTGCTCAGGCCGGTTGCCGGTTTTGACCGTCTGCGTCAGTTGTGCCCACCGCCGCAGGCAAGCCCCGGTGTGCCGCACCATCGGCAAGACATTTTCGGGGCTCGATTCGGTGAGCAGCTCAGCCAGGTCAGCTGGGACGCTGTAGATAGCGTCCCGCTTTGCGAGTAACCCCATACCCACCAAGGCGTCGAGCAGGATCGTCGTTGCGCGAAGGTCGGTTGCGAGCTCGCCGGCCAGAGATTCTGCATCCATCGGCCGGCGATGCAGGACGGTGAAAACATTCAGCTCTGCGGCGGCGGTGAGTACAGAGGCCGGCTGGTACCCGCGAGCTATCTCTAAGATTTTATCCGTATTCCAGTGCCCGTTCATAGCCTTACTCCGGCAAGAGAGCCGGCCGGTCCGGCTCTAAAACGCCAGTTTACCTCTGCGGCTGGCCTGATGCAATGCGGATTATCTCAGCCGAATCCGGCGGGAACAACTCACCTGCAGCGATACGTCGAGCCGGCGGGATTATTTTGGGATGTTTGTGCTTGACGATCGCAGCAGCTAAGGGATAATTGCTTCCCGGGTAAGGGTCGCGTATGGCTTTTCGGGCGTGGCCGGGGCTGGCACAGGCAGGACCGGCTTGAGGCTTGAAACAGGAGGCCGCTATGACAAGGATAGTTCTTACAACGGCACTGATAGTTCTGGTGAACGTACTGGTCGGGTGCGGCAGCGCAGATAAGGGTCGCGGCCAGCTCAAACCGCCGCGGGGGCAGGTTGCTCCGAGCGTCGAGGTCCGCGGCGCAGCCGAGGCCGACCTGATCGAGCAGGTCTCCGTCAACCGCCAGGCATATCAGCGTGCGCTGGAGATGCTGCGGGAGCATTACCGCAAGACGGGCAACAATATGAAGCTACGGTGGGCCGAGAAGGAGCTCGAGGCCCTGGGCAAGATGCCGCAGTACAACTATATTGTGGAGGCTGCGGCTGCGGGCCCGGACCTCAAGGCTGCCGCCTCCATCCCGGAGGCAGACGCGCTTTACGACGAGGCGGTGGAGCTTCACAAGCAGGCCAAGAAGCTGCTGCTCTTCAAAGACCATACACAGCTTCGCCAAGCCCTTGACAAGTACAACGAGGTAATACGGAAACACCCTGCCAGTGACAAGATAGACGATGCCGCATTCAAGGCCGGCGAAATATACGAGTATTTCAAGGACTACTCGATTGCGGTTGTGTATTTCAAGAGGGCCTTCCAGTGGAATAAGGACACCCCCTATCCGGCCAGGTTCAAGGCGGCGTTCATCCTCGACCAGAAACTGCACAACAGGGCCGAGGCCCTGGAGCTCTACCAGCAGGCCCTGGAGACCGAAGGCAAATCGGAGAAGTTCAGCAGCTGGAAGGAGTTTGCCGAAAGACGCGTGGGCGAGCTGACCAAGACGGCCAAGCCGGAGTACAAACCTCCGCGGCTGCCGTAACAACCCGCGGGGATTTCATATTTGGGCCTGGGTAGAAGCAGGCCCTTTTTTATTCTGCCCGTGAGACCGGTTGGGCGACGACGACCGGCAGCCTTGATTCAACCGGCCGAGATCGTCGTCTGCGGCATTTGCAGGGCCTGCGACCGAACGTGCGAAATCTACGCTGCTGGTCTGAAATGCTCTCGGCCTTTGAGAAAAAAATCGGCGATTTTGTGATTTCCAACGGCCTGATGGGCCCGGATGACAGGGTCTTGCTGGCCGTTTCCGGCGGCGCCGATTCTACGGCCCTGCTGGGCGTACTCAAGGTGCTCAAAGACGAGGGGATCGTCCGGGCCGGTCTGTTCTGCGCCCACGTCAACCATCAACTCAGAGGCTCGGCGAGTGATGCCGACGAGGAGTTCGTGCTCGAGCAGGCAGCGCAACTGGGCCTGGAGGTAAAGACTGCGCGCGTCGACGTGCGGAGCTTCGCCCGGCAGAACCGGCTCTCGATTGAGACGGCGGCCCGGCAACTGCGGATTTCGAGCCTAATCGCACTGGCGAAGGACCAGGGCTGCAACCTGATAGCGACGGGCCATCAAAAGGACGATAACGCCGAGACGCTGATACAACGATTGAGCCGGGGGACGGGGCTTCGCGGTCTGGCAGGAATCCGGGTTGTGCAGGATCGCAGGGAGGGCACCAGATTCGTTAGGCCGATGCTGTGCGTGCGGCGAAGCGAAATCATCGACTATCTGCACACACGACACCTGGAGTGGCGCAACGACCAGACCAACGCAGACTGCAGATACCGCCGCAACTTCATCCGGCACAGGCTCCTGCCGGCGCTGCAGGAGGATTGCTGCGGATGCCTCGTTGAGCAGCTTTACGAGCTGTCACGGGCGGCGCAGCGGTATTACGAGCTGGTCTGTCACCGCGCTGAGAGGGCGTGGCGAGAATCGGCGGCCGCAGCAGCCGGGAGGATCCGGCTGGACCTGGCGCTGCTAAAGGGCGAGCCTGAGCCTGTCGTAGTGGAGCTTATAAGGCGGGCCCTTGGTGCAGTAGGCAGCGGAGAAAGGTACCTGCGGCAGGAACATTACCAGAGTGTGTTGCGGCTGGCGCGCGGGGGGACCAGCGGCAAGGTCGTAGAACTGCCGGGCGGCTACATCGCCCGCTACGAGTACGGCCAGATGGTCTTCGAGCAAGACCGCCGCGAAGGCAAGCCGGCGCAGGACCGGGAGATTGTCATCAATGTCCCGGGGCGGACCGCTTTCGGCCGATACCTCGTAGAGGCCACCATCCTCGGGGCTCAGCAGGTTGCCGACCGGTCGGCTGGTAAAAGACGGACGGCCGGGCCGGCTTGTCCCCCCGGCGCCGATGGCGGGCCGATAGCGAACTGCATCGAACAGTTCGACATAGAGAAGATAAGCGGAGCCATAGTTGTTCGACAACGCCGACCAGGTGACAGGTTCGTGCCTCTGGGATTGTCATCTGAGAAGAAGGTGGGCAAGTTTCTCACCGGCGCGCAGGTGCCGGCTGATCTACGCAGCAAAATACTTGTTGTCGCCGACAGCGAGAAAGTAATATGGGTATGGCCCATCCGGATGAGCGAGCAGGTGAAGATAACCACGGAGACGCAAACGGTTCTGCAACTGGAGATAACGGATATTTCGGGAAAAGAGGCAGCACAACAGGAAATAAGGGAAAGGTGAAAAAAATGGATACGGCTCGCTACGAGCGTCGCGACTTTTTGAAGATGGTCGGTGCGGGTGTTACGGCCGCGGCGCTGCCGGGCTGCTTAGAGACATCGCCACTCAGCTCGGCTCAGACGCGGCACAGCAGGCCCAACATCATTTTCGTTCTCGCCGACGACCTGGGATGGGCGGAGCTGGGTTGCTACGGCAACACGTTCAACGAAACACCCAACCTTGACAAACTCGCGCGCGAGGGGATGCGCTTCACGGATGCCTACTCGGCTGCACCGGTCTGCTCGCCCTGTCGGGCGGCGTTGATGACCGGCTTGTACCCGGCAAGAATCGGGATTACCGATTACCTGCGGCCCAACGATCCAAAGCATCTTTCGACCGAATACATCACCATCGCCGAGATGCTCAAGCAAGCCAGATATGCCACGGGCATTATCGGCAAGTGGCATCTTACAGGCTACGCCAACCACGGGGCCGAGGAATCCCCGCCGGGGGTCCACGGCTTCGACGAGGTAATAGTCTCGGAGAACAGGGGGATAGGCGGGGGAAGTTATTACTACCCGTATCATTTCAACCGCGAGATAAAGCAGCGCATAAAGGGCCGCGAATACCTGGTCGACCGCTGCAATCTCGAGGCCGTCGAGTTCATCCAGCGTCACAAGGATGAACCTTTCTTTCTGTACCTCAGTCATTACGCGGTGCATACCAGGCTTCTCGGCAGGAAGGACCTCGTGGCGAAATACGAGCAAAAGCCCGGGGCCGGCAAGGGCACCGACGCATCCAAGAACAATGTCCACCTGGCCGCGCAGCTCGAATGCATCGACGAGGGCATCGGGATGATTACTGCGAAGCTCGGCGAACTGGGCCTGGCCGACAATACCATCCTGGTATTTACCAGCGACAACGGGGGCGAGGAGCGGGTGACATCGAACGCGCCGCTACGGAGCGGCAAGTCCACGCTTTACGAGGGTGGAATCCGCGTGCCGCTGATCATCCGCTGGCCTGCCGTTGTCAAGCCCGGTAGCGTGTGCAGCGCACCGGTGATAACTGTCGACTTCTATCCGACTTTTCTGGATGCGCTGGGCCTGAAGGCCGGGCGAGGCCAAGTATTCGACGGGGTCTCTCTGATGCCCTTGTTGACAAGCCGGAAAACCGATCTGGGGCGGGGCAGCCTGTACTGGCATTATCCACTGGTCAAGCCTCATTTTCTCGGCGGTCGCTCGGCCGGCGCCATCCGCCGGGGCGACTGGAAGCTGATAGAGTTCTTCGATGACGGAACGCTCGAGCTTTACAACCTCGCCGAAGATATCTCGGAGAAGAACAACCTGGCGAACAAGCTGTGGCGCGAGGCCCGCGAGCTGCGCCGCGAGCTGGTAAAGTGGCGCCAGGAGGTCGGGGCCACAAGAGTATGAACTGGCCCGGGGCCAAGAAGTTGATCCAGGCGGGCACGGGATGTGAACTGCCGGTTGGATTCGAACAACTTCTTAGCATACGGACAGGAGAAAGATGTGACTGGGATCAGGTAGAGCCGTTGCGGCTTTCTAAGACCTGTCGGCGCCGCGGAGAAGCGAAAAAATAGAAACGAATCGGAGAAACACCCATGAATGAAGAAAGATGCAACCGTCGCGATTTCTTGAAGGCGTTGGGGGTCGGCGCGGCGATGCTTGCGCCGTCTGCGATTTCAGAGGCCAAGCGAAAAAAGGACCGGCCCAATATTCTATTCTGCATCGCGGACGACTGGTCGTGGCCTTTTGCGAGCATTTCGGGCGCCAAGGTGATCAAGACACCAGTTTTCGATCGAGTAGCGCGCGAGGGAATGCTGTTCGAGAATGCGTATGTTTCGGCCCCATCCTGCACGCCTTCGCGGGGCGCGATCCTGACGGGGCAATGGCACTGGCGTTTAGAGCAAGGGTGCAACCTGTGGAGCACGTTGCCTGCGAAGTTCATCGTTTATCCTGATATACTGGAACAGGCCGGTTACCATGTGGGCTTCACGCGGAAGGGCTGGGGCCCGGGATACAACGGGCCCGGCGGCCGCACGCGGAACGCTGCGGGACCGAGATTCAAGAATTTCGATGAGTTTTTGCGCGCACGCCCGAGTGATAAGCCTTTCTGCTTCTGGTTCGGCAGCTACGACCCACACAGGCCCTACAAGCGGCTGTCGGGCGTCAAGAGCGGGATGAAGGCCGAAGATGTCGAAGTGCCTGCGTGCCTGCCCGATTGCGAGGAGGTTCGCACAGATATCTGCGACTACTTCTGGGCGATCCAGAGATTCGACAGGGATGTGGGCGAGTTGCTCAAGACCTTGGAGGAAAAGGGGCAACTGGATAATACGCTCGTGGTTGTCACCGGTGACAACGGGATGCCTTTCCCGCGGTGCAAGAGCAACCTCTATGACGGCGGGACGCACGTTCCGCTTGCCGTTCGCTGGCCGGCGAAGGTAAAGAGCGGCAGTGTAGTCGAGGATTTTATCAGCCTGTCGGATTTGGCCGCGACTTTCCTTGAGGCCGCGGGGCTAAAGCCTACTCCGGAAATGACGGGCAGGAGCTTTCTGGACATCCTGATCTCCGGCAAATCGGGCCAGGTCGATCCTACGCGAGACAAGGTCTTGACCGGTATGGAGCGGCACACAAACAGGCGGGCAGGCGGTGTGGGCTACCCGATGCGGGCGATACGAACCCGTGATTATCTCTACATTCGAAATTTCAAAGCCGAGCGTTGGCCCGCAGGCGACCCACCAGGTTATGGCGATATCGACGGCTCGCCGACCAAGACTTATATGATGGAGCATCGGACCGAGCCGGGCGTCGAAAGGCTGTTCGGCTTGGCATTCGGAAAAAGGCCGAGTGAAGAGCTTTATGACCTCCGCAAAGACCCGAACCAACTGGACAATGTCGCGCAGAAGCCCCAGTATGCAAGGATCAAAGAGACTCTTGCTGCAGAGCTGACCGCCGAGCTTAGGGCTACGGGCGACCCGCGAATTCTGGGTAAGGCTGATATGTTCGACAAGTTCCCGTACTACGGCGGCGGCAACAAGCCGAAGTCCGCCACAAAGCCCAAAGGAACTGCCCCGTGAGTTGCAGGCACTCGATGAGCCGCGAACGCCACGCGTCACAAATCTCACTATCGCGAGGGTCTCAATCAAAGAGCAAACCAGAGCGTCGCACATACCTCAATCTGTCCTGCCGGAGCCGGGGAAATTCTGCCACAGTCTTTGGGATGATCGCCCGCCGGGCCAGGCAGTTGATGCGTGCGGGCGCAGGATATAAACTATTGGCTGGATCCGGTTGACCCTTTATATTGTGTGAACGGGAGATAGATATGACTGCGACCAGGTACAGTCGTCGCGCCTTTCTAAGGGCCGTCGGCATCGGCGCCGCGGTGCTTACCGTTCCAGCGTGCACCACCGGCAAACGCTTGAGCAAGAAAACACCTGCTGTTGACAGGCCGAACTTCGTTGTCATCTTCACCGACGATCAAGGCTACCAGGATATAGGATGCTTTGGTTCGCCGACCATAAAGACGCCGAATCTGGATCGCATGGCCACTGAGGGGATGAAGTTCACTGATTTCTACTCGGCTGCGTCGATTTGCTCGCCCTCGCGGGCGGCGCTGATGACCGGATGCTATCCGCCGAGAGTCGGCATAACCAGGGTACTGTTTCCGCGGGACAATATCGGCCTTGATCCCGGCGAGATCACCATAGCCGACATCCTAAAAGGGCGTGGTTACACCACTGCGTGTATCGGCAAGTGGCATCTCGGACATCTGCCGCAATTCCTGCCCACCAACAATGGCTTCGATTACTATTTCGGCATCCCATACTCGAATGATATGGACGGCGTCAAGGGCAAGAACCGCGACCTCGACCGGGCCTGGCAACAGAGAGACTATTCCCCCTGGAATGTCCCGTTGATGCGCAACACGCAGATCATAGAACGACCGGCGGACCAGACGAAGCTAATCGAGCGCTACACTGAAGAGGCGGTCAAGTTCATCGAGAAAAACAAGGCCCGGCCATTCTTCCTCTACCTGGCGCACACGATGCCCCACATCCCGCTGTTTGTCTCGGACGAGTTTTACACCGAGGACCCCAAGAAAGCATACACGGTGACGATCGAGCAGATTGACTGGTCGGTGGGCGAGGTTCTCTCGGCGCTCAAGCGGGCGGGAGTGGACGAGAATACGCTGGTGGTCTTCACGAGCGACAATGGCCCCTGGCTCTCGAAGAAACATCACGGCGGCTGCGCCCTACCGCTGCGTGACGGCAAATTCTCGACCTACGAGGGCGGGATGCGAGAGCCGTGCATAATGCGCTGGCCCGGCCGGATCCCGGCGAACACTGTTTGCAGCGAGGTTTGCGGGACGATTGATCTTTTGCCTACATTTGCCAGGCTGGCCGGCGCCGAGCCACCGCGGGACAGGGTCATCGACGGCAAGGACATCTGGCGCTTGATGGCGGGCCGGCCCGGCGCGCGGACACCACACCAGGCCTACTATTACTATCGAGGCACAAAGCTCGAGGCCGCCCGGAGCGGCAGATGGAAGCTGGTCCGCAAGAAGCAGATAGAGCTCTACGACCTTGAGACCGATATAAGCGAGACGAAGAACCTCGCTGCCGAGCAACCGCAAATCGTGAACCGGTTGACCCGGATGATGGAAGAGTTCGACAGCAAGCTCAAGGCCGATGCCCGGTCCCCGGCAAGAACAGCCAGCAACAAAGACTCGTAAATCACCGCCCGGCCAATGCTCCTACTCGGCGGGCTTGCCGTAGACTTCGACCTCGATATAGTGGTTCAGACTGTTGCTGGTATTACCCCTGCTGTACAGCCGAACGTACCTGGCCTTTACACCCCTGGCGTCGATCAGCTTGCCCTCGTTGGTCTCGATGTAGTGCTTGTCCTTGCCGACGCCCAGGCCGGAGGAGTTGTCAATATCGTTGTTGAACAGCGTCCTGACGTTGGTTGTGAAGTTTGCATCGTCGGCCACCTGAACCACCACGTCATAATAAACTCGCGGCTCTCTGTGATAATGCCAGACCACGATGGCGTAAATGTAATGGGGTGCCTCCAGGTCGATCGTAATGTGCTGGGTGGAGGGCCCGAGCTCGACGTAGCTCGCGTCGGTGGCCTCTTTGTCGCCGTCGGTTATCATCTCGAGCTCGCCGATGACGGGCTCTTCGTCACTACTGCTGGTAACCGGCTTGCCCAGCGCAACGTTCTTGGTGCCGGCCGGTGCCAGGAAAGGCGGTCGGGGCCTGCTGGGTGCTCTGTCCAGGTTGGGCACGAAGTACTTCGGGAGCGGCGGGCCCGCGAAAACGGCCTCTGGCAGCTTGATGTCGATCGGGACCATCTCAACAAAGCCGGGCGTGCCGGTGTACACGGGCCGGTGGATATTGGGCTCTTCGGGCTGTTTGGCCGTGAGGTTAGAACGGGGATGGTCCGGCTTGATAATCTTGACAATGCGATATGCTCCTATCGCCGCAGCTGCAACGACAACCGCGGCGGCGGCGAATTTCAGGAGGGGTCTTTCCGTAATCGTTCGGCTGCGCCCGCCGGCTCGACCGGCATAGCGGGAAGCTGACTCGCTGAAAACCAGCAGCATCTGCCGGCGCAGCTTCTCGCGGTGCGCCGGGTTCGGCTTATCATCGATACCAAGCCGATCAACGATTCCCTCGAGATCGAGTTGCCCTTTGACCATCTAAGCTTGCTCCTCGAAAGATTTCTGCAATTGTTTGCGCAGCTTTTGGAGAACGCGGTGCAGCCTCACGCGCGCCGTTGACTGCTGCATACCCATAATCCGTGCTATTTCGTCGTAGTGGAGGTTTTCAAAGAACCTCAGCGTGATGATGGTCTGGTGTTCCGGCCGTAGCTTCATCAGCGCTGCGTAAAGTCTGGGCCAGTCGAACCGCCGCGAACCGTCCGGGTGTGCGGATGAGGCCGCGATGGATTCAGCCGCCTTCGACAATAACCGCCTGCGCCGGGACGACTTTCTTATGTATGCATTGACCTGGTTGACGGCGATGGTGTAGAGCCAGCTTCTGAAGTCCCGCTCGGTCCGGCCGGCAAAACCGCGCATCCTGCGCGCCACTTCGAGAAAAACCGTGGACGTAATATCCTCAGCAATTTCTTTGGAAAACAGGCGGTGAACGCAAAATCTGAAGACGCGCTCATAGTACATCTCGTAGAGCTCGCCCAGCGCCTTGGCATCCGTTCGGGCCCTCACCACCAGCTCGTCGTTCCGGCTCGACCTGACCGTCTTTGCCATAGCAGCACCAACCATCGTCAAGAACATCATTGCGCCGCCAGCGGTTATGTTACACCGCCCGCAGAAAAAATTCCTGCAAAATACACGTTATCGACCGGAGCGAAGGTGCATCGAAGGTTCGGTGAGACTGGCAGATGGGCGTGACGGTTTGCGGGCGGCCGAACGAGAGCCTGGCAGCGGATAAGGGCCTTTACCGCTTCGAGCTCATAAGAGCAGCCAAGAGGATATGCCTGAGCTTTTCGAGACTCAATTTCTCAAGATAATCGTCGGTGAAATCCAGCTTGAACCGGCCCTTGAAATTGCGGATGCGTTGTTTGAGCTCGCTTCTGCCGAGAGCGGCTATTGATGCAGCGGCTTGTTCAAAGTGTTTTCTCTGGGCCATAACCTGCGTACCGGGCGAATCACTGACACCAAATCGCGCTGGCTGTTCTCCAGTATCGGCCGGCTGCATCGGGTACTTGCTCGCCTAATCCGCCGTCTGTCCGAAATGTCGAAAACCGGCTTATTGTTGGGCTGAAATTTTTTTTGTGCTTCTGACGGAGGTCTGATAATTTTTCGCCGTGAAAACAGAAAAGCTAAATTACGAACTGCCGTCTGAGCTGATCGCCCAGCATCCGGTCGGCGTGCGCAGCGAATCGCGTCTGCTGATTCTGGATCGCGGGACCGGCCGGATAGTCGACAGCCGATTCGAGAGGCTCGGTGAATTTCTCCGGCGGGGCGACTGCCTCGTGGTCAACAACACGAAAGTCCTGCCCGCCCGCTTTTTTGCCCGCCGGCAGACCGGCGCAAAGCTCGAAGGTCTATTCCTGGCCGAGGAGCGTCCCGGCCTCTGGCAGGTAGTGCTCAAAGGCCTGCGAAAGCTGAAAGTCGGGCAGACCATCTACATCAGGGACAACCGCCGGAATGATTTCTGCCCTGCCGTCCTGGTGGAAAAGGGCGAGGCGGGCAAGTGCCTGCTCGAGCTGCAGAGCCAGGCAAAGGCCGAAGCCATCCTTGAGAAGATTGGATTTCCTCCGCTGCCGCCGTATATCAAACGCAACGACGACCCTGCGCTCGCGCAGCAGGACAAGCTCCGCTACCAGACCGTTTACGCCCGGGTCAGCGGGGCGGTGGCTGCACCGACGGCGGGGTTGCACTTCACCGATGGGCTGATCCGGCGGCTGCAAAAAGCCGGCATCATTTTTGCTTACGTGACGCTGCACGTAGGTGCAGGGACCTTTCGGCCGGTCACCACGGAAAACCTGGAGGCTCACCGCCTCGACGCCGAGAGATTCTCCATAGACGCCGAGAATGCCCGCAGGATCGAGGCCGCCAGAGAGGCGGGCAGCCGGGTAATCGCCGTCGGCACGACCTCAACCAGGACCCTCGAAAGCCTGCCCGGCCCCCGCATCGGCCCGGCCGAAGGCAAGACGGATCTGTTCATAACACCCGGCTACAGGTTCAAGTTCGTCGATGCGATGATAACCAATTTCCACCTGCCTCGGTCGACGCTGCTGGCTCTGGTGGCTGCATTCGCAGGACTGGATAACGTCCTTGCCGCCTACAGGCACGCCGTAGAGCGGCGCTACCGTTTTTATTCCTACGGCGACGCTATGCTGATAGTCTGAAAAAGGGTCTTCGCCTGGCCGGTCCACGGCGTGAACAAAGCACCGGGGGCGCAGGGCCATCCTCGTATTGCTGGCTGGAAACGCGGATCTGCGCGACAACGTATCAACCGAGATATCTGAGCTGCCAACCTTTACGGGTCTCGAGGACGGCAAGCTACTCTTTGAGAACGAAGGCTCGGCGGGTCTGATCATAGAAGATCTCGGGGCCGGTTGCGACATCGTTGTCTGCCAGGCCAATCAGCCTGAGCGGATTATAAAAACCCATCGTCACCAACTCATCAAGACTGAGCAACCGCAGCGAGGCCAGGTGGTTCATACATTTCAGGATGGTGGCGGATGAGCCACACATATAGCCGCTCCGAGGGTCATAGACCCGGCCGGACTCATCAAGTATGACCTGGCGGCTAAGCGTTTCGTACCTGCCGGGGGCCAGCCCGGACAGCGAGCTGCCGTCGCTTATCACGATGCAGCGGCGCGGTCCTCTGGCTTTGATGATCACCTTTAGCACGGGAGGCAGTAGGTGGTTACCATCGGCGATTATCGTGGCAACCAGGTTGTCGTTGGCCAGACCGGCCCAGATGGGATTTTCGTGGCGGGGCAGGACTGTCGGCACGCCGTTGCCTAAGTGCGTCAGGGCGGTCGCCCCGGCCTCGGCGAGCCGGTCGAGGTCATCTTGGCGTGCGTCCTGGTGGCCAAGCGCAACGGCGATCCCTTTGCCGACCGCGTAGCGGGCCAGTTCATCAGCGCCCGGGAGCTCGGCAGCTATGGTAAGAAGCTTTACTTTTCCGTCAGCCCAGCCGAGCAGTTTTTCCAGGAATGGTATCTGCGGCGATCTTGTCCACCGGGCGTTGTGTGCTCCGCGGAAACCGTCCTTGGGGCAGATGAACGGTCCTTCAAGGTGTATGGTGTATGCCGAGCAGCCGGTCCCAGGCCCGCCACAGAGGGTGCCACCGCAGCCGATCGTATGGTATAATGCGGCGGTGACGTATGCCAGAGAACCTGACAAATCGAGAACCAACTTAGTCTAATGGAAGTGCTATGGTCAAGACGTTCAGATGGGGGATTGTGTTGGTTTGGAGTTGCTTGGCGGCGGGTGCGGCGGATTTTGCAGTGGAGCCGTCGGAGGTGCTCAAGACCCTGGATGCCAGACATCCTCGCTTGATGCTAAAAGACGAGCAGCTTGAGGAGCTCAAGAGGCGGTACGCCGCTGACAAAATCCTGCAGAAGTGCATCAGGGACGTCATAGAGCGGGCGGACGGCTATATGAAAAAGCCGATGTTGACCTACCGCAAGATCGGGCCGAGGCTGTTGCACGTCAGCAGGGAGTGTCTGAACCGGGTTTACGCGCTCGCCCTGGCGTACAGATGGACGGGCCAGGAAAGCTACGCCCGCAAGGCGGTTGAGAATATGCTGGCGGTCTGCGCGTTCAAGGACTGGAATCCGTCACATTTTCTGGATACCGCTGAGATGTCCCACGCAGTTGGCGTGGGCTACGATTGGTTATACTCGTATATGGACGCCAAGACGCGAGCGAAGATCAGGGCCGGCCTTATCAAGAACGGACTGGAAGCGGGTCTCACGGCGTACACGGAGAATAGCTGGTGGACCAGGAACGAGTTCAACTGGAACCAGGTGTGTAACGGCGGCCTGATTGCGGGGGCATTGGCCGTGGCCGAGTCGGACCCCAAGTATGCCGAGCGAATCGTGGCCTCGGCGGTTATGTCGCTGCCGCGTGCGATAAAGACGTACGGGCCGGACGGGGCCTGGGGGGAGGGGCCGGGCTACTGGCACTATGCAACCAGGTACACCGCATACGGCCTGACGGCGCTGCGCAGCGCGCTGGGCAAGGACTTCGGGCTGGTGAAGATCAAGGGCCTGGCCGAGGCGGGGTACTTCCCGATATACGTTACCGGCCCGACCGGGCTGTACCTCAATTTTGCCGACTGCCATGAACGGGCAACCAGGAGGACGGTACCGTGCCTTTTCTGGTTGGCACGTACGTTCAACAATCCCTTCTATGCCGAGGCCGAGCACATTGAGCTATCCAGGGGCAAGGCCAGCCCGGAGCACGTGATATGGTATGTCCCGGCACCAAAAGGTCGGCATACAAGCAGTAGGCTTCTGGACCGGTACTTTAGAGGCCCCGTGGAGGTTGCCGTCTTTCGCAGCAGCTGGGACGACAGGGAAGCGCTTTTTGTCGGCGTAAAGGCCGGCTACAACCAGGTCAATCACGGGCACCTGGACTTAGGCAACTTCGAGCTGGATGCCTTAGGGGTTCGATGGGCGCGGGACCTGGGCTCGGACGACTACAACCTGCCGCGCTATTGGGACCGGCAGCGCGGCGGGACGAGATGGAGCTATTACCGCCTGAGTTCCAAGAGTCACAACGTCCCCCTGTTGGGCGGCGAAGACCAGGACCCGTACGCGCGGTCAAGCATCATCCGGTTCCAGGCGGATGGACCGGCACCGTTTGCGGTAATCGACCTGACCGAACCCTATAAGAAATACGCGAGCAAGACGACCCGCGGGATCGCAATGGTAGGCGGGCGTAAGGCAGTGTTGGTGCAGGATGAATTTGAGATTCAAAAGCCCTGTGAAGTGGTCTGGGGGATGACGACGGACGCGAAGATCACGCCCCGCAAAGGCGGCACTGCGGTTCTCGAGCTCAAGGACAAAAAGCTGATCGCGAGGATTCTCAAGCCGACCGGTGCGGAGTTCACGGTTGAATCAGCCGAGCAGCAGCCGCCCCAAAAACGGAACAAGGGGGTCAGCAGGCTCGTGGTTCGATTGCCCGGGGCGAAGGGCAGGGTGCGGCTGGCGATTCTGCTGTCGCCGCGATGGCAAGACGGGAAGGTGGTCGAAAAAGCGGACTTGAAGCCGCTGGCTGCATGGTAGGGACTGACTCGGCAGGCAGGGGCCTCCAACGGGGACAGAGCCAGGCGAGGATCCGCTGCAAGTCAACCAGCAGGCCCCTCAAGCCCGATCGAAAAGACCTGCCCGGGGATCGGCCCGTGTTCCTCGTTAACCGTGGAGATTATGCAGACACGTAGCTCGCAAAGGGTGATTTTGCCCGTTGGGCTCTGCGGCGGAGTGATGAAAACGATGGCCGGGCCAGCCGCCGGGATACGGCTCAAGCGGGCGGTTCTTTGAGTTCCTCGACCTTGGGAAGGTCCTTGAGGGAGTTGAGGCCGAAGACCTCCAGGAATTTCTTTGTGGTTCCATAAAGCATCGGCCTGCCGAGGACTTCGGCCCTGCCGACGATCTTGACCAGCCCCTTGTACATCAGGCCTCGGATGACCTCGCCGGCAGCGACGCCCCTGACGGCCTCGATATCCGCACGCAAGACCGGCTGCTTGTAGGCGATTACGGCAAGGGTCTCCAGGGCCGCGGGGCTGAGCTTGGTATCGGAGCGGGCGCGAAGCAGCTTCTTGAGCCAGTAACCGTAGCAGCCGAGGGTGAGCATCTGGTAGCCGCCGGCAATTTGCTCGATCCGAAAGGAATTGTGGTTCTCGCGGTACTTGCGGTTGAGGTCCTGGATATGCTGGCGGACCTGCTTTGGGCCAACCTCGACAATGCTTGCCAGGCGAGCGGCCGGCAGAGGCTCATCGCTGGCGAAAAGGACCGCCTCTATGACCGATTCAACGGTCGGCTTGTGCCCGGGGTCCTCGCTCAGGTGGTGGGGCCGTTCGGCGGTCCCGGGTTCATCCTGGTTGTCGGGCCCAGGCTCGGGCTGCCCGGATGTGGCTGATTCGTCCCCGCCGACGGCGGTATCGTCCTGTTCGAGGGCATTGGCGTCGGTTGGAGCCTCCTCGAAGGGTGTTTCTGGCTGAGGCTGGCCTTGTTCGGTCATATATTTTTCCAGGTAAACGGGTCTGTGTCTTTCCTGCTGATGTTGATTGTTATGGTGTTGAGCCTTTTTTTCAACTGTCCGGCGAACTTTTTGAGTATGAATCGCTCCGAGACGCTATGCCCGAGGCAGATGCAGGTCAGGCCCGCCTGCCGGGCAGCCAGGGCGTGGTGGTGCTTGAGCTCGCCGGTCACGTAGAGCTCGGCCCTTGCAGCGATGACTGCCTCGATTATCTTACCGCAGGAGCCGGCGCAGACGGCGGCTTTTTTCACCAGGCGTCTTTGCTTTCCGATTATGCCAACAACCTTTGCGCCGGTACGTCTGCTTATCTTCTCGATGAGATCTTCGAGACGTGCCGGACGAGCCAGGGTGCCGATTCTGCCCAGGCCGAGCCTCGCGGTGGGGTTGCGTAGCTTGAACAGATCGAATGCGGGCGTCTCGTAGGGGTGGGCCTTGCTCATCGCGGCGATAACCGCATCGAGCCTGTCGGCCGGGACGATCGTCTCGAACCTGACTTCCCGGACCTTCTCAAGATTGCCTTTGCTGCCGACGGCCGGCCTTGCACCCTCGAGCGGCAAGAACGTGCCAGTTCCTTCGGCACTGAAGCCGCAGTGCGTGTAGCTGCCTATCCTGCCGGCCCCGGCGGCGAAGACGGCCTCGCGGACCTCGCCGAGCGAATCGAGAGGTACAAAGACAACGAGCTTGAAGTTCTCAGCACGAGGGTCTTGAACGAAGTCGCCGAGCGGTTGAGGGTTCTCTATTCCGAGGGTCTCTGCAAGGGCGTCGTTGAGGCCCCCGGGGACGGTATCGAGGGCCGTGTGCACCGAAAAGACCGAGATCCCGGCGCGAATCAGCTCATAGACGAGGCTCGTCGGCCTCTCGGCGGTAACTTTTTTCAAGCCGTCCCAGATGACCGGATGATAGCTTATTATCAGGTCGGTCTTGAGTTTCTTGGCCTCGGCCACGACCTCGGCGGTAACATCGATGGTCAGCAGGATGTTTCTGACGATTTGGCCGGCATCGCCGACAAGCAGGCCCACGTTGTCCCAATCCTGAGCCAGACGGAGCGGGACGATGCTGTCAACGACAGCCGTGACATCGCTTACTTTCATTTGTCTTTGCCGCATTGACGCTCAACGAATTCTTCAAAACGCTCTTTCAATTTTTTCGTTACGGGGCCGACCTTCCCGTCACCGACCGTATGCTTTTCGACGCCGCTGACCGGCATCACCTGCATAATGACGTTGGTCAGAAATATCTCTTCGGCGCTCAGCACGTCATCGATGTACAGGTTTTTTTCGATCAGTTCGATCGACGCATCTGCGGCGATCTGGCAGATAGTCCTCCTGGCCACGCCCGCGAGAACCGGGGTAGAGATGGGAGGTGTATAGAGTGTGGAATCCTTGACCAGGAAAACATTGCTGATGCAGCCCTCGGCCAGGCGACTATCCGGCGTGAACCACAGGGCCTCGGCGGCCCCTTTTTGATGCGCCACCTTCAGCGCCATCATCCGCGAAAAGAAGCTGGTTACCTTGTGTCCACAGGTAGGATCGTTGGGGTTCTGCCTGTAGGGGCACAGAATAACGGTAACGCCCTTCTGGTAGTACTGGGGCGGATAGGGTTTGAGGGCCGTGGCGGTTATTAACAGAGTCGATTTGCGCTGCTCGTCCGGCTCGGACATTGGCCCGGTGGTTACCGTCAGCCGGATCCGCGCGTCGCTGAGCTGGTTGGCCTGGAGGACCTTGTATAGGGCGCTGGTGATGTACTGCCTATCGCAGGTAATGTTTATCGAGAGCACTTTGGCGCTGAAAAACAGGCGGTCCAGGTGGTCTTCAAGGGCAAAGACCACGCCGTTGTGGACCCGCATGGTCTCGAAGAGGCCTGCCCCGTACAGCAAGCCGCCGTCGGCAACCGAGACAGAGGCGCCGGGGATATCGACCAATCTACCGTTTAGAAAGACCTTCTCTGTCATTTTAGCTGGGGCAATTGCGATGTTTCTGGACGGCTGTTATGCCAGCCAGCAGGGCCCTTGCCTTCGTGATAGTCTCGTTCCACTCGGCCTGTGGTTCGGAGTCGGCGACGATGCCGCCGCCGGTCTGTGCAAAGGCCTTGCAGCCGGCGATAATAATCGTGCGTATGGCGATGTTCAAGCAGACGCTGCCGTCCAGCCCGATATATCCGATGCTGCCCGTATAGACTCCTCTTGCGGTGGGCTCGGTTTCGTCGATGATCTCCATCGAGCGTATCTTCGGTGCGCCGGTGATCGAGCCGCCGGGGAACATTGCTCTGAGGCAATCACAGAAGGTGATTTCGTCGCGGAGCCGGCCGGCCACGGTGGCTACGGCGTGAAAGACCGTAGGGTAGGCCTCTATTGTCCGGGGCTGAACGACGTGCCTGGTTCCCGGCTGGCATATCCGCGCCAGGTCGTTGCGTTCCAGATCAACTATCATATTGAGCTCTGCCCGTTCTTTTTCGCTGTGAAGAAGGTCATAGTAGTTTTTCTCGTTGATACGTTCTGCCACCAGGCGGTTATTGTCGGCAGGCTGGATACGCCGCCGAGTCCCCTTTATCGGCTTGGTGCTGATCGCGCCGTTGGTGATGGTCAGGAACATCTCCGGTGAGGCACTGACAATGTGGAAGCTTCCGGCGTCAATATAGGCGGCATAGCCGCTGGGGTTGTGCTGATTCTGCCAGTTGAAGAGGTCTATCGGCTCAGCGTGGTAGTCGCACTCGAATCGCTGCGAGAAGTTTATCTGGTAGACCTCACCGTCGAAAATATATCGCTTTATCCTGTGGAACATTCGCAGGTAGTAGTTTCTGTCCATATTGCAGCGGAAGCTCGCCAGGTCGATAGCCTCAAGGTCCGCGGAGGCAGGGCTGGGCAGGTGAATCCCCGCCGCCCGGGTCAGGAGGTGCTGCAGGTTATCGAGTTTTTTCTCGGCCGGCTCGGCTTCGCCGGGCATTTCGAGGGCAGCCAGATAAAACACGCCCGAATCGTGCCCATAGGCGATAAACCTGTCGTAGAAGCAGAGGCGAATCAGGGGCATCCGGAGCTCGTCGATGGTGGTCTCGGGCAACCGCTCGATATGCCGGCCAAGCTCGTATGCGAAATACCCCATCCAGCCGCCTCGAAAAGAACCGGGCGGCAAATCATCCGCACAGCCGTGCTCAAGCGAGTATTTATCGATCGCGGCCTGGAGTTTCTGGAAGGGGTCTTTGTGGCCCGGGCGGAATTCGAAGATGGCTCTCGGCTCGGCTGCCCAGTAGCTGAACCCATCAGCCTCCAACTTGGCGGTGTTGCCGCCAAGGATTGTCGGCGAGGTGAGATCGGCGAACAGCGTGCTTAAGGCGGGCAAGGCCACGGATGCGCGGACTTTCCTGCAGTGCAACCTGCACACAGCAGATTTGGGCGTGCCAGCGGCGACTCCGACCGTCATTGAATCATCCCGCCTCTATTTCATTTACAATTCGCACACCCGAGGAGGTGCCTATCCTGACGGCACCGGCCTCGAGCATTTCCAGGGCCTGCTTTGCGGTGCGTATTCCACCGGCTGCTTTTATCATACAGTCGGGAGCTGCTTCTTTCATCAGTTTTATATCTTCCACGGTAGCACCGCCGGCCGGGTGCATCCCGGTGCTCGTCTTGACAAAATCGACGTGTGCCTGCTGTGCAATGCGGCAGGCGAATATCTTCTGGCCGCCGGTAAGGGCCGCCGATTCGATTATCACCTTCAACAAGACCCTGGGCCTGACCTGCCTGCATACCTTCAAGACGGCCTGAAACTGCTCCAGCAGAAACCTCGAGTCTTCTTCGATTATCGCGGCCAGGTCGGCTACCATATCGATCTCGTCGGCGCCGGCAAAGATTGCGTCCCTGGCCTGTGCGACCTTGATTTTCGTGGCATCGGCACCGAGTGGCAGGCTGATGGCTGAGGCGACCTTGATATTGGTACGGCTCAATCGATCAGCCGCCAAAGGCACCCATCGCGGATTGACGCAGACCGCGTAGAAGCCCCACTGCCTTGCTTCTTCGCATAGCTGCTCCACATGGACGGTTGTTGTGGTGGGCAAAAGCAATGTATGGTCGATACAGCCGGCCATTTGCTTGCCTGATATTTGACGTTGGAGGTTCGACATTTGCCACCGATGCCTACGACCCAACAGCGCGTGCCAGGAATTTTACTTCCGGACCATCCGGGTTTCCTCGAAGAATTCGACGGCGTCATCTATATCGTTGAAGAGTCTGGTCGCGGTTTGGGTCACGAAGACCGACGGAGTCTGCTTTGCGGGCCAGATGACGTAGACCTCCTTGGTGGCCTCGTGGGCGTGCTGGAGCTCTCTTTCGACACCGCTTGAGATGGCGGCCCGTCCGTCCGGCATCTGGGGGACGAAGCTGATTATCATATCCGACTGGTCAATCAGCAGGAAATCCCGGGCGTATATCTGGCTGTTGATATCGCGTTCGATCTGGCGAACCTCATCCAGGTCCAGGCGGACCTTCCGCCCAAGGGCCTCGACCTCGAGAAAGTCCAGCCCCTTTTCGCGGGCCTGCCGGGCATACTGCGGGAGCAACGATTCTTCCAGGTCGCCCGGGTCGAAGCAGATAAACAGCCGTTTCATTGACTCCCTGAACCGGTCGATCTCATTTTTGACCGTCCTGATACCGGCGACCGCCGTCATCGGAAAACTCAGATAGACCCTGTTCATCTCCGGGGCGAAAACGAGCCTGTAGAATGTTTCTATGGTCTCGGCGTCGGTACCGCGGGCAAGACAATAGAAGGGGACATCTTCGTTGATGCCCTTGCAGAGCATCTCGGTTCCGATAATTTCTTCTTCGCGCCAGACCACCAGATCCTTCAATGTATGCTCGACGGCGTGCTCGGCAAGCAGCCGGGTGTGCAGGGCGATGACACCGTCAATCAGGCAGATGTACATATCGGCGTTGAGCTGTCTCATCTGGTCAAAATCGACGGCGGGAAACAGTCCGTGCCTCCAACGGAAGGTCGCGTGCGTATTGACAATCAAGTTGGGGGCGGTTCGGGCCCTGGCGACGATGTCCTTGAAGACGCTGCGGCGAAGAGAACTGAGCCTTTTGAGGGGTATGTCGAGTATCTTTCCGGGCCGGATGTCGGGGGCCTCGGCGTACATCATATCGCCGACGTTGCACAACAGCACCTCTTTACCCCGGTCGCAGGCATATGCGCAGAGCTTCTGAAGGTAACTCTTCTTGTCGATACCCACCATTCCGGTCACAACGACTCTCATCTGAACCTCCGGCCTTGAACGGCACCACAAGCCGCTTGCGGGGCGCTCGTCGGTGACGCTCAGAGGTTTTTCAACCGCTGCTGCAGGTCATAATCTTTAAGTGCGGCGATCAGCTCGCCCATCTCACCGGCCATTATCCTCTCGAGGTTGTAGAGCGACAGGTTGATCCTGTGGTCGGTCACGCGGTTTTGCGGGTAATTATAGGTTCTGATTTTCTGGGACCTATCACCCGAGCCGATCATAGTCCTACGCTGCGAATCGCGTTCGGCTCGTTTCTTGCTTTCGAAGTACTCGTAAACCCTGCTCCGCAGGACTCGCCAGGCCTTGGCGCGGTTCTTGTGCTGACTCTTTTCGTCCTGCATGCTGACGGTGATTCCAGTCGGGACGTGTTCGAGTTTGACTGCGCTGCTGACCTTGTTGACGTTCTGGCCGCCGGGCCCGCTCGACCTGCTGACGTGCTCAATAACATCCTGGCTGGATATCTCGATGTCGAGCTCCTCGGGCTCGGGCAGGACGGCCACCGTGGCGGCGGAGGTGTGTATTCTGCCCTGGGATTCCGTTTCGGGTACCCGCTGGACACGATGACCTCCGCCCTCGTAGCCCAATTCCGTCCAGACGCCCTCGCCCTTGACGCTGAAGATCACCTCGCGAAAGCCCCCCCTCCCGGTCGGGCTAAAAGCGAGCTGGTCCACCTTCCATTTCCGGCTTTCGGCGTACTTGACGTACATATTGTACAGGTCGCGCGCGAACAAGGCAGCCTCTTCTCCGCCGGTACCGGCGCGTATCTCCATTATCACCGAGCCTATGTTCATATCGTCGGCCATAACGAGCTTTTCCTGGAGCTGGTCGAGCAGGGCCTTGCGCTTTTCTTCAAGTCGGCTGAGTTCCTGCTCGGCCAATTCGCGGAGTTCCTTGTCGAGCTGGGGGTCGTCCCGCATCTTCTCGGCGTCCTGGATCTCGGATACCGTTGCATTGTACTGGCGGTAGATGCCGACGAGAGCCTTGAGGCGTCCCTGCTCCTTGGCCAGCGCCACGAGTCTGGCCGAATCCCGGGCGATGGCCGGGTCGGAGATCTGCCGCTCGATCTCCACGAACCGGCTCTCAATCTCCCGGAGTCTCGCAAGCAGGTTGTCCGTTAGTTCGGTCATGGGGACGATCCGATCAGGACGAAAGGAACAGCGGATAAGCTCTGCCGGACAGAATCCAGGCACGGGACGATACCGGCGGCTTAAACGCCGTCCTCAAACGAGGGAAAAGCTATTGCTTCTGGTCTTTCTGGCTCTTCTTGAAGTAACTGGTGCCGTACTTTTTCTGGAAGCGTTCTATCCGCCCGGCGGTATCGACGAACTTCTGCTTTCCCGTATAGAACGGGTGGCACATCGAGCAGATTTCTGCGTGGATTTCCTTCGTGGTGCTGCGGGTCTCGAAGGTGTTGCCGCAGCCACAACGAACAACCACCTTACGGTATTCTGGATGTATGCCCTTTTTCATAACTGCACCTAAGCCTATCGACCAGAGGAGTTCAACAATATACCGCTGACGGGGGGATATTTCAATGTAAATTTTGGGCGAATCGTTTTTTTTGCCGATAAAGTTTGAATCCTGCGTTGATTTTAATCGATATAGATAACGTCCGGGCCCTTGGGGGCAGATACTTAGGGCTTGCTACGGAGAATCGAGATGCGTATCAGATACGTGGTTTCAACTATGGTATTCTGGGGCCGGGAGCACCACCTGTCCTTCGAGCAAGAGTGCCAGTACCTCAAGTCGCTCGGCTTCGGGGTCGAGCTCTGGCCAAACATCAAGGGCCACGAGGAGTGCCGGTATGAGCGACGCAACTGGCCCAGACTGACCGCGGCGACCCAGGGAATGCTGGTTTCGATGCGGTCCCGGACGGACAAACCGACTTTGGAGCAGTGGAACGAGCAGATCGAGTGCGCCAAGCTGCTCAGTGCCCACATAGTAACCAATCTGGAGAGCCTCGGCATCCAGGATGGAACCGAGCCGAACGGCAGCGGGTTCCCTGCGGAGGTGGTGAAGCTCGCCGAGCAAAACGAGGTCCAGTTGTGTCTTGAGACCGGTTCTTTGCCGACAATCAAGCAGATCGGCCAGAGGTTCGGGTCGATCTGGTACTGCCTGGATACCGGGTATGCCAACCTGGACAGGAAATTCTCGTTCAAGCAGTACGTTGACGAGTTGGCACCGAGGGTAGCGCATCTTCACCTTACCGACAACTACGGGCACATCGACGACCACGAGCCGCCGGGTCTGCAAGGGGGAATCGCCCGCGAGAACTGGGATTACCTGCTGGAGCAGCTCAACAAATATGACCACGAGGTAATCGGGGCGTTCGAGATGTGCCCGTGTACGCCCGGGGTGATGATACGACAGGCCAGCGAGTTCCTCTTTGACGTGCTGAAATGGCCGAATCGGCCCCAGAGGCAACCAGGGTACTCGGAGGCCAGCTACAACCCGAGTTAGCAAGCAGCGGAGCCGCCTCCTCAAGGTGTGAGGTGGATTAACATATTGGAAGGCCGGGCGCAGAGAACATTTGCCCGGCCTTTCCTCATCCAGCACGCCTGCTGGTGCCGTCCGTGGAAA
>CAZWAP010000007.1:74437-90088 GCA_964632005.1 uncultured Pirellulales bacterium | reverse complement strand
GCTCTAAGGCCCGTCTCCGCTGCAAAGCGGTACAGCAAGCTCCTCTCGTAGCCGCGCATACCGATCAGCTTGAGGTCCCTGGAAAGCTTCCAGGGTGCTGGGAAGATCTGCACTGTGAGCGTGCCGGCGGCCCGGGGGCAAGGGCGATGCGTCCGGTTACACGATTGCTGGTCGCGTTGGCATGTGGGCTGTCAAGGCGGCAACTGAGGGTTAGAGGTTCGGTGCCGAGGTTTTTGACATCGAGGCAGAGGCGATTGTACGCGGAGAGATCCCACTTTCCATCGGGGGCCTTGAGCGTGATACCCGGCCAGGGTCTGGTATGGCCGGTCTCTATGCGCAGAGCGCCGGCTTTCGAGAGCGTAGCCCTGGAATCAACGGTCACGACGGTATCAAGGTCGAAAGGCCAGCCGGGGCCGAAAAGAACCATCGGCTTGGAGGCTGCGGCGGCCAAGGCGATTGCGGGTATTGTCAGGGTGAGCAGGGCCGCTGCCGGTATCTTCGTAGGTGCGTCATTTTTCATAAGCTACCCTTTCGAAGAAGGTACCAGATGGTCTTGTACTTGGCTGAGAGCTTCAGTATGTCTTTTTCCGGGTCGTGGGAGACCGGCACCTGCTGCGCGGGCATACCGTCCGGGGCCAGGGCGTGGCATTCCCAGGGGCCTTCGGGCAGTGTGATGGTTCCTTCGACCGGCTCTATCCTGACGGGCGGGCCGCCCCAGTTGGTGCCGACGGTGCGGCGGTCGGTGGAGAACTTCATAGCGGTATTTTCGCATCGGCCGCACGCAGTGATCAGGATTTTCTTGCTGTGGTCCAGGGCCTGCCAGGGTTTTGTCTCGAGGGAGGCAATCGTCAGTGCGAGGAATTCGGGGCCGTCTATCTGGATTTTCCCGCCGGTCGCCTTTTCGAACAAGTGCGCGTGGCCGGTATAGGCGGAGGCTCGGCGTCCGCGGGCGAGGTAGATTCCGTGGCCGTTTTCGGTGAGCCAGTTTATGGTTGCGCCCGGGCCGATGATGTCGTAATGGCCGTTCCGACCGGTTATATCGCACAACAGCTGACAGGAGAGCATCGTTTCTGGAGGCACGGCACGGGCGGCGAGCATGTCGCGATCGTATTTCAGGTGCAGTGCGGCGATCGCCTCGAGGGTTGCGGATGGGTCGGCGAGGGGTGTATAGATGTAACAATTAACCGGGTTGATCGCCGCCTCGCGGAAGATAGCGGCGCCGGAGCGGATAAAGGCCCACTTGGCGGGGTTGGTGTCGATGTCGAAGTAGCTGTTGAGGTAGCGGCGGTCCCACTGGTCGGCGCTGTGGGAATAGGTGTAGAGCCAGATACCGTCCCAGTCCTGTGCGGCGGCGAAGGAGGCAATCATAGGGACGCACTCAGCCTGGGCATCGAGTGGTGCGGGGTGGTTGTACTCACTGACGGTGTAGGGCTTTCGGTGGAGTCTCTGTGCGGCGAGGCGGAAGAGGGTGGCCTGGTTGGGGTGGTCGGTCATAGGTTTTTGGTCGATGAGCCAGTTGCTCTGGTCCCAGGGCCGGCCCGGGAAGCGGGGATGCTGCCAGTATGCGTGGGCGTCGATGTAGTCCATATGGCTCTGGGCGTAGAGTCCGAGGGGTCCGAAGACGATCGTGCCGGTGACAAGGGCCTTGCAGCCCAGGTCGTTCTTGATGAAGTTTCTCATATCATCGAAATAAGCCTTTTCGGTTTCTGCGAGGAATTTCATTCTGTCGAGGGTACGTGAGGGGCTTTCGGTCGGGGCGAAGAGGGGGATATTTTCGGCGGCGAGGGATTCGCCCGGTTGGAGGCCGACTCTGCGGCCGGGTGGGTTGGTTCGTTGAGCCCAGGCCTTGCGGAGCCTGTCGTCTGAGCCGTATTTGGCACGGAGCCAGAGGTTGAACTTTTGCTGAAGGATCTTTGCATAATAGTGGGGCAGGGTGCGGAGGGTCTGCTCCGCGGCCCACATGAAGAAGCTGTTCTCATTGGTGATTTCGACGAATGCGATGGCGGGGTCGTCGGCGTAGCGGGTGTTGTTTCGGTAGGGGTTGGGATGGGTGAGAACGCGGCGGGCGTATTCTTTCTGGGCGTCGACGAGAGCGGGGGTGAAGATAGTGACGATCTTGTCGTACTTACGGTTAGGCTCTGGCAGGCCGAGGAACTTGCTGTGTGCCCGTCCGACGTGGAGGTTGATATTTGCGTAGATTCCACGGCGGGCAAGCTGGTCGATGAAGTAGTCGAGCCTATCGAGTGCCTGCGGTTCGATGGTTTTGCCGTCTCTGGCATTCCAGAGACCTCGGGGCCAGCGGGCCGAGTCCATATGGTGACAGCGGACAGCGTTGACGCCGGCCGCAGCAAGGCGGGCGGCTACGTGGGGAGCATCTTCATAGGCGGGGAAGTTTGCACCGAAGGACAGGTTCACGCCCCAGATACGGACGCGTTGGGAGTTGCGGAAGAAATGCCAGCTGCCGGCAACCAGGCGGTCCGAGTCGCTTGTAATAGCCTGAGCGGGGGGAGCGGAGATTGGAGAATCCGGGTTGGGCCTTGCCGGGATGACAAAGGGAATGAGCTGGTCGGCGGATGCGACGGCGCAAGAAAGCAGCACCATCACAATGAAGGACGGAATACACAGCAGCGATAAAGCCGGACGGCCAATAAGGTTTTTCTGGATCATTTTTCCACTCGCTTCAACAGGGCCAAGCACTATATTACGGTGGCGTGTCCTTAATTTTTTCGACGAGTATTCCGGCGGTGGCAATGGTCTGCGAGGAGGGCGCGCTTTCGGCGAAGATGAGGTTTGCCCTTGAGTCTGGGCCGGTCCTGTAATAGTTGCCGACGAAGTTCATCCTCGTGATGCTTTGGATTCCGTTGGATCCGTCTGCGTTGTATCCCGCGGCCGAGCCGCCCCAGTTGTACACGACGTTGTTTCTGCGGTCGCATACCAGGCCCTGTGGTTCTCTGGTGCGGAGGCAGAGGGTAAGGGTAAGCGTGGTGTGGATTGTTATCTTGAGTAGTTTTGATGCCGTCATAGCAACTTTAAGTCTGCCAGGGATCGCCGTGATTGTCCGGCGGACTTGCCGACCGAACGAACCATCAAGTCCGTGATGGTTGACATCCACGGTGCGTTTTTCTGCAATATGCTCGAGGCATTCCGCGAGGTGTCTGTCTTCGAGACGAGCAACACGATAATGGAAATGGTACAGTCGAGGAGGGAAAATCTCAACGCCAAAACAAGCGTGCTGCTTGAGGAAGTGGGGGCCGGGCCTATTTGCTGGCGAGGGTCTTTCCGGAAGGCCTGGGGCTGTGAATCTCGATGACCGAATCGAGCAGGCCTTTTTGGGCACGGCTTTTCTTGATGTGGAGTGTCCTGGTTCGAGCGAGGAGGTTGGATGAGTCGACCCGCTGGAGGAAGTCAACAAGCTCGGCGAGTGTGAGGCCCTCAAGATGCAGCTCGACGACGGACCAGCAGTAGCCCGGACGCAGCGGCAGGAGGCGATGTTTCATCGTGGCGACATTTTTTTCCAGACCGGCCGAGCGCACAAGCGACTCAAGCAAAGGCAGCAGTTCAACGGCTTCTTCCCGCGAGGCGGTCTGCTCGTGCAGCCGGGCAAGGTCGCTGCGAAGCGTGGTGTATGCGCGGGCTGTTGCGCGGAGCTTGCGGAGCTCGGCCTGTTTTTGGGGGATGACTCGCTCGAGCGTCTTGATCCTCTGGTTGGCGGGCTGAACGACCATCACGAAGAACGACCAGCCAGCGGTAAGGACGGCCAGGACGACGGCCAACGATTTTTCTCTACGGGTCAAGCGTATCATCTGTGCTCCTCGATTGGCGACGATACGGACATCGTGAAGCGGACAAGGCCGGAGTCGGGCAGCTTCTGGATGTCCGTGACCTCGAGACTATCGAAGCCCGGCTGGTTCTGCAGGGCCCGCTGCCACTGGTAAAGGGCTTCGAAGGAGCTGCAGGTACCGGTCATACGGAGCAGTTGAGGTGCTATCAAGAGGTCATCGATTTCGACCTTGGCCTGGGCCGGTGCGGTGGCGGTCAGCGTCCGCAGTACCTGCAGGGGAGCTCCGACCGCCGGGGCGAGCGAGGCAAAGAGTCGCTGGTCCGAGCGAAGCGAGTCGAGTTTCTCCTGCAACTGGGCAAGGGGACTTACGATGTTGTTTTCCTCGGGTACGGCCGCTTGAAAGACCTGGTTTATTCGGCTCTTGAGCCCGGCATAGGCGGCCTCCATTCGAGAAAGCCTGAGGAAAAGCCCGAGCAACAGGACGACAGCTATGGCAGCGACCAGGGCCGAGTGGGTGATAATCTCTTTTTTGAGGTTGAGTTTTGAAGATGCGTCGGCCCTGTCGGCTTCCAGGAAGTTGACGCCTGCGGTTCGCTCGGGCGCCAGGGGGCGCAGGGCCAGCCCGATGGCGGTGCTGTACGAGGGATCGGGTTTTTCCCGGCAGGCGGATATCAGGGCGGCTGCGGGGTCCACGAGCGTCGTGCTGCAATTAAGGGCCTGGTCGATAAGTGGCGCGAGGCTTGTGTGGCGGCTGTCTGCTGCGACCAGGTACACCTCGGCGTGCTGGTCGATCGGCGAGGCCAGGGCCTTTTGCCAGGTGATTCGGGCTTCGTGGGTGATTACGTCGGCGAGAAGTTCTGCGATTGAATCGACGGCGGTGGCGGAGGCCGGCGGAACCGGGATATTGCGGACTATGAGGGCTCTTGCCTCGTCGGTAACCAGCAGAGTCAGCAATGATGGGCCCAGGTAGAGGACGAGGGCACGGCCGGATGCGATTTGCGGGTAATTGACCGCTATCGTCGATAGCAGGGCGAAGACGGGGGCGTCAACAAGCCGGGGGCGGATACGCGCATGGGATAACGTCTCCAGCAAGGCGGCCAGGCTCGCGCGGTCAGCGGCCGCGGTGAGGATAGGACCGGGGTGGTGCTCGGAGGGACAGGACGAACAGGTCAGGGCCAGGACGCGATCCGGCGGAATGGGAAAGCTGCTTCGAAAGGAGGGTGGAGTCTCGCAGCGGAACCGGTCGCGGTCGGATTCGTCGGCCTGGATGTTGCGGAAGAAGACCGCGTCGTGCGGCAGAGAGGCAGCGACCGCGGCGCGCCTGTCGAAGCGGTGCTCCTCGAAGAGCGAACGGAGTATGGCGGGGACCGAGTCGGTGGCGCGGCGGGTCTGGGCGGCAAAGAGCCTGTCGATGCGAAAGCCCTCAGCGGCGGCGGTAATCTGTACCGCACGCAGGTAGCCGGGGCCGATATCAAGACCGATGCATCGCTTGGGCATTGTTTCAACTCCGAACGTCGCTGCTGTGTTCGACAAACGCCATTTGCTATAATTCCTTGTATTGAATCACGTCCAGGTTTCCGGTATCCGGGTCTTTCCTGATCATTGCGACGATGGTGCAAGTGCGCCAGCCAGATCTGCCGCGAGAGACAACCTGATAGTGCTTATCCGCCGGGGCAACGGTCGCGGTTTTCCTGAGGACATTGTAAAGAGCGTCGGTCATACCGGGGATGTCGCGCAGTTGGGCCAGGCTTTCGAAGGGCCGCTCTTTGCGGCGGGAGACGATCATCTGGGCCAGGGCGGCGTCCATATTCTCCGAAAGGCTCTCTATCACCAGCCTGGGGGCCGAATTGATGTTTACCTTGCCGTCGCCCCATACGGTTATGTAGCGGCGCAGACGGTCGAACAGCTCGGGCGTAACTGCCTTGACCAGGAGAAGCTCCTCGATAGTCTCAAGCGGGGCGTTCCTGGGGCGATACGGCACGGGAAGGTTGGCGTAGTAGCTCGACTCGGCGCCGAGGTTCTGGCGCGCTATAAACTGCAGGCAAGTGGTCTGCTCGTCGGCATCGATCCAGTCGATTATCGAAGGGATCAGGCTGTAACTGATAGGCGGGCGGTCGAGATCCCCGCGATTGAGCAGGTCGATCAGGCGGAGCAGCCGGTCTACCTGGGGCCTGTTCAGCCTGCCGTCGGGCCTCTTGAGCAGATTTATGTTGAGCTTGCCGGTCTGGTCTTCGACCTCTACAGAGCACGTGCCTTCGTCGAGCGCGATATGTTGCGTCTTTGCCAGCAGCGTCATCGGCGCGGGGTTCTCGGGCGAATCGGCGGAGCTGCTCAGGGCGGCGATAGCGAGGTTCAGTCCTGCGCGGGCGCAGTTGAGGGCCCGGGCCGAACTTGTCAGGGCATCAGCGGCCACCAGGTCTGCGCGGCAGTCGAGGTTGAAGGCGAATAACAGCCCGGCCAGGGCGGTGACCATACAGAGAACCACCACAAGCACAAAGCCCTTTGAAGTTGTCGTTTTACGATGCTTCATTGTTACGTCGGTTTTGTATCTTTTCCGGGCGGCGCATGGCGGCCAGGATAGTTGCTGCAGCAGATATGGGCGACGGCGGCGTAGTTGTATTGCCGGCCGTTCTGGTCCCGGCAGGTTATGCTTATCTTGACGGCGGGCGGCAGAATCTTGTTGCGGGCGAAATCCCACTGGTCGACCCATTGGCGCCCGTCGAAGAATGCCAGGTCAATCCGTTCAACGTCACCGAGCAGGACGGTAGGCCGGCCGGGTCGTGCGGATTCGGTGGCTGTTTGCACGAGCTTTCTACGGCTGGAAAGGATGGTGCGCGCGGCCCTGTCGAAGGTGTAGATGAGCTCAACGTGGCCTGCCCACCGCTCGGCCGGGGCCAGCGCCTCGGCGGCAGTGACAAAATGCAGAAATTCACCGCTGGCAGGGTCCAGGCCGCCGCGGAAGTAATTGAAAGAGCGGCTGGAGAAGTTGCCGGTGCCGGGGCGGTTGTTTTTGCTGCCGGGCGGAGGGGCCGGGCGAGCTTCGGCGTAGGCGCAACGTAGTTCGCGGGCTATCTGCTGGACGGCGGCATAGAGCCGGCCGGAGAGGTCTGTCCCGGCCTTGTGCATACGGGTGGACCTCGAAACGGCAAAGTAGGTGCCGTAAACCATAGAGAGGATGACGGTTATCATCGTGGTAGCCACAAGGAGCTCTACGAGGGTAAAGCCCTGTCTCGTCGTTCTGTTTTTCATCTGGCTGTCCTCCTGGCAACGAGCGTTGAGAGCTGCAAATGCCTTCTTCGAAGGCCCTGCTTCCACGCCACGTCGACCGAGACCTTCCGAAGCCCGGCGAAGCCCGGCTCGAGGGCTCCATTCAGTCGTGGTTCACTGACCTCGGTCCGCCATCTGAAGCATACTCGTCGGTCGCGGAGGCGCCCTGTGCTGACCGCCGGTTCGGGGAATCCCGAGGCGAGGGTCTCGTCGATTTTTTGCTGCGCGATGAGGACGGCTCGGGCGGTGGTCTCGGCTGACTCGGCCATCCGGATGCTTATCAGGTGCAGCCTGAGCAGGCCGAGCAGCGCGATCGAGGCGACCGCCAGGGCCGCGAGTACCTCGACGAATGTGAAGCCCCTTGCGGGGTTGACCGGAGCTATGGGCGTTTGTGCGGTCTGCGGCATATTAGCCCACCTCATCCAGATTCCAGCTTTCGATATCGGCGTTGTCGCCGGTTCCTCCGTCCTCGCCGTCCTTACCGTAGGATTCCAGGTCGTAGTCTCTGCTGTGGATGCCGGGCGAGATATAAATGTACTTGTTGCCCCAGGGGTCGATGGGGACCTTTTCGAGGTATCCGTCGCGGTTGTAGCCTTTTATGCCGGGGTCGGTGACGAGGGCCTCGAGGCCCTGGGAGGTCGTCGGGAATCGGCCGGTGTCGGTTTTGAACAATGCCAGGGCGGACTCGATATTGCGGATATCGAGCTTGGCCTTCATTCTCCTGGCCTGCTCAGGCCTGTTCAGTATCCTGGGCATAACGACGGTGGCCAGCAGGCCGAGGATGACCACGACAATCATCAACTCGATCAGGGTAAAACCGGTTTGATTGACGGGGTGTTTTGTTTTTGCTGGATCCATTTTTCCGAGCCTCCACTAAATGACCTGCTGTATTTCGAATATCGGCAAGAGGATCGCCAGGACTATGAAACCTATGAGTGCTCCTACGACGAGCAAGACGGCTGGCTCGAGCAGCGAGGTAAGCTGCCTGGCGGCGAGTTCCACCTCGCTGTCGTACATATCGGCAATATCAATTAGTGCCCGCTCGATATTACCGCTGACCTGGCCGGTGGCGGTTGCGTGCACGACGATGGGCGGGAAAAGGGCGGTCGTCTTCATCGCCCGGGCGAGATCGTCACCCTTGGCGAGGCGTTCCTGCACGGACGCGAGGGCGTTGGCGACCACGCGGTTGCCGGCTGTGGCCTTGACCTGCTCAAGGGCCTGGAGTATGGGGACCCCGCTTCTCAGGAGCAGACCGAGGGTCCTGGCGATGCGGGCGACCTCGAATTTCAAGAAGAGCGCGCCGAACAGAGGCAGCGCGAGCTTGAAGCGGTCCCAGCGAAGCCTGCCTTTGGGCGTTTTTACCCAGGTGCCGGCGACGAGAAGGGCTATACAGGCTATGGCCGGGAACAAGAGCCAGTAGGTTCTGATAAAAGAGCAGATCGAGATAAGCGCGGTGGTTGGCCAGGGAAGGCGGCGGTTCATCTGAACAAATATCTCGGTTATGCTCGGGACAACATACCACAGGAGGAATCCGACCACGGCCACTGCTACCACGGCCATCACCAGGGGATATGCAACGGCTGCCTTCACCTTTCCGGCCAGCTGGACTCGCTTCTCGAGCATTTCTGCAAGCCTGAGCAGGACGTCGTCGAGTGCGCCGCTTGTCTGGCCGGCCGCTACCATATTGACGTACACCGGGTGGAAGATCTCGGGGTACCTCGCAAGTGCCTCGGAAAACGGCAGGCCCTGATTGACGTCGTCGCGGACCTGTTGCAGGACCATTGCAAGGAGATTCTCCCGGGAACGGCGGGGTGGGCTTGTGCTTTCGGAGCGATGGGGGCTTTTCTCCGGGCGGTTGAGAGGGCCGGTCTCCTGTAGTTGCTCGATTATCGCCGAAAGCGCGTGCACCAGCGTCATCCCGGCCTGGAGAAGGGTAGCCAACTGTCGGGTGACCGTGGCGATATCGTGCGTGGTTATCCTCCGTGCGAAATCGGGCGGAAGCGATTTCTGCGGGGCGGCGCGGCGCTCAGACCGGCCCGGACGCCGGGCCGGAGCCGATTCTTCGAGCAACAGATTGTTGGATTCAACGGCCGACATTTTCACCTGATCCTGAATGCTCGTGCAAGGTGTCCTGGGTGACCCTGCAGACTTCTTCAAGCGTGGTCTGGCCTGCCAGTGCCTTTTGCAGGCCGTCCTGCCGTAGGGTTCTCATTCCTTTTTGAATTGCGGCTTGCTTTATGCCATAGGCGGTGCTGCGCCTGTTGATCATTTCCTTGATTTGGTCATCGAGAACCAACAGTTCAAAAATGCCGGTTCTTCCGTAGTAGCCGGTATTGAGGCAGTTCTCGCAGCCGATCCCCCTGTAGAATTGTCCGTCGGCAGGCAACTCGGGGGCGGAGGCGGCCTGGCGTGCAATTTCGCATTCCTGGGCTGTGCAGGGTGCCTTGCACTGCGGACAGACCGTGCGTATAAGCCGCTGGGCCATAACGGCGATGACTGAAGAGGAGATCAGGTACGGCTCGATGCCCATATCCACGAGTCGAGTGACGGCGGAGGCTGAATCGTTGGTGTGCAGGGTGCTGAGGACGAGGTGGCCTGTAAGTGAGGCCTGGATGGCGATCCGGGCGGTCTCGAGGTCGCGGATTTCCCCTATCATTATGATGTCGGGGTCCTGCCTGAGAATGTGCCTGAGACAATTAGCAAAAGTGAGCTCTATCTTGGGCCTGACCTGCATCTGGCCTATGCCAGGGAGCTGGTATTCGATGGGGTCTTCGACGGTGAGGATGTTTCGTTCCTGGCAGTTCAGCTCGCTAAGGGCGGCGTAGAGGGTGGTTGTTTTCCCGCTGCCGGTAGGGCCTGTCAGGAGAATTATGCCGTGCGGGATTCTGATAAGCCGCCGGAACCTCTCAAGCAGGTCAGGGGCGAAACCGATCTGGTCGAGATCCAGCTGGCCGCGGGCCTTGTCGAGCAGCCTTAGCATGACCCTTTCGCCGCCGAGCGTCGGGATAACCGAAACTCGAATGTCCACGAGGTCCTGGCCGATCTTTATTCGGCTCTGGCCGTCCTGCGGCAGCCGGTGCTCGGCGATGTTAAGGTTGGCCATGATCTTTATCCGGGAGAGGAGCGCCGGGAGCTGGTGCTTTGGGAGCGCGCAGACCTCGTGTAAGACGCCGTCGATCCTGAAGCGAACGCGGGCCTGGTTTTCGTAGGGTTCTATGTGGATGTCGCTGGCCCTGCTGTGGACGGCCTGGAAAAAGATTCTGTTGACGAGCTTTATGGTGGGCGCTTTGTCGGCAATACTGAGGAGGTCCTCGGCGGTGGTCTGCGCGCCCGATGCGGCTGGCTCCTCGCCGGAGTTGTGGGCTGAGCCTGGGGCCTCGCCGTTGGGGTTTACGGCCGGGCTGTCATAGTAACAACGGCTTATCGCCTTTTCTATTTCTGCGGCCGGAGCGATAACGCGGGGGCAGGGCTGACCGAGTAGAGCGACTATCGCATCGTAGGCTTCGAGGTTGAGCGGTTCGGTCAGGGCGATTGCGACCCGGCCGTTGTCTAAGGTGATCGGGATCGCGCACTGGCTTTTCAGGAACTCCAGCGGCAGCCTTTTGACCAAGTCCGGGTTCAACTGCCGCGGCGCGATGGACTCGATGTAGCGGCCGGGCTGGATCAGCTCTTGCATATCAGCCGTAGGGCCTTGCTCGCAGCCCGGGGGCCCCTCGGCCTGGGTTCTTCCAAGGTGGTCGGCTTGAGCGGCTTGAGCTGTCGGTTTTTCCCGATCGGCATCCATTGTCGGGCCTCCCCAAAGTCGGCGGCGGGTTCTCATTCGGTTCCGTTCTTGTTCTGGAGGTCTTCGAGCACCGGAGCCATTTCCCTTCTTTTCCTTTCTGTGGCATCTTCGAGGTCCTTTTGCGACCCGAGCCTGTGCGGAGTTATGAAGATCAACAGGTTGGTCTTTTCGAGTTTATCCCTTCGGAACCTAAACAGGGCTCCAAGGCCTGGGATGTCGCCTAACAGCGGGACCTTTTTCTCGACGCTGACCGCGTCGTCGCGGATCAGGCCGCCGATCACGACCGTCGAGCCGCTGAGCATCGAGATGACAGTCTGCGCCTGGCGCTTGGCTGTTGCGGGCGTATCACTCGATGTGGTGGTGACATCCTCGATGAGCTTGGTGAACTCGGTGTTGACCTCGAGTCTTATCAGTCCGCCCTGGCTGATGTGCGGCGTTATCTCGAGGGTTATTCCCACGTCTTTATACTCGTAGGTCTTTATGACGGTTGGGGTTATGAAATCGGTGGTTTCGGTGATTCTCGACTCGGTGACGAACGGTCTGTTTTCGCCGACGATTATCTTGGCGGTGTGGTGGTTTGACGTCAGGATGTGTGGCGTTGAGAGGATGTTGACCCCGGTCTGCTTTTTCAGAGCGTGCAGGATGGTTCCGATTCTGCGATTCGAGCCGGCGCCTCTCCAGGCTCCAATGGCGAGACCTTCCAGATTACCGCTGGCGAAATCGACCCTCGGGCCGAAGCCCGTAGCGCCGAAGAATCGGACGCTGTCGTCAATGGCCTGGTCGAGGGTGGCCCAGTCGATACCGATTTCCTTCAGGCTGTCCTCGCTGACCTCCATTATTTGCATCTCGACGAGTACCTGTTCGCGGACGATGTCGAGCTTCTCGATTATGCCGGATATGACCTCGAAGTCCTGTGCGGAGGCCGAGATTATCAGCGCATTGGTCCCTTCGTCGGCGGTGACATGGACGGGCTGGGCGGCTTCGATCGCGCCGGAGATTCTCAGGTCCGACAAGGCGGCGGTGAGGGATTGAGCCACCTCCTTCGACTGGGCGTTCTGAAGATAGACCACGTGGACATTGTTGGTCCCGACGGGTCGCTGGACGTCGAGTCGCTCGACCAGGCTCCGGATCTTTGCGGTGTCCTCGGCGTTGGCGACGACGATGATGGAGTTGGTCCTTGTGTCGGGCAGGATCTTCTTATATTTGTTGGTCTTTGCGGTCGGGCCGGCACGCAAAGGCTGGCCGGACGATGGGGCAGTCACATCCATTATTCGGCTCAGCTGCTCACTGAGCACCTGGGCGGACGCATACTTCAGCGGTATGACCGTTACATCCTCTTTCGAGCCGGGCACGTCGAGCTGGCCGATGATCGCAGAGAGATGGTGGATGTTCGACGAGGTGTCGGTGACGACTATGGAGTTTGTCCTGGGGTAGGTGGATATCTGGGCATCCACACCGAGGAAGGGCTGGATTATCCGGCTGACCTCGTCGGCGTCGGCATAAGTGAGGGGCATAATCTGGGTGACGATAGAGTCGGTCTGCGGGATTTGGGCGGGATCAGTGCCCAGACGCACCAGGAGGCTGTGCTTGCCGGCCCTGGCCTTGGGAACGACCTTGACCAGGCCGTCGCCGGGGATGGCGGCATATCCCTGGACATCGAGGATCGACTCCAGCATACCGTAGAGTTTGCCAAGACGTATCTTGGTCGGTGAAATCACCGTCACCGGGCCGGCGACGCTTTTGTCCACGACGAAATTGATTCCGGTTATGTCGCCGATGGTCTTGAGAACCATGCGGATATCAACCTGGTCGAAGTTGACCGAAACCAGCCTGTCGGCCATCCCTGGCTCGTTAAGAATGGGTATGCTGAGGCTGGGCGGTGAAGTTACCTGCAGCGGAGCCTCAAAGGCCGTCGGCCGATCACCGGGAGCCTCCCGGTCAACTTTGGGCTGGTCCGGTGCAGCAGCAGTATTGGCTTGCGGCTGTTGGGGCCAAGCAGATGGAACATCAAGGCCTCTTTGTGCCCGGGGCACGGAAGAACCAGCAGTGGTTCTCGCGCTAGTCTTTGCGAGAAGGTCGGCATTTGCGATGCCAGGGCAATCATCCCGGCGGACGCCGGGGGAGGGCGAATCATCGTTTTTTTCAATCGGACCCACAAAGGCCCGCTGCCTGGGGCGAATGAGCGCGGATACGGGATTCGACTTGCAGCCGGCAAGGATTATGAAAATAAGAAGTATAGCAGACGCGTATACCCTTCGTGCTATAAGAACCTTGTTGCAAGTGCTTTTTTTTGTAGTGGTTGACAACATATATTTACCCGAGGCCTTGAGGTTGCATAACCGGCCGGTCACAGATCAAAGCAGAGTTTCTTGCTCCGGCCTTGCCGTAACAACTCGATATCTATGGAGCGCTGGTACCTGGCCTTTTGCATCACCTGGAAGGCCTTTTGCAGGCTGGTCAATCGCTGGCCGTTGACCTGGCGAATAATGTCCCCGTTCTTGAGGCCGAGGGCCTCAGCGTCGGGGGCGTTTTCTATGCCCGTTATCTTCAGGCCCTCTACCTGTCCGTTGACCTTGTAAGGTTGAATAGTCGCCCTGTTCAGGAAGTTCATTACATACGCGAGCGTGGATAGCGGGCGTGCAGACCTGGCGCCACCGCTGGTTGTCGCCGCTGGCGCGGGGGATTTGACGGCGGGATTGCCGGCCTTGCCTGGACCCGTCGCAGAGGCAGGTTTCGAGCTGGCCGCGGCGGTCCTGAGACTGAGCATCTTTTCCTGCCCCTGGTGAAGCAGGATAACCACCTGGTCCGCGATCGTCTTTACGCAAGCACCGGGCACGACGTCCTGGCCTGTTCGATAGAGGTCAACGGCTCCGGTCTTTGTATTCTTGATGATGGCCCGCGAGAGTGCAGGCCCCCCCGAGACCACCCCGAGCAGCTCCAGCCCCAGCTCGCTTTCCGCGGACGGGGGCAGGCCTGGAGTTGAGACGGTTGGGTTGTGGGCGCGCTGGTCCGACGGATTTGCCGCAGGCCCGAATATGTTTGCCTGGACAATGAGCGAACTATCGCCGGCTGGCCCATCTGTCTCAGTCGCGGAACGTCCAGGGTCCACGGGGAACTGCTCCGAGCCGCTTGCCGAGACCGGTGTAAACAGTTCGCTCAAATTGCGCAGCGGCAACAGCATTGCCACTGCAGCATAGACCAGAAGGGCAACTAAAACTAACTTACTTATTATCAATAGTTTACAAATCTTCAATTCAGTGGCCTTCCAGGTAAGAACACACTTTGTTCACAGCAAAAGTATCGTCTGGTTACGGCCTGCACTTAAGTACCTCCCGGCAAATTGGATACTTCCGTTTTTGCCGCTTAGAGGCGGCTTTGTGAGCCGACTGGAGGGTCACCGGGCCGATGGCGAGACAGACGGACGATGCGCCGTGGTCGCTACCGAGCCCGGGGTATTTCTTCCTATAATAAACTGTACGAATCAGTTGCTACCGCTGCAAACCTGCGGGCAGTCTGGTCCATTCTAAAGGACCGGTCCGGACCCACTGTGAGGCCGGAAGAAAACGAAAAAAACGGCGATTTTATCCCCTTAGGGGTAGCTCTATGGTGTGTATGAAGTCATCGGGACTTTGGCGGCTGATCGTTGCAGAATGGTCCCAAAAAAGCGGCGATACGCCGGGATATTTTGACTTTTTTTCGGAATTTGGCGGATTTATTCTTGACAGGATATACCTCGGCATAGTATTGTCGGTCTGACTCCGAAAGGAGGAGGCCATCCACAGCAAAGCGTGGGAGGGTGGCCAGCATAGAAAACAATCTTTGAAGCGAGGGAAGCTCCGTAAGGAGACGGGAATGTTCGTAGAGCCCAGGAGCCGAGGACGGGCAGTAATAATAAGCTCTCTTCTCTTGGTGGGGGTCAATTGCGCCACCTGCCTTGGTGCCGATGTCGGCTCCAGCGCCCGGTATGATTCGTGTGCATCGTTCGTGTCTTATGGCACTTTGCCGGGCGAAGGGCTGGCGGGTGGTTCGAGCGACAATCCGGGCTTGGTGCAAATCGCCGAAGAGCTTTTCAAACCGCCCGGGGCCGGTGTTTACGGCAGCCTGGGCGGCGGCAGGGTGACAACACTGCCCGGCGTACCGGCTGCGATTCTCCTGACGCTGTCAGGATTCATTTGGATTTCTCTGGTCAAAGACCGGAAGATATGGCTGGCAGGGGTGACGGCCCTGTTGTGGCTGGGACAGGCAGGACTGCTGGCTATTCCTGAACTGGCCTGGCACATAGCGAGCAAGAAGCAAATCAGGCACCAGCATGCCGGCCATACCGGTCTGCCAAACAAGGCTCTTGGCCGCCGATACCGTCCCCGTTGTGACATTGAAGGGACGAGGTACATAGGATTGCTGCGGTACCTGGCCGGCATACCGGCCAAGATCTCGCCGACCTCGTCGGCCGGATCACTCGATAAGCTCTCAGCCAAGGCCCATCCTGCTGCAGCGGTACGCACAAGCGGGAGGGGTAGGTTTTTGCGCTTGTGGTTTGCCGGGTTCGCCATTGTGAGCTTGGCGGACGCGGTTTTCCGGCCGGCAGGATCCCTGGTACGCACAATCAGGCATTTCGTGTGCTTTTCACCGGCATTTGCGTTGCCCAACCTGGCACGCGGTCCCCCGGTCTTGGCCCCGAACAGGTGCTCCTCTTTTTGATGGGGGCCTATGCGCGCAAGGCCCCTTGCAAATTTTGGAGGTCGATGCGACACGCAATAAACGCATCATTTTAGGGATGAAAATTGTTGTTATGAGGAGTTAGAAAATGAAAAGGCTAATA
>CAZWAP010000007.1:70428-74337 GCA_964632005.1 uncultured Pirellulales bacterium | reverse complement strand
TCGGTTGGCTCAGAAGGAGAAGGTCGCTGTAGGCCTTTGTCGGTCGGTTTGTCTATTCGATCGATTTTGCTCGATTTGTTCGTTAAATGGACTGCAGCACAGGGTAGGTAGGAGGAGACTCGCACGGATGTGAGATCTCTTTCTACTCCCTGAGCGCATCTGAGGGAGCAGATAGATGAGCAAGCTCGGGGGTTGTGGCGTCGTTGCCGCAGTGGCTGTCGGTCTGTTTTGCTGGACCGCGGGGGCGGTGCCCAGCGTGACGTATTCGTTTCGGCACATCGGAGAGCCCGGGGACAGCCCCGCCCAGTTGGCCGACGGCCTTGTCGGGGAAGCTCAACTGTTCGTCGATGTCAGCCAACCCGGGGCCGGCCAGGTGCTTTTTACCTTCAGGAACACCGGGCCGCAGCCCTGTGTCATAAAAGGCATTTATTTCGGTGACGGCGTTTTGTCGGCCCTGGCATCTGTGATAAACGGAGACGGCGTTGCGTTCACTCAGGATAACCTTGACCCGGTCAACCCGCTGGATCTGCCGGGGGGAAATAACCTGGTCCCGCCGTTTCAGACGACTTCCGGTTTCTCGGCGGACGCCGACAATCCGGCTGGAACAGGTAAGAACGGCGTCGATCCCAACGAGTCCGTCGGCATTGTTTTCGATCTCGAGAGCGGTACAACGTTGGCAGACGTGCTCGGTTCTATGGAAGACGGGAGCCTTCGCATAGGGATTCACGTGGGTAGTTTCCGGCCTGAGACCGCAGACAACAGCGAAGCATTCGTCAACAACGGTGTTATTCCGGCTCCCGGCGCGGTTCTCTTAGGCGGCATCGGGGTCGGCCTCATTGACTGGATGCGCAGGCGAAGAACCCTGTAGTTGTAGTGAACAAAAGCTGTGCGGGGGCGCGATTCACCGCCTGCCCCTAAGCCGGCTTTGGGAAGGAAGGCTGATCGTGAAGAAGTTGTTCTTTGTGGCTGTTTTGTTTGGGCTTGCGGCATCGCCTTTGGTCGCAGTACCGACCGTCGAGTTCCACGGGAGCCCGTATACCGGCACGACAGGCGGCGGGGAATTCCGCATCGAGACGGTCTCTGGCTGGACTCAGGAGCCTGTCAGCCTCGGTGAATACGCCGACGGCTTCGAGTCGTTCTGCGTCGAGCGGAATGAACGCATCCGCTTTCGAAACCTGTACTATGTCGATATCACCGAGTACGCTGTAGAGGGCGGCAGAGCCGGACAGGACCCACCGGGCAGCAATCAGGACCCTCTCGATCCGAGAACCGCCTACCTGTACACCCAGTTCATCACGAGGTCGCTGGCGGGCTACAACTATCCCGACGACCCATCCTGGGGCTACAGCCGAAAGGATTCGGCCGATGCGTTGCAGTATGCTATCTGGTACCTCGAGGACGAGATTACTTCGAAACCAGGCGGCCTTGCGGGAGATTTTCTCAGCGATGCGGAGACGGCAAACTGGTCCGATATCGGCTATGTCCGGGTAATGAACGTCTACGGTGACGAGGACCTGACCTGCCACAGGCAGGACCAGTTGGTGATGATCGTTCCCGTTCCCGGAGCTCTGCTCTTGGGCGGCATCGGCACCGGCCTGGTCGGATGGCTGAGAAGACGCAGGATGCTGTAAGATAAAAGAGGAGTCAACCGAGGGCGGGGCCTTTGCCCCACGCCCTTGGAAAGCTCTCGGAAGAGTGCGTATGAAAGCAGGACTCACTTCAGGGGAGGCGTATAATAATGCAGAGTTCGAGAATTGGGCGGAAAGGTTTAAGTTGTGCTTTTGTGGGTGCTGTTCTTCTTTTGTGTGCGGCACAGCTTAGTGAGGCGTCTGTTACCGTGCAACTTTCGGATATAGACTCGGGGACGACCAGTCCCGCAGGTGATTACCGCTGGCTGGACGTGGAGGATCAGGTTTACGCAGAGAGCTACCGGAATAGCTACAACTACACACAGGCCCAAGTAACTATCAACTATTCAATCACCAACCAAGCCACCCTCCAGGGAACCCTAACGGGGTCCAACCTCAAGCCCAACTTTGCCTACCAGTTAAAGCTCGTTGGTAGCTCCGGGCGCCCCGGCAATGAACTCATCGGCCGGGTCGGCCGTTGGTGGCAGGAAGTATGGAATGGATCAGCGTGGGCCAACGGCTGTAACCTGAACAACAAGGGAGACGGTTCATCGCCGAACCCCAATGATAATGAGTACTTTTCTGGCCGGGACATTACTGATCCTACGAGTCCTACGGGCAAGAAATACCGATACACCGGTTACCTCGTATTCGACTACTTTATTACCGACGAAAGCGGTGATGCGTTGTTGAGCTTCGAAACCGATAGCAGTTATCACGTGCTGTTCAAGACAAGTCAACGTTCGCGCGCTACCGACGATGGTCCTATTGTGACAACAACCTTTGACCCGGATCCATTCTCCTCGGCCGCCTATGACACCGACTACGCTGAATCTACTGTTTCTATCTATGGTGAGTGGGAGCGCCTGCCCGTGGGCGGCATCAGTCTGCTTTCGGGGACTTACGAAGCGCAGTTCATACTGACGGAAGAGTCTTTTCACGGGAGTGGAGACTCCAGCTACGAGGGAGGTTGGGCGGCAGCTATGGGCGGCCCTGCTGAGTTCACTATCCCCGCTCCAGGTGCGCTGTTTTTAGGTGGCATCGGTGCCGGCCTGGTCGGCTGGCTCAGAAGGAGAAGATCGCTGTAGGCCTTGTCGGTTTTCTGTCTATTAGGTCGATTTGATCGACTTGTGTTCGTTAAAGGGACTGCAGCACAGGGTACGTAGCAGGAGACTCACACGGATCTGATCTCTTTCTACTCCCGGAGCGCATCTGAGGGAGCAGATAGATGAGCAAGCTCGGGGGTTGTGGCGTTGCTGCCGCGGTGCTTTTGGGTGTGGGCTTTCTGCGGAGAGCCACGAGGCTGTAGCGAGGTAACGGAGGGGGCCGGGCTTATTAAGGGCGTACATCCTGTACTTTGCCCGGGATTGTCGGCAAGGGGATCGGGTCGGCCGATGCGTGGATGGCCCCGGCGGGCAGAAGCGGTCGGTTGGGCCGGAGGGCGAGATGTCCTTTTCCGGCGGCTAAGCACCCGCCGTCTTGCTAAGGGAGGGATTTCGCCAGCTTCCAACCCCATCCCACCAAAAGGATATGTAATCGACACACTCCGCGTCGCCTCTCTTACGCTTGCACAAATCCATCGCCATCTCGTGGAGCTGGCGCATACAACTGAGCCCCCCGATTCTCCAGGCATTCAGCCCGATGTCGATCGCCTGCTGGCGGGCCTGTTCGAAACGGCTCGGGCCGGCCGCCAGCAACTCGGCGAGTTTTTCGGCCTCCGGCTTCAACAACTCTTGCCACTGTTGTCGTTTGAGCTCTTCCTCTTTGAGAACCTTTTCGAGGAGCATACGCTGCTGCTTCCGCTGGTGCTGTTTTGCAGCCCTGAGTTGGGCGAGTCTTTCGGCCCGGTGCCTCCTGGCCGTAGGTGACAATGCAACCTCCAGCACACCTGCGAGCGGATCGACTATCACCCACACCAGGAAGGTCGCCCCGAGCGTACCCAGCGCTACGGCGAGTAGAAACTGCAGCGTGTTCGCCGAGACCCCCGGCATACTCAAGCAGCCGGCCAGGCCGCCCAGGAAGGGGGTAGTAACGTAGAACACCGTGTAATAGTCGGTGCTGGTGAGGGGATGTTCGAGGTGGATGTTCTGGCTGCTGCTGATTCCCCTGAAAATCGCGAAAAGATAGAGGCTGACGAGGATAAACGTGATTAAAAGCCCATGGCCCGAAAGCGAGAATAGCACCCACCACCTGACGCCCGCCTGGCGTAGGGTCAGCCCCAGAAGGTAGGCCAGGCACAGTATGAACCAGATGGTGCCGGCCAGGTGTATGGACCTTACTG
>CAZWAP010000007.1:34702-70328 GCA_964632005.1 uncultured Pirellulales bacterium | reverse complement strand
TGTCGCCGCGAGCCATCATATGCTTGAAGTTGACTTTGAAGACCTTAGGCTTTACGTTCTTGTCGCTCGACGGCCTGATCACCCGCGTGCGCTCCTCCCAGGCCATCGGGTTGATTTGGGCCTCGGCCAGCGCCGTCAGGACGGTGTCCCGGCCGGTGTAAATCTTCGCACCCGGCAGATAGACCTGCCCGAGGACGTAGAATAGCTTGCTTCGCGAGACGGATACCCGGACGTCGATCGGTTTTTCGTCCACCAACTTATACAGCTCGGAGACCCTGACCTTGAGTTCGTCGGCGAGCTGTCCGATGGTCTTGCCGGCCGCCTGTATCTCGCCTAACGACTCGAAACTGACCTTTCCATCCGGGCGAATGATCTGCTTTTGCAAATGGATCTCGGGCACTTTTGAGCAGTGGACCTCGATCTCGTCAGGGGGTTGGAGGACGTAATTTTCGGCCGTGACGTCGGCCTCGTACGGCCTGGTGAAGGCCTGAATGTCGGCAGGATTAACTATCGAGGGGCCACAGCCCGTCGCGGCAACGACGACCAGCAACATAGCTCCTGCTGTAATTGCCTGCGCGTACTTCATCGAAATTCTCCTATGTTTGAACAATAAGATTTCCGTTTTTCAGTATATCGGCTTGTTCGAGGCCGGACTCCAAACCTGAGAGGATTATACCCGATGGCGTGCCTCTGTCAAGGCCAAGAGCGGCGGATCTCCGGCGAGGCTCAACACGCAAGTGCCGGGTTGGGGGGGAGATAGGGCAGGCGGGCCCTTTTGTGGGCAACGCACTAAGATCCCCAGCCTTCGGCGGCACTTATGCAGCCGTTGTCGATCAGCAGAGCTATCGGCCCGGTGAATCAAGGCCGGTTGAGGTCGCCGAGCTTCTCGTCCAGGTAGAAGCTCACGTGCAAGGTGGGTGCGTCGAATCCGCCGCCGGGGTTGCCCCGGAGGTCCACAACAAGCCCGACGGCGTCCTGGAGATGCTTTTTGCTTCGGCGGATTTTGGAGGCCCTGAGCAAGAGAGCATACCGCCACTGCCGCGGCCGTGTAACCTCTCGGGGCGAATGTGCACAATCATCTTGAAGGACCCTTGCGGTGCGTGCTGCGGTCCGGGTCCGGCAAATAAGGCTATAACCGGCGTGCCAAAAAAACTTGATTTTCTGTAACAAAATCGCTGTTTCGAGCGTCTGAATATATTAGTGCGGCGTAGTTCGCATTGTCTTTTGTGTGGTGCCAGAGCAGCTCCAGCGGGCTTTCGTTGTAAGCTGCGATGTTTGCAAAGGTTATTGAGGTCTGCCAGGGCAAGAAGACAGACTATATTTAGACGTGTTTTACTCTGAATAAAGGCCTCCAAGGGGCATCATAGACCGCATTAGGATGAATGGTGCTCCGGGGGTTGATTGTGCGCGTATTGTACAAGGTCTTGACATAAGTTCTTTGATAGGCGATACTTAAGGACCTATAAAACTCTGGTGTTCTGGGGCATTTGGATGACGAGTAACTCGGAGACAGGCAACAACAAGAAGAAGCGGCTGGGCCAGCTGCTCTGCGAGAAGTCTTATCTGGATGAGACGGGTTTACAGGCCGCCCTTGCAGAGCAGAGGGTCAGGCACAGGCAACTGGGGCAGATCCTGCTGGACCTCGGCTACATAACCGAGGCCCAGTTGAACGAGGCCCTTGCCTTGCAGGTAGGGATCGAGCGGGTGAACCTGATGGACGTGTCCGTCAGCGGCGATATTATCGGGCTTGTTCCGGCGGACCTGGTGAGCAAACACAGCATTCTACCTTTGCGCCGGGAGAACGGTCGGTTGGCGGTGGCGATGACCGACCCGTTTCAACCCCAGGCCCTTGAGGAGCTGCGTTTCGTTACCGGCTGTGCGATCGAACGTTACTACGCGGATCCGACCGAGATGGAGCACGCGATTATGCGATTTTACGGCAGTAACGTCGCCAGGATGCTCGACAACCTCGTGCCAGCGGAGCAGCGGGCTGCTGACGAGGCGGTCGAAAACGGGGATTACTCGCCCGCGAGGCTGCATGAGCTGGCGCGGGAGCCGTCCCTGGTGAATCTGGTAAACCTGATTATCCTCGAGGCGATCGACGCCCGCGCAAGCGATATCCACATCGAGCCTTTCGAACACGAGGTGAAGATAAAGTACAGGATTGACGGGGTCCTGGTGGAAAAGACTCCCTGCTCGAAGCGGCTGCAGGCTGCGATTGCTTCGCGGATCAAGATAATGGCCGGGATGAACATCGCCGAGCGTTTCGTCCCACAGGATGGGCACATAGAGTTTATGGGCAAGAACGGGAGGGTTGATATCCGGGTTTCCACGGTTCCGACGGTTTACGGAGAGTCGGTGGAGCTGCGGCTGCTGGATAAAACCGCCGCGCTGATAAAGCTCAGCGAGCTCGGGATGAACCCCGTTTGCCTGGAGAACTTCAAAAAGTGCCTCCAAAAGACGCACGGGATCGTTCTGGTAACCGGTCCGACGGGGTGCGGCAAGACAACGACGCTTTACGCGGCCCTCAACTGCATATACTCGCCCTCGGTCAAGATGATCACAATCGAGGATCCCGTGGAGTATCAGCTCGAAGGTATCAACCAGATGCCGGTGAACCCGAAGCGGGGCCTGACTTTCGCGACGGGTTTGCGGCACATTCTGCGGCACGACCCGGACATTGTGATGGTCGGTGAAATTCGGGACCGGGAGACAGCTGACATCGCGATCCGGGCGGCGTTAACCGGGCACCTGGTTTTCTCGACGCTGCACACGAACGACGCGGCCGGTGCGGTCACCCGGCTGATTGATATGGGCGTCGAGCCGTTCCTACTGGCCAGCTCACTGGAGGCCGTTCTGGCTCAAAGACTGGTGCGTAAGATATGCTTGCATTGCAAGGAGCCGCACAAGCCGGACGAAACTCTCCTGAGAAGTCTGAACGGATCGATGGAGATCACCAAAGACGCGAAGTTCTATCACGGCGCAGGGTGCAACGAGTGCGGGCAGACTGGAATGTCCGGCAGAACCGGAATTTTCGAGTTACTGAGGATTACGGGCAAGCTTCGCGAGTTGATCGCAAAAAAGCCTACCACCGAGGCGATCATCAAGGCCGCGCCGCCGGACCACGTGACTATGGTGCACGACGGCATCGCCAAGGTACTGGCGGGCATTACCACGCCCGAGGAAGTCTTCAGGGTGGCCAAGAGTATCAGCGACGAGGATTAGCTCGCGGTGAGCCTGGCGTGGGTGATGGGGCAGAGCAAGGCGTGGAAGTTGCGAATCGAGATTTGTCGTTTTGCGGGGCCCGCACGTAGTTGCGGGCGTAATTTAAGAGGTTGAATCTTGGGCCAATTCAGCTACAGGGCGGTTGATAGAAGCGGCGGGCATGTCAGCGGGACGGTGGAGGCTCTTGACCGCAGGAGCGCCGTTGCTGCGCTGGCCGAGAAGGGCCATTTTGTAACGGAGCTGATAGAGAAGTCGGAGACTGCGACAGGCGAGGAAAGCCCCCGAACGGCTCTGAATATCGGGAGATACCTGAAGTTCGGCACGCGGAGAATCACGAGCAAGGATATCCTGGCAATGACCAATCAACTGAGCACGGCCCTGCGGGCGGGGCTGCCGCTGCTTAACGGGCTTGAGCTGATTTTGGAGCAGCAACAGAAGGTTGGAATGAGGGAGATGCTCTCGGACCTTGTCGATGCCGTCAGTTCCGGCCAATCGCTCTCGGATGCCATGGCCAAGCACAAGGATATTTTCAGTCCCCTCTACATCTCGATGATAAGGGTGGGGGAGACAGGCGGGATCCTCGACGATACCACGGCCCAGTTGGTGGGGATACTCGCCAGAGATGAGAAGATCAAGACGAACATGAAGAACGCCTCGGCATACCCTATTTTCGTTTTGTGCCTGGGTCTTGTCTCGGTGACGATCATAATCGGCTGGATATTGCCGAACATCATACAAACGATAGGGGTCGGCATCGGGTTGCCCTGGCCAACGAGGATACTGATAAGTCTGAGCGAGCTGGTCAGAGCTCTGCTGACAAAGGTATACGGCTGGATCGTGATTGCGGGGCTTGCGGCGGGGGCGTACTACCTGTTGAGGTGGACCAGGACCAAGGGCAGGCTCAAGTGGGACAGCCTCAAGCTTCGGATACCCATACTCGGTTCGGTGTTGCGAACCATAGCGGTGGGCAGGTTTGCCAGGACGCTCGGCGCCCTGACCAAGGGGGGCGTTACCATCCTGGAAGCCCTGAGTGTCGTCCGCGATACGTTAGGCAACGAGGTACTGGGCAGGGAGATCGATTCGGTGGCCGAGCAGGTCAAGCGGGGCGAGTCGCTGGCCGAGCCTTTAGGGGCGTCGGGTTACTTTCCTCCGCTGCTTGTGCAGATCACGGCCATTGGTGAACGGACGGGTAAGCTGGATGAGCTGCTTTGCAGCGCCGCCGAGACCTTTGACGCAGAGGCCGACTCGGCTATCACGAGGTTCATGGCGGTTTTCCCGGCGTTGTTGATCTTACTGCTGGCGGTAATTGTTGGTTTTATCATTGTCGCCACGCTGCTGCCGATACTAATGATGACCCTTGGCGGCGGGGCATTTTAAGGAGTATCGAGGGTAGTGCCAGAACCGAAGCAGTAGCACGGGACTGCCGGGCCAGCCGCGGTTAGGAAAGCCGAGCAGTGGGTATCGGGCGAAAGGTTTTGGGTTTGTACTCCAGGAATAGAAAGGTGGTCAAATGAAGCGGAAGAAGCAGAGAAGAAAGGCGTTTACGCTTGTCGAGCTGCTGGTGGTGATCGTGATTATATCGATGCTGGCCGCGTTCGCTGCTCCGAAGTTTTTCCAGTACATTGGCAAGTCGAAGCAGGACCTTGCCAGGCCGAGGTTGGCGCTGGTGGAGGATGCACTTGAGAGGTTCGCGATAGACTGCGGGCGGTATCCCGATGAGTCTGAAGGGCTGGAAGCACTCATTACTATGCCGCAGGACCTTGAAGGCAAATGGAACGGCTCGTACCTCAAGAGGTCACAGCTTCTGGACCCGTGGGGCAACCCAATAATCTACATTGCCGAGGGCGAGATAAACCCGGGCAGCTATGATTTGATAAGTTACGGGGCCGACGGCCAGGAGGGAGGCGAAGGACCGAACGCGGATATCTATAACGATTAGCTGGCGTGATGAGCGTGGTCGATAGCAAGAACAAGGCGGGCGTAAAGGTGGGTCTCTGTATCGGTGAGGGCCGGGCTGGCGGTTTTACGCTCGTCGAGCTGCTTGTCGTCGTGGCGATTATTGCCCTGGTTGGCAGTATGGGCGTCGTGCTTTACGCCGGGACGGCGCGGAAGATGAAGGTGGAAAAGGCCGCCAGGGATTTTTTGTTTATGGCCCGGTACGCGAGGATAATGGCCATCGAGAAGCAGCGCGAATACAAGATAGTACTGGATACTGAGAAAGGCGGGTTTTGGCTGACTGCGGTGACGGACGGGGCCGACTACGGTCAAGACGAGCAGGCCGTGGTCAACGATTACTATTGCAAACCGGTTGAGTTTGAAGGTGCAGTCAGGTTCGAGGACGTGCAAATGGTACCCGTTGCTGAAGAGTACGAGGAGGAACAGGCGATAGTCTTTTCGCCGGATGGTACGGCGCGGAATGTCTGCGTTCAGATCGGCGACGGACGGACGAGCTACACCATCAGCATCGGCGCCGCGACCGGCCGGGCCAAGATACACCCGGGGAAGATAGAGAATGCGCAGATCGGGACAATAGACCTGGATAGCGAGTGATGATGCGATTTGCCAGCACAAATAAAGGGTTCAGCCTGGTTGAGACGATAGTGGCGAGCGTTATCCTCTCGGCGACGGTTCTGGTGGTGGTGGCAACGAGCAGCGCCGCGTTGCGTACGACAAGGCTGAACAGACAGTACGAAACCGCTGCGTCGATCATCGAGAAACAACTGAGCTTGATAGACTTTATCGGGATCGACGGTTTCATTGAACTGGGGAGGATGAGCGGCGAGGTCGAAGAGTTCGAGCCGGGCTACCATTGGGAGGTTGAAACGGAATACCAGGATATAGACAGCCTGTACCTGGTGACGATAACGGTCAGCTGGTTGGATCGGGGCCGAGCTCGAATGCTACGTGTTGATACGATGCTCGACGGCGAAAGTACTACTCTGGAGCTTGAGAGCGGGCTCGAGTCGGGCAGCCAGATAGGCGGAGGGACCGAGGCCGGCTCAGCTGGCGGATAGGAAGTCCTTGAATGGGTAGGCGTCCGCGAGAGAACGGGTTTACGCTGGTCGAAGTGGTCGTTGCCACTACCATCAGCGCCTTTATCGCCCTGGTGGCTATCGGGACACTCAGGGCGGTAACCGAGAGTGCGCGGGCGGTCGAGGCGAATATCAATACGGCCGGCGAGCTGCGGTTCGCGGCGAAGCTGATCAGGCGCGACCTTGTCAATATGTACCGTCCAAAAAACAAGAAGGAAACGAAATTTGTTGCGTTTGCCGACGATTCGGGCCCGGTTCCGAGCAGCTATCTCGTTTTTTACACGGTGGCCAGGACTAAGGCCAGGGCGCTGGAGCCTGAGGGCGACGTATACGAGGTCGAGTATTACCTTCTGACCGACGAAGAGAGATCCGTTCTGCTCAGGCGGGTCTGGCCCAACCCCGACGAAGAGCGCGAGCCCGGCGGGATCCTTTCGGTGATCGCCGAGGGCATTGAGGTTTTCGAGGCCCGGTTTTTTGACGGCACCGACTGGACGTACGAGTGGCCGGAGGAGATGGAGACTCTACCTATGCTGGTTGAGGTGAACATAGTGGCCGGGGCGAGCGATGGGGGCAAGGCGATGATGGAGACGGTGTATGTGAACCTGGCCAGGTCAACGGGCACGCTGCTTGACGAAGAAGGTGAACTGGAGCAGGCCGAGTTCGGAGAAGAAGGCTGAGTGTGGACCGTTGCAGGCGATTTATGGCGAGGGCACGAGGATCGGTAAGAAAGATGGTCGGCTACGATAACAGAAAGGGCCTCGTTCTCGTTGGTGTTTTGTGGCTGAAGGTCATTCTGGTGGCGATGGTGGCGGTGCTCTCGCGGAGCAGCCGGCTGGACCTGAAGGTCCGCGCGATGGGCATCGAGGAGCTTCGCTGCCGGTGGGCCTGCCGGGCCGGCATCGAGAAAGCCGTGGCGATCCTCAACGAGGACACCAGAGAGAGCGACAGCTATGCGGACCTGTGGAGCGACAACTACGAGGATTTCAACGACATCCCACTGGAGGGGTGCCGTTTCACCGTCCAGGTTATCGACGAGGCCTCCAAGCTCAACATCAATACCGCAACGAAGAAGCAATTGATGCAGCTTCCCGAGATGGTCGAAGAGATAGCCGACGCAATAATAGACTGGCGTGACAAAAACGATACTGTTAGCGGGCTCGGCGCCGAGGGCGGGTATTACGAGACTCTGCCATACGGTTATAAAATCCGCAACGGGCGATTCAGGACCATCAGGGAACTGCTGCTGGTAAAGGGGGTTACCGAGGAGCTGTTTTACGGGGAGGATACGAACTTCAACGGGCAACTGGACGAAAACGAGGACGACGGGCAGCTCACACCGCCCAACGACGACGCCGACGGGGAGCTGGATTACGGCTGGATACACTATCTGACCTGCTACTCTTACGAAGAGAACGTGGATGCCGAAGGCAACAAGAGGGTGAACATAAACCAGGGCAACGAGAGGTCGCTGGCCACGGCTCTGGGGATAAGCCGTTCGCAGGCCAAGTGGATTGTTGAGAACCGCAAGGGCGGGTACAAGAGCATAGCCGATCTGATAAGCAACAATACTCCGAAAGAGCCGAAGGAAGGCCCGGCTAAGAACCCCAATGCAGCCAAGCCGATCGACCTCCAGACCTTCGCAGCCATTGCGGACAAGATAACCGTCAGTAACAGCCAGAAACTCGAGGGCCGGGTCAATATCAACACGGCTTCAAGCGTTGTCCTGGCGGCGCTGTTAGGGGGAGGGGATGCCGGGGCCCAGCTGGCCGAGCAGATAGTCGGCTACAGGGAGGAACAGTTGTTGGGACTTGAGAGCATCGCGGACATACTCCAGTTTGAAGGTATGAGCATTAACACCTTCAAGAAGATCGCGAACTACATTACTGTCAGGTCGAATGTTTATACCGTTCGGTGCTTTGCGACGGCCGAGCGGGCGGCAGGAGACGGTCTGGAGATGCTGACCGAGGCCGTCATTGACAGGACCGATACACCTTACGAGTTGCTTTACTGGTACCAAGGGACGAATAGATGAGCGCTAAAGTAGCTGGTTCTCCGGAGGTTATCTCGGTGGTTGCCATAGCCCAGGTGGACGGCGGCCTCAAGGCGGTGGAGCTGCGCAAGTGGGCTGCGGAGTATGAGGTCGTCTGGGCCAGGACCAGCAAAGACGGTCAGGCTGATTGGGGGCGGTTCGCGGCCGAATGCGGTCTTGCGGCGGAACCGCCGGGGCAGGCTCAGGCCGCCGAAAGGAAAAAGGTCGTCGCGGGGTACAGCTCCGCTGCCGTTATGTTCAATCGGTTGGACGTGCCAGCCGCGGGGCGAGCTGAGATGGAATCCATTGTACGCCTTCAGGCCGAGAGCCGCCTGCCGCTGTCGGCCGACCAGATGGAAATCGCCTGGCGCGCCGGACAGGCGAGCAACGGGCAAATGCCGGTGACTATGGCAGTTGCGAGGAGAGAGAATCTGCTCGGTTTTGTCCGGGACATTAGCGACGTGGCGCCGAGAAGAATAGTACTGGATTGCGAGGGGATCGTACGAGTCTGGCGGACTTTTTTCGGCGGCGATGACGGCAGAGCGGTGATCGTGAACGCCGGCGAGCGAAGTCTTCAGTTGTGCCTTGTTGAGCACGGGCAGTTGCAAAACGCTGTTGTGCTGCATATGGGAACAGCGGATTTCGCCGGTGCAACGCCCCTGGACGGGGAGACCGAGACGGCCGAGAGATTCGTGCGTGACGTCAGAAGCATCCTGGAGTTGTTCGGCTGCAGTAAGCCGGCAGGGGTGCCTGTTGTCTTTCTGTCGGGGGGTGAGACGGCGATCAATGTGATGGTGGCCGCTCTGGAATTGGCCGGGCTGAAGGCGAGGGCTGCGCTGCCGGACGCGGGGAAGCTATCGGGAGACGCGGGGCTGACTGCCGAGGAACTCTATGAGTATCGCGTGCCGATCGGTGTGGGTCTTATTGCACTGGACGAGCGGGAAGAAGGGCTCGACATTTTTGCGAACGTTTACAGCCCCGCCGAGAAAGAGGAACCGAAGCACTGGCTGTGTTGCCCCAGGGTTGGCGGCCTGCTCGCGGCGGCGACGCTCGTGCTGTTGATCTTGGTCTCGTACATCGTGGACGTGGCCAAGCCCCGCGCCATCGACAAGCAGATCAGGGCGTCTATCTCCACGGCCGATTTGGAGCAGTTGCGCGATCGTCAGAACCTTAGAAGGGCGATTGCCCGACAACGGCCGGACATGCTCGAGCTCATAAAGCTGGTAAACGACTGCGGGCAGGGAGGCATCAAGCTCGACGGGCTGCACTTCAAGAAGGGCCAGCCCGTAAGCGTCACCGGGCAGGCCTCGGGGAACGACCAGCTGTACAAGTTTGAGGAAACTCTAAACAGCAGCAAGTACATTTCGGATGCGAAGATTCAGAATCCATCGGTGGACCCGAGGACAAAGAAGGTGAGATTCACGGTAACCTTTAAGTACAGGAATTTCAGCCAGAAGAAGACTCGATAGAGACAGTCTGTGGGGTTTTGATGATAACACTGACGGAAAAAGACAAGCGCGCGCTGAAGCTCGGTGGAATAGCCGTGGCGGTCATCATTGGATTTGTGCTGGGGACAAGCTGGCTGGAGCACTGGTCGGCTGCCAGACGGAGGTTCCGTGAAAAAAGCGCCGAGTTAGACCTGATAGACAGGGCCAAACAGGCGGGTATTGTCTCCGTGGTTCCCGCGTTCGAGATGCCAGAGGAAGAAGAGGTACAGAAGAGTCGTTTCAGGCAGAAGTTGAACGAGCAATTGAAGAAGGCCGGCATAAGAAGCCAGCCGCTCAAGGTGGTTGCGGCGGGCAAGAGCTTTTATCCGGGGTACCGGCTTTTGAACATCCAGTGTACGGCCAAGTGCCGGTTTACGCAGCTTCTGGACCTGCTGGCGACACTTAACGAGAACCCGTATCTGGTTGGAGTTGAAGAGCTCAAATTCAAGTGTGATAAGAACAAGCCCCAGGAGGTGGATCTGAATTTGACCGTCTCGACGGCGGTGCGAATCCGGTAGTGCGCACGGGCCCGGGATACGATATTGTGGGAATTATGGGCGTTGAGAGGACGAATGGAGCTTGATTTTGTGGCGGCCTGGGCGGCCACTTTTGGGGAGATGGATTATGAAGATCGATTACCTGAGAAATAAGGATCTGCCGGTTGCGTATGCCCTGCTTGGTTTGTCGGCTGTTTTTGTAGTGATAAGTCTTGCCAAGGTTGCCGACCTGTTTATCACCTCGGCCAAAGCAAAGGAGATAGCTCAACGGGCCGTAGCGCGGAGTGAACCGGCCGAAAACCGCGTGAGCGAGGCTCTCGCCGAGGCCAGAAAGTTGGCCGAGGAGCTCAGGAGGCGAAACGTATTTGTGCCGCCTCCGCCAAGGCGCCATCCCGTCACTGCGGTCATAGGCATTATGGGTGACGAGGCGTTGATAAACGGCAGGTGGTACAAGGCCGGCGACAGGATAGCAGATGCAAAGATCGTGGCTGTGGAACCCACACAGGTCAAGATCGAGTGGGACGGCCGCGTCAAGACGTTTGCTCCGATTACCTCTGCCTCTGCCGGGCCTCCAGGAGACCACAGGGCTCGGCCAGGGCCGACGGCCAGGCCGGGTCCAGGCGGCGAAGAAAAGGGAGGGGGCCCCGAGATGGTGGTTACCGGTGAGGGGGCCGGCCCCGGATCGGAGTGGTTCGGCCGCCTGTCTGACGAAGAAAGGGCCCGGATGAAGGGCAGGTTCGAGGCTATGAGAGAGAAGTTTATGAATATGTCGCCTGAGGAGAGGGAACGTTTCCAGCAGGAGATGCGGGCGAAGTTCGGCAGAAGAGGTCCGGGCGGTCGCTTTGGTGGGCGCGGCCCGGGACCGAGGTAGCGGTAATCCAAAGCCAAGCGAGGTGACCAAAATGAAGCGTGCGAGCACACTTGTAACGGCAATGATCGCCATTGCAGTACTGTTGACGGCCCTTGTCGTGGGTTTGGCGGTCAAACAGCTCAGGATGCACTGGGCAGCGAGCAAGCCGGGGGTGGTTTCGGGCGTGGGCCGCGTCGGTCAAAGTGCTGGAGGCGAGCTGCCGGCGGGCCCGGTTGGCCCTGGGACAGCGAGGCTCGGACCCGATGCGAGAGGAGCAAGAGAGGATGGGCGGGGCGGTATGAGGGGAAGGCGGCAACGTATGCCAGAGGAGGAAAGATGGCGCTTCACCGAGGAAAGGCCCAGAATGTTTGATGCTGGGCGTTGGCCGGATAGGCCTGGAGCTCGGCTCTCGGAAGAGGAAAGGCAGAGGCTCAGGGCGCGCTTCGAGAATATGACCGAGGAAGAGCGTCAGCGCTTCAGGGAGGAAATGCGGCGGCGATTCGGTGCTGGCCGCCGTGGCGGCGGCGCAGGGGAGCGGGGATTTGCTCCGGTACCGCCCGCCGGTGGCCCGGAACGTCCCCCCGATTCCAACAGCGGGACGAAGGACCCGGAAGGTATCCGTGAAGACTAAAAGAGAAGATGGTTCTCAAATCGCCGGTGTTGAAAGGTTCGAGGCCGGCGATGGCAAGAGGCGACAGAAAAGAGGTGATCACGTTGGAAAGGTCGAAAATAATATTCTGGGTTACAATTGGGCTGGCATCGGTATTCATAGTCTACTGGGTGGGCATTCGTCCGCCGGTCGATGGTGCCGCCCGGGGTGCGCCCGAGGCGGGCGCGTCGGCTGAGCCTAACCAGGCTGGCGACGTCAATGAGCCGGCAGCTCGGGATGAGGTTGATATGCCGCCCGGGTTGACCGACGTAAATGAGCCGAACGCGCCGGCGGACGTGAATGTCCCGGCCGAGCCGAATGAGCCCACCGAGCCAGCCGAGCCGAACAAACCAGCCGAGCCTAACGAGCCTATGGAAGCCCTCAACCTTAAAGATGTTGAGATGAAGAACATAATGGAGAAGCTCGCTCGGTGGACGGGCAAGACGGTTATCCCCCACGAGGAGGTAATGAAGCAGAGGATAACTATTTACGCGCCCGACAGACTGCCACGGAGCAAGGCTCTGTCGATGATTTACAGCGCGCTGCTGCTCAAGGGCTTCGTGGCCGAGCACACCGACGATACGATCCTTCTCAAGCCTATCGGCGAGGTGAAGCTGGGCCGGGTGCCTACCGTTGCGGCCGACCAGCCGTTGGCGGCTATCGAAAACAAAGAGCAGATCGTGCAGAAGTTCTTCCACCTTGCGAACTACAGTCCGACGGAAATGGCTCAGGTTCTCCACCCGCTGATAGGCGAGCACGGTCACGTCAACGCCGATGAGAATACGGGCAGCCTGCTGATTATCGACACGGTCGCGAACCTGATACGACTCGAACATATCATCAAGCAGTTTGACATCCCGGAAGCCGAGCATGCTGTAACGGAGATCTTCGAGATACGTTACGGTGACCCCTCGGAGATCGTGCAGATGCTCAACATACTGCTGGGTGAAAGCGGGCGGCGGGGCGGCAGGAGCTCGCCGATCTCCGAGAGAGATCGTGGCCGTGAGGGTTTTCGCCCGTTTTACGGTAGTGGACGGCCTTTCGGGCCGAGGCCCACACCCCAGCCCCCATCGAGGCCGCCGTCCTCTTCCAAGAAGAGTCCGTCCTCAAAGGGGACGGCGACCTCGGTGGTCGTGGGGACCGTTAAGGGGCCGGTCATCCTTATCCCCGAGCCGAGGAGAAAGTGGATCATCGCCCGGGCCTCGCCCCAGGTTCTCGACCAGATCCGCATCTGGATCGAGGAGCTCGACAGGGAAGAGCCGGTGGAGTCGGAGTACGAAATCGTTAACCTCAAGTATGCCGATCCGCGGGAAGTTGAAGACAGCGTGGAAGACGGGTTCAGGGATCTCCCGGGGACCGAGTTTTTGCCGAGCGTTCTGATCGAGCCTCTGGTGCAGACCAGGTCGGTTATTATCTTCGGGCGAAAGGACCTGCGCGAGCTGGTCAAGAAGATGATCCAGGAAATCGATGTGCCGCCCGGGGTGTTCGAGACCCGGCATTTTCCCCTGAAGTATGCCGACCCGGATCAGATCAAGCTGATGATCGAGGAGCTATTCGGCCAGTCAAGCCGTTCGTCCTACGGCAGCAGGTATACGTACATATACAACTACGGTGGGCGCAGCAGCAGTTCCATTTCCTCCGAAACCGTCAAGGTCATCTCGTACGCGACACTCAAGCAGGTTACGGTTATTGCTTCCCCGGAAAAGATGGAAGAGATCGCAAAACAAATCGAGGAATGGGACAAGCCTCTCGACGTCGAACAGGTCAAGCCGAGAATAATCGAACTGAGAAATTCGGACCCGGTGGAAATGGCCGAGCTGCTGAACACGCTGTTCAGCGAAAAGACGACCTCCAGAATGTCCATCTTCGACATTATGTTCGGCAGCACTCAGGACCGGCAGAAGATTGTCGGCCCGCTCTACGGGCAACTGACGTTTGAGGACGTTCCGGGAACAAAGAAGATCATCGTCATAAGCAAGATTCCAGAGGCTTACGACGTGATCGAGCAGCTTGTCTATGAGCTTGACCGGGAGGAAATGGCTGAAGTACCGAAGGTAATTACGCTGAAGTACGCCGACCCGGAAGACCTCAGCGAGCGGTTAAACGCGATGTTCGTCGAGGCCGGCCAGCAAGCGAGGATTCGGCTCATCCAGACGGGCCTAAGCGGTTCCTCTGCGATGGAGGAGAGCGACGGCACCAACAACAGCACAAACGCCACGGGTTCGTCGAGCGAGACGTACACGCCACCCTGGTCGGCCTCAGGTGCACGCAGCAGAGTTGACGAGCAAATGCCCATAAGCAACGTCATAGGTAGGATCCGGTTCGTCCCGGACCCGCACACCAAGTCGATAATGGTCCTGGCACCGCCTGAATTCATCGACGAGATCGAGGGGCTGATCGCGCAACTTGACGTGCCCGGTAAGCAGGTAATGATACAGGCGATCATCGTTGAAGTTGAGCACAGCAAAGTTACGTCCCTCGGCATCGAGCTTGCGACCAACCCGGCGGCCTTTGGTTCGCTCGGCGAGAACGCCGTCACCGCGCTGGCGAACATCACGAATATCGGGACCCACGGCGGAGCGGCCGGCAGGATATCGTCCGGAGCCGGGACGATGACGGCGACCGGCTCGGGCACCATTCTCGGCGTTGGAACCGATGTGTATGCCCTGATCGATTTCCTCGTGAAAAAGACGGACGCCAGAATACTGAATCAACAGACGCTCTGGACAAAGGACAACGAAGAGGCCAGCTTCTTCAAGGGCAGTGAAGTGGCATTTCTCTCGGGAACCACGCTATCGGCATCGGTAGGGACGACGCAGAATATTACCTTTGAGCCGGTCGGTATGGAGCTCCGCGCCCGGCCGAGCATCACGCCGGAGAACAACGTGGATATGGTTGTCAACGTCCAGATCTCTCAGCTTACCTCCGAATTGGTCAACAGCCAGCCGGTCAGGGATAAGATGAACACCACCACAAATATGATTGTCAAGGATGGCCAGACGTTGCTGCTCGGCGGTATCCTCTTCCAGAAGAACAGCCTCGTACGGCGCAAGCTCCCTGGCCTCGGCGACCTGCCCGGGATCGGCGGCCTGTTCCAGCACAAGGAGTTTATCCAGTCCAATAGCGAACTTCTCGTGTTTATGACGCCGCACGTCGTGGACGAGCCTATGGCTGAGCTGCCCGAGGCTACAAAACAGGCCATAGAACATCCAAAAGAGAAACTCGAGAAGATCCTGGGCGAACTTCGCGGAGCGCTGCAGAGCCTGGACCAGTAGCACAGGCCGAAGAGAAACTCCTCTCGCTGATCAAAGGAGCCCTTCGAGGCTCCTTTTCTTTTGGCCAGCCCATTGGGCCGAGCATAAACCTTTTGACAATGAGCGAGATTGCTGCGTATAATCCGGCGCCGTCGGGACTTCTGTGAGTCATACATGAGATCGAGAGGCGCAAAAGGGACGGTCGGACTACCAAGGTCGAGCCGGGACAAGGAAGCTGAGCAATGTGGATTCTAATGGGTGCTGTAGCCGTTGCTTCGCTTGGTGCGGTGTTTATCTACAACAGCCTTATTGCGAAAAAGAACCAGGTCCAAAACGTGTTCGGCTCGATCGACGCTCTGTTGAAAAAGCGCTACGAGTTGATCCCTAACCTCGTGGCGACGGTCAAGGCGTATATGCGCCACGAAAGAGCGTTGCTCGCCGAGATCACCGAGGCCAGGGCCAGGGCCACTTCCGGCCGGCTGAGCGACGAGCAGCAGGTGGAACTTGGCGGCGCGGTCAGCAGGATGCTTACCTCGATTATGGCTACCGTCGAGAATTACCCGGAACTCAAGGCATCTCGGAACTTTATGCATCTCCAGCGGACCCTCAACGAGCTTGAAGAGCAGATTTCCGCCGCCAGACGTGCCTACAATGCCGCAGTAACCGAATATAACAATGCCGTGGAGATGATCCCCACCAGCATTGTAGCCCGGCTGATGGGCTACAAAAAGAAAAGGGTCTTTGAGATCGAGGAGGACCAGCGGCGGAGCGTCGATGTCGGGCACGCTGCTGAAGCGCGATCCAACTGAAGATCCTCTGCCGGCGGGGCCCCACTATGAAAACGATCGATGATTTACGGCAGTTCTACCAGGATTCCCTGACACCGGACCTCGAGGTCCTGGAGATAGAACGGAAAAAAGCGAGCCGGCATGTCATATTGGTTGTGATTTTTGTCGGGGGTATCATAGCAGTCGGCCTTTCTGTAGGAGTCCTATATTTGCACTTGCCTGTGGTGGCGGTTATGATTCCTGCGGTGTTGTGTCTGATCATCGGCGGGTTCGTCGCGGGAATGGCGATCCGTGCATACTCAAAGAACTTCAAGTCACGGATAATCGGGAAACTAGTCCGCTTTATCGACCCGAATCTTGCTTATTACCCCGACAGGTGCATCCCGAAATCCACGTTTATGCTTTCAAAGATATTTACAACCAAGCCGAATCGTTATAAGGGCGACGACCTTGTGTCCGGGAAAGTAGGGGCGACGCAAATCCAGTTTTCCGAGCTACACGCCGAACATCAGAGCGGTTCCGGGAAGAACAAACACCGATATACCATATTCCGTGGGCTGTTCTTCGTGGGCGATTTCAATAAGGATTTTGTCGGCTGGGTGGTTGTCCTGCCCGATACGGCGGAACGTCTGTTCGGCCGTATCGGCCAAAAACTCCAGGCGCTCAATGTATTCCGCGGCAATCTGATCAAACTCGAAGATCCTGAGTTTGAGCGACACTTTGTGGTTTACGGGAAGGACCAGATCGAAACGCGATACGTTCTTTCGACGAGTCTGATGGAGAGGATCCTGCAATTCAAGCAAAAGACCGGCAAAAAGGTGTACCTGTCGTTTGTCGGCTCGATGATTTTCGTCGCGGTCGCCTACGCGAGGAACCTTTTCGAGCCGCGACTGTTCAAGACGCTGCTCGATTTCGAGCCAATCCGCGAGTACTTTGAGGACCTCCAACTGGCGGTCGGAATCGTTGAAGAGCTTAACCTTAACACGCGTATATGGAGCAAGGCATAGATGGACGACTACAGCTTCAGCCCTGATGATCTGCCGGACCTGAACATCGAGAGACTCGGGCCGGCTACGGTGGACTCCCCTCTTATCTCCCGCGGTGTGCACTTCGTGGAAGACGACGAAAAGATCGCGGTTTACTCGCGCTCGGTGAACATACAGGCCTGCCGGGACGCGGGTATTGCAGAGCCGATGCTGGAGAGAGCGGGGCCTCGCCGCAAGATATATTTCGATCCCGGGCAGTTGCGCTGCGGAATTGTAACCTGCGGTGGATTGTGTCCCGGCCTGAACGACGTGGTTCGAACCATCACCCTCAGCCTGATCTGGCAGTACGGCGTGGGGCGCGTTTATGGCTTCCGGTACGGCTACGCGGGCCTATCTTCCGTCGCGCCCGAGCCGCCGTTGATCCTGACCCCGGAAGCGGTGGACGAGATTCACCTGGAAGGGGGAGATATTCTCGGTTCGTCGCGCGGCCCACAGGACTGCGACGATATGGTCGATACGCTGCAGAGATTGAAGGTGGGCCTGTTGTTTGTGATTGGCGGCGACGGGACTCTGCGCGGGGCGGGCGACCTGGTCGAGACCATAAAAAAAAGGTCAGCGGGGATATCGGTGGTCGGCATCCCAAAGACCATCGACAACGATATTCCCGGCACTGAGCAATCCTTTGGGTTCTCCACGGCTATTGAGGCATCGCGCGCGGCCATAAACAGTGCGCACGCCGAGGCCAAGGGTGCCTGGAACGGCGTGGGGCTGGTCAAACTTATGGGCAGGGACTCTGGCTTCATCGCGGCGTACGCCACACTGGCCAATAGCGACGTCAATTTTTGCCTGATTCCCGAAGAGCCGCTGGTTCTCGAAGGCGAGAAAGGTTTTTTGCGTGCCCTTGAGCGTCGGCTGGACCGGAAACATCACGCCGTCATAGTGGCGGCCGAGGGGGCTGGCCGCAATTACACCGAGCGAGACGACTGCAAGAAGGATGCCTCCGGCAATATCATCCGCGACGACATCGGGCTGCTGCTGAAAGAAAAGATCACGGAGTACTTCAGGAAAATAGAAAAGCCCATCTCGCTCAAGTACATCGATCCGAGCTATATGATTCGCTCTTTGCCGGCGGACTCCAACGACTCGGCCTTTTGCTTGATGCTGGGCCAAAACGCCGTTCACGCGGGCATCTCGGGCCGAACGAATATGGTCATCGCGTACTGGAACCGCCATTTTGTGCACGTCCCCATCGCGCTTACTACGCGGGGCAGAAAGAAGGTCGACCCGGAGGGTTTCCTGTGGCAGACCGTGTTGTACACCACGGGACAGGAACGCCCACAGATATGATGTTCAGGGCCGCCGGCCAGCCTGCCAGCGTGAGCGGGTCGGCTGCCCCGGCGCCGTAAGCCCTTTATTTGCAGATCCCGTGGCGGTACGACTTCGTTGGGCCCGTCGGGATAGGCCGGTAGGACGGCCGAGAAATGATGATTGGCCAGGCCTCGCAGGCGATGCCTGTGCCCGCTCGGCGAGCCCCCCCGGTAGCCAACAGAAAAGATTTTTCTGAAAAAGGTCTGAACTTTCTTGCTAAATAGGTGTAAATACTAAATAGTAGCAAATATGAATAATGACGAATCCAAAATGACCGATGGGGACCTCGAGGCAAAGACGCAGTTGTTCATAGAGCGCTGCAGAAAGGCAGGCCTGAGGGTAACCCCTCAGCGTATCGCCATATACCGTGAGCTTCTTCAGAGCAGCAAGCATCCCTCAGCTGAAATGTTATACGACAAGGTCAAGCGTATCTTTCCGAGCATTTCTCTGGATACGGTCAACAGGACGCTGGCGACGCTGAGCGGGATCGGCCTTGCCTTCGTTGTGGAAGGCTCCGGCGGTCCAAAACGCTACGATGCAAACCCCGCGCGCCACCAGCACTTCAGGTGCGTCGGGTGTGGAAGAATCGTGGACTTTCATCATAAGCCGTTCGACAACATAAAGCTGCCGCCGGCTATCACCGGCAGGTTCCAGGTCCTGAGAAAAACGGTGTATGTCGAAGGACTATGCGATTTGTGCAAGTAATGTAGGGTTTTTTCTGGGAGAAAGTGAGGTTTGGAAAATGGAATTGAAAGGAACACAGACAGAGAAAAATCTCTTGGCGGCATTTGCAGGTGAGTCCCAGGCACGTAACAGGTACACTTATTTTGCGAGCCAAGCCAAAAAAGAAGGATACGAGCAGATTGCAGCCATATTCGCGGAGACAGCAGACCAGGAAAAGGAGCACGCCAAGCGCGAGTTCAAGTTCCTGCAAGGCGGAGAGGTCGAGGTCAGTGCCTCGTACCCGGCCGGCGTGATAGGCACGACCGTCGAGAACCTCCGTGCTGCCGCTGAGGGCGAGCATTACGAAACTACCGAGATGTATCCGGGCTTCGCCGAGGTTGCCGAGCAGGAAGGCTTTCCAGAGATTGCCGAGGTCTTCAGGAAGATCGCCGTTGCGGAAAAACGTCACGAGGACCGCTATATCAAGCTGGCGGAGAATATCACGAAGGGCCTGGTATTCAAGCGAAACGAGCCGGTCAGGTGGGTATGCAGGAACTGCGGTTACGTGCACGAGGGGACCGAACCGCCGGAAACGTGCCCCGCCTGCGCGCATCCACGGGCCTACTACGAGCTGGAAGCAACGAACTACTAACAACTATCAGGAACCGAAAAATAGCAAAGACGGGTAAATACAAACCGGTTGTGCTGGCTTCTGTGTCAGCTACTACTTTATGGCCCAGCGGATCAAGATACCTGCAAGAAGCGACAGACAGGCCGTCGAGCTGTACACGCGAAGGTTTTCTTTGATGCACGAGATGCTCGTGTATTCGATAAAGGCCAAGCAAAGCACGCATCTGGCAAACGTCGAGAAGCTGCGGGCCTTGCTTAGTGAGTTCCACGAGGCACATTACGCCGAGCAAGCGGGTCCCGGGACCGGCAGGTGAGCTTATGGAGACCAGGATAACAATGCAAGGAAGGCCTTTGACCCTTGTTGGCGGCGAGCTTAGGGTGGGTGAGCAGGCCACGGATTTTGAGGCAGTGGCCACCGACCTCTCGAGCGTGAAGCTCTCATCATTTCGGGGGAAGGTCGTCATAATCAGTGCGGTGCCGTCCCTGGATACGCCGGTGTGCGACATTCAAACCAGGAGATTCAACGAGCGCGCCGCTGCCCTGGGGGGCAACGTCGCCGTACTAACCATCAGTATGGACCTGCCTTTCGCGCAGCGGCGCTGGTGCGGGGCCGCCGGCGTCGATAACCTTATGACCTTATCCGACCACCGCGACGCGGAGTTCGGCAGGGCGTTCGGCGTGTTGATCAAGGAATTGCGCCTTCTGGCAAGAGCAGTGTTCGTCGTGGACGCCGAGGGGATCATAAGGTATAAGCAGGTTGTAAACGAGTTGACGAACGAACCTGATTATGATTCTGCGATCAGGGCAGCCGAGGGAGTCAGTGTATGAGAAAGATCAAACCAGGTGTATATTCAGTAGGGGTGATTGACTGGGATGCCAGGCTTTTTGACCGCCTGATCCCGCTGCCGGACGGCACGAGCTACAACTGTTACCTGGTCCGCGGCAGCAAAAAGACCGCGCTGATCGACACCGTCGATCCGACCAAGAGCCAAATCCTGATCGACAACCTCGTCAAATCCGGTGTGGACAAGCTGGACTACGTTGTGGCCCATCACGCCGAGCAGGACCATTCCGGCAGTCTGCCCGATATTTTGCTGCTCTACCCGGACGCAAAGGTCGTAACCAACCCCAAGTGTAAGGGGATGTTGATCGACCTGCTTGGTCTGGACGAGCGCAGATTTGTCAGCGTTGAAGATGGCCAGACACTTGATCTGGGCGGAAAGACGTTGCAGTTTGTTTATATTCCCTGGGTACACTGGCCCGAAACGATGGGGACCTATCTGAAGGAGGACAGGGTCTTCTTCTCCTGCGATTTCTTTGGTGCTCACTTGGCAACAAGCAGTCTCTTTGTCCGGGATCGGGACGCGGTTTATGAGTCGGCCAAGAGATACTATGCGGAGATCATGATGCCTTTCAGGCGACAGGTCAATGCCAACATCGCAAAGCTCGATGCCCTTGATATCGAGATTATTGCGCCGAGTCACGGCCCCATGCACAACGACCCATCCTTCATCATCGGCGCCTACAGGGACTGGGCCTCCGAGCAGGTCAGGAACGAGGTGTTGGTGGCTTATGTCTCAATGCACGGCAGCGTAGCACAGATGGTCGTTTACCTGGTTGATGCCCTGATCGAAAGAGGCATAGAGGTCAGGCAGTTTGAGCTGTCCTCGGTTGATATAGGAAAACTTGCAACGGCCCTGGTCGATGCTGCGACTGTAGTGTTAGGGTCGCCGACGGTTTTGGCGGGTGCGCACCCGTCGGCAGCGTATGCCGCATTCTTGGCCAATGCGCTTCGGCCGAAAACCAGGTTCGCCTCGATCATAGGCTCTTACGGCTGGGGCGGCAAGATGATAGATCAGCTGACGAGCCTGCTGGCCGGTCTAAAGGCCGAGATTATCGAACCCGTGCTGGCCAGGGGCGAGCCCAAGGAGACGGACCTTGTGGCTCTGGATAAGCTCGCCGACAAAATCCTGGAAAAACACAAGGAAATAGGAATCGCGAAATAGACCCCTTTAGTTGCGAGAAGAATCATTATGACTAAGCGACTGAAAATCTACAAATGCAATGCGTGCGGGAATATCGTTGAGGTGCTCCACTCCGGGGCGGGCACACTGGTCTGCTGCGGCGCACCGATGCAGGAGCTTGAGGAGCAGACCGCGGACGCAACGACCGAAAAGCACGTTCCCGTTATTGAGAAGATCGCCGGCGGCATAAAGGTCAAGGTCGGCAGTGTCCCTCACCCTATGAAAGCCGAACACTACATCGAATGGATAGAGATCATCACCGGGCCGAAGGTATGCCAGCAGTTCCTCAAGCCCGGTGATCAGCCTGAGGTGGCCTTTAACGTCGGAGACGAGCCTGTCGGCGCCAGGGAGTATTGCAATGTTCACGGACTGTGGAAAGTATAGGCTATGATCGGCACAAAAGTGGAGCAGGCGTTGAATGGCCAGACAAACGCCGAGCCTTACTCCGCGTACCCGTATCTCTCGATGCAGGTCTGAGGGCCGGGTGGTAAAGAATGTCGAGCTCGGCACGCACACGTTGTTTGTTGCCGAGATAACGGCCGCCGGGACCCTCGACGACCTGCTCTTACTACCGGGATATCAAGCACGGTCGAACTCCCAGCAGTGCGGCGACGTACAACGTGCGGAAGATACCGGCGCGAAGGAAAGAAGGAGATGCCAGTATGAAGAAGTACAAGTGCCTGATGTGCGGGTACATTTATGACCCTGCGCTCGGGGACCAGGAAAGTGGGGTAGAGGCAGGTACGGCGTTCGACGATCTGCCTGATGACTGGGTATGCCCTGACTGCGGTGCAGGCAAGGATGAGTTCGAGCCGATAGAGGAGTAAGGCGACCGTGGCCTGAGAGTCGATTTTTTCTCCGTCGGCGAAGAGCAGTACGGCCCTCGCCCGCCGGCGGGCCTCTGGGCCGCACGGGCTGTCTGCCCGGGCGTGCGCGTTCGACAACCTCGATGCTCGGCGGCGAGGGTGTGCTTCGAAGCAGCTTTATTCTTCAGACGTCGTGCGCACGGAGTCTTATGTCCCAGCGTTCTGCAGCACTCAAGAGCGTACTCGAAAAGCTGTACCGCAGGTACAACCGCAGAGATTTCATCAAGCCGGACCCTTTGCAGTTCGTCTATGAATACAGCGATCGTCGTGATATGGAGGTCGCTGCCTTCCTGGCCGCTGCTCTGGCCTACGGTCGGGTCCGGCAGATACAAAAAAGCCTGAGTAAGCTTTTCGCCATTATGGGCGACAGCCCTTACCGCTTCGTGCTCCATTTCAATGACGCACGCCGTAGGGCCTTCCAGACCTTCAAGCACCGATTCACAACCGGCGAGGATATCGCAGAGCTGCTCGGCCTGTTGCGGCGGATATTGCACGGCTATGGCAGTATCGAAGGATTTTTCTGCGGTTTTCTTGAACGGTCGGACCCGAACGTCATCCCCGCCCTTACGAGATTCTGCGCCTCTCTGCGTGAGCTATACGCCTGCACTTACGGTCGGCCGGTCCGGCCGGGCGTCAGTTACCTGCTGACAAGCCCGGAAAAAGGCAGTCCGTGTAAAAGGTTGAACCTCTTTCTTCGATGGATGGTTCGCGAGGACGGCGTTGACGCCGGCCTTTGGAGGTGCGTTGACAAGGCCAGGCTCGTGGTGCCGCTCGATGTCCATATGGGCAGGTTGTGCAGGATTCTCGGACTGTGCCCGCACAAGAGCCCTTCTATGGCTGCGGCAATCAGGGTTACCGAAAGTTTTCTTGAAATCCAGCCGGCCGACCCGGTTAAATATGACTTCGCGCTGTCAAGAATCGGTATTCTGGAGGACTGTACCGGCCGGTACCGAAGCCGTTGCGAGCTTTGCGAGTTGTTTGAGTACTGCCTGGAAAGGGACGATTGGACAAAATGAGTCCAAGAGACCTTGAGAAATATTCGTCGGCGATTACCCTTTCCGATATGGAGATCTTCGTCTTTCCCGAATTGATCTACAGCCTGGTTCTGGCCAATATAATGAGCCCTATTCTCTGGGGGTGGCGCGAGTTGGAGTGCTTCAAGAAGTTAGAGGGCAAGGGCAGTTACAAGAAATTGATGCGGCTCAGGCAGTTTATAATAGACGAATTCGAATTCAACCTCGACCTTGAGACGTGGGGACTGACCAGTAAGGCCAGGGAGCTCAAGCGATTCGAAAACTTCATCGGGCCGCAAGAGATTGCAAGGAGCAATGCCCTTTTCGGCTACGAGGGGGACAAATACTATTTCGACGTGGATATCCGCCGGCACTTCGGCCTGGACAAGTACGACAGCGACATTATCCCATACTGGAAAACCGAGACCATCGAGGCTATGCAGGCCTTTCGTCGCAAGAGCGGCTACAGAACGGCGGCGGGCGAGTGCGTTTCTCTGGCGGCGCTGTACGCGGCTGCGTCGTTCGTTGTGTGCCGGATACCACTGGCGGATATCTTTATGATCCTGACGCCACTGCACTCGCAGAACTTCATCGACATCCACGACGGAGTCCTGACGAACAACAGAAGGCTTGTGACCAAGACGATGTGGTTCAACGGAACGGAGATCTCGAACAAGGCCCAGAGGGCCCTGCGCAACGAGAACGTCACGATCGTCTCGCACTGCTCCGGGTACATCCACTGCCTTTACGAGGATGCGACCATCGATAAAGAGGCTTATGCGCGTTTCAGCGAGCGCCTCGGAGCGTACTTGAAGGCCGAGCTTACCCTGCCCGTTTTCGCGAATTTCTTGCGGTCGAACCAGGAATACCAGAAGTTTTTTCAGGTCTGCCGGGACTGCCATGGCCAGCCCCAGTTCGTCAAGGCCGAGACCATTTTCCACTACGAGCACGGAAGTAATTACAGGGTGGCGGACAAGACTTTCGACAAATTGCTCGCGGAGGTTTCCGACGAGGACTTTGTTCGCTACGAGCTGCCGGGCCGAATCCGCTGTGATCGGCTGGATGATTTCTTGAGTGAACACCGGCTGGACCTGTCCGCCCCGGAGGACAGGGCCGCCCTGAGGAAATTCATAGAGACCGCGGTGCCGGATGCCCACAAGTTCGTGGAGAAGCTGGCCGACTTCGTTCATACCCGGGCAAACCTGCCCTGCCCTGATAAGAACTATCTTCCTACCAGCCGAATTGAAATCCCCCTGGAGGCCGCACGCCGCGACGTTATTGACTATCTCCGGTCACTTCGTAAGACCAACACCACCGCGGATCTGGCTTTCTACGCGTATCGTGACATGGCTGTTTGTGAGTGGGCGCCGTTTATCAAGGCCGCCGTCGAGCGAAACCCGGTCTCAGTGGAAAGGGCTGCTTCGATGTCGATCGACCAGTGCAGGAATTGGCTTGATGGGATGGACAACGTCTCGATATATGACGGCACCAGGCTTGCGCAGCCCGACGAGGTGGTGAACTACGGGACCGGTGACGGCCTCGAAAAGGCCCTTGTTCTTGCCAACGTGATGCACCAGCGCCGGCCTGATGAGCAGATAGAGATAATTATAGACAGGAAAGATGTTCTCGTTAAAAGGCAGCGTGAATACCGCTTCTCTTCCGAGAAGAATCTTACCGGGGTGCTCCGGATACCGCCCGCCTCAAACAGCACCGACCCGACGTAACCGGCCCCTATCAGCCGGGGCGAGGCCGCCTCGTGAGCTGCGCTGGTCCCTGGCCGAAAATTTTTCGGAAAAATCGCGCCGAAAGGTTGACCCGACGAACATATAGGACTATAATGGTCGTATATAGCCCGGAAGAGCAGCAAATCTGCTGCAGGCCGTCCTGGAAGCGATGATTTTTCAAGAGAGCGGTGATTTGGAATAAGAGCCGTGGAGTGGAGATTTCAAGGATCGCCGGGGCTTGGCCATCTGGGCTGGCGAGGCCCCGCAGGCAGGTCCACGGGATGCTGTCGGGATGCCCGAGCAGGGTCCCACTGACGTTATTTGAGGTCTGTTAGCGTTTCATTGAGGAAGGTCGAAGACGTCGTGGACGTAATAAGGAGAAACACCGATTACGCGTTGCGTGCGATGGTTCATCTGGCTGCTCACCACGAGGACGGCCCTGTATCGACGAGGGTCATCGCCGAAAGCCAGAAGATTTCCTACCACCTTGCCTGCAAGCTTCTGCAGCGGCTCCAGAAGGCCGGCCTGGCCAGGAGCGTGAGGGGTCCGAAAGGTGGATTTAGGCTGAGCAAACCGCCGGCTCGGATCACGTTGCTCGAAATAATCGAGGTGATCCAGGGGCCGCTCAGCCTCAACAGGTGCCTGATCGATGCCCGCACCTGCCCCCGCCACAGGGCCTGCTCGGTCAGGGGTAAGCTGGCCGGCCTCCAGGAGTACATCGTCAAGTATCTTGGGGAAATCGCGCTTGCAGACGTTGTCCGGCAGCGCTGCCCCGGCGCAGAAAGGATCCGTGAAAAAGGAAAAAGAAAAAAGGAAAGGGGATAGCCGAATGACCGATCAGAGACCAGCAGTTCTCTCCGAATGTCTTGGCAAGGCCCGCAGCCTGGCCGGCCTGCTCGAGTACTCGGATAACTCGATAGTCAGCAAGACCGTTCTGGATAAAAGCAGCGGAACGATAACGATATTCTCCTTTGATGCGGGTCAGAGACTCAGCGAGCACACGTCCGTTTACGACGCGGTCATCCAGGTTATCGAGGGCACGGCCATAGTAAAGATAGCGGACCGGGCCAATGAAGTCCCGGCGGGCAGCCTTATCGTAATGCCGGCCAATGTGCCCCATAGCGTTGATGCTCCCGGGAGGATGAAAATGATGTTGATTATGATCCGCGATTGAAAGCACTGGTAAGACGGAAGAACGACCTATGTTCAGATGCCCCGGACAAGACCAGAGATACTGGAAGCCCGAAGACATATTCGAGGTCAACTGCCCGTGCGGAGGTCTATTGGAATTCTTCAAAGACGAGCCCAAGCTCCGGTGCAAGAAGTGCGGCCGAATCATTACGAACCCCAGGATCGACCTGGGCTGTGCTGAATGGTGCCAGTATGCCGAGCAGTGCATCGGGCGTGCTTCTGCAAAGGACATAAACAGCATCTGCGACAGGCTGGTCGAGCGTATGAAGGGCGTTTTCGGAGACGACTACAGGAGAATTGACCACAGCCTGGCCGTCCTGGGCTATGCCAAGCGCATCGGGGCGGTAGAGGGTGGCGACCCACTGGTCCTCAGGGCCGCCGCCATCCTCCACGACGTCGGTATTCCCCGCGCCGAGCAGAAGCACGGCTCAGCGGACGGCAGGTTCCAGGAGCTCGAAGGGCCACCGATTGCAAGAGATATCATGGGCCAGTTCGACCTTGACCCCGCGGTCGTGGAGCACGTATGCAGGATCATCGCAAACCACCACGGCGCAAAAGACATCGACACGATCGAGTTCAGGTGCCTCTGGGACGCCGACCAGATCGCAAATATTTTAGCAGAGTCGCCCGACGGCGACCCGGAGCAGATTCGGCGAAAGATTATGGGGGTATTGAAAACAGGCGCCGGTCGAAAGGTCGCCGAGGAAATTCTTTCGGCCGGCGATGCCGGCAGACTCGACCATAAGCAGGAAGTCAACTGAAATTCTTGGAAAGGAAAGATTATGTTTTGTTATCAATGCGAGCAGACCGCCGGCGGGACAGGATGTACCAAGGTCGGTGTGTGTGGCAAGAACGAGGACGTCCAGAGCTTGCAGGATATACTCCTCTTCAGCCTGAAGGGAATTGCCGCATATGCTTACCATGCCCGCGAGCTGGGAAAGAGGGACGAGGATGTTGATGCGTTCGTTCACGAGGCCCTGTTTTCAACGCTGACAAACGTCGATTTCGACGCTGACCGTTTTGTCGAGCTGGTCCTGAAAGCCGGCCAGATGAACCTGCGCACGATGGAGATGCTCAACAACGCCCACACCGAAAGGTTCGGCAACCCGACGCCGGTGAGCGTACCCCGCGGCACGAAAGCAGGGCCCGGAATCGTGGTGACAGGCCACGACCTGCTTGACCTCTATGAGCTGCTCGAGCAGACTGAAGGGACGGGCATAAACGTCTATACGCACGGCGAGATGCTACCCGCCCACGGCTACCCGGAACTGAGAAAATTCGATCACCTGGTCGGTAATTACGGGACGGCCTGGCAGAACCAGAGAAAGGAGTTCGACGAGTTTACCGGCTCCATCCTGGTTACCACAAATTGCATTATGATTCCAAAGGAATCCTACAAGGACCGCATCTTCACCTGTGGCATAGCCGGTGCCGCCGGCGTTACGCACATAAAAGACAGGGACTTTGGGCCGGTAATCGAAAAGGCCCTGGCCTCGCCGCCGCTGCCGGACAACCCACAGGGGACCTTGAGCACCGGCTTCCACTACACCGCTGTGCTCGGCCTGGCTGACAAGATCGTCGAGGCCGTCAAGGCCGGCAAGATACGCCACTTTTTCTTCATAGGCGGCTGCGACGGCGCCAAACCCAAGCGGAACTACTACACCGAGTTTGCCGAGAAAGTGCCGCCAGACTGCGTGATACTGACCGCGGGGTGCGGCAAATACCGCATCAACGCCCGCGACTACGGGCATATAGACGGCATCCCACGCCTGATCGACACCGGGCAGTGTAATGATTGCTACTCGGCAATCAAGATAGCGCTGGCTCTCGCGGATGCCTTCGGCTGCGGGGTTAACGATTTGCCTTTATCGCTTATAGTTTCCTGGTACGAGCAGAAAGCGGTCGCGATTCTCTTGTCTTTGCTCTACCTGGGCGTCAAGAACATTCGCCTCGGCCCGAGCCTGCCGGCCTTTATCAGCCCGAATGTGCTCGACGTACTGGTGCAAAAGTTCGACATCAAGCCGATAGCCACCCCGGAGCAGGACATAAGCGAGATACTCAAGTAAGACGTCTTCGACGGCGGGACCTCAGGCCGGCGCAAATCGGCTCACTGTGCAGTCAGAGTCCGAAATCAGGGCTGTTTGAGTCTTGTGCTCGACATCGCCGGTGTGAGCCTGTATGATACTGCAATGGTTGAATCAGCTAAGAAAGAATCTCGCAGGGTTGCCAAGGCGACCGGCAGGCCGAAAATCTGGTTCATTGGCGGGTTCTGCCTCGCGTTGTTGTGCTTTGTGGGCGTTGAGGTCGCCTTGAAGTATACTTCCAGGCCGGAGTTTTGCGGTGCGCTCTGTCACGAAATGGGCACCGCATACCGGACGTGGGAGCTGTCCCCGCACGGGGCCAACGGGCACGGCGTGCGTGTCGGGTGCGTCGATTGTCACTTGCCTGCCAGAGAGAGGTTTTTCACTCACCTTGTAGCCAAATCCTATACTGGCCTCAAAGACGTTTACAAGCACCTCCGCGGAAGCGCCTACAACCTGGAGCAGGCCCGTAAAGGCGTGCTGGAACAGACACCCAGCGGCAGGTGCATTCACTGCCACAACAGCCTCTTGGTAAAGCCGGCCAGCTCGGCTTCGCGAAAGGCTCATCTTGCCTCGCTGGATCAGCCCGAACGGCCGGAGAACAGGTGCGTCCGGTGCCACGAAGACGCCGGACACCAGCGTCACGCAAGCTTGTATTCACCACAAGCCAGGAAAGGAAACCGGTTATGACATCGTGGAAAGAAGCTTGGATTGTTCTTCTCGCTTTTGTTGTAACTGCGGCCTGGTCACCCAGCGGACGCGTTTTTGCGCAGGCTGAGGCGCAGATTGCTGCGCCTCAACTCAAGGTTTACCGCATCGAGCGGGGTATATCGCAAAACGCCAAGCTCTGTATCGAATGCCACTCCGAGCAGACGCGCGGTATCGTCGCGGACTGGGCAGCCAGCAGGCACGCCCACGCCAACGTTACCTGCCTGGATTGTCACGGCGCCGGGCCTGCCGATGCCGACGTCAGCCGAGCCCATCTTATGTTCGAGAAAACAAGGATCAGCGCGGTTGTCTCGCCTAAGGACTGCTCAAGGTGTCACCCGGACGAAGCGGCCCAGTATGCCAGGAGCAAGCACGCCAACACGATCGAGATCATCTGGAAACTCGACCCCTGGCTCACTGCGGGTATGAACAACGAGCTCGAGCGTTCGACCGGTTGCTACCATTGCCACGGCACGGTGGTCAAGATCGAAAACGGCCGGCTCGACAAAAGCGCCTGGCCGAACGTCGGTGCCGGGCGGGTAAATCCTGACGGAAGCAAAGGCAGCTGCACCAGTTGTCATACCCGGCACCGGTTTTCTCTGGCCGAAGCCAGAAAACCGGAAGCATGCGGGCAATGCCATTTGGGTCCGGACCATCCACAGATTGAAATCTACCGGGAGTCCAAGCACGGCTCAATTTACGAATCTGAAGGCGACCGGTGGAACTGGGACGCACCGGCTGGTATGTGGACCCCGGGCGTCGATTATCGTGCGCCAACCTGCTCAACCTGCCATATCTCCGGCGTCGGTGACGTCGACACCACGCACGATGTCAGCCGGGGTCTGGCGTGGGAGACGCAGGCGCCCCTTACCATCAGGCCGGCCGAGTTCAAGCCCTGGCCGGCCCAGGAGCACTGGCGAGCCGAGCGAATGAAAATGGAGAAGGTCTGTTACGCCTGCCATTCAAAGGCCTGGACGAGGGGGCACTTCTCCAGGTTCGACGCCGCGGTGGAGAATTACAACGAAATCTACTTCAAGCCCGCCAAGAAGATCATCGACGAGCTCTACGAAAAGAAACTCCTCAGCAAGGATAAGCCCCTTGATGAGAAGCTCGAAATCGAGATGTACGAGCTCTGGCACCATGAAGGTCGTCGAGCGAGGCTTGGGGCGGCGATGATGGCCCCCGATTACGCCTGGTGGCACGGCTTCTACGAACTGAAAAAGAGATTTATGGCCATAGAAGAACAGGCCGACCAGTTGCTCCGGGCCGGCAAGCCTGGCAAAGTGTTCGAGGTCAGGGGGACCGGCGGTGCTACCACGCGGCCGGTGCTTCCAGAATAGCTGCGATCAGCGCTCGACGCCCTGAACTCGGGCCGTGGCCGGAGAGCATAAGACGACCTAAGCCAACGAACAAAAGATATCAGAGCGTTATTTCCATCCGATTTGCTCCTGGCCGAAATCTGCCGGCGAATGACCGGCCTGTATCAGCAAAACCGGCATACCGGGGGCCTCAAACCTGACGGCTTCAGCAGGGCGATACGTTATGGTTTTACGGAACATTGTCAAAATAGATGAAGACAAGTGCAACGGTTGCGGACAGTGTGTGAACGCCTGCGCCGAGGGTGCCATAGAGATCGTCAATGGCAAGGCAAGGCTGGTCAGCGAGGTCTATTGTGACGGGCTTGGGGCCTGCCTTGGCACGTGTCCTGAAGGCGCGATTACCGTCGAGCGGCGCGAGGCGGCCGAGTTCGACGAGCAGGCGACAAAGGCTCACCTGGCTGAATCAGACACTCGCTTGCAGCCCGTAGTCTGCCCGGGCCTGGAGCACAAAGATTTGCGGCAGAAGGCGCCTGCGGGCACCTCTGTCGGCGCTTCTGCGGTGTCGCTGCTTTCGCACTGGCCCGTGCAACTGGCCCTTTTATCGCCTGGCGCATCCTGCTTTGCCGATGCGGATTTATTGCTTGTTGCCGATTGTGTGCCGGTGGCCATGGGCGACTTTCACAACAGGCTTCTCAAGGACCACAGCGTTGCGGTCGGCTGCCCCAAGCTCGATAACGTTGAATTCTACATCGAGAAGGTGGCCGGAATTCTCAAAGCCAACAAGTTGAAAAGCCTTACTGTTGCTCATATGGAAGTGCCGTGCTGTTTCAGCCTGACGCGTATTGCCCGGCAGGCGATCGCGCGGAGCGGCGTGCAGTTGTCTTTCGAGGATATCACGATCGACCTGCGGGGCAACATCAGCAAAACCGAGGTAATAACGCCCTCGCAGGGGGCAGCCTGACAGGGCGGGCCACTTATGGTTATTGAGTTCGCAAAGACGGTTGCCGTCGATTTCTGGGGCACGATAGCCGATATGTCTCCGTTCCTGTTGTTCGGTTTTCTCGTGGCCGGTGTGCTTTCGGTGGTTGTCTCGCCGAGCTTTGTCGAGAGGCACCTGGGCGCTCATAGCGTCTGGTCCTTGGTCAAGGCCTCCATCTTCGGAGTGCCGCTGCCGCTGTGTTCCTGCGGAGTCATCCCTGTCTCGATGTCACTTCACAAGCACGGCGCAAGCAAGGGTTCGACGATATCGTTCCTTCTTTCTACTCCACAGACCGGCGTTGATAGCATTCTCGTTACGCTGAGCCTGCTTGGTCCGGTCTTTGCAGTTTTCCGGCCGATCGCTGCATTTCTTACGGGTCTGATAGGAGGTGGGCTGGTCGAGCTTTTGGAGCCGAGCGGGCCGAGCCAGCGGGATCGACCGGCCAAATGCGAGGACCAGTGCTGCCAAGACGCAAGCAGGCACGGCAGGACCCGCCGGGCGCTGCAACACGGATTTGTCACGCTTCCACGCGATATAGGCAGAGCGATGCTGCTCGGTCTGGTGGTTGCCGCCGTACTCTCCGCGGTGGTGCCGGATGATTACTTCGCCGACAAGCTCCACAGTCCACTGCTGATGATGGTCGTTATGATGTTTCTGGGGATCCCGGTTTACGTCTGTGCCACCGCTTCGGTGCCCGTGGCCGCTGTTTTGATTGCCAAGGGTCTGACGCCCGGTGCGGCCCTGGTCTTTTTGATGACCGGGCCGGCCACAAACGCCGCGTCGTTCGTTACCATCTGGAACGCACTCGGCCGAACCACGGCAATCGCTTATCTGGGCTCTGTCGCCCTGTGCGCTTTGTCGGGGGGGGTGCTGCTCGACTACCTCGCCCAGGACTTCCCGTTTGAGGTTATGACCAGGCCGGCCTGGATGCTCCCGCCTGTGGTCAAGAACCTCAGCGCTGTTGTGCTGCTTGCTGTTCTGGCTTATGCGATCTTGACCGGGTATAGGACCGCCGAGGAGCAAGAGGGGCGGTAGCGCAGGTGAGCTGCAGAGCACACCAACAACGTAACGTGGCGAGAATCGGGCCCAGAAGGTATCATATCACTATCCGCCGCGGGATTTTGTGTTGTCCGAGGACGCGCCCTGCTCTTCGGACGCAACGCTGTTGAGACGATACTTGGTAGAGACAATGGAGGTGTCAAAATGACGGTACTCGAAGCGATCCGCAAGAGGTATTCGTGCAGGCACTACCAAGACAGGCCCATCGAGCAGGACAAGCTCAAGGAGATTTTCGAGGCGGCACGCCTGGCACCTTCGGCCAAGAACCTTCAGGACTGGCGCTTCGTGGTCGCGACCCGGAAGGAAACCAAGGTCAAGCTCGCCCAGGCCGCCAACAACCAGCACTTTCTGGCAGACGCCGGGGCCATCATCGCGGCCTGCAGCGTCTCTAACGAAGTTATGCGGTGCGGCCAGGCGGTCGGCCCCATTGACGTGGCGATTGCGCTTGAGCATATCTGCTTGCAGGCCACCGCCCTGGGACTGGCGACCTGCTGGATCGGGTCATTCTACCCTGAGAAGGTCCGCCCGATACTCGGTATCCCCGAGGAGACCGCGATCATCGAGCTTATGGCGGTCGGCTACCCGGCCGACAACCAGAAAGAGCCCAAACGCCTGCCGCTCGATAAGATCCTCTGCTACGAGAAATGGCTGTTCTGAGAGCTTTTGTGGGCGGCTGGTCGAATTCCATTTGATTTTGCACACGGTTATCGGGTAAAATACGCCTGCAATCTGATTCAGGGGACGTGGTGTAACGGGAGCACGCCGCGGTCGCATCGCGGAAATGAGGGTTCGATTCCCTTCGTCTCCAGTTCGGCACGCCCACTTTGTCCCCCAGCTCGGCGGTTCACCGTGAGCCACAACTTCGGCCGGTGCGAATAAAGAGCTTTCTTACGTTCTGCAAAGCAGAGAGGGCAAAGATAAGGGGGTAGAGGTCTTCGTAATACCACAGCCTTGCGAAGTACAGGCCGATGGGGCTCGGCGGAGTCGATTTGCCGGAGTGCGTGTTCTTTATGAGCCAGGAGGCACCGCGGGAGACCGCGGCCTCAACGCCGGCTGGCTCAGGCCGGTGCAGGCCGATCTGGGAAGCAACGGCCGGCGGGGTGAGCAGGCGGGCGAGGGCGTCAACGGCCACGGCGGTCTCCTCGATGGAGGGACACACGGATTCTGCCCCGCCCCATCCTCCATCCTGGTTCTGCGCGGCCAAGAGCCATCTTACGGCTTTTTCGAGCACAGCAGCATAAGGGCCGAGGAATTCGGCAGGCAATTGCAGCAGTCCTGCCAGGACCCTGGCGGTCCCGTAGGTGGGATTCTCATGGTTGGGCGCGCGCTCGTTACCGAACCACAGAGGTACCCAGCAGCCCTTGGGGCTTTGGGCCCGGCTAAGATATCGCAGTGCGACACGGATGGCCTTATCGAGCGATCTTTTGATTGCGCGGGGGACCAGCTCGCGCCACCGGCCGAAGGCAACCAGGGCGTGGGCCGTGATCTCGGGCGTGCTTCGGTCGAAGGGCAGGGCGGTCCAGCCCCGGCAGAAAGTGGGAATACCCCCGTCGGAGTTCTGCAGGTCGACGAGCCACTTCAGACCTGCAACGGCGGCCCTTAGCGCGGGCTCGTCAACTGGGCCGAGATTGGTCAGGGCGATAAGTGCGCCGGCCGTGTCGTCGGCGTCGGGGACGGCCCCGGGTAAGTTCGTCCAGGCCCAACCGCCGGGCGCGGCGCCGGTATAGCGGTGGCGGTGCTGGTACTGCGATTCGAAGAGGACTTGGCGGATTTGGGCCTGCTGGGGGCGGGGCACCAGCCTGTTGAAATCGCTCGCCGTGGCCAGGGCATTGACCGAGAGGGTGGTCAGCCAGGTCGCGAGATTGGTGTCGATGGGCCAACTGCCATCGCCTCTTGCCGAATCAACGAGGAACCGGGCGGCCTTGGTGGCAACAATATTATCCGCCCGCCCGGCCGATACAAGGCTCATCAGGACAAAGCCCGTCAGGGGAGTCGCCTCGAGAAACCCCCCGTTTTCGGGTTGAATATTCTGGAGAAGGCGAAGGGTCCTGCCGCGGGCAAGACCTCGCAGGACCCTGATGAAGGGGTTTGTGGGCTTTCGGTGGTGAAAGCCGGCCTGGCCGACCGCGATCAGTGCGGGCAGGGCATAACTCACCACCGGAAGCCTGAGCCACTTGAACAGGCTATCAGGGCAGAGGGCCAGTTCAAACGGCAGCGGCTTTATCCTCGCCCAGGCCTGGTGGGCGGGGCCCAGTTGCCCTGCGAGTACGCACATAGTGAGGATAGGAGCCGAGAAGCTTCGGTCGTTTCCATACTGGCGGTCGAGGGCCTTGATGAGCAAGCCCGGTTCCAGCCCGCCGACGGAATCGGCAAGCCACGACCGGGCCTTTGCAGCGGCCTGCTCCGTGCGGGCGGACTCCTCGGCAACGCTCAGGGCCGACAAGCACAGCATAGTGGTGCTGATGTTGCTTCGGCTCAGGGTAGTATCGCCCCAGCCGCCGTCGGGATTCTGGGTCTCGCAGAGCCAGTCGATGCCGCAGCGGACGAGGGGCAGGTACCTGGGCCTGTCGAGCAGGGACAGGGCGAAGACGGCCACGGCGGTCGACAGGGCGCTGCTCGAGAGCCTGCCCTGCCAGCATCCTTCCGGCTGGCGTGCTCGAATGAGCCTTCGCTGGAGGGTTTCGCGTGTTTTTTCCAGGGCTGCCGGGTTGATATTCATCGGTACTCACCGGGTGCTGGGGGGTTTTCGGGGTCCTGGGAACCGCCGGCGAGGTGGCCGAGCGCGAGCAGTGCGTAGTAGGTGTATTCGCAATCACAGGTCTTATCCGCGGGGCCGGCACAATAGCCGCCCTGCTCTGTGCGTAGGCTGTGGATGAAGTTGAGGCAGCTGGCCTTAATCTCGTCGAGCGGAACGGCGGCGAGCGCAAGTGCGTGGATGGCGGTGGCGGTGGAGAGCAAATCGGGCTCGGCCCGGTCGCCCGTCAGAGAGGTCGGCAGGAAACCGCCTTGCCGATGGACCCGCCCGAGCAGCCAGTCCGCGGCGGCGTGCTCGATCGGCAGGCCGAGGTAGTGGCGAGTGGCGATGGCCGCGGCGGTGGCCGGCGTTGCGGGCACCGGTATGGAAGGGTGGTTTGCGTAGCCGCCCTGCGGCGTCTTCAAGGTCATCATAGAGTGCGCCAGAGCGGCGGGGGAGGGGATTTCGGC